>JBQTJI010000052.1:0-22320 GCA_052387255.1 Gemmobacter sp. | reverse complement strand
GGCCTGCGCCCCGGGGTGGGGTGCCGCTTGGGCCGGGCGGGCCTGGGTTGCGCCGCCCCGCTCCGCCGCCCCCCCCTCCCCCCCGGGGGGAGTGGTTGGGGGTGTGGGGGCATCACCCGCGTCCCCTGGCGCAGGCGCATTCGCTGCCGTGACCGCAAAGGGCTGCCGCCGCGACCATTCGCCCCGGACCGCAACGGGGGCCATATAGATCGTCCAGCTTTCGTCGGCCCTGGCGCGCCAGCGGCGAAAGACGGGGGCATGCGCCACCCGGTCGCGCGCGGTGTCAAGGTCGGGCCAGGCCACCAGGATCGCCCAGACCGACCAGTTGGGGCGGGGGGTGAACCCCTCGCCCGTGCCCGATCCGCACAGCTTCCAGAACCGGGCCTCGGGCATGCGGGCCATCGCGGGCCGGGCCAGGGCCATCTGCCCGAAGACCCACAGCCTGCGGGCGACCGAGGGGAAACGGAACAGGGTCAGGGTCACGGTGGTCATGCAGAAGGGCATCCGAAAACTGTCACGCCAGATTGACAGGATTTGCCGGTGATGCAAAGTGGTTTGCAGCCAAATGCCCCCTGCAGCGCTCTTGCGGGGCCGGTTGTAAATCTGACTGGACAGTTCATCCTTCGCCCATGCTGACAGATCGTGCTGCCGCTTCCCCCCCAGAAGGTTCCCGCGCCGTGGTGATCGGGGCCGGGATCGGGGGGTTGGCTGCGGCCATGCGGCTGGGGGCCAAGGGCTGGTCCGTGACCGTGGTCGACCGGCTGGACAGCCCCGGCGGGCGCGGTTCGGCGATCATCCAGGGTGGGCACCGCTTCGACCTCGGCCCCACCATCGTCACCGTGCCGCAGGGCTTGCGCGACCTGTGGGCGGCCTGCGGGCGCGACTTCGACGCGGACGTGGACCTTCGGCCCATGGACCCGTTCTACCGCATCGAGTGGCCGGACGGATCGCATTTCACCGCGCGCCAGGACGAGGCCGCGATGCGGGCCGAGGTGGCGCGCCTGTCGCCCGGTGACCTGGCCGGCTACGACCGGTTCCTGCGCGACAGCCTGGCGCGCTATGAATTCGGGTACGAGGATCTGGGCCGCCGCCCGATGCACCGGTTCCTCGACCTGGTAAAGGTGCTGCCGCGTTTTGCGGCGCTGCGGGCCGACCGGTCGGTCCATGCCCATGCCGCACTGCGCGTGCGGGATGCGCGGCTGCGCTTTGCGCTGTCGTTCCATCCGCTGTTCATCGGCGGCGACCCGTTCCACGTCACCTCGATGTACATCCTGGTGAACCATCTGGAGAAGGCCTTCGGCGTCCATTATGCGATGGGCGGCGTCGCCGCCATCGCCGCCGCCATGGCCCGCGTGGTCGAGGGGCAGGGCGGGCGGATCGAGATGGGGGCCGAGGCGGACGAGGTGCTGGTGCAGGGCGGACGCGCGCGCGGGGTGCGGCTGGCGGACGGGCGGATCCTTCCCGCCGACATCGTGGTGTCGAACGCCGATGCGGGCCATACCTATGACCGGCTTTTGCGCAACCGGCCGCGCCGACGGTGGACCACGGCGCGGCTCGGCCGGTCGCGCTGGTCGATGGGGCTGTTCGTGTGGTACTTCGGCACCAGGGGCACGCGCGGCCTGTGGCCCGGCGTCGGCCACCACACCATCGCCGTCGGCCCCCGCTACCGCGACCACATCCGCGACATCTTCATCCGGGGCCGCCTGGCCGATGACATGAGCCTGTACGTCCACCGCCCCACCGTCACCGACCCGTCAGCCGCACCCGAGGGGGACGACACGTTCTATGCCCTGTCGCCGGTGCCGCACCTCGGGCACGGTGGCGTCGACTGGGCGACCGAGGCCGAACCCTACCGCCGGAAGATGCAGGCGCTGCTCGAGGACCGGCTGCTGCCCGGCCTGTCCGCGCATCTGGGCGAAAGCCTGGTCTTCACGCCCGAGACGTTCCGCGACCGCTATCTGTCGCCCTACGGTTCGGGATTTTCGATCGAGCCGCGCATCCTGCAATCCGCCTGGTTCCGCCCCCACAACGTGTCCGAGGAACTGCCCGGCCTGTACCTGGTGGGGGCTGGCACGCATCCCGGTGCCGGGCTGCCGGGGGTCGTCGCCAGTGCCGAGGTGCTGGGCAAGCTGGTGCCCGACGCGGCCACGGGGCTGGGGCATGGGTCTCAAACAGTGGTGCCGGGACTGAGGGTAGCGGCTGAATGAAGACAGTCGGTCGGTCCTTGGAACTGTTTTTCATCGACGGCGATCCGACAGGAATGCTGACAGCAGAGATTTTCAACTGGACGGGGCACGTCCTCTACGCGCCTCGGACGCGCATCCGCGAGGCGATCATTAGACCAGAGGCGGCTTACACCGGCGTCTACATTCTTTTGGGTGAGGTGGAGAGCAAGCCGAGGATTTACATCGGTGAGGCAGAGGATATTGCCCATCGTATCCGATCACATGACGTGCAGAAAGACTGGTGGGATCGAGCGGTTCTGATCGTTTCCTCGGCCAACACGCTCAACAAGGCGCACGTCAAGTATCTAGAGTCTCGGCTTGTAGAAGAGGCCATGGACGTCGGCAATGCCGAACTCGACAACCGCAATACGCCGACCCGGAGCGGTCTTTCCGAAGCGGCGACGGCGAACATGGAGGCATTTCTTGAAAATGTCTTGTTGGTGCTGCCAGCCCTGCGAGTAGATGTGTTTCTCAAGCGGACGCGCCGTTCACAGCAGGTCGTGGCAGCCGCAGTCCCCGGCGATCCAGTTTTTGAGCTTGTTTCGAAGAAACACCACCTAACTGCCACAGCCCGACTTAGTGACGGTGAGTTCGTCGTATTGCAAGGCTCGGATGCGCGCGCATCGTGGGAAGGTACTGAGACTGCGAACTATCGTTTGCTGCACGCGCAACTCGTCGAGTCGGGTGTAATCCGCGTCGACGGCGATAAGGCCACCTTTGCAGAGAACTACGCTTTCTCAAGTCCAAGTGCCGCCGCCGCAACTGTTCTTGGGCGAACTTCCAACGGAACGATTGAGTGGCAGGTCAGAGGGCAGCTTGTTTCTTATAAGGCCTGGGAAGCGGCACAACTGAAAGAGTCCGCTGCATGATCGACCCCGCCGACATGGACCACTGCCGCGCCGCGATCCGCGCCGGATCGCTGTCGTTCCACACCGCATCCCGCCTGCTGCCCGCCCGCGTGCGCGATCCGGCCCTGGCGCTCTATGCCTTCTGCCGACTGGCCGACGATGCGGTGGACGAGGGCAGCGACAAGACCCGCGCCGTGCTGTCCTTGCGCGAACGGCTGGACCTGGTCTATGCGGGACGCCCCCGCAACGCCGCCGCCGACCGCGCCTTTGCCGCCGTGGTGCAGGACTATGCCATGCCCCTTGCCCTGCCCGAGGCGCTGCTGGAGGGGCTGGCCTGGGACGCCGCCGGTCGGCGCTATGCCACGCTGTCGGGGGTGCTGGACTATTCCGCGCGGGTGGCGGCGGCGGTCGGTGCGATGATGTGCGTCCTCATGCGGGTACGCGACGCCGATGCCCTGGCGCGTGCCTGCGACCTCGGCCTCGCGATGCAACTGACCAACATCGCCCGCGACGTGGGCGAGGATGCGCGCGCCGGGCGGCTGTACCTGCCCACGGACTGGCTGGCCGAGGAAGGGATCGACGCGCAGGCGTTCCTGGCCGCACCCGCGCCCACCCCCGCGATCCGCCGCCTGACCGCGCGCCTTCTGGCCGAGGCCGACACGCTCTATGCTCATGCGCGCGACGGGGTGGCGGTGCTGCCGCTGTCCTGCCGCACGGGGATCGAGGCGGCGCGGCGCATCTATGCGGCCATCGGCAGCGACCTGGCCGCGCATGGCCACGACAGCATCACGCGGCGGGCGCATACCACCAGGGCACGCAAGATGGCGCTCTTGGTGCAGTCGGGCCTGTCGGCGGCGCTGCTGTCGGTCGTGCCGCGCGCGGCCACGCTGCACGGTGCGCCGCGTCCCGAAGTGGCCTTTCTGGTGCGCGCCACGGCCACGGCGCAGCCGCATCGCGGACGGTCCGAGGCGCTCTTGGCCGTGCTGGCGCAGCTCGAGGCGCGCGACCGCGACCGGCGCGGCGGCGGAACCGCACCTGCGTGAAGGCGGTTGCACCTGCGGCCAGCCCGGCTATGTGATCGCGGGGGCTTGCCACGGGGGACCGCCGATGGACTGGACGCTGTTTCTGACCTTTCTGGCCGCCTGCGGGGCCGCCGCCGCCACCGGCGCGATGTTCGAGCCGGGCGAGTGGTACAAGACCCTGGCCAAACCGTCCTGGACGCCGCCCAACTGGCTGTTCCCGGTGGCCTGGACCGCGCTGTACCTGCTGATGTCGCTGGCGGCGATGCGGGTCGCGCCTTTGCCGGGGTCGGGGCAGGCCCTGGCCTTCTGGGGCGCGCAGATCGCGTTCAACACGCTGTGGACGCCTGTGTTCTTCGGCCTGTACCGGATGGGCGCGGCGCTTGTGGTGATGGCTTTCCTGTGGCTGTTCGTGGTGCTGACGACGCTGGCCTTCTGGGGGCTGGACTGGGTCGCGGGGCTGATGATGGTGCCCTATGTCGTCTGGGTCACGGTGGCAGGGGCGCTGAACTGGTCGGTCTGGCGGCTCAATCCCGGTGTCCGGGGGCCGGCGCGGGCGTGACCGGCAGGACCGGGGGCCAGCCCCCGGACCCCCGGGATACTTGGACAAAGACGAAAGCGGCAGGGACTCAGGCAGGGGGCTTCCACCCCGCCCGGCGCGGAACGCGCAGCGCCAGCAGCGGCTTGAGCAGCGGCGAGGCAAAGCGGTCAAGGTCCAGCGCCTCGTGGACGCCGGTGGTCGTCTCGCCGTTCAGCCGCGTTTCGACCAGCGACCGGCTGTAGAACGGCGCGCTCAGCATCGCCATCACCTGGCGCGGGCGAAACCCTGCGTCGGCCCGCGTGTCGCGCCGCAGCGCCCAGATGGTGCGGGGCAGGGCGGCGGGTGGCGGCGGCACGAACGCGGTCGCCGTGCCGTCGGGTGCGATGTGCAGCCCCAGCGACAGCCTGCTGCCGTCGCGGCGGTGCGCGTCATAGAAACAGGCCGCGCCCGACCGCAGGGGAAAGCGGCCCCAGGTCCAGGTACGGAAATCGGCCTCCAGCGCGCGGCTGCCGAAGTTTGCATCGAAATAGCCGTGCCCCTGCCAGCGGTGCCCCTGGCTCAGGTCCACCTCGATGCGCGCCGTGGGCGCGAAGGGACGCCAACGGTGCGTGCCCTCGGGCGTCAGGGCCACCTCAATGTCGCTCAGGCCGCTGGGGGTCAGCACGATGGTGCCCCTGACCGGCGTCACCAGCGGCGGCGCGCCCCATTCGTTCACCTCGATCACCAGCTTGCTGCCGGTCCAGTGCATCCGGCTGGGTCCGATCGTCAGCGTGTCGGGCGACTGGCGCAGCGCCGCGCGGCCCCGGTCGGTCATCGCAAAGCGCCCGCCGGGGCCATAGGTCGCGACGTTGATGCAGCAGTGGTCCTGCGGCGACCGCCGCCCCGACCAGGCGTACCAGGGCGAGAAGACCGACCCTATGAACCCGATGACCGAGATCGCGCGGCCCCCGTCGTCGGCGACGCCGTCGACGTACCACCAGGCATAGCCGCCTGGGCCCACCTCGACAGCGAAGGAGGGTCGGCGAGAATCGCCTCGGCCGCGTGCAGGCCCGACAGGGCCGCCATCGGCACCCCCGCCCCCGGATGCACGCCCCCCCCCGCCAGCCACAGCCCCGGCAGGACCGTCCGCGCCACGGGCCTGCGGAAGCTGGCCGTCAGTCCCTGCGGCGACAGCCCGTAGATGGCCCCGCCCGATCCCGGAAACATCCGCGCGAATCCCTGCGGGCCGGTCATCGATGTGGGGTCCGGCGGCGGATCGAAGATCAGGCCCATGCGGGCGAAATGCGCCGTCATCATCGCGTGGCATCGGCTGTCCTCCTCGTCGGTCGCAGGCGCGTTCTGGGCGGGCACACTCTGGGCGGGCGCATTCTGGATCACCTCGAAGCGTTCCAGCGCGGGCGGCACGCCCCCGGTGCCCCGGTCCTGGGCGCAGATGTAATGCGACGCGGACGACGGGGCCTGTCCGCGCGACAGCGGCAGGAACTCGGCGTCCGGGTCGTCCGTGAAGAACACGTTGTGGTGCGACAGGTCCGCACCCCGTGGCCGGGCCGCAAAGGCCCAGACGCGGGCCGACAGGCTGCGCGGGCGAACCCGGCGCGGCGCGACGCTGGCGGCGACGGCCCGGCCCAAGAGCCCCTGCACCAGCGCCGCCGGATCGCCGTTGAACACCACATCCTCGGCGGGCAGGGTGCTGCCGTCCCGCAGCGCCACGCCCGAAACGCGGCCCCAGTGTTCCAGGATGCGCTCGGCCCCGACGTTGTAGCGGAACACCGCGCCGCCCTGCCGCGCCAGCCCCTCCAGCACCTCGGCCAGCCGGTGCATGCCGCCCTCGACGACATGCACGCCCCGCGCCTCGGCCTGCCAGATCAGCGACAGCACGGCGGGGGACCGGCGCGGCGTGCCGCCGACATAGGTGGCGAACCGCCCGAACAGCTGGCGCAGGCGCGGCTCGCGGAACGACAGCGCCAGATAGCGGTGCAGCGTCATGCCGGGTGCCAGCATCGGCCACAGCGACGGCGACCGCACCGCCGCCCGCGCCACCGCCGTCAGCGACACGCGCGGGGCTTGCATCACCGGACCGTCGAAGGCGGCAAAGGCGCGGGCGGTCGCGGCGTGGAACCGCTCGAAATCCCGCTCGGCCCGCGCCCCCGCCCAGTCGCGGATCGCCTGCGCCGTGGCGTCGGCGTCGGCATGCAGGTCCAGCCTCGTGCCGTCGGGCCACCAGTGCCGGGCCAGCACGGGTTGCGGCACCAGGCGCAGGTGATCCTCGATCTGCGTCCCCGCCGCCGCGAACAGATCGTCGAACACCCGCCGCAGGGTCAGCACCGTCGGCCCCGCATCGACCGGCCCGGCGGCCGAGGGCAGGGTGCGCAGCTTGCCGCCCGGGCCGGGGGCGGCCTCGACCACCGTGACTGCCGCACCGCCATGGGCCAGCCGCACCGCCGCCGCCAGCCCGCCGATTCCGGCGCCGATCACGACGACGCGCCGCCGGCCCGTGTTTCCCCCCGATGTCATGGCCGGAATTGTTGACTTAGGGTCGAACACTGTCCAGTATGATTTACAGCAAGGTGTCAGATTTTCTGGACATGAGGGGGTCGCCCATGGCGCTGGACACACGGATCGAGGCCGCCATCGCAGCCGCCCTTCGCCTGGCACAGGGCGGCGACGCCCCGCCGCGCCTGTCGGGGGCGCTGCCCTATGCCGTCAATCCGGGCGGCGCGCGCATCCGGCCCACGATCCTGATGTCGGTGGCGCTCGCCTGCGGCGACGGCCGCCCGCGCCTGACCGATGCCGCCGCCGCAGCACTGGAACTGATCCACTGCGCCAGCCTGGTGCACGACGACCTGCCCTGTTTCGACGATGCCGACATCCGCCGCGGCAAGGCCACGGTCCACCGCGCCTACAGCGAACCCCTGGCCGTGCTGACCGGCGACAGCCTGATCATCCTGGCCTTCGACCTTCTGGCCCGCACCGCCGACGACGACGCCCCCCGCGCCCTGGGCCTGATCCGCATCCTGGCCGCGCGCAGCGGCATGCCCGGGGGCATCTGCGCCGGGCAGGGATGGGAATCCGAGACCACCGTCGATCTGCGCGCCTATCACCGGGCCAAGACCGGTGCGCTGTTCATCGCCGCGACCCAGATGGGCGCGCAGGCGGCAGGACAGGACCCCGAGCCCTGGACCGAACTTGGCGCGCGGATCGGCGAGGCGTTCCAGGTGGCCGACGACCTGCGCGACGCCCTCTATGACGCCGAGACTCTGGGCAAGCCCGCCGGGCAGGATGCCGTCCATGCCCGCCCGAGTGCCGTCGCGCAGATGGGTGTGCCGGGCGCGATCCGGCACCTGCGCGACATCCTGTCGGGGGCCATCGCCTCGATTCCCTCGTGCCCCGGCGAGGCGCGGCTGGCGGCGATGGTCAACGCCTATGCCGAACGGATGACGCCCATGGCCCCCGCCCGCGCCGCCGGGAACTGACGCCATGGCGGGCCTGGCCGGGGCACCTGCCGTGTGGCGTCCAGGCCTGATCCAGCGGCTGGCGATGTCGCGCAGGTTCCAGGCCTGGGCTGCGCGCACCCCCCTGCTGCGCCGGTTCGTGGCGCGCGAAGGGGCGGAACTTTTCGAACTGATCCAGGGGTTTGTCCGGTCGCAGGCGCTGCTGGCGCTGGTCGATCTCGACCTGTTCGCGGCGCTGTCGCAGGGGCCGAAAACCGCCGCCGCCCTGGCCCCCGCCACGGGCCTGACGCCCGACCGGATGGCCATCCTGCTGCAGGCCGGGGCCGCACTTGGCCTGCTGAAACGCCGGGGCGACACCTATGCCCTGTCGCGCCGGGGTGCCGCCTTTCTGGGCGTGCCGGGCCTGTCGGGCATGGTCCGCCACCATGCCGTGCTCTACCGCGACCTGGCCGATCCGGTGGCCTTCCTGCGCGGCGGCACCTCGCCCGACCTCGCCCGGTTCTGGCCCTATGTCTTCGGGGCCGCCGCCGCACAGGACCCCGCCGTTGCCGCGACCTATTCGACGCTGATGGCCGACAGCCAGACCCTGGTGGCCGAAGACACGCTGCGCCTGGTCGATTTGTCGGGCACCCGGCACCTGATGGATGTGGGCGGCGGCACCGGCGCGTTTCTGCGCGCCGTGGCCGAGGCCTATCCGGCACCGCAGCTGACCCTGTTCGACCTGCCCGCCGTCTTGGACAACGCTCGCCCGCCGCCCCGCATCGCACGCGTGCCCGGCAGTTTTCGCGACGATCCCCTGCCGCCGGGGGCCGACACGATCACCCTCGTCCGTGTCCTCTATGATCATGCCGACCCGACCGTGCGCGCGCTGCTGGCCAGGGTCCATGCCGCCCTGCCGCCGGGCGGACAGGTCATCGTGTCCGAACCCATGGGCGGCGGCGCCCGCCCCGATCCCGCGACGGATGTCTATTTTGCCTTTTATTGCATGGCCATGGGCACCGGGCGCACACGCTCGGCCGCGCAGGTCGCGGGCCTGCTGCAGGACGCGGGTTTTGTCGGCATCCGGCATCGCCCCGGCCTTCGCCCCTATGTCACCGGCGTCGTGACGGCGACGCGCGCCTGACACCTTCGCCTCCCGAATGTGTCTATTTCAATTGACAGTTTATCCTGTCAGTCTAAACTTACAGTCAGACAGGGCCGCGAGTCCCCGGAAAATGGGGCGGGGGAGAGGATGCAGACGCAAGGGGTGATCCTGACGGGGCCAAGGCAGCTCGGGCTGGCGGCCCTGACGCTGACCGATCCCGGCCCCGACGACGTCGTCGTGCGCATCGACTGGTCTGGCATCTCGACCGGGACCGAGAAACTGTTCTGGTCGGGCACCATGCCGGCCTTTCCGGGCATGGGCTATCCCCTTGTTCCCGGCTACGAATCGGCGGGAGAGGTGGTGCAGGCCGGGCCTGCGACCGGGTATCGGCCGGGCGACCGCGTGTTCGTGCCGGGTGCCAACTGCTTTGCGCCCCGCGACGGCATGCCCGTGCGCGGCCTGTTCGGCGGTGCGGCGCATCACCTCGTCACGCCCGCCGCCCGCGGCACGCGGATCGATCCCGCGATGGGGGCCGAAGGCGCGCTGCTGGCCCTGGCCGCGACCGCCCGGCACGCGCTGTCGGGGTTCGACACGGCCTTGCCCGACCTGATCGTCGGCCATGGGGTCCTCGGGCGGCTGCTCGCCCGCCTGACGCTGGCCGCCGGGGGGCCTGCGCCGACCGTGTGGGAAATCGACGCTGCCCGCCACGGCGGGGCCGACGGTTATGCGGTGCTGCACCCCGATGACGATTCCCGCCGCGATTACAAGGCGATCTACGATGCCTCGGGCGCGCCCGACCTGCTGAACACCCTGATCGGCCGCATCGCCAAGGGGGGCGAGGTGGTGCTGGCAGGGTTCTACACCCAGGCCATCAGCTTTGCCTTCCCGCCCGCCTTCATGAAAGAGGCGCGCATCCGGATCGCTGCCGAATGGGCACCCGACGACCTGACCGCGACCCGCGCGCTGATCGAATGCGGTGCGCTGTCGCTGGCCGGCCTCGTCACCCATCACGCCGATGTCCGTTCTGCACCAGAGGCTTACACGACGGCCTTCACAGACCCTTCCTGCCTCAAGATGATCCTCGACTGGAGCCAAGCCGCATGACCGAAGTGCCCAACCTGAAGGATTTCGATGCGCGCCTGCGGGCCGAGGCGGCCGTCGAGCCGACGCTGGAGATTCCCAGCGGCCCGCCGAAGAAGAAGACCCAGATCATCGCCATTTACGGCAAGGGGGGCATCGGCAAGTCGTTCACGCTGGCCAACCTGTCCCACATGATGGCCGAGATGGGCAAGCGCGTGCTGCTGATCGGCTGCGATCCCAAGTCGGACACGACGTCACTGCTGTTCGGCGGCAAGGCCTGCCCGACGATCATCGAAACCTCGACCCGCAAGAAACTGGCGGGCGAGGAGGTCAAGATCGGTGATGTCTGCTTCAAGCGCGGCGGTGTGTTCGCGATGGAACTGGGCGGGCCCGAGGTGGGGCGTGGCTGCGGCGGGCGGGGCATCATCCACGGCTTCGAACTGCTTGAAAAGCTTGGGTTCCACGACTGGGACTTCGACTATGTCCTGCTCGATTTCCTGGGCGACGTGGTCTGCGGCGGGTTCGGGCTGCCGATTGCCCGCGACATGGCGCAGAAGGTGATACTGGTCGCGTCGAACGACCTGCAAAGCCTGTATGTGGCCAACAACGTCTGCTCGGCGGTCGAATATTTCCGCAAGCTGGGCGGCAACGTGGGCGTCGCGGGGCTGGTCATCAACAAGGACGACGGCACGGGCGAGGCGGCGGCCTTTGCGGCCGAGGTGAAGATCCCGGTGCTGGCCGCGATCCCGCAGAACGACGACCTGCGCAAGAAATCGGCGAACTATCAGATCGTTGGCAGCTACAGCAGCGAATGGGGCAGCCTGTTTGCCACGCTGGCCGATGCCGTTGCCATCGCACCGCCGGTGCGGCCCAAGCCGCTGACGCAGGACGGGCTTCTGAACCTGTTCGATGCCGAGACGACGGGCGCAGACTTTGTGCTGACGCCTGCGACGGACGACGACATGCGCGGGGCGTTCGCCCAGCCCAAGCAATCGCTGGAAGTGGTGTATGACAATGCTTGACCTGGGCGCACTTTCTCAGCTGGATCAGGCGCTTGTGGCGATTTCCTCAGGAAAGTCGCGCAAGTGACCGAGACGAGTTACGACGCAGTGGGCGACCTGGCCCTGACCCCGGCAGCGGCGGATGCCCTGCCGGGGTCAGGGATTTCGCCGCCCGCTGACGGGATGGGATGCCATGCGCCCGCCGGGCAGATGGAGGCGGCGGCGCGGGCGGCGGGCAAGTCGGACGTGCTGGACCAGTACGCGAAGGACTATCCGCAAGGTCCTCATGACAAACCACAATCCATGTGTCCGGCCTTTGGGTCCTTGCGCGTGGGCCTGCGGATGCGGCGGGTTGCGACGGTGCTGTCCGGTTCGGCCTGCTGTGTCTACGGGCTGACCTTCGTGTCGCATTTCTATGGGGCGCGGCGGTCGGTGGGGTATGTCCCGTTCAACTCTGAAACCCTGGTGACGGGCAAGCTGTTCGAGGATATCCGCGACGCCGTGCATGAACTGGCGGACCCCGCGCGCTATGACGCGGTGGTGGTGACGAACCTGTGCGTGCCGACGGCAAGCGGCGTGCCCTTGCGGCTGTTGCCCAGGGAAATCAACGGGGTGCGGATCGTCGGGATCGACGTTCCGGGGTTCGGCATCCCGACCCATGCCGAGGCGAAGGATGTGCTGGCGGGGGCGATGCTGGCCTATGCACGGGCCGAGGTGATGGCGGGGCCGGTGCAGGCCCCGGCGCAAGGGCGGGGCGACCGTCCCACGGTGGCGCTGCTGGGCGAGATGTTCCCGGCGGACCCGATGATGATCGGGGCGATGCTGGCACCGATGGGGCTGGCGGCGGGGCCGGTGGTGCCGTGCCGCGAATGGCGCGAGCTGTATTCCGCCCTGGATTCAGGAGTTTGCGCGGCGATCCATCCATTCTACACCGCCGCCGTGCGCGAGTTTCAGGCGGCGGGTCGGCCTGTCGTGGGGTCGGCTCCGGTGGGGCATGACGGCACTGCCGAGTGGTTGAAGAACATCGGCGAAGCCTATGGGATTTCGGCAGAAAAAGTCGCCGCCGCGCAGAATGCGTTCCTGCCTGCGATCAAGGGTGCCCTTGCGGGGGCACCGATCAAGGGGCGGATCACGCTGTCGGGGTATGAGGGGTCGGAACTGCTGGTGGCGCGGTTGCTGATCGAGTCGGGCGCGGAAATTCCTTATGTGGGAACGGCTTGCGCGAAAAGCCCGTGGTCCGAGTGGGATCGTCAGTGGCTGGAGGCGCGGGGCGTGACGGTGAAGTTCCGCGCCAGCCTCGAAGACGACGTGATGGCGATGGAGGCGTTCCAGCCGGACCTGGCCATCGGCACGACGCCGGTGGTGCAGAAGGCAAAAGAGCGTGCGATTCCGGCGCTTTACTTTACGAACCTCATCTCGGCGCGGCCCTTGATGGGGCCTGCCGGGGCGGGGTCGCTGGGGCAGGTGGTGAACGCGGCCATCGCGGGCAAGGACCGGATGGAGGGCATGAAGGCGTTCTTCGAAGGGGTCGGCACCGGCGACACGGCGGGCATCTGGGAAGGCGCGCCGAACCTGCGCCCCGACTTCCGCGCGCAGCACCAGAAGAAGTTGGACAAGGCGGCCAAGGCCGCCAAGGCGGAGGAGATGATATGATGCACGGGGCATGCACATTCCATGCACAACCCATGCATAGGGCGATGCTCGTCACAGGCGGTGCGTGCAAGCACGCGCCCTACCCCTGCGGAGGGGTGTCATGCTGATCCAGGATCACGACCGGGCGGGCGGGTACTGGGGCGCGGTCTATGCGTTCTGCGCGGTCAAGGGGCTGCAGGTGGTGATCGACGGGCCGGTGGGGTGCGAGAACCTGCCGGTCACGTCCGTGCTGCACTATACCGACGCGCTGCCGCCGCACGAGTTGCCGATCGTCGTGACGGGCCTGGGCGAAGAGGAACTGGGCCGCGAGGGGACCGAAGGGTCGATGCGGCGGGCGTGGAAGACGCTGGACCCGGCGCTGCCTGCGGTGGTCGTCACCGGCAGCATCGCCGAGATGATCGGCGGCGGCGTGACGCCGATGGGCACCAACATCCAGCGCTTCCTGCCGCGCACCATCGACGAGGACCAGTGGCAGTGCGCCGACCGGGCGATGACCTGGATCTTCACCGAGTTCGGGATGACCAAGGGCCGGATGCCGCCCGAGGCCAAGCGCCAGCCGCATGACAAGCCCCGCGTGAACATCCTGGGGCCGATGTACGGCACCTTCAACATGGCGTCGGACCTGGCCGAGATCCGCCGTCTGGTCGAGGGGATCGGGGCCGAGGTCAACATGGTGATGCCCTTGGGCGCGCACCTGGCCGAGATGCGGCATCTGGTGAACGCCGATGTCAACGTGGTGATGTACCGCGAGTTCGGGCGGGGACTGGCCGAGTGTCTGGGCAAGCCGTACCTGCAGGCCCCCTTCGGGCTGTCCTCGACCACGGCGTTCCTGGAGAAGCTGGGCGAGTTGCTGGGTCTTGATCCGCAGCCGTTCATCGCCAGGGAAAAGCATTCGACGCTGAAGCCGCTGTGGGACCTGTGGCGTTCTGTGACGCAGGATTTCTTTGCGACGGCCAGTTTCGGGGTGGTCGCGAACGAGACCTATGCGCGGGGGCTGAAGCATTACCTGGAAGGCGACCTGGGGCTGCCCTGTGCGTTTTCGGTCGCGCGCGTCGCGGGCAAGAAGACCAACAACGAGGCGGTGCGGGCCATGGTCCGCAAGGACCGCCCGCTGATCCTGATGGGGTCGATCAACGAGAAGATGTACCTGGCGGAAACGCGCGGCGGGCACGGGCCGCAGCCGGTGTTCATCCCGGCGTCGTTTCCCGGGGCGGCGATCCGGCGGCATCCCGGCACGCCGTTCATGGGCTATTCGGGCGCGGTCTATGTGCTGCAGGAAGTGTGCAACGGGCTGTTCGATGCGCTGTTCCACATCCTGCCGCTGGGCACCGACATGGACAGCGCGGCGGCGACGCCGACGCTGCTGCGCCGCGATTTCCCCTGGGATGCGGATGCGCAGGCGGAACTGGACCGGATCGTGGCCGAGCATCCGATCCTGACGCGGATTTCGGCGGCGCGCACCCTGCGCGACGCGGCGGAGAAGGCAGCGCTCGACGCAGGGGCCGAGCGCGTGGTGATCGAGACCGTGGCAGCGCTACGGACCAAGGGATGAGAGAGGGGAGAGGACGATGACGGATTATCATGTGGATATCCCGAGGGGAGCCGCGCGGCGCGCGGGTCCGGTGGAATACGCCATCTACTTTGCGCCGATCCTGGTGATGGCGCTGCCGTTCTCGCTGGCGGTCTGGGCCAGCACGCCCTTGCGCAAGGGGCGGCTGCCCGCCGAGGGGCCGATTGCCCGCGCGCTGAAGGACGCCCGCGGGATCACCGCACAGATCATCCGTGTCTGACGACACGGGCAACCCATCCGTCCCCTGTCAGGGGGACGGGTACAAGGTAGGGCCATGCGCCCTCCGAACCCCGGTCGTGGGGCACGCGACCTCAGTCTTACCATCCGGAGGGTAGCATGGCTGATAGAAACGACCTGAGCTTCACTGGTCTTACCGACCAGCAGGCGCAGGAACTGCACTCCGTGTATATGAGCGGGCTCACGCTTTTCGTGGTGGTGGCCGTTGTCGCTCATTTCGCGGTGTACATCTGGCGTCCGTGGCTCTGAGGGGAATGTAGAGATGTCCAAGTTCTACAAGATCTGGCTGATCTTCGATCCCCGTCGCGTGTTCGTGGCACAGGGCGTGTTCCTGTTCCTTCTGGCCGCGATGATCCACCTCGTGCTCTTGTCGACCCCCGGCTACAACTGGATCGCCGAAGGCGGTGCACGGGCGTTGGCGGCACAGGGCACAGCACCCGCCGAGTAAGGGTGCGCTTCCAGGGCCGCGGGCGGGACAGGTGCCCGGCCGCGGCGGCCCCCCCTTTGTCCCCTCGGGGCAGGGGGGGGAATACCCGCCCGACGGCCAGACCGACGGGGCGATCCATGGCCAGAGAACCGGACGGCGGGCGCAGGCCCGGCGCGATGCCGGTCAAGCGGAGAGGGAAGCATGGCACTGCTCAGCTTCGAACGAAAATACCGCGTGCCGGGTGGCACGCTGATCGGCGGGAACCTGTTCGACTTCTGGGTCGGCCCCTTCTTCGTCGGCTTCTTCGGCGTCACGACATTCTTCTTCGCGGCGCTGGGCACTATCCTGATCTTCTATGGCACGGCGCTGGAGGGGGTGTGGAACCCGTTCCTGATTTCGATCGACGCCCCGCCGGTATCCTATGGCCTGGCCTTTGCCCCCCTGCAGGAGGGCGGGCTGTGGCAGCTGATCACCATCTGCGCCATCGGGGCCTTTGTCAGCTGGGCGCTGCGCGAGGTCGAGATCTGCAACAAGCTGGGCATGGGGTACCATGTGCCCTTTGCCTTCGGATTTGCCATCCTGGCCTATGTCACGCTGGTGGTGATCCGGCCCCTGCTGATGGGGGCCTGGGGCTACGGGTTTCCCTATGGCATCTTCAGCCACCTCGATTGGGTGTCGAACACCGGCTACCAGTACGGCAACTTTCACTACAATCCGGCGCACATGATCGCCATCTCGTTCTTCTTCACCAACGCGCTGGCGCTGGCGCTGCACGGGGCGCTGATCCTGTCGGCGGCCAATCCGGCGCAGGGCAAGACGGTGCGCACCCCCGACCACGAGGACACGTTCTTTCGCGACCTGATCGGGTATTCGGTCGGCACGCTGGGCATCCACCGTCTGGGCCTGCTTCTGGCGCTGAACGCGGCGTTCTGGTCGGCGGTCTGCATCGTGGTGTCGGGCACCATCTGGTTCGACCAGTGGGTGGTGTGGTGGGACTGGTGGCTTGAATTGCCCTGGTGGGCCGGGATCGAGGGAGGCGTGAATGGCTAGTTACCAGAACATCTTCACGCAGGTGCAGGTCCGCGCCCTGCCCGAGGCGGGCATGGTCGAGGATGTCGAGGTCGGGAACCGCACGGCACCGGGGGGCTTTTCCACGCTGCTGGGCTGGTTCGGGAATGCGCAGATCGGGCCGGTCTATCTGGGGGCGATGGGGACGATCTCGCTGTTCTCGGGCGCGCTGTGGTTCTTCATGGTGGGGGCCTGGTTCTGGGACCAGGCGGGCTACAACCCCGCCGTGTTCATGCGCGACCTGTTCTGGCTGTCGCTGGACCCGCCGTCGTCGGACTATGGGCTGACCTTTCCGCCGCTGCGGGAGGGGGGGTACTATCTGATCGCGTCGTTCTTCCTGCTGATCAGCGTGATTAGCTGGTGGATCCGCACCTGGCTGCGGGCCGAGGCGCTGGGGATGGGCAAGCATGTCTGCTATGCCTTTGCATCCGCGATCTGGCTGTTCCTGGTCTTGGGCCTGATCCGCCCCGTGCTGATGGGGTCGTGGTCCGAGGCGGTGCCTTACGGCATCTTCACGCACCTCGATTGGACCAACCTGTTCTCGCTGAACCACGGCAACCTGTTCTACAACCCGTTCCACGCGCTGAGCATCGCCTTCCTGTACGGATCGGCCCTGCTGTTCGCGATGCACGGGGCCACGATCCTGGCGGTCAGCCGGTTCGGGGGCGACCGCGAACTGGAGCAGATCTTCGACCGGGGCACGGCATCCGAACGGGCGGCGCTGTTCTGGCGCTGGACCATGGGGTTCAACGCCACGATGGAGGGGATTCACCGCTGGGCCTGGTGGTTTGCCGTGCTGGTCACGCTGACCGGCGGGATCGGCATCCTCTTGTCGGGGACGGTGGTGGACAACTGGTACATCTGGGCACAGCAGCACGGCTATGCGCCGCCGGACTGAGGGAGAAACGCGATGAACGAGAAACCCTATTGGGATGACGGCCATGCGGCGATGCTGCGCACCTGGGTGCTGGGGCAGATGCTGCGCGGGGCGGGCTTTGCGGCGGTGTTCGTGTTCGTCATCGGTCTGACGCTCTGGGCGATCTGGGGCGTCGGGCTGCTGTTGCCGCCCGAAAGCAAGGAAGCGCCCGATCCGATGGGCAGCCTGGTGACCGAAGTGGCGACGCAGGTCGCCTGACCAATCCCGGCGGGGCGGGTTCGTCCTGCCGGGCCAGCATCCGGGCATAGCCTGTCCGGAGGTTCGGGCCGCAACGGCCCGGTTCCCTTCCTGTTGGCGACAGGAAACTGGTGCCGCAGCCTGACGGCACGCGGCACCCCTTTTCCCCCTGTGGGGGCTGGAGGCCGTCATGACCGAGACCCCTGTCCTTGACCGCGTGGCGGGTCCTGCCGATGTGCGCAGGCTGTCCGATGCCGACCTGGGCCGCCTGGCCCACGAGGTGCGCACCGAGACGATCCAGGTCGTCAGCGAGACCGGCGGGCATCTGGGGTCGTCGCTCGGCGTCTGCGAACTGACGGTCGCGGTGCATGCCGTGTTCGACACGCCGCGCGACAAGCTGATCTGGGACGTGGGCCACCAATGCTATCCGCACAAGATATTGACCGGGCGGCGGGCGCGGATGCGCACGCTGCGGCAGGAGGGCGGGCTGTCGGGGTTCACCAAGCGGTCCGAGAGCGACTACGACCCCTTCGGTGCGGCGCATTCCAGCACCTCGATCTCGGCGGCCCTGGGGTTCGCCATGGGGCGCGAGATGGGGATGGCCACGGGCGATGCGGTGGCGGTGATCGGCGACGGCGCGATCACGGCGGGCATGGCCTACGAGGCGATGAACCATGCGGGGCATCTGGGCAAGCGGCTGTTCGTGATCCTGAACGACAACGACATGAGCATCGCCCCCCCGGTGGGCGCGATGAGCCGGTATCTGACGCGGTTGCAGACGGGGGGCCCGGGGGCCACGCTGCGCGACCTGGCCGCCGGGTTCGAGGCGGCGCTGCCGGGGCCCTTGCGCGACCATGCCCGCCGCGCGCGGCAACTGGTGACGGGCATCCCCGGCGGGGCGACGCTGTTCGAGGAACTGGGGTTCACCTACATCGGCCCCATCGACGGCCATTCGATGCCGGAACTGCTGGCGACCTTGCGCGCGGCACGGGCGCGGGCGACGGGGCCGGTGCTGATCCATGCGCTGACCGTCAAGGGCAAGGGCTATGCGCCCGCCGAGGCATCGGCCGACCGCTATCACGGGGTGGCGAAGTTCGACGTGGCGACGGGGGTGCAGGCCAAGGGCAAGTCGAACGCGCCGGCCTATACGGCGGTGTTCGGGCAGACCCTGACCGCGCTGGCCGCCGATGACCCGCGCATCGTGGCGATCACGGCGGCGATGCCGTCGGGCACCGGCGTCGACATCGTGGCCAAGCGGTTCCCCGCGCGGGTGTTCGACGTGGGCATCGCCGAGCAGCACGGGGTGACCTTTGCCGCCGGGCTGGCGGCAAGCGGCATGCGGCCCTTCGTGGCGATCTATTCCAGTTTCCTTCAGCGCGGCTATGACCAGATCGTGCATGACGTGGCCCTGCAGAACCTGCCCGTGCGCTTCGCGGTGGACCGGGCGGGGCTGGTGGGGCAGGACGGGGCGACCCATGCGGGGGCCTTTGACGTAGGCTATCTGAGCGCGCTGCCGAACATGGTGGTGATGGCGGCGGGGGACGAGGCCGAACTGGTGCACATGGTGGCCACGGCGGCGGCGCATGACGAGGGGCCGATTGCCTTCCGCTATCCGCGCGGCGAGGGCGTGGGTGTCGAGATGCCCGAACGGGGCCGGGTGCTGGAGATCGGCCGGGGCCGGGTGCTGCGCGAGGGGACGGATGTGGCGATCCTGTCGTTCGGGGCGCATCTGGCCGAGTGTCTGCTGGCCGCCGAAAGGCTGGCCGAGGCGGGGGTCAGCGCCACGGTGGCCGATGCGCGGTTCGCCAAGCCGCTGGATCTGGGCCTGATCGCCGCGTTGGCGCGGAACCATGCCGGGATCGTCACGGTGGAACAGGGCGCGCGCGGCGGGTTCGGGGCGGCGGTGCTGGAGCATATGGCGAATGCGGGGCTGCTGGACGGGCGGTGCCGGTTGCGCACGATGACGCTGCCGGACCGGTTCATCGACCAGGCTTCGCCTGCCGCGATGTATGTGGACGCAGGGCTGACGGCGGGCGACATCGCGCGGGTCGCGGGCGGGGTGGCGGCACGGCCGGTGGCGCTGCAGATGGTCCGGTAGCGCGTGGCATGACCGGCAGGACCGGGGGGTTTCACACCCCCCGGACCCCCCGTGGGATATTTTAGAACAGATGAAAGGGGCCGGGGAAGGGTCCGCGTCCCATGCTCAGTCCAGCAGGATGAAGTCCTGCGCCGAGAGGCTGATCTCGGCGGCCTGGCCCACGGCGGGGGGCGGGGTGCCGGGGCGGTTGAAGGTGTCGAGCGACACGGTGGTGCCTGCCGCCTCGGCCTTGATGCGGATCACCGACCCCATGAAATGCACCTCGCGCACGGTGGCGGGCAGGATCACCTCGCGGCCCGGCACGCGGCCCATGTGGACGGCCTCGGGGCGCAGCGCCAGACCAATGGTGCCCCCGGCGCGGAGCGGGCGGCCCAGGGTGACCGGGACACCGCCAAGGTGGACGGTGCCGGTGGCCGCGTCCTGGACCTGCGCCTCGAAGGTGTTCAGCGTGCCGACGAAGTTCGCCACGAACCGGGTCGAGGGCTGGTTGTACACCTGGAAGGGCGTGCCGACCTGTTCGGCGATGCCGCCGTTCATCACCACCACCCGGTCCGAGATCGACAGCGCCTCTTCCTGGTCATGCGTGACGAAGATCGTGGTGATGCCAAGGTCGCGCTGGATGGCGCGAATCTCGTTGCGCAAGGAAACCCGCACCTTGGCGTCCAGCGCCGAGAGCGGCTCGTCGAGCAGCAGCACGCGCGGGCGGGGGGCCAGGGCGCGGGCGAGGGCCACGCGCTGCTGCTGGCCGCCGGAAAGCTGGAACGGATAGTTCGGCCCCTTGTCGGGCAGGCCGATGAGGCGCAGCATTTCGGTGACGCGGGCCTCGGTTTCCTCGCGCCCGACGCCCGCGACCTTGAGCCCGAAGGCCACGTTCTGCGCGACGGTCAGGTTGGGGAACAGCGCATAGGCCTGGAACACCATGCCGATCTTGCGCTGGTTGGGCCGCAGGTTGGTGACGTCCTGCCCGTCGATGATGATGGCCCCTTCGGTCGGCGTCTCGAACCCTGCGACCATGCGCAGCACGGTGGTCTTGCCGCAGCCGGAGGGGCCAAGGAGCGACACGAACTCGCTCTTGTCGATCCCGAGGGAGAAATCCTTGACCACGCGCAGGGTGCCGAAGGTCTTCACCAGGTGGGTGAGGTCGAGATAGGCCATCAGCCGCGCGCCCTTTCGTGTTTCGAGAACCGCGTGACCAGCTGGATCAGCCCCATGCAGGCCCAGGTGATGGCGAAGGCGATGACGGCAAGCGCTGCGGGTTCGTAGGCCTTGTTCGACCCGACCAGCTGCAGGTAGGGGCCGAAGGCGGGGCGGTTCAGCAGCGCCGCCATGGTGAACTCGCCCAGCACGATGGCGAAGGTCAGGAACGCCCCGGACAGCACCGCCACCAGCACGTTGGGCAGGATCAGGCGGAACAGGATGGTGCCCCAGCCGGCACCCAGCGACTGTGCCGCCTCGGTCAGGGTGGTGACGTCGATGGTGCGCAGGCCGGTGTCGACGGCGCGGTACATGTAGGGCAGTGCAAGGGTCGCATAGCCGAACATCAGAAGGATGTTGGTGCCGGTGGCGCTGCCGGTCAGCGGCAGGAAGGACGAGGTGTTGTAGAGCCGGATATAGCCGAAGACGATGACGATGGCGGGGATGACCAGGGGCAGCAGGGTGATGAATTCGATCACGGGGCGAAGCTCGGGGATCTTGATGCGCACCCAATAGGCGGTCGGCACCACCAGAAGCACCCCGAAGACGATGGTGAACAGGGCCATGACGACGGAATAGAGGAACGTCGCGCGGAACTGCGGGTCGGACAGGACCGAGGCATAGGCGTCCAGCGAATAGGCCCCGCGCCGCATCGACAGCGAGAACTCGGCCATGCCGAACAGGGGCAGCACGAAGATCATGGTGCCGAACAGGAAGGCGGCCCAGGCGATGGCCCTGATCATTTCAGCCACCGTTCCGACCGGGCGCGCAGGATGATGTAGATGGCGTTGGCGATGCCGGTGATCACGATCATGCCGAAGGCGAGCGCATAGCCGAGCGCCGGGCTGCCCAGGACATCGCCCCGGATCTGGCTGAACAGCAGGATCGGCGCGATGTTCAGCTGCGGCCCGGCCAGGGCGAATGCGGTGGCGACCGCGCCGAAGGAATTGGCGAACAGAAGGGCGAATGTGCCCAGAAGCGAGGGGAAGAGGATCGGCAGGGCGACCATGCGCCAGTATTGCGCGCCCGTGGCCCCCAGGATCGCCGCCGCCTCGCGCCATTCGCGGCGCAGGCCGTCAAGGGCGGGGGTGATGATCAGGATCATCAGCGGCACCTGGAAGAACAGGTAGGTCAGGATCAGCCCCTGCGAGGTGAACAGGTTGAACCCCCAGGCGCGCAGGTTGATGCCGAATTCGGTGCGCAGGTAGGCGGTGATCAGGCCCGCCGGGCCGATGGTGGCGATGAAGGCGAAGGCCAGCGGCACGCCCGCGAAGTTCGACGCGACGCCCGAGAAAGTCAGAAGGGGCGAGCGGATCGCCTTTGGCAGCCCGCCGAACACCACCGCCGCCGCCATGGCGAACCCGATGGCACAGCCCAGAAGTGCCGACCAGAAGCTGACGCGGATCGACACCCAATAGGCGTTGCGGATCGTGGGCGTGTTGAGGTTGGCGATGTTCTGCAGGGTGAAACCGCCGTCGGGGCTGCGGAACGCGCCGATGACGATGTAGAGCGCGGGCAGGATCAGGAAGAGGCCGACGAAGGTCAGGAACGGCAGCACGCCCAGCCAGCGGAGCGGCAGGCGGTGCGCGAGGGCCTTGGGCGTCATCCGGGCGGGTATCCTTGCGCAGGCGGGGGCGATGGGCGGTGGAGGGCGCCCCCGGCCACGCCCGGGGTGAGATAAATACGCGACCTGCGCGCCGACGACCCAA
>JBQTJI010000051.1:0-7533 GCA_052387255.1 Gemmobacter sp. | reverse complement strand
TGGTGAAAATCCTTATGGGGGTGATCGGCTATGGCCTCGACACCCTGATGCGCATGGCGGAGCGGCGGCTGGTGCGGGGGAATGGCCGGGGTTTGGGTGCGTGGTTGCACGCACCAATCACGCCAGGGGGTGCGTGCAAGCACGCACCCTACCGCTCAGGTTTCCCGCGTCATGAAGGCCGACATCGGATCGGCGCAGTACCCCTCGAACGGCCCGCAATAGGCGAAACCTGCCTGTTCGTAAAAGGCCCGCGCACCCGCGAACGATGCCTGCGCCCCGGTTTCCAGCGACAGCCGCGCGATCCCGTCACCCCGCGCCGCCGCCACCAGGTGATCCAGCAGCATCCGTGCCAGCCCCCGCCCGCGCATCTCGGCCAGCACATGCATCGACTTGACCTCGGCATGGTCGCCCGCCAGCCGCTTGTAGGCACCCATGCCGATGGCCAGCCCGCCCTCGCGCATCACGAAGAACCGGATGCCGGGGGCCGCCAGGGCACCCGCATCCATCATGTGGATGCTCTCGGGCGGCGTATCCTCGTGCATCCGCTCGGTATGGCGCGCGTGCAGAAGGCCGAGGTCGGCCCCCAGCGGGCTTTCCTCGGCAATCGTGATGCCCGTCACTGCATCCCCATCAGATCCAGCCCGTTGACCTTCAGCGTACCGGGCTCGGTCGCGTCGATCTCCCACAGCAGGCTGCCGTCGGGCTGTTCCCTGGCCAGCCCGCGCGCCATGCCCATGGCCGGAACGACGCCCTGCTTCATCTCGTCGGGGGCGCCGTCCAGCACCGCCATCGCGGCATCGAACCCCGTCGCCGTCACCCGTGCCGTGCCCACGGGCATCATCCCCGGCCCCGCCGACATGCGCCCCTCATAGTTCAGCGTATAGGTCGCATTGGCCACCTCGCCCGGTGCGATCACGATGTCGACCGACCCGTCGGGCATCAGCGCCTGCATCAGCGCGCCCTCGAACTCAGGCCCCGGCGCGCCGCCCGCAGGCAGATCGAACAGGCCCAAGAGAACCCCGACGGCCGCCCCGGCATCGAAGCTTTCCACCGCAAAATCGACCGAGAACCGCTCGGGGATCAGCGGTTCCACGAACGGCGGCAGCACGCCCGGTGGCGGCGTCACCCCCTCGAACCGGAGCGCCTCGCGGAACAGCCCGTCGGCGACCGCGCCCTTCATCGACACGTCCACCCCGACCGAGGCAATGCTGACCGGCCCGATGGGCGTCTCGACGTTCAGGCCCGTGCCCGTCATCGTCGCATCGATCCGCTCGAACAGCGGCAGGCCGCCTTCCAGGATCGCCTTCATCTCGGCCCGTTTCTCGGTCATCATCGCCTGGCTCGGGTTCGCCACCGCCCAGGCGATGGCCGCCAGCATCGCATCCATGCGCAGGCCGGTGTTCGTCCCCTCGACGGCATAGCTGTCCAGCGTCACCACAATGGGCAGCGCGGGCGCGCCCGGCCCCTGCGGCAGCGCCATCGTCTGCATCACCCCCGTCGCGGCATAGTCCATCTCGCCGTCCACCCCGCCGTTCGCCCCCGCCGTCGCGGTCTGCGTCAGGGTCATGGCCTCGATGGTCTGCTTGGTCACCTGCTCGCCCATGTTCGGGTCCTGCACGGTCTGGTCCACGACGATGTCGGTCATCTCGCAGTCCTGCTGCGCAAAGGAGCGCAGCGCGGTATCATAGGTGCCCTCGCAGGCCACCTGACCCATGCTGATCTCCATCGCGATCACGCCGGGCACGCCCAGGGTAAAGCTGAACGGCTGGTCCTGCGTCACCGCCCAGGTGCCGTCGCCGTTGTCCGACACGCGCATCACCACGGGCGTCGCGGTCATCGCTGCCCCCGCCTCGGGCGGCACCATGGCGATCAGGGGGCTGGCATCCAGCGTGATCTCGTATTCCTCGCCATCGGGCACTACGTTCACCACGCCGGGCGTGCGGCCCAGGTAGGTCTGGAACGTGGCCGTCAGGTCGGCGGCCCCCTGCGGCGTGGCCTGGGCCCAGGCGGCAGTGGTCATCATCAGGAAAGACAGGGCGGTGAAATGCTTCATGGTCAGGTCTCTTTGTGCCAAGGGTCGGGGTAAACGGGGTCTAGTGCGTCCAGGCCCCCTTGCGGTCGGTTGCGAAATTCTCGCCATAGCCGCGCGGGCGGATCACCGCCTTGCGGCCTTTCGGTTCCGTAACGTCATAATCGATGCTCCGCGCGCGGGCATAGTCCTCCGCCGCCTCGCGGGTGTCGAACCGCAGGCGCACCTGCGCCTCGGTGTCGCCGGACGACGTCCAGCCCATCAGGGGGTCGATCTCGCGCGCCGTGGCGGGGGCAAACTCCAGAACCCAGACATGGGTCTTGGCAGAGCCGGACTGCATCGCGGTGCGGGCGGGCTGATAGATGCGGGCGCGCATGACGGCTTCTCCTGCGGGTGGCCTTCTGTATGCCGGAAGGGACGGGCGCTTCGCAAGACCCGTCACGCCGACCCGCGCCCCTCGGGGCCGAGTGCGCGCATCCGTCCGGCCCTGCGGTTCGATCTTGCGAATGCACCGGCGGCACCGCCCGCGCCCCCTCTCCCCTCGGGGGAGAGGGCCGGGGTGAGGGGGAGCATCCCTGTCATCTGGCGGGAAAGCGCAGGGCAAACACCCCGCATTGCGAGGCAAAGGTACTGTCGGCCGGCCACGGGGAGTGTGGGTGGGGTGTGTGGTGCAGCCGACCGACAGCGTTTGCTACTTGCCCCTTGAATGTGCGCGATTCGTTCGAATTTTTCAACCGAAAGATGCAGCCATGAGGCAAGTTTTCGCTAAAACTGATCGACTGCGCTTAACCTTCCGGCAAGGTCTGCGGCGCCAGGCGAAAGATCATGTAGTGGTTGTAGGTGCAGAACACCCCCGCATTCCGCATCGACCCGGTCAGCCGCTGCATCAGATGCGCGCGCCTGGCGCGCGACAGGAACAACCCGGCCAGCCGCGCCAGCACCCACCGCGCGACCGGCTTCTTCGCCGCCAGTTCCGCCTGAACCCGCCCGATCCCCAGGCCCAGAACGTTGAACAGCCCCTGCTCCAGGTCGATCGACGGGGCCACCGCCCCGGTGATCTCTTCCTCGTGCGTCACCGCAACCGGCCAGTCCCGCAGCCGGTCGCGGAACACCCGCAGCCGGTGCCCGCCCCCCGGCTGCGGCCCGTGGCGGTCGCGCGCGCCATAGGCGTCCGACCGGAAGCAGTCGGCGATCAGAACCTGCCCCCCGGGGCGCAGCAGCGGCAGGGCGCGCGGAATGCCCTCGTCCAGAGGAATGTACTGAAAGCTTTCCGAAAACAGGCACAGATCGAACCCACCGCCGCCCGCATAGTCCTCAAAGACACATTCATGCACCACCGCCCCCGGCGCATTCGCCCGGCACCGCGCCGCCAGATAGGCCGAGGGCACCACGATCTCGACCGCATGGCCCCGCGCCAGCAACCGCTTCGCCGTCTCGCCTGCCCCGCCGCCGATGTCGAGGATGCGCAAGGGGCGGTCGGGCAGCAGCGCGAACAGCTTGTCGGTATAGGCGTCCTGTGCCGCGCGCAGGTTGCCGGCGGTCACCTCCAGCCCCGTCCACAGCCCGTAGTGCAGGCTTTCGGCCCCCGTCAGCCAGCGGATCAGCGCCAGCCCCGTATCCAGCCCCACGGCCCGCGTATCGATCTTGGCTCCCATCGGGTTTCACTAACCCGTTACAATCCGTCTGCCAACCCGCCGTCGCAGGCCAATCCCCACGCCCTACCTTCCCTTGGAACGAAAAGGGAATAGATTGCGGCAACCTGCCGGAGTCGCCCCCCATGCCCCACAACAACACCAACGCCCCCGCCCTGCGCCCCGAGGTGCTGACCCGGCCGAAGCTGGAGGGCGGTCGCGCCTTTGTCCTCTCCACGCCGTTCCAGCCGGCCGGCGACCAGCCGACGGCCATCGCCGAACTGGCAGGCGGCATCGTCGCGGGCGACCGCGATCAGGTGCTCCTGGGGGCCACCGGCACCGGCAAGACCTTCACCATGGCCAAGATCATCGAGGAAACCCAGCGCCCGGCCATCATCCTGGCCCCGAACAAGACACTTGCGGCCCAGTTGTACGGCGAATTCAAGGGCTTCTTCCCCGACAACGCGGTCGAATACTTCGTCAGCTACTACGACTATTACCAGCCCGAGGCCTATGTCGCCCGCAGCGACACCTACATCGAGAAAGAAAGCCAGATCAACGAACAGATCGACCGGATGCGCCACTCGGCCACCCGCGCGCTTCTGGAACGCGACGACGTGATCATCGTGGCGTCCGTCAGCTGCATCTACGGCATCGGCTCGGTCGAGACCTATTCGGCCATGACCCAGGACCTGACCGTCGGGGCGCAATACGACCAGCGCCGCATCCTGTCCGAACTGGTGGCCCAGCAGTACCGCCGCAACGACGCGGCCTTTGCCCGCGGGTCGTTCCGCGTCCGCGGCGATTCACTCGAAGTCTGGCCCGCCCACCTCGACACCCGCGCCTGGCGGTTTTCCTTCTTCGGCGACGAGCTTGAATCCATCACCGAATTCGACCCCCTGACAGGTGCCAAGACCGATACCTTCAAGCAGATCCGCATCTACGCCAATTCCCACTACGTCACCCCTCGCCCGACGCTGAAACAGGCCATCACCGGCATCAAGCTCGAACTCCGCCATCGGTTGGACCAATTGGTCGCCGAGGGCAAGCTCTTGGAAGCACAGCGGCTGGAACAGCGCTGCAACTTCGATCTCGAAATGCTCGAGGCCACCGGGTCCTGCAACGGGATCGAGAACTATTCGCGCTACCTCACCGGACGCGCCCCCGGCGAGCCGCCCCCGACCCTGTTCGAATTCATCCCCGACAATGCCATCGTCTTTGCCGACGAATCCCATGTCTCGGTCCCCCAGATCGGCGGCATGTACAAGGGCGACTACCGGCGCAAGTTCGTGCTGGCCGAACACGGGTTCCGCCTGCCGTCCTGCATGGACAACCGCCCCCTGAAGTTCGAGGAATGGGACGCCATGCGCCCGCAGACCATCTTTGTCAGCGCCACCCCGGCGGCGTGGGAGCTGGAACAATCCGGCGGCACCTTCACCGAACAGGTCATCCGCCCCACCGGCCTCGTGGACCCCCAGATCGAAATCCGCCCCGTCGAGATGCAGGTCGATGACCTGCTGGACGAAATCCGCCGGGTGGCGGCGGCGGGCCTGCGCGTGCTGGTCACCACCCTGACCAAGCGCATGGCCGAGGATCTGACCGAATACTACCACGAACAGGGCCTGCGCATCCGCTACATGCACAGCGACATCGACACCCTTGAAAGGATTGAGATCCTGCGCGACCTGCGCCTTGGCGCCTTCGACGTGCTGGTCGGCATCAACCTCCTGCGAGAGGGCCTCGACATCCCCGAATGCGGCCTCGTGGCCATCCTCGATGCCGACAAGGAGGGCTTCCTGCGCTCCGAAACCTCCCTCATCCAGACCATCGGCCGCGCGGCGCGCAACGCCGACGGCCGCGTCATCATGTACGCCGACCGCATCACCGGGTCGATGGAACGCGCCATCGGCGAAACCACCCGCCGCCGCGACAAGCAGACCGCCTACAATCTGGCCAACGGCATCACCCCCACCACAGTGCGCAAGAACGTCGAAGACGTGCTTGCCGGCCTCTGGAAAGGCGACACCGACATGGCCCGCGTGACGGCCCGCGTCGACAAGCCCATGATCGGCCCCAACCTCGCCGCCCACCTCGACGCCCTGCGCACGGCGATGCGCAAGGCCGCCGAGAACCTCGAATTCGAGGAAGCCGCCCGGTTGCGGGACGAGGTGAAACGGCTGGAGGCCGTGGAACTCGCCATCGCCGACGACCCGCTGGCCCGGCAGTCGGTGGTCGAGGAAGCGGTGGACGAGGCGGTGAAGGCGCGGGGGCGGAGTACCGGGGGCAGGGGCGGGATGCGGGGGGGGAAGCGGTCGAGGAGGGGGAGGTAATCATCCCCTCATATCACTTGCAGAAATCCTACACGACGTGCTGAATGTACTTGGTTGGATTCGGAGGCTTGTTCGGGAAATGCGTGTGAGATGGCATAAAATTGCTTTATTGCTGACTATTTCTGCATGCGGGGGTGAAATGACAGGACAAATCCGCGGTACAGGAGAAAGGGTAAAGTTCACCTATGAGCAGGGGCTCGACTCTGATACCTACTCGACCGTCATTGGAGGAGAAACCTTCAACGGCAAAGCCGTGATGGACGGAGCAACAAGCACTGCTGCAACGGGGATCTTCGGCACTGATATCGCGGGCGCAACTCTGTTTGGCACGACGACGACAAACCGATTTATCGCGGTGCTTCTTGGTAATCGAGGAAGTTCCCTGAATTGCCAGATGCGGTACGCTGACTCCTCCGGGTTCACGACTTCCGGTGGTGTTGGCTTATGCCAACACTCGGACGGGCGAGTTATCGACATCGTCTGGTAAGCCAGCCGGGCGGTCGACACTCAAGCGTTTGGGTAAGTCAGTAAGCGCGATAGGAAATCAAGATGCCCCACTCTGTGAAGTTGCTAATGCTTGTTGCGGCGATTTGTAGCCAAGGAGGAACCGTGCTGTATGCACAGTCTGACGAGAGCGCTGTTTCGGTTCAAGATAAGAAGTGTTGGCTTGGGAGCTTGAGCTTCACGGAAGGCGCATCTGCGCGCGCAAGCAGCGAGGTCATGATCTGTGGAGCGGACGGAAATTGGGCAATAAGCGCAGGTGACGCATCAGTGTGCATTCGCGAGGGAGAACCATTTGGAGTAGGCTCCGTCGAGAGTGTCAGTTCCAACGTGGGCCTCACAATCAAATGCTTGCCAAATGGAACATGGGAAGAGCGGCGGCCCGAATAGCTGCCTGTAGCAAGCCGTAGGGTGCGCATTCATTGCGCACCATTCCCACCGCGACCACCTCGCCGCCCTGCACCCATGGTGCGCAATGAATGCGCACCCTACGCGACGATGCAATCTCCCCGTAGGTCGGGGTTCACCCCGACTCCCTCCCCCTCACGCCCGCCGCTTCAACGCCGCAACATCCGCCTCCAGCCGCTCGACCTGTCGCCGCAACATTGTGACGGTCTCGGCCAGATCGAGGCTGCGCTTGACGTGGGCAAGGTCGGCCTTCGCTTCGGCCACGTCGCCCTTCACGTCGTGCACGTCGGCCATCACAACCCCGACGTCGCCCTTCAACGTCTGAACATCGGCCTTGAGAACCCCGACGTCCCCCTGCAACCCCTTCACATCCCCCCGCACATCCGTCACATCGTTCTGCAAGTTCAGAAGCTGGCCGTAGCTCTCGACATGAAACTCCTCCATGCGCCGGTTGAGGTTGGCGCTGTTGGCACGGATCAGGTCGGCGATGTCTTCAAGGGCCATGATGACATTGGACCACACCTTGCCCAGCATTCCAAGCCGCATGCCACGGTGCACCCCCCCCCATCCCCCGTTGACTCCCCCCCCTCCAGCCCCGATGGTCCCCCCGCCCCCGGCACCCCGTTCCCCACCG
>JBQTJI010000050.1:0-7170 GCA_052387255.1 Gemmobacter sp. | reverse complement strand
GAAGGCGGCGAGGAAGATGTCCATGCGGGCAACGGGCTCCAGAACGGCGATCCCCGTCCAAGACCCCATCCCCACGCAAACCGCAACACCCCTCAGATCAGGTCAAATCCCAAATGCGATTCCCCTGAGTCGGCCAGATCACGCAGCGCTTCAATCACGATCTCTTCCGCGTCGTCGGTGGGCGGCTGCCAGGACGGGCTGTCGCGCATGACGTTGATCGACATGGTGTATTCGTGGTAGTAGCGGCCACGGTGGCTGGCCTCGGCGGTGAGCTGATAGAAGTTGCGCCGCTGGATGGCGTGCAGGGGGTCGGCGATGCCATGCAGGGTTTCGTCCGTCGGAGCGTAGTCCCGGATACCTTGCCGCAATAGCCAACCTTTCTCTCCCAAGCAATGTTTCCGCGTTGCTGAACCACATCCGGACACTCGTGCGAGATCCGCAAAGCGGTAACGGCATTGAAGACGCAGGGGATCTACGCCAACCTCTTCGCCGACGAGGACGGCGAGGGCTACAGCCTGATCTGGTCCCGCCCCAACGGCCGCCGCGGCGACTGACCATCCCAAGCAAAGGCCCGGGTCGAAAGACCGGGGCCTTTGTGCACTCCTTATGGAACCAAGCACCTCAGGTAGTTTCTAAAGACTGCCAGATACGATCATTTAATATTATTTAGTCGCCAAATATGGCAATCATGATCACTCAGAGCGACAGCGCAATCTCCATTTCGCGATTTTCGAAGGCCGGTTTCAGGTCGGTCAGCCCGCGGCCCGTCACGCCATGCCTGCGCATCATCGGCTGCCACGTGTCATGGATCTGCCGCGCCATCGCGCCCGCGCGTTGCTTCGCTTCAGGCAAGGACAGGCTGAAGAACTCGGCGGCCTCGAAGGCCTGGTCAAGCGATGCCTCGAACGGGGCACCCTCCAGGATCGCGGTCTTGAGCAGCCGGTGCCGCTCGGGCTGCGGGTTCACATCGAACAACGGCGAAAGGCTCCACTGCCCATCACCGGCATAGACGAAGCCATGGTTCTTGAGGTGATCATCGGTGTTCGTCACCAGCACGGTAAAGACGATCCGCATCCAAAGCTCGACAAGGTCCGCGCGGGGATCGTCGCTGCGCTGCTGGATGAACTGGGCTATTTCGGTATAGGCACCTTGCCCGGTCCCCTGCCGTTCGAGCGCCGTGCGGGCCGAGATATAGGGGACCCGCGCCGGACCGTCGCGGTCGAACCGGCGGATCAGGGCGATGGGGCTGTCGGTCCTCTCGAGCATCAGGCGGGCCTGCGGCGCGTTCAGGCCAACCTCGCGGGCGAGCTGCAAAGTCGCGACCTCAATCCGTTCGACCGCGCTGACATCCGTGGCCGAGGAAAACTTCGCGATCCAGAGCTGGCCATCATCCAGGACATTGGCCTTGGGCCGGGCCCCGCCAATCGAGCCACCAGCCCCGGCCATCTTGCGCAGCGCCGCGTTGGAAACTTCGCCGCGCCGCTCGATGGTTGCTGCAATGGCCCGCAACTCCTCAAGGTCGATCAGCCGCGGAACCCGCGCGGCATCGCCGGTGATGACGCGACCCTTTCCGTCACAGAAGCGGAGCGCACCCTGACGCGTCTGGTCATCGGTCAGGGTCAGCATGTCGAACTCGCTGAGGCCAGCCCCGTGCACGCGTTCCATTAGCATGCGGCCCCAGGCATCGGGGGCGGCATCCTGAAATGCACCGGGCAGACTCTCTCGCTGGTCGCCGCTGCGCCCGGAGGAGGCGAAGAACGGGGCGAGGCCCAGGGGCAAATCGGGAGCGAGAGCAAAGCTGCGGTCGTTATCCAGCCAGGCTTGCGCATAGCTGAACTCGGAATGCTGGCGGCCGCGCTCAAACGAAAAGCGCAGCCTGCCTGCATGAAGAAGGCTGTTCCCGATGTGAACCTCGGCCTCCTGCTTGCCCGGTGACGAGCGGCCCCGCCGGACAAAGGTCTGATCGGCTTGTGCCATCAGAACCCGATCCCCTTGCGGGCAGGCGTGACCCTCTCGGGCTCGGCACCCTCAGTGACTTGTGAGGTGCGTTTGGTCGGCTTGAACGAGCGTCCGCGCTTGGGTACCGCGTCCAGCGCACGGGACAGGCCCACGGGGTCGTTTTCCGGGGACATGACGTCGGCAAGCACCTCGGCGCTCTCCAAGGCCGCCAGAACTGCGGCGAGATTGCCGATACCGACGCCCGCGTCGCCCTTTTCCAGCCGGATGAGCGTGCGCTCCGAAACATCGGCGCGGGTTGCAAGCTCCGCGATGGAGAACCGTCGGGCAAGCCGTGCCTGGCGCAGGTTCTGACCAAGGTCGGACAGGGATCGCAGGGCTTTCAGATTGGACATGGCTGCCTCTTACGGCATGATGAGCGATTCATGATGCCATATATGGCAGTCAGAAGTGATGTCAAGTCTGCTGCGCTATGGTGCGATGCCGAAGCCAGGCCACCCTGATCGGGCAATTCAGGCTTCGGGTTGAAGCGATCGACCTCACCGGCCTCTGGGGATTCGACTTCGCAAACACCTGTTCCCGCCCCCGATTGGAGGCCTTCGGTGGTGGTGCGCATGTCATCGACCTCGGGGCACGCAAGAGCATCGGCTGGATCAGCACCCATGAATGGCTGACCGCTGCCCTGAACGGCGAAGACATCGACGCGGTGGAGGCGCTGATCGCATGAACACCGCCGTTCCGCCCCGCGCCCCCGCCGCCGTTCCCGTCCCGGAATACGGTCGCAGCGCCGATGGCTTGGCTGTCGCCCGGATCGGCGATGCCGCTTTCGCCCTGATCCCCATGGCCGACGGCCGCCATTTTCTCGGCAGTCGCTGGCGCCTGACCAAGCCCCTGTCAGACTGGAAGCGGTCTGACTTCTACGGCCATGGCGGCGATGTTGCCGACGAGGCTGCCTTCCGGGCGGTCGTTCAGGAACAGGCCGAGCATCAGGACGAAAAGGCCAGCCTGGACCGTCAGGAATTCCGCGCCCATGCCAACACGCCCTGGGGACCGTCGCAAGGCGCGGTCCGCTATGGCGAGGGGGTCGTGTTCCACTCCACTTCCGGCCATGGCGGGTTCCACCTTTCGGCGGACCGCAACAGCCGGGTCCATCCTCTGTTGCGCGAGGCTGGCGGTTGGTACGAAGAGGATGCTGCCTGGGCCGCGGTCGCGACGGCCTGGCCCGACCTCTTCACGAAGCTTGAACGGCGCCAGGCCGAAGAAACCCTGCGCGACAACTGGCCGGATGCCTGGGAGGCGATCCATGGCCGGGCGCTGCAGCCGGGCGAGTCCCGCAAGCGCGACGCCCAGGCCTTCGCCCAGGATCACGCCGAAGACTGGGTGGCGATTTCCGCGATCCATTCCGATAATCACCCCGGCTTCACCGAAGTCGTCGCCACGAGGGGTGGGCGGCGTGACCCCCAGTCTGAAGAGCGCCGCTTCCTTGTCCCTTCCGGCGACTACAAGATCGGCCGCTTCGGCTTCGTCGTCGATGAAGCGCGCCACGCCGTCTACGACGGCCCGTCGAGCTTCATCGCCTGGCGGGGCGGGGCAGGGGGGTAACGACCCGAACCGTGGATGCCCGGTCATCGGTGGGGCACGCTCCGGAGGGAGAGACGGGCGGGTGGGTCCGTGACGGGTTTCAGCGTGGGAGAGAGGCTCCCGCCGCCCGTCGCGGAGTGATCCCGATGCACCTGCCCATCTCCCAAGCTGTCGTCCGCGCGCCGCGCGAAGCCCTGATTGAGGACGCACTCGTCCATCTGCGCCTCGCCGACCGCTTGCCCCTGCACGTGAGCTGCCGCTGTCTTGCGTACTGGGACGATACGGCGCTCGAACACCTGCGCTTTGAGCGGGAGGCCGATCTCGGCACCTGCGGCGATCTCGCCGGTGCCATGATTTGGGCCGCTACTTCTGTCGCCTCCGGCCTGATGGCTGCGAACTATGACACTTCCCTGCTTCTGGTGCCGCAGTTGGTCACCATTCTTGATGCGCAACATTGCCTCGTGATGGCGGGCGAAGTGCAGCAGGGGGGAAGCATTCGCTGGTGCGTTCCGGTCGGCGGCGACGCCGAAGCGCGCCGCGTGGTGGTCGAGTCCTGCCGACTTCGGGCTGAGGCCAGAACTGCGGCGGATGACCCTGATCCAGCTGCAGCCGACGCGCTGTGCTGCCGCGCCCGCGCGCTGGAGGGCCGGCTTGTCGACCCGTTCTGGCGTGCGGCCGCGCTGAGAGTGCTTGATCAAGCCCTGGCCGCCTGACATCCCAAAATCCCAGAAACCGACATCGTCGAGCCATCTTATGCCTGGGATGACCGGAAGCCGCTCGGCGCGTTCAGCCCGGCCTTGCACGGCAAAGATAGGCAACCGCCTTATGGCGTTCGCCGAAGCCGGTGCGGCGAATGTCGTCGATCACACGAGATAGCTAACGATGGCCCCAAAACCTCACCGGTTCCCGTCGATCCACTGCGACATCAACTCCCGGTCCCGAAAGCATTCGTCCGGCACGGCACGGCGCTTGATCCGGGCGAGCCGTTCGGCGAAGGCGACCTGCTTCGACGTCGGCCGGTTGGACTCGGACGGCTTCAGCTTCGCCTGCGCCTCAATCCAGGCGCTGAGCGAGCGCCGGTCCTGCTGAACGTCCCAAGGCAAAAGGCTCTGGTTCCGGAGCGCGAGGGATCGCGCATAGGCGATTTGGCGTTCGGTGACTGGCAGGGCGAGGGGGGCGACGTCCATGATGAATCTCCCAAGCAGATCGTGCCTCCAATATAGAACATAGAGTGAACAAAATCAACCCCGGGGCCATCAGAGAGCGAGAGCTGGGTGGGAAATCCGGGGTGTCCGGGCGGGTCGAGAGAGCCGCCGGGCGCGCCACTCACCCCTGATCCGGAGGATTTCCGATGACCGAAGCTGCAGTGGCCCATAATCACGCGACCGTCGTGCCCGAGGCGCGCCGCATGGCGTTCCTGCCTGCGCTGTTCGGCCCCTCTTTGATGCTGATCGGCGAGCGCGCCGTCTATCAGTTCATGTCCTGGCTGGCCCCCGACGACTACACCGGCGGTCTCTGGCAATTCTATGAGCGCGAGGGCCAGCCCCTGTTCATGGCACCTGCGTCTGACAAGCGCTTCCGTATTTTCTGCGAGACCAACGGTTACAGGGGCGAGATCTCGGCGCAGGCGGCCGGGATCATCTCCACCCTCTTCGCCTTGTCCCATCTTTCCTTCCGGCATGACTCCGACCGGCTGTCCGAGGGCTACATGCGGCTCTACGAGTTCGCGGGCGAACACCCCGAGGCCGAAGAGATTTTCGGGGCGATCGATTAAGGTAAGCTTCCGAATGCCGTAATCCCCAACACTGACCATGAGCACCCTCCGGCGGTTTCGCCGGGGGGTGTTTGCATTCTGCTGACTGCGGTCCGGATTGAGCGTACGTTTCTCCTGTCGATGGCACGGCACCGTTTCCGGGGGACTCGACTGTGTGACTTGGCCCCGGATTTCGACGGTCCTGTGCATTGCGCTCAAGACTGCGGCGGATACGGCAGGGGGCCAGCGGCAATGGCTTTTCCGCCTGATCGTCAATGGGTCGGACAGATTGGATCGGGCGCGGCATGCTCGATTGGGGTCAACTCTTCGGCCCACATGGCCCAAGCATTCGACATTCGTCCTATGGACTGAAATCACGCTGGCAGATCCAATCCTGGTGGTTAGCGGCAGCGGGCGCGCGGCGGCGGGGCAGGGGGGTGAACACTGGGGCTCGGGGGCAGCAGCCTGTTCTATGGCCACCGGTGCCTGTCCCGTCCTCCTGAAAGGCCTTCAGGGTCGCCGCAATCTCCGTTGCTTCCCCATCACCGGTGCCGCGCCAAAACGACCTCTCCTGATGGGCTGATCTGGCCGAAGGACGGCTGCGCCTCGAACGCTTGGGCGCAACAGCGTCGTCACAACTTTCTTCCCCTGCCGGCCAAGGCCGTCATTCCTCGCGGGGCAAGAAAGTTTCTCCTATGCTGTCTGGCCCCCCGATGGGGGGTGCGCCCGCAGTCGCCTCCGGCCCGTCGATCGCCATCGAGGCCGCAATGGAGCGGACCCGAAACAGAGAGAAACGGAGAAAGAACATGGCGACCATCGGCACCTTCAAGAAGACCGGCACCGACTACACCGGCGAAATCTTCACGTTCAGCGTCCAGGCCAAGGGCGTGCGCATCGTCCCCGACCAGCGTGCCTCGGGCGAGAATGCCCCCAGCCACCGGGTCCTGGTCGGCCGCGCCGAGATCGGCGCCGCCTGGTCGAAGCAGTCGAACGAGGGCCGCGCGTATCTGGGCCTGAAGCTGGACGACCCGAGCTTCAGCGCACCGATCTACGCCAACCTCTTCGCCGACGAGGACGGCGAGGGCTACAGCCTGATCTGGTCCCGCCCCAACGGCCGCCGCAGCGACTGACCATCCCAGGCAAAGGCCCCGGTCGAAAGACCGGGGCCGAAGAACACCAAGGTCTGTATCGGGCGTAAACCGGCCTGACCGCACTGCGGCATCGCTGTCGCAGCACCGTTGCAGAAGCGCCGTCTTTCTGGATGTCTTCGCCTGAGTTGCGCTGTAGTGTACAAGTCCAGTGTGACAGAAGAGCCGGGAGAGTGTAGTTGCCAATCGTTTCGGGGAAACGCGAACGCAATCCGCAGGAGCGGCGTCAGCTTGGTGCTTACTATACCCCCGAACTTCTGAGCGATCTACTTGCCTCCTGGGCGATCAGATCGCGCGATGATGTGGTCCTAGAACCGAGCTTCGGAGGATGCGGCTTTCTCCAATCGGCGGTGAAAGCGTTAGAGGATTGCGAATCCGCAGATGCGAAGAGCTCTATTTGTGGATGTGATATTGATGCAGTAGCCTTCGACTATCTTTCCGAGGTCCTCGGCGGACCGGCGGACCTCGTCAGGTTCGTGCAAGGTGACTTTTTGGAGATTGAAAGGCCTGCAGGTTGGCCGGCTTCTTTCGACGTGGTCATGGGGAATCCTCCCTACATCCCGTATCAGAAAATCGAATCCTCGCGGCGTGAAGACCTTAACCGCCGGGCTTTGATGATGTGACCGCCCCCCGACGGCATCGATGTGCCAAGGTGGGTCTGCGAGGATCCACAAAGGAGGACGGTCATGTCGGAGATTACCACGGTCGGGCTCGACCTGGCGAAGAATGTGT
>JBQTJI010000049.1:0-5313 GCA_052387255.1 Gemmobacter sp. | reverse complement strand
GGGGGTGCGGGGGGCGGCGTCAGCCCCCCGCCCTCTTGGTTTACCGGTCCGGCGGCAACAGCCCCAGCCCCCGCAGATAGACTCCGATCCCCGCCTCGAGCAGGTCCTCGGGCGGATAGGGGCTGCGCGCGCCGGGTTTGCCGCGCCCGAACAGTTCCACGATGCCATGGCTCAGCGCCCAGATATGGGCCGAGAACATGCTGGGCGGCGGGCGCTTGCCGGGGGGCAGGTGGTCGGACAGCGCGACGGCGGCCTTGTCCAGCACGGCACGCGACCGGTTCGCCACCGCCGCCACGTCGGGGTGGTCGGCCAGGTTCAGGCCCGCCTCGAACATCGCCTTGTAGTGCCCCGGATACTTGCGCGCAAAGGCCAGGTAGGCCCGCCCCGTCGCCTCGAACGCGGCAAGGGCCGTCGGCTTACCGCCGTTGTAGGCATAGTCCATCAGCGCGGCGAAGATGTCGTACCCCTGCCGCGCCGCCTCGGCGATCAGGTCGTCGCGGCCCGCGAAATGGCGGTAGACGGCGGCGGGCGTCACGTCGGCGGCCTTGGCGGCTTCGGACAGGGTGAACCCCTGCGGCCCCTTCTCCTCGATCAGCACAAGGGCGGCATCGACCAGTGCCTGGCGCAGATTGCCGTGGTGGTAGCCGCGCTTGCCCTCGGTCATCGCATGCTCAGTCGCCCTCGGCGTCGGACCAGATCTCGGGGCCGCCCGTGATGCCGGGTTCGGGCGTGCCGATCAGCCCCATGTCGCGCCCGTCGAAATCGACGCGTGCCAGAACGGTCTGGATCACCGCCAGCCGGGCACGTTTCTTGTCGTCGGCCAGCACCACGGTCCAGGGGGCCTCTGCGGTGTGGCTGACGGCAAAGGTCTCGGCGATGGCGTGGGTGTAGTCGTCCCACTTGGCCAGCCCGTCGATGTCGATGGAACTGAGTTTCCATTGCTTCAGCGGGTCCTGCTCGCGGTCGAGGAACCGGCGCAGCTGTTCGGCGCGGCTGACGTCCAGCCAGAACTTGACCAGGATGATCCCCTCGTCCACCAGCATCCGCTCGAACTCGGGCAACTGGCGGAAGAAGTGTTCGCGGGCCTCGGGCTTGCAGAAGCCGAAGACCTTTTCCACGATGCCCCGGTTGTACCAGCTGCGGTCGAACAGCACGATTTCCCCGGCGGCGGGCAGCCGTTCGACATAGCGCTGGAAGTACCATTGCCGTGCCTCGCGGTCCGAGGGCTTGGACAGGGCTACGATGCTGGCAACACGCGGGTTCAGGTTCTCGCGCAGGCGTTCGATGGCCCCGCCCTTGCCGGCGGCGTCGCGCCCCTCGAACACCACGACGATGCGCTTGCCGGTCGCCACCACATCGGCATGCATGCGCACCAGCTGGCGCTGCAACCCCTCGATCCGGGCGTCGTAGTCCTTGGATTTCATCTCGGTGCGGTAGGGATAGGACCTGGCCAGGATCGGATCGCCCCCCGCCTTTTCGATGGCCTTGCGCACCGCCTTGGGCGCGCCCTCGCGGAAATAGCGGCTGATCGCGCCGTCGAAGGGAAGTTCGGTCATGGCAGGGTCCTCCTTGCCCTGCCCAGACTAGGCGCAAGCGGGCGGCGACGGAAGCGGCGTCTGTCAGCCCGCCAGCCGCCGCACCGCCGCGACCACCGCGTCCGGGTGGTTGTGGTGGGGCATGTGGCCTGCGCCCTCGATCAGGGTCAGCCGCGCGTTCGGCACGATCTGCGACAGCGGGATCGAATGGACGCGGGCATAGACGGTCTCATCCGCCGTGCCGTGGATCAGTTCGAACGGCATCTTCAATTGCGGATAGTTGGGCGACATCGCCCGCAGATGGTCCTTCAGCGCCAGCACCTGCCGCCCGTTCGCGCGCAAGCTGCCGCGCCGCAGGGTCAGGCCGGGGCCGACATGGGCGGCGTAGCCGGTCGGCACCGCATCGGGGGCAAAGATGCCGGTCAGTGCCGTCTCGGTCCGCGCCTCGGGCACGAAGGCGGTCAAGAGCGGCACCAGCGTGGCCCCGCCGATGCGGCCCCCGGTAACGTGGTACCAGGTGTCCAGCCCCCCGTCCCAGGGCATCGTCGCGCCCGCCACCGACACCACGCCGCGCGTGGCACCGGGATCGGTCAGCGCCCAGGCCATCGCCACCGCCCCGCCATAGCTGTGGCCCAGCACGACCGGATCCTTCACCCCCAGCAGCGCCGCCGCCTTTTGCAGGTGGTCGGCCTGCACCAGCGGACTGGCCCCGCGCGCCCCGATGTCGTCGGAGAACCCCAGACCGGGGCGGTCGAAGGCCGTCACCCGATGGTCGACGGCCAGACGCGCCACAAGGTCAAAGGTGAAATCCCGCAGGTTGCCGCCCGCCCCGTGGATCAGCACGACATCCGGCCCGGTCCCCTGCACCTGCGCATGGACCCGCGCGCCATCGACGGTGACAAAGCGCCCCGTCGGCGGAAAGGCCGCCTCGGCGTCCGTCTCGCGCGCGGTGGCGCGGCGGTCCACGACCACCCCGCATCCGGCCACTGCGGCCCCGGCCAGGAGCAGGCTAACGGCCAATCTGCGCGATGTCATAGGGGGTCGACTGATAAATCTCGTTGATCCAGTTGCCATAGAGCAGGTGCGCGTGGCTGCGCCAGCGGTTCAGGGGCGGCCTCGCGGGATCGTCATCGGGATAGTAGTTCGACGGCACGTTGATCGGCGTGCCCGCCGCGACGTCGCGATCATACTCCTGCTTCAGCGTGTCGCTGTCATATTCCAGGTGGTTGATGATGTAGAAGGCCCGGTGCGCGGGGTCTTCGACGAGGCAGGGGCCGGTCGCGGGCGAGGTCAGCAGCGTCGTCAGGCCCGCGCGGTCGATGTCGTCCTGGCGCATCTCGGTCCAGCGGCTGACCGGCATCACGAAATCGTCCGAGAACCCGCGCAGCAGCGGCGTCGTGGGGGCCAGGTTCACATGGCGGAAACAGCCGAAGGCCTTGGCGTCCAGCGCATGTTTCGGCACGCCGTGGAAATGCCAGGCCATCGCCATGCCGCCCCAGCAGACGCCGAAGGTCGACAGCACATGGGTCTGCGTCCAGTCCATGACCTGGCGCAACTCGTCCCAGTAGGTCACCTCCTCGAACGCCAGATGCTCGATCGGTGCGCCGGTGATGATCAGCCCGTCAAAGCGTTCGTCGCTGGCCACGACCTCGGCGAAGGGGCGATAGAACGTCGCCATGTGTTCGGCGGCGGTGTTCTTCGTCTGGTGCTCGGTCATGCGGATCAGCTGCAGGTCGATCTGCAGGGGCGTGGCCCCGATCAGCCGGGCGAACTGGTTCTCGGTCTGGATCTTGCGGGGCATCAGGTTCAGAAGGCCGATCCGCAGCGGCCGGATGTCCTGCCGCGCCGCCCGTTCGGGTGACATCACCATCACGCCTTCGCGCCGCAGCACGTCAAAGGCGGGCAGGGTTTCGGGCAGGGTGATGGGCATCGGGGCGGCGGTCCTTGTGTTGATCGGCCCGACATAAGGGGAACGGCGGGCAAGTTCCAGCACCTGCGGCACGGTGCGCCGAACCTGCGGCCCGGCGGGCAGGCCGGGATTTCACGCAAGGCTCACGCAGCGCTCACGCAGCAGCCGGCACGATGGTTGCATCCGGTTCCGGTCCGGCCCCCGGCACCGGCACAAGGTCATCCAGTGGAGGGAACAATGCGGCGTTCATCAATCCTGTCGGTGGTGCGGTCCCTGGCCACCGTTGGCCTGCTGCCGCTTGCAGGTTGCGGGCCTACGGCCCTTGGCCCCGAAGTCGCGGGATTCTCGGACGCGCTGAGTGCTGCGACCGCGCCGATGGAGGCCGGGTTGCAGCTGCGGGCTGCGGCGGAAGAGGCGGCGGCGCAGACAAGCGCCATCGCAGGCGGGAAAGAGGTCTACAAACCGCCGTCCCGCTGCGTCAGCGCGGCATCGCTGGCCCCGGGCACCCGGTTTTCCGACTGCGCGCCGGAACCGCTGAACGTTGCGCCCGAAGCGCCGGGCAGCGCCAAGGCAATGCTGGCCTACATCCGTACCCTGCGCAGCTATGCCGAAACGCTGTCGGCGCTGGCCGCGACCGACGCGCCGCAGGCGGTGGCAACCGAATTCGGCGGCCTGCTGGGCGAGGTGCAGGCCCTGGCCGCTGTCCGCCCCGAATTCGCCAACCTCCAATCACGGATCGGCGCGGTTCGTGCGCCGCTCACGTCGCTCGCCGGGCAGTTGGCCGAGGCGCAGCGCACCCGCCTGATCCGCGACCTGGTGCGCGCCGCCGGTCCGGGGATCGAGGACCTGACATCGCGGCTGATCTCGTTCCGCGATGCCGATGACGGGCTGAGCGCCGCGACCGAAGCCCTGCAACAGGCCTACGTGCAGATGGAATCGGCGCGCAGATCGGGCAATTCGGCGGCCTATGCCGCCACCGTGCGCGACTATGAGGCGACGCATGCCGACCTGCGGGCGCGCCTGATGTCCAGCGACGCCGGGCGGCTGGTGCTGATCCGCGATGCCCAGGCCGCGCTGACCGCCCGGGTGTCCGCACCGGGCGACATCGAAGCCTTTGTGACCCTGATCGAGACGATCAAGGCGCTGACCGACTCCGTTCAAGGTGGATGACGCTGCAACATAGGAGGGAAAATCATGTCGACCCTGAATCCGACCGCCCGAGTCCAGTTCAACACTCTCAAGATCATCTGTGCCGAAGCGATGGCCGACCTCGATGCCCGCACCGACGAAGCCCGGGCGGCCAACAACGATGCGCTTGTCGCGGACCTCAACCAGGAAATGATCCAGTTGATGGGGCACATGATCCAGATTCGCCGCGGCGAAATCGCCTATGACAACTCGACACTACCCGAGCCGACGGCGCTGTCGCGCCTGCAAAAGGCGATCCGCGATGCGGATTCCGGGCTGAAGGCCCTGGAAAGGCTGGCAAAGGCGCTTGCGGGCGCCCGCAAGATCGTGGGCGTGCTGGCGCGGCTGGCAGGGCTATTTGCGTGACAGGGCGGTGGCGATCAGCGCGGCGAAATCGTCGGGTCCCCTTACCCCTGCCACCTCTTCCGCCGTCACCGTCACGCCCCACCGGGCCATCGCCGCATAGCGCGGCTGGCGGTGCGCCAGGGCGCGGGCGTAGGTCCAGCGGACGAAGGCATCCGGATCGCAGGTTTTCTCGTTCACCGAATAGGTTGCGCAGTATTCTTCCCACGCCACATGAAGAAATTCGGGCTGATAGTACATGGGCTTGGGGGCGCGGTCGAAGCGGCGGACGAGTTCCGCCGTGTGGTCTTCGGACCCCTTGATCCAGATCAGCAGCAT
>JBQTJI010000048.1:0-66761 GCA_052387255.1 Gemmobacter sp. | reverse complement strand
AGAGGTAGGGTGCGTGCTTGCACGCACCGTTCGCCCCGCGACCCCCCGCACAACCACCAGCCCCAGCACCACAAATGCCGACACCAGCGTGCCGATCACCGCCACCGCCGGCACGATGGGCGAATAGTTTGTCGCCGTCCGCGAAAACAGCCAGGACGGCAGGGTGTTGTCGATCCCCGTCGTGTAGATCGACAGCGGCAGGTTCGACCAGCTCAGCAGGAACGCGAACAGCGCGCCCGAGAAGATGCCCGGCCACAGCGCCGGAAACGTCACCTCGCGCCACACCTGCCAGCGCGTCGCCCCAAGGTCCAGCGCCGCCTCCTCCTGCGCCACGTCGTACCCGAACAGGCGGATCGAGATCACCAGCGTCACGATGGGCACGATCCACACCAGATGCGCGATGACGGCGGTCTTCCACGACGGCGGGATGCCCACGGCGGTCAGCGACAGCAGGATCGCCAGCCCAAGCACCGGCTGCGGAAAGAAGATCGGCAGCACCAGCACCTTCTGGAACAGCCCCCGCCCGCGCCAGTCATAGCGGGCAAAGGCCATCGCCCCCAGCGTCCCCAGCACAACGGCCAGCACCACGGTGCAGAGCGCGATCTGGAACGACACCAGATGGATGTCCCAGGTCGTGGGCGAGGCCAGGGCTTCGGCATAAGCCGAAACCGTCCAGTCCTTGTGGGGAAAGCGCATGTAGCGGGTGTTGGCGAAGCTGGCCAGCACCACCGACACGATGGGCACATAGAGCAGGGCCAGGACCACCCCCACCCACAGCCACGCCAGGGGCCTGATCCAGCCCCCGCTCATCGCCGCGCCAGCCTTGCCAGGTCGAACCGCGCCAGCACCGGCAGCACGACCAGCACGGTCGCCCCGATCACCAAGACCGTCAGCGCCGACCCCGAGGGCCAGTCCTGCGCATAGTTGAACCGCTGGTCGATGGCTGCCGTGATCACGGTCACCGCCCGCCCCCCCAGGATCGCCGCCTCGGCATTGGCCCCCAGCGCCAGCACGAAGGTCAGAAGGCCCCCGATCATCAGCCCCGGGGCCGCCAGCGGCAGTTCCACCTCGCGGAACACCTGCCATCCCCCTGCCCCAAGGTCGCGCGCGGCCTCGACGCGGTCCTTCGGGATCATCTCGACCCCCAGAAGCAGCGGGAACAGCATGAAGGGGAAATGGATGTAGACCATCCCCAGCAGCGCCGCCGCCCTGGTGTTCAGGATCGACCCGATCTCGACGCCCAGAAAGGCGTTCAGCGATCCTGCGAGGATCCCCCCCTTCGGCATCATGAACACCGACAGCCCGAACAGCCGCACGCTTTCCGAGATGAAGATCGGCAGCGCGATCAGCGCCGTCACCACCGCCGCCGCCCGCCCCAGATGCCCGTGAAGCGCCTTGGCCGTGGGCCAGGCCAGAAGGGCGCAGATGACCGTCGTCAGGGTCGCCCCCAGCAGCGACCACATCAGGGGTTTGCCGTAGCCGTCGACAAACACCGCGCGATAGTTCTCCAAACTGAAGGCCAGCGTCAGGTCGAACGTGCGCGGCGCCATCAGGCTGTACCAGGCGACGATCAGGATCGGCCCGGCAAAGCACAGCAGAAGGAACAGGATCACCGGGACGGCACAGGCCGCGCCGGGCGACAGGCGCGCGCTCATGCGCCGCCCCCTGCGCGCCACGCCACACCCAAGGCGCAACGCGGTCCCCTCTCCCCTCGGGGGAGAGGGTCAGGGTGAGGGGGAAACCACGCCCCCGTCATTCCGCCACCCAGGCCAGCGTGCCCGGATCGAAACTCAGCCCCACCTCCGCCCCCGGCACCAGCCCCCCGGCCTGCACGCTCGGCACCTCGGCGATCAGGGTCATGCCACCCTTGTCGAAATGCACCTGCGTCCGCGACCCCAGCATCATCTTGTGCCGCATCGTGGCCGTCAGCCGCAACGCGCCGCCGTCGCCCAGCCGAAGGTCCTCGGGCCGCAGCACGGCATGCGCACCCTTCGCCGCGACCGGCACATCCAGGGCGGCGAAGCGGCCACCCTCGACGGTCAGGATGTTCACCTCGCCCATGAAGGACGCGACGAACCGGTTGACCGGCGCACCGTAGATCGCCGCCGGCGTGCCGATCTGCACGAAGCGGCCCGCCTGCATGATGGCGATGCGGTCCGACATCACCATCGCCTCCTCCAGCGAATGGGTGATGTAGACGAACGTCTTGGCCGTGCGCGCGTGCAGGTCCTTCAGCTCGACCTCCAGCGTCTTGCGCAGGCGATAGTCGATGGCCGACAGCGGTTCGTCGAAGAACAGGATTTCGGGGTCCGACCCCAGCGCGCGGGCCAGTGCCACGCGCTGCCGCTCGCCCCCCGAACACTGCGTCACGGGCCGCGCGTAATACCCCTCGGGCAGCCGCACCAGCGCCAGAAGTTCCATCGCGCGGCCCCGCCGCACGGCAGGTGCCACCCCCTTCATCTTCATCGCGAATTCGATGTTCTGCCCCACTGTCCGGTGGTCGAACAGCGCCAGCGACTGGAACACCAGCGCGGTCGGGCGGCGGTTCGCGGGGACCCGCGTGATGTCCGCCCCCCGCAGCCGGATCGTGCCCGCCGAGGGGGCCTCGAGCCCCGCCAGCAGCCGCACCAGCGTGGACTTGCCGCTGCCGGACGGCCCCACGATGGTGAAGAACTCGCCCTCGCGGATGTCCAGGTCGATGCCGTCCACGGCCGTCAGCGTCCCGAAACGCTTGGTCAGCCCGGCCAGCGACAGGATCACGGGCTGGCCCATGGCCGCGTCAGGCTCCATCGCAGGGCCCGATCCCTCTCAATCGACTCAAACTTTCCGCCCCTTCATCTGTTCCCAAATATCCCACGGGGGGTCCGGGGGGTGTGAAACCCCCCGGTCCTGCCCGTGCAACCTGGCATGTCGTCCGCCAGGAAGCCCTAGCCCCGCGCCCGCACCGCCGCCGAATAGATGTCGTACAGCCGGTCATAGTCGGGCACGATGTCGAACTCGACGGCATTGGCGATGCGCTCGTCGAACTCGTCCCATTGCAGGGCGTTCAGGTCGTCGGCGGTGAAGCGCGCCATCAGGTCGGGGTTCGACATCTGGCTGACCGGCTGCAGGTTGCCGTTGCCGCGCGCGACGATCTCGGCGGCGTCCACCGTGGTGATGAACTCGAGCCAGTCGAAGGCGGCTTCGCTGAAGTTCGGGTTGTTCACGGCCGAGTTGATCTCGATCCAGTTGATCCCGCCCTTGCCGTCGGCCGGCCCCTTGTTCGGGGTGATCGCATACAGGTTGTTCACCCCCTCGCGCCGGGCCGCCCCCGTGGTATAGGTGCCGCCGGTCACATAGAGGTCGATTTCGTCGTTCAGGATCGCCTGGTTCAGCGCGACGAAATCGGTGGTGATGATCGCGGCCCCGGCGATCCAGGCCTTGCAGGTGGCCTCGAACCTGGCCACCTCCTCGTCGGTCTTGACCTTGTAGGGATGCACGCCCGCGCCCATGCACATGTGCATGACGTTCCAGTCCTCATAGGCCAGGATGCCGTAGCGGCCCGCGAAATCGGGGTTGTTGAACAGGTCCCACCCTTCGTCCTTGGCGGTCGCGGGGGCGATCTTGTCCGAGTTCACGACGAAGTCGAAGGTCTCGTAGCGCTGCACGATGCCCAACAGGTTGTTGCCGTCCTCGCTCATCGCCCATTTGTAGGGGGCGGCGAACTTGGGTTTCATCTGGGCATAGAGCGGCTCGAACCGGTCGCGCGGCAGGTCCTTGATCAGCCCCGCAGGCCACATGACGCCCCGCGCCCAGGGGTTGTTGACGTTGATGAAATCCCACACCGCCGTCTCGCCCGCGCGCAGCCGGTTGACCGATGTCGGGTCAGAGATGTGAATCTCGTACTTGAGGTCGCCCCCGGTCTTTTCCTTCCACAGCGCCACCAGGCGCGGATCGGTGTAGGCGTCCCAGGTCAACAGTGCCAGCGGACGGTCCTGCGCCGCCGCCCCCCAGGGCAGCGCCGTGGCCGCCGCTCCGGCGGCCATCCCCGCCAGGAACCGGCGGCGCGCGGCCGAATGTTGCAGGCCCTGCCGCAGCGGATTGCGCGCGGCAAGCGATGACAGGCGATGATCGTTCGACATTCCGTTTACTCCCCTTGATGCGGTTCTCAAGGCCCCGCGTTTGCATCCAGTTCTCGTGTCCGGGCAGGACCGGGTCAACCCGGAACCCGCCCCGGTCAGTCGCGCCGGAATCCCGGCGCGCGGCGTTCGTACTCGATCAGGGCAAGATCGCCCGCGATGCGGATATGGTGGGCACAGGCATCATGCGCCGCCTGCGGGTCGCGCCGCACCGCGACGGCGTCAATGATCCGCACCAGTTCCTGATGCGACAGGGCCACCCGCGCCTCGTCGACAAAGGCAAAGCGGCGGAAGATCGCGATGCGGGCATGGATGCCGCCCAGGACGTCGGCCAGAACGGGATTGCCCGTGCCGTCCAGCAGCGTGCGATAGAAGTCGGCCTTGAACGCCTCGCGCGTCTCGACCGTGCCGTGCAGGTAGGCGGCCCCCATCCGGTCGCCCAGGGCGCGCATGCGGGCCACCTCGGCCAGGCCCGCCCCTTCGGCGAACAACCGCCCCGCCAACCCTTCCAGCGCCGCGCGCACGACATAGATGGCGCGGATCTCGGCTTCGGTCAGCACGGCCACGATGGGTCCCTGCGCCGGAACCACCCGGATCAGGTGCTCGCTTTCCAGTTGCCGCAGCGCCTCGCGGATCACCGTGCGCGACACGCCGTAGCTGGCGCAGAGCACGTTCTCGACCAGCCGCTGTCCGGGCGACATCACCCCGTTCAGGATATCCTCGCGCAGGATCCGCACCACCTGCTGGCGCAGGGGCGCGGCGGTGCGTTCGATGCGGGCAGTGCCGGTCATGCAGGGGTCCACGTCAGGCCGTAATACAGTATGACTGCCCGCCACAGGCCCTGTCAACCAACGGCACGGGCGGGCGGCGGCCGTCAGGCGGCGGCAATCCGCATCAGCACCGACCGTCCGGCCCCGGTCCGCACCCGCAGATGCCCCTCCAGCGTCGCGGCAAGGCCCGGATCCGGCAGGTCGATCCACAGCACGGGCGGCACCAGCCCCGCCAGCTTGTCTGCCTCGGCCAGCACGACCAGCCCCGCGCGCCCGGCCCTGGCGATGACGCGCGGCCCGATCTGCTGGTTGCCGCGCCCGAACAGGAACCCCTGCCCCCCGGTCACCCCCATGACCAGCACGACCGGCCCGGCATGCGCCTGTACCAGCCCGTCGAGCGCGCGCCCCGTCAGGTCGCGCCCCACAAGGGCCCCCTCACGTACCGCATCGACCCCCAGAAGCGTGCCGTCCAGCCCCAGCGCGCCCAGGACCGTCGCAGCACCACGCCCCGGCCCGATCACGGCCAGCGTGCCGGGACCAAGGCCACGCGCCACCTCGGCTCCGGCGGCGCGCAGGTCGGCCGACCCGTCGCCGCGCGGACGGCCCTTGGCGGGCTGGACCAGCGCTGACCGGGGGGTCAGGACCAGGCCATGCAGGCGCGGCGCGATCAGGCCCCGGCGCAGGGCCTCCTCGTCGATGTCCATCACCTCGGCCTCGGTCAGCGACAGGGGCACGCGCCCCGACACCAGGTCGGCCAGCAGCCGCCCCGCCGTGGCCGGGCTGCGGGCAAAGGCGGCCGAATGCATCTTGACGCCGCTGGGAATGCCCAGCAGGCCCGCACCGGGGGGAATTTCCGCCGCCGCGTCGCGCAACGTCCCGTCCCCCCCGGCGACCACCAGCAGGTCGAGCGGCCCGATCGCCCGAACTGCCCTGCCGGTATCACGCGCCGTGCCGGTCAGGGGAAAGACCGCGACGGGGTCGAAGGCCAGGGGCAGCCCTGTCACATGGTCCAGCCCCAGCGGACCCGGACCGATGCACAGCGGCGTCCCTGGACAGGCTTCGGCAAGCGCGGCCATCGCCTGGCGGAACCGCACACCCGCCTGCGGAACCGCCCCGCGCGCCAGCGCCTCGGCCACGGTTCCCGGCCCGTCGGTGCCCTTCAGCGCCACCGCACCCCCGAGACCCGCCACCGGATTGACCAGCACGCCGATCCGCATCGGCCTCAGCGCCCGTGACAAGCGCAGTCGGCGCGTTGCGGGCAGGTCGGTTGGCGGGCAGTCATCGGCTGGTCTCCTGCCGTGTCGTCCCGGATGGTGCCCGCGGCCGGACTTGAACCGGCAAGGCCGTGGGGCCGAGGGATTTTAAGTCCCCTGTGTCTGCCATTCCACCACGCGGGCGGCCAAGGGGCCGGGCGCGTTCAGCATAGGCCCACGGCCTCGGCGGGGAAAGCCCCGACCCCCGTCGGTCCGGTCCGCGCTGCGGCGCGGCAATTGACGGGGCGCGCCGGGTCGGCCACAAAGGGGATGGCAGGGGGTCGTCCCAGGGGTGCAGGCATGAAGAAGGTCTATCCATCGGCATCGGCGGCGCTCGACGGCCTGCTGTTCGACGGGATGCTGATCGCCAGCGGAGGGTTCGGGCTGTGCGGCATTCCCGAACTGTGCATCGCGGCGATCCGCGCGGCGGGCACGCAGGGCCTGACCGTCGCCTCGAACAACGCGGGCGTGGACGGGTTCGGGCTGGGCGTGCTGCTGGAAAGCCGCCAGGTGCGCAAGATGATCTCGTCCTACGTCGGCGAGAATGCCGAGTTCATGCGGCAGTACCTGTCGGGCGAGCTGGAGCTGGAATTCACCCCCCAGGGCACGCTGGCCGAACGGATGCGCGCCGGGGGCGCGGGCATCGCCGGGTTCTACACGCGCACTGGCGTCGGTACGGTCATCGCCGAGGGCAAGGAGACAAAGGTCTTCGACGGCAAGGAACACGTCCTGGAAACCGGGATCGTGGCCGACCTGTCCATCGTCAAGGCGTGGAAGGCCGACCCTTCGGGCAATCTGATCTTCCGCAAGACCGCCCGCAACTTCAACCCCCCCGCCGCCACCTGCGGCAAGGTCTGCGTGGCCGAGGTCGAGGACATCGTGCCGCTGGGGTCGCTGGACCCCGACTCAATCCACCTGCCGGGCATCTATGTGCATCGCATCGTCCAGGGGCAGCACGAGAAGCGGATCGAACAGCGGACCGTGCGGAAAAGGGAGACGGTGTGAGTATGGCGACGGATGAAGCGACAAAGATCATTCAACAGGCAGCCGACGACGTTTGCCAGACTCTGTTGGAAGCTAGAAGGGCGGTAGCTTTTCTTGAGGAAACACACGGCATGCTTTTTCCCCAGACTGAAGACAAAACGGAGGCTGTTCTGAAGGTTGCCAGCATGATGTGCGTCTTGATGGGCACGCGTCTTGATCCGATGAGGACAAAATAATGTGGGACCGCAACCAGATCGCCGCGCGGGCGGCGCAGGAACTGCAGGACGGCTGGTACGTCAACCTCGGCATCGGCATCCCGACGCTGGTGGCGAACTACATCCCCGCAGGCGTGAACGTGACGCTGCAGTCCGAGAACGGGATGCTGGGGATGGGACCCTTCCCGTTCGAGGGCGAGGAAGACCCCGACCTGATCAACGCCGGCAAGCAGACCATCACCGAACTGCCGCAGACCGCGTTCTTCGACAGCGCGCAGTCCTTTGCCATGATCCGGGGCGGCAAGATCGCCATGGCGATCCTGGGCGCGATGGAGGTGGCCGAGAACGGGGACCTCGCGAACTGGATGATCCCCGGCAAGCTGGTCAAGGGCATGGGGGGTGCCATGGACCTGGTGGCGGGCGTGGGCCGCGTGGTCGTGGTGATGGACCACACGTCGAAACACGGCGAATCGAAGGTGCTGAGGGCCTGCACCCTGCCCCTGACCGGCAAGGGCGTGGTCGACCGGATCATCACCAACCTCGGCGTGCTCGACGTGGTGCCAGGGGGGCTGCGGCTGGTGGAACTGGCCGAGGGCGTGACCGAGGCCGAGATGCGCGCGGCGACCGAGGCGACGCTGGTCGGCTGAGCCTCAGTTCGACGCCGACAGCACCCTGAACACGCACGGATCGCTGACCAGTTCGGGCGGCGACAGGCACAGCCCCTGGGCCACCTGCCAGGCGGCCAGCACCTTGGGCACATAGTCGCGCGTCTCGGCATAGGGCGGCACGCCCGCGTTGGCCTTCACCGCGCCCTCGCCGGCGTTGTAGGCGGCCAGCACCATCAGGGGATCGCTGTCGAACTCGTCCATCAGCCAGTCCAGATAGGCGACGCCTCCCTTGATGTTTTGCGCGGGGTCCTTCGCGTCGGTCACGCCGAACCGTTCCGCCGTGGCGGGGATCAGCTGCATCAGCCCCTCGGCCCCCGCCGAACTGACCGCATCGGCGCGGCCGGCACTTTCGATGCCGATGACGGCCAGCACCAGCGCAGGCGACACGTCGGTGCCGATGGTGGCCTTGAGGATCTGCGTGCCATAGCTGTCGACCACGTTCTGCAGGTGCTGCATCCGGGGCGCGCCCACACGCGCGCCGCCCGGTCCCTGCGACAGCATGGCCAGCGCCTGCGGAAAGCGGCCCTGCACCGCCCCGCGAGCGGGCGACACCGTGTCCCAGAACCAGCCATAGGCCGAATTGGCCACGGGGGCGGTCGGCCCCGCAGGCGCAGGCTCGGCCACGGGGGCCTCATCGGCGGGCTTCGTGTAGGGTTCGGCCTTGGGCAGTGCGGCCAGGCGGCGGGCCTGCTCGGCGGGATCGATCTGCACGGTGATGCGCGGCCCCTTCGCCTCGCCCACCTTGATGCGGCGAAAGGTGAAATCCTCGATCTCGGCCCGCAGCGGCACCATCCCGGCCAGCGTTCCCGCCCCGGCAATGCACAGAATCGACAGCGTCCTGCGAAGGGTCATGGCATGCCTTGGCTGCTCGTCGTCATTTGGTCTTTTGGGCCATCCCGCACGCCGCAGCGGTCGGAACGGGCGCTTTTGACCACCTAAGCCCTTCAATTGCGGCGAATATGAGGCAATCGCGCCCAAGGCCCGATCACCCGCCCAGGAACTTAACCGTTCATTATCAGGTTGTTGCAAGAATTCCGCAGGACTTCCTGCCTGCCTTCAAAGGGTCACCGTTGCTCCCAAGTCACGCCGCAGGTCCCTTGCAAATTCTAAACATGCCGAGACGGAGACCGGGCCGGAACAGAGGCCGGGCCTACCAAGGAAACCGTCGCGGTGGCAACCAGCAACTGACCAAGCACCCACGAAAGGGACCGAACGATGAAACTGCTGAACCTCTTCAAATCCTTCAAGAACGACGAAGCCGGTGCCGTGACGGTGGACTGGGTCGTGCTGACCGCCGCCCTGGTCGGCCTGGGCATGGCCGTGATCGCGACGCTGTCGCCCGCCATCGACGCGACCGCCGAAACCATCGTCGGCGACCTGACCGAAGCGTCGAGCCGCTGATTTCACCGGACCTGACGGTCTGACGCAGGCGCGGTCCCGGAAACGGGGCCGCGCCTTGCCCTTTGCGGGCGATGCCACGCCCGCCCGCCCTGCCGCGGGAAAACCGGGAACCGACCCCAGAAACACCCCCGCGATTTCCCAATTCTGCCCGATTCGACCGGCAGAACGATACCCGAGCCGCAGGATGATCGGCCCGGAACAGAGGCCGGACCCCGAAGATCGCGATGCGGTGGCAACGACTGATCCTTCAAACCCCACGAAAGGGACCAAGACCATGAAACTGCTGAACCTCTTCAAATCCTTCAAGAACGACGAAGCCGGCGCCGTGACCGTCGACTGGGTCGTGCTGACCGCCGCTCTGGTCGGCCTGGGCATGGCTGTCATCGCCACGCTGTCGCCCGCCATCGACGCGACCGCCGAAACCATCGTCGGCGACCTGACCGAAGCGTCCAGCCGCTGATCCTGACGACCGGTCTGCCGGTTCGGCCAAGGCGCGGTCCCCCCGGGGGGCCGCGCCTTCGCTTGCGAGGCTGTCCCTGCAGATGGCGAACACCCTCGAAAACAAGCGGAAATTGCCAAGTTCACGCCACATTCCAGCGGTATCGCTGGGTCGGTGGTGCGGGCCCCGGTACTGGAGTGGCGGAAACATGTTCAAGTCGATGTGCAGCTTGCGCCGCGGGGCCGCGGTGTTCGTCAAGGGCGAAGAGGGTGCGGTGACCGTGGACTGGGTGGTGCTGACCGCCGCCATGGTGGTGATGGTGACCGGCGTGTTCATCATCATCAACGAAGGTGTCGTGGTGAATGCCTCGACCGGGATCGCCGACAACGTGACCGAGGCGGGAACGCGCTGACATAGCATCGGATTTCGCGGACATCCCGCGCAGACGATCAATCGAAAAGGGGAATGGGCAAATGCGTGCAATGTTCGGATTGGTGCTGGTGGTCGGTCTCGCCCTGGCGGGCGTGGCGGTCTACATGGTGCAGGGGTTCGTGGGCGCGAACCAGGCCGAACTGGCCAAGGAGCGCGCCTTCCGCGCCAAGATCGGACCCTTCGTCGAGGTCTATGTGACCAACAAGCCGCTGGTCTACGGGGCCGCGCTGACCAAGGACGACGTGCAGAAGGTGCTGATGCCCAAGAACAACCTGCCCGAAGGCTTTTTCGAGGACGAGGCCACCCTGTTCCCCAGCGACGATGCCAAGCCGCGCTTCATCATCCGCCAGATGGACAAGATGGAGCCTGTGCTGGCCGCCAAGGTGTCGGAACCCGGCCAGGACGTGGGCCTGACCGCGCGCCTGTCCAAGGGGATGCGCGCCTTTGCGATCAAGGTCGACGTGGCCTCGGGCGTGTCGGGCTTCCTGCAGCCGGGCGACGTGGTCGATGTCTACTGGACCGGCGGCGCGTCGGACACGCAAGGAGAACTGACGCAGCTGATCGAAAGCTCGATCAAGATCGTGGCCGTCGACCAGACCGCCGATGCCGAGAACACGACATCCACGCTGATCGCCCGCACCGTGACGGTCGAGGCGACCCCCGAAGAAGTGGCGCGCCTGGCCCAGGCGCAGGCCACCGGACGGCTGGCCCTGTCACTGGTCGGTGCCAACGACGTGTCCGAAGCGGGCTTTGTCGAGGTCGACGGCAATGCGCTTCTGGGCATCCAGGAACAGGCCGAAGCGGTGATCGTGGAAGAGAAGGTCTGCTCGATCAAGACCCGCAAGGGTGCTGACCTGGTGGAAACCCCAATCCCCTGCACCAACTGATGGTGGAAACTCATCCGGCGGCCACCAGATATGGTGTGCCGCCGCATTCCATTTCCGGGCCAAGTGGCCCTGTTGCAAGTTATCCACATAAGGATCGACGCCCAAGCGTTTGATTCTTGCAAAAAAAGCAGGACTCCGGCAATGTCCGGAATGAAGAGCGGGCGAAAAGACCCGGTTTGAGGCGTGATCCGAAAGGCAGGTCACATGAGCATCCGTATCCTACTGACGGCAACGGCGCTGGGAATTGCGCTCGGGTCGTCAGCCCTGGTCCCGGTCGCGGCAGAAACGCTGCGGGTGATGACGGGGTCGCCCACCGGCGCGCTTCAGGTGCCGATGAACCGGGCCGTCGTCGTCGAAAGCGATGTCCCCTTCGCCGAACTGTCGATCGCCAACCCCGGCATCGCCGACATCTCGACCCTGTCGGAAAGTTCGATCTATGTCCTGGGCAAGGCCCCCGGTCGCACCACGCTGACCCTGCTGTCGGCGGATGGCAAGCTGATCGCGAACGTCGACGTGCAGGTCACGCCCGACGTCGCCGAGTTCAAGGAGCGCCTGCGCCAGATCCTGCCCGGCGAGAACATCGAGGTGCGCACCGCAAACGACGGCATCGTGCTGTCGGGCACGGTGTCCTCCACGGTCAAGCTGGACCGTGCGCTGGACCTGGCCAATCGCTATGCGCCCGAACGGGTGTCGAACCTGATGACGGTCGGCGGCACGCAGCAGGTGATGCTGAAGGTCCGCTTTGCCGAGATGCAGCGCTCGGTCGCCAAGAACCTGGGCGCTTCGCTGGGGATCAAGTCGAATTCGTCCACCGTGGGCGGCGTCGTCGGCACCGGCAACTTCGGCAGCCAGGCAGCCATTAACAACGTGTTCGAAAACGGAAACTTCCCGATCAGCGGAAACTCGAACGGCGCGCTCGGCCTGGGCTTCACCGCCGGGTCGCTGGAATTTGCAGTGCTGATCGAGGCACTTGAATCCAAGGGCGTCGTGCGGACCTTGGCCGAACCGAACCTGACCGCCCTGTCGGGGCAGGAGGCCAAGTTCCTGGCGGGTGGCGAATATCCCATCCCGGTGGCCGGTGGCGACAACGGAATCACCATCGAATACAAGCCCTTCGGTGTTGAACTTAACTTCACCCCCGTGGTCGTCGACGGCGACATCATCAACCTGACGCTGAACGCCGCCGTCAGCAGCATCGACAACACGATCACGCTCGAATCGGGCGGCTTCACGATCAACGCCTTCCGCCGCCGCGAAACCTCGACCACGGTCGAGATGCGGGACGGCGAAAGCTTTGCCGTGGCGGGCCTGTTGCAGGACGACTTCCGCAACCTGAACGACCAGGTGCCCTGGCTGGGCGACGTGCCCGTGCTGGGCGCGCTGTTCCGGTCGGCCGAGTACCAGCGGGCGCAGTCGGAACTGGTGATCATCGTCTCGGCCCACCTTGTCACGCCCACGCGGGGCGAGGCGCTGGCCCTGCCCACCGACCGCGTGCGCCTGCCGACCGAGGGCGAGCTGTTCCTCTACGGCAAGGTGCAGGGTCGCCACATGACCGGTGCCGCAGGCGAAGTGGCACGGCAGGACTTCGGCAGCCCCTATGGCTATGTGATGGAGTGATCCCCATGCGCGCACGTCATTTTCTATCGGGAGTGGCGCTGATCGCGCTGGCGGCCTGTGCCGTGGACCGCGAGGCGGGCTCGGACGTCGACATGGGCACCTTCGGCAACGCCCAGATGAACAACGTCCTCGTGATGACCGGCCAGAAAGACTATGTCATGGCGCTGGCCGGGCGGTTCAGCCAGGAAGTGCCCGACACCATCAACTTCGCCTTCAACAGTGCGGCGCTGGATGCCGAGGCGCAGCGCGTCCTGACGCATCAGGCCAACTGGATCAAGCAGTTCCCCGAAGTGCGCTTCCGCGTCTACGGGCACACCGACCTGGTCGGATCGAACGCCTACAACCAGGCGCTCGGCCTGCGCCGGGCGCAGGCGGTGGTGTCCTACTTTGCATCACAGGGCATCAGCCGTTCGCGGCTCGAGGCATTGGCGTCCTTTGGCAAGACCCGGCCCATCGTGCCGACGAACCAGCCCGAGGTGCGCAACCGCCGCACGGTCACCGAGGTGTCGGGCTTTGTGCGCCGCCATCCGACCCTTCTGAACGGCAAGTACGCCGAGGTGATCCACCGCGAGTATCTGGATCTTGCCAAGCGGCCGCACCCGCCGATCGAGTATCAGGAAACCCAGACCAATCCGGGCCAGTGAGCCCCGGGTGCTGCCCCCGCCCGCGCGGGGGCAGGACGCTCTGGATTGTTCCCGTTTTCGCTCCCTGTTGTCCTGAAATCCCTAAATATCAAACTATAACGGTTTTTTAGCCCCAATCTCGCCACCATTCCCCAGCAGTTTGCAAGCAATGGGAACGGCCTGCGGATCCATCCGTACGGCCACGTCCGATGCCTTCGATGCGACCGGTTTCCCGTCTTGCGGGGGCACGGTCGGGTCCGGCGGCAACGGGCGGAAAAGAAGGGCATGAGGCGATGACGAGCGTGGCAACTTTGCAGCCGGAACCGGCACCGATCGTGGCCTGCACGATCTCTCGCGATGTGCAGAATTTCGAGCTGCTGATCGACGACATGGAGAACGAGCTTGGCGAAAGCTGGGGCGACCTGTCGTTCGAGGATGCCCAGGTCTTTCTGGAACAGCCCGATGCCGCGACACTGGAATTCGTCGCCATCGCCGTCGATGCCGAAGATGAGGGCGACCTGACGCGCATCACCGACATCCTGCGCCAGGCGAAGGCACGGGCGATCAAGGTGCTGCTGATCGCCCACAACGTCAGCCCCGTGGCCCTGCACCAGCTGCTGCGCCTCGGCGCCGACGACTTCGTGCCCTATCCGCTGCCGGAAGGTGCCTTGCACGATTCCATCGAACGCCTGCGCCTGCCGCCGCCCGCTCCCGTCGCCGCCCCGGCCGCCCTGCCCGCCGACGATGCCGCCGTGGCGCATCCGGCCTTCAAGGCCAAGGGCGACCGGGACGGCGTGCTGTTGCCGGTGCACGGCATGGCGGGCGGCGTGGGTGCCACGACATTCGCCTCGAACCTTGCCTGGGAACTGGCGACGGTCGCCCCCAAGGACGGCCCGCGCGTGTGCCTGATCGACCTGGACCTGCAGTTCGGCGCGATCTCGACCGGGCTCGACCTGCCGCGCCGCGATGCGATCTTCGAGATTCTGTCCGATACCGCCGGGGCCGACAGCGAAAGCTTCCTGCGCGGGATGCTGACCTTCAACGACAAGCTGCACGTCTTCACCGCCCCGCCCGACATGCTGCCGCTCGACATGGTCACGCCCGAGGATGTGGGCCGGGTGCTGGACATGGCGCTGTCGAACTTCGACTTCGTCGTCGTCGACATGCCGACCACCATCGTGTCCTGGACCGAAACGGTGATGGCCCGCGCGCATGTCTACTTCGCGCTGATGGAACTTGACCTGCGCTCGGCCCAGAACGTGCTGCGCCTGGTGCGCGCGCTCAAGGCCGAGGGGCTGCCCCATGAAAAGCTGCGCTATGTCCTAAACCGCGCGCCGCGCTTTACCGATCTGTCGGCGAAGTCCCGGGTCAAGCGCATGGCCGAAAGCCTGGACATCGACATCGAGGTGCAGCTGCCCGACGGCGGCCACCAGGTGACGCAGGCCAACGACCACGGCCTGCCCCTGGCCGAGACGGCGGCCAAGAACCCCATGCGCCGGGAAATCCAGAAACTGGCCAAATCGCTCTATGACCTCAACAAGGCTGCCGAAACCGGCAAGGCCTGACAGATAGCAGGGTCCGCACATGTTCTCGCGTTTCAAGAAACCCGCCGACGCCCCCGCCGCCAAGCCCGCGACCGTCGCGGTCGGGCCCGCAACAACCGCTGTCCGTCCCGCCGTACCGGGCCAGAAGGTGACGCCCGGCCTGCGCGCCCTGCCGTCGGCCCCCGCCCCGCGCGCAGCCGCCGAGGTGGTGGCCCAGGACAAGGAGGCCAAGCGCAAGGAACGCCTGACCGAACTCAAGGTCGAACTGCACAAGCGGCTTCTGGAGAACCTGAACCTGGCCGCCCTTGAACACGCCACCGAACAGAACCTGCGCGCCGAGATTTCCGCCATTACCTCCGAGGCACTGGACGAGCTGTCGGTCGCCCTGAACAAGGACGACCGCACCACCCTGAACCAGGAACTGTATGACGAGGTCATGGGCCTCGGGCCGCTGGAACCGCTGCTCAAGGACGAGACGATCAACGACATCCTCGTGAACGGCCCCAAGCGCATCTTCATCGAACGCTCGGGCCGGCTGGAACTGACCGATGTGACCTTCCGCGACGAACGCCACCTCTTGCGCATCATCGACAAGATCGTGTCCGCCGTGGGTCGCCGCGTCGATGAATCGAACCCCTACTGCGACGCCCGCCTGCAGGACGGGTCACGCTTCAACTGCATGGTGCCGCCGGTGGCGGTGGACGGCAGCCTGGTGTCGATCCGGAAGTTCAAGAAGGAAAAGCTGGGCATTTCCGACCTGGTCCGCTTCGGGGCCTTCACCGAGGAAATGGCCGCCTACCTGCAGGCCGCCGTGTCGACCCGCCTGAACGTCATCGTCTCGGGTGGTACGGGTTCGGGGAAAACCACCACGCTGAACGCCCTGTCGTCCTTCATCGACAACAAGGAACGGGTGCTGACGATCGAGGATACGGCGGAACTGCAACTGCAGCAGGTGCACGTCGGCCGCATGGAAAGCCGCCCCGCGAACGTCGAAGGCAAGGGTGCCGTGACGCAGCGCGACTGCCTGCGCAACGCGCTCCGGATGCGCCCCGACCGCATCATCGTGGGCGAAACCCGCGGCGAAGAGGTCATCGACATGCTACAGGCGATGAACACCGGTCACGACGGGTCGATGACCACGATCCACGCCAACTCTGCCCGCGACGGCATCAGTCGCCTTGAGAACATGGTCGCCATGGCCGGGATCGAGATGCCGCTCAAGGCCGTGCGCGCCCAGATCGCAAGCGCCGTCAACCTGATCGTGCAGGCCTCCCGCCTGCAGGACGGCTCGCGCCGCATGACATCGATCACCGAGATCACGGGGATGGAGGGCGAGGTCATCTCGATGCAGGAAGTGTTCCGGTTCGAACGCATCGGCATGGCCGCCGACGGCAAGATCATCGGGCGCTACAACGCCACCGGCGTGCGCAGCCACTATTCCGACCGCTTCCGCCAGTGGGGCTATGACCTGCCGGCCTCGATCTATGAACCCCTCCCGTAAGGATCGGAAAAGATGACCATTTCGGCAGCGCCACTCATCTACATCCTGATCTTCGTCGCCGTCCTGGTGATGGTCGAGGGGGTCTATCTGACCGTCTTCGGCAAGTCGATCAGCCTGAATTCCAAGGTCAGCCGCCGGCTGGACCTTCTGGCCAAGAACCAGAACCGCGAACAGGTTCTGGAACAGCTGCGCAAGGAGATGTCGCAGCACCTGTCGGCGCGCGGCATCCCGCTGTACTCGATCCTCGCCACCAAGGCGCAAAAGGCCAACATCGCCTTTTCGCCCAAGCAGCTGATCCTGATGATGATCGCGGTGTCGATCTTTGCCTTCCTGGCGCTGACCGTGGCCACTGGGGCAGCCCTGCCGATCCGCGCGGCGCTGGCCGTCGGCATGGGCGTGGGCGGCATCTACATGTGGGTGAACAACAAGGCCAAGAAGCGGATGAACCTGCTGGAAGAGCAGTTGCCCGATGCCGTCGAACTGATGGTGCGGTCCCTGCGCGTCGGCCACCCCTTCGCCTCGGCCATCGGCATCGTCGCGAAAGAGGTGGGCGACCCCCTGGGAACCGAATTCGGCTTCATCGCCGACGAGGCCGCCTATGGCCGCGATGTCAGCGAAAGCCTCAAGGCCTTTGCCGAACGGATGGACAACCAGGACCTGCGCTTCCTTGCCGTGGCCGTCACCATTCAGCAGACCTCGGGCGGAAACCTGGCCGAGATCCTCGACGGCCTGGCCAAGGTGATCCGCGCGCGCTTCAAGCTGTTCCGCCGCGTCAAGGCCATCACGGCCGAGGCGAAATGGTCGGGCATGTTCCTGTCGGCCTTCCCCTTCGGCGCGCTGATCATGATCAACGTGATCAAGCCCGACTACTATGACGAGGTGATGGAAAGCGCCGCCTTCGTCCCCGCCTGCATGTTCGTGGGCGTCTTCCTGACAATCAACGTCATCTTCATGAAGATGATGGTCAACATCAAGGTCTGAGAGGCTTACGGACATGCTGAGCGGAATCAACACGATGCTGACCGAGATGATGGGTCCCGCCGGGCCGCTGATCGTGGTGGGGGGGCTGGCGTTCGTCCTGATCGCGATCACCCTGCCGATGATGCTGAACCGCAAGGCGGAACCCTTCGACAAGCTCAAGGCACAGCGGACCAACACGACGGCCAAGCCCGGCAACACGCTGCGCACGGCCAAGAAGGTCGACAAGCTGGAAAAGTTCGCGACCTTCCTCGAACCCCAGTCCGAGGCGGAAATGTCGGCCTCGCGCCTGCGCATGCTGCGGGCGGGCTATCGGTCCAAGAACGCGGTGCGGATCTTCCACTTCTGCCAGCTTGTGCTGGGCGTCGGCCTGCTGGCCATCGGCACGATCTATGCGCTGGTCCAGTCGCAGGTCGCCCCCCTGACCACCAACCAGATGATGATGTACACCGTCCTGCCCGGTGCCATCGGCTACTACATCCCGAAATACTGGATCAACAAGCGCCTCGCCGCCCGCCAGGCCGAAATTGTCTCGGGCTTCCCCGATGCGCTGGACATGATGCTGGTCTGCGTCGAGGCCGGACAGTCGCTGGACCAGTCGATCATCCGCGTCGCCCGCGAAAGCCGCGCAGGCTACCCCGCCCTGGCCGAAGAGTTCGAGATTGTCGCGCAAGAGGTGAAGGCCGGCAAGGAACGGGTCACGGTCCTCAAGGACATGTCCGAACGGGTCGGCATCTCGGACGTGGCGTCCTTCGTCACCACGCTGGTGCAGTCCGCGACCTTCGGCACCTCGATCGCCGAAGCGCTGCGGGTCTACTCCGCCGAAATGCGTGACAAGCGTGTGATGCGCGCGGAAGAGAAGGCAAACACCTTGCCCACGAAGCTGACGCTGGGCACTATGATGTTCTGTCTGCCGCCGCTGTTGGTGATCCTGATCGGGCCGTCCCTGCACGGGATCGCCACCCAGCTGGGGGGCGGCGGAAACTGACCTGACCGAAGGCGAAACACCGGAATGGCCCGCGCGATCACCCTGACTGCCGCGGTCCTCATGCTTGCCCTTGCCCTGTCCGCATGTTCCGACCGCTTCGCCCAGGAAAACCGCGCCCCCGGCGCTTCGGGCCGCAGGGGCGAGGATGGGCTGGTCGTCGGCCATCGCCTGATGGCTGCGGGCGAGCATGAACTGGCGCTGAAGGCCTATCTGCGCGCCGCCGCCGAGACGGGGATCAACATCGACACCCTGTCCGCGCTCGGGTCCGCCAACCTGGCGCTCGGGCGGCTGGGCCAGGCCGAACAGCTGTTGCGCCGCGCGCTCGAGGCCGACCCTGCTTACGTCCCCGCGCTCAACAACCTGGGCGTCGTGCTGATGGAACGCGAACGGCCGGGCGAGGCGCGGGTGGTCTTCCAGCAGGCCTTTGCGCTCGACAGTGGCCAATCGGACTCGATCCGCCAGAATCTGCGGCTCGCCATTGCCGAGACCGAAGGCACGGCCCATGATGCACCCGAGGAAGCTCCGGCCTTCTCCCTGATGCGGCGCGAAAAAGGGCAGTACGTCCTGCTCTCGCAACTCTAGGGACGGTCGGCGCGACGAGCAGCAAATAGGGACGCAAAATGCGCCAAACCGGACTGATTGCGCTGTGCCTGTCGGGCACGGTGGCCCTGACGGCTTGCGGGGGGAATTCGGACGCCCAGGTCAACCGGGCGCTGAAGGACGTGAACGTCATCGACGAATCGAACCTCAACGACATCATGCTGACCGTGAGCGACCCGGACGAGGCCGTGGCCTATTTCCAGAAGACCGCCACCGCCAACCCCGACCGGATCGACCTGAAACGCGGCCTGGCCAAATCGCTGGTGCGCGCGTCCAAGCCGAAAGAGGCCGCTGCCGTCTGGCAGCAGGTCGTGGCATCCCCCGAAGGCACCAACGACGACCGCACCGAACTGGCCGATGCGCTGATCCGCGCCAACGACTGGACGGCGGCCGAGGTGGAACTGAACAAGATCCCCCCCACCCACGAGTCCTATCAGCGCTACCGGCTCGAGGCGATGATCGCCGATTCGAAGAAGAACTGGAAGAAAGCCGACAGTTTTTACGAAATCGCTGCCGGGCTGACGCCGAAACCTGCGGGCGTCTACAACAACTGGGGTTACTCCAAACTGACGCGCGGCGACTATGCCGGGGCCGAAAAGATGTTCCAGGACGCGCTGACCTACGAGCCGAACCTGTACACGGCCAAGAACAACCTGGTCCTCGCGCGTGGGGCGCAGCGCAAGTACGACCTGCCCGTGGTGCAGATGTCCCAGACCGAACGGGCGCAACTCTTGTACACGCTGGCGCTGACGGCGATCAAGCAGGGCGACGTGTCGCTGGGCAAGGGCCTATTGCAGGACGCGGTCGACACCCACCCCCAGTATTTCGAGGAAGCCGCCCGTTCGCTGGCCGCCCTCGATGCGAACGTGACGCTCTGATGCCAGCGATCCCCGCGACCGACCCGGCCACGTTCCTGTGGTTCCTGGTGTTCACGGTTCCCATCGCGATCTGGGTCGCCTGGTCCGACATGAGCCGCATGAAGATTCCCAACAACGCCGTGATGGCCCTGTTCGGCGTCTGGGTCATCGCGGGGTTTGTCCTGCAGCCGACGAACATCTGGCTCTGGGGCTTTGCACTGCTGGCCATCGTGCTGGTGATCGGGTTCCTCCTGACCTCGTTCGCCGGGGTCGGTGCAGGCGACAGCAAATATGCCGCCGCCATGGCCCCGTTCTTTACCGGGGCCGACATCCGCACCGTCATGGCGCTGTTTGCCGCCTGCATCCTCGGGGCCTTCGCCTGCCACCGCATCGCCCGCGCCATCCCTGCCGTGCGGGCCGCCACGCCCGGCTGGGCGTCCTGGACCCACCACAAGTTCCCCCTCGGCCTGGCCCTGTCGGGCCTGCTGGTTTTCTACCCCGCCGTTGCCCTAATCCTGCCGTGACTTTGCGCTAGCCAAGGCCGGACGCCGCTGATGCGAAGGTGCCTTTCATGAACGTGCAACTGCCCCCGCCCGCCACGCCGAACGTCCTGGCCCCGCCTGCGCCCAGAAACCTGGCCGAGGTGGGCCTGTCCGTGGTGATGATGCGGGACATCCTGCTGAAGACGATGTTCCGCACCAACCTCGACCTCGTCTCGGCGATTTCGCAGGTCGTCTGCCTGCCGGTCCCGGTCACGCAGGAACTGGTCGACCTCGCCCGCAGCCAGAAACTGCTCGAGGCGACGGGCACGCTGCACGCCACCAGCGGCAACGAGATGGGGTATCAGCTGACCGACGGCGGCAAGGCCCGCGCGCTCGATGCCCTGTCGCAGTCGGAGTACTACGGTGCCATGCCGGTGCCGCTCGAGGCCTACAAGGTGCAGGTGAAACGCCAGTCGGTGCGCGACATCCGGCTGACCCGCGACCAGCTGACCCGCGCCATGGGCCACCTGATCCTGCCGGGGGACCTTCTGTCGAACCTCGGGCCCGCCATCACCTCGGGCCGGTCGATCCTGATGTACGGCCCCCCCGGCAACGGGAAGTCCAGTATTTCCAACGGCATCCGCGACGCCATGGGCGACCGGATCTATGTGCCCCGCGCGCTGGAATACTCGGGCCAGGTGATCACCGTCTACGACCCTATCGTGCATTCCGCCGCCCAGGCCTCGGTCGAAGACCCGACATCCCTGCGCCGCTCCGGCAACCGCTTCGACAACCGCTATGTCTATTGCGAGCGTCCGACGGTGATCACCGGGGGTGAATTGTCGCTCGACATGCTCGACCTCACCTACAACCCCACCGCGCGCACCTACCAGGCGCCGCTACAGTTGAAATCCACCGGCGGCATCTTCATCGTCGACGACCTTGGCCGCCAGGCCGAACCGCCGCAGAAGCTGGTCAACCGCTGGATCGTGCCCCTGGAAGAGGCGCGCGACATCCTCGCCCTGCAATCGGGCGAAAAATTCACGGTGCCCTTCGACACGCTGGTGATCTTCTCGACCAACTTCCACCCGAACGAGATCTTCGACGGCGCGGCCCTGCGCCGGATCTTCTTCAAGATCAAGATCGACGGGCCGAGCCAGGAAAACTTCCTGAAGATCTTCGCCATGGTCGCCCGGAAAAAGAAGGTCCCGCTGGACGAGGTGGCGCTGGTCCATCTGATGAAGACCAAGTTCCCGCTGATCGACAACCGCTATGCCAACTACATGCCGAACTTCCTGATCGACCAGATGATCGCGGTCTGCGAGTTCGAGTGCATCCCCTACCAGATGTCCCCCGACCTGATCGACCGCGCCTGGGGCAACATGTTCGTCAAGGACGAGAAGATCGCGAAGTAACGCTCCCTTCCCCTTTTTCTGTCCGCAAGTATCCCACGGGGGGTCCGGGGGGTGTGAAACCCCCCGGCCTCCGCGCCGCATCACCGACGCCCGGCCTTTTCCGCCACGCCCGAAACCCCCTCGCGCCGCTCAAGCTCGGCCAGGACATCCGCCAGCGTCACCCCCCGCGATGCCAGCATGACCAGCAGGTGATAGACCACATCCGCCGCCTCTGCCGTCAGCCGGTCACGGTCGCCCCTGACCGCCTCGATGATCGCCTCGACCGCCTCTTCGCCGAACTTCTCTGCACAGCGCTCCGGGCCGCGCGACAGCAGTTTCGCAGTCCAGGACGTCTCGGGATCGGCCCCCACCCGCGCGGCGATGGTCGCCGCCAGCCGCTCCAGCGCGCTCACAGCCGCACCGGAATGCCGGCGGCGGCCATGTGCGCCTTGGCCTGGCCGATGGTGAACGTGCCGAAATGAAAGATCGACGCCGCCAGCACCGCCGAGGCCCCGCCCTGCGTCACCCCTTCGACCAGATGGTCCAGCGTCCCCACGCCGCCTGATGCAATCACCGGCACCGGCACCGCATCCGACACCGCGCGCGTCAGCCCGATGCTGAAGCCCGCGCGCGTGCCATCCCGGTCCATCGAGGTCAGCAGAATCTCCCCCGCCCCCCGCTCCGCCACCGTCACGGCAAACTCGACCGCATCGATCCCCGTCGCCCGCCGCCCGCCATGCGTGAAAATCTCCCACCGCCCCGGCTCCACGGTCTTGGCGTCGATCGCCACCACGATGCACTGCGACCCGAACCGGTCCGCCGCCCGCGCCACCACATCGGGGTTCGCCACCGCCGCCGAGTTGAACGACACCTTGTCGGCCCCCGCCAGCAGCAGCGCCCGCACATCCGCCGGCGTCCGCACCCCGCCCCCCACCGTCAGCGGCATGAAGCACCGCTCGGCCGTGCGGGTGACCAGGTCGTACATCGTGCCGCGGTTTTCCTCGGTCGCCATGATGTCGAGGAAGCACAGCTCGTCCGCTCCGGCGGCATCATAGGCCGCCGCCGCCGCCACCGGATCGCCCGCATCGACCAGGTCGACAAAGTTCACGCCCTTGACGACCCGCCCCTCGGCCACGTCCAGACAGGGAATGATCCGCGTCTTCAGCATCAGCCCTCGTCCTTGCCGTACTTCTTCAGCAACCCCGCCTGCGCCATGAAGAACGCGAACATGGCGATGGTCAGGCCGAAGGTCTTGAAGTTCACCCAGGCGTCGGTCGACATCAGCCGCCAGACCGCCTCGTTCGCCACCGCCAGCCCGACAAAGAACAGCGCCAGACGGCGGGTCAGGATCATCCAGCCCTCCTGCGCCATGTCCAGCGCCTCGCCCATCACCGCCTGCAGATACGACTGCCCGCGCAGAAGGCCGATCCCCAGGACGGCGGCAAACAGGGTATAGATGATCGTGGGCTTCATCTTGAAGAACCGCTCGTCGTTCAGCCAGACCGACAGCCCGCCGAACACCACCACCAGCACCACCGTCGCCACCTGCATCTTCGACAGCTTGCCCGTCAGCCGCCACAGGATCAGCGTGCAGACCACCAGCAGCGGTACGAAGGCCGCCGTCACCGCGATGAAGCCGCCATATTCGGTACCGCCGACGGTGAAGGTCCGGTCCTTGAGCATGACATAGCCCAGGAAGAACGCCGCAATCGGCCCGTATTCCAGCACCGCCTTCAGTCCCGGTGACACTGTCCTGTCCTGCATCGCTGCCCTCCTCATGCCTCGCCCGTGCCGACCAGCGCCCGCGCGAAATCGCCCGGATCGAAGGGCGACAGGTCGTCGATCTGCTCGCCGACGCCGATGGCGTGGATCGGCAGGCCGAACCGGTCGGCCAGCGCCACCAGCACGCCGCCCTTGGCCGTTCCGTCCAGCTTGGTCATCACCAGGCCCGTGACATCGGCGATCTTGCGGAACACCTCGACCTGCAGAAGGGCGTTCTGGCCCACCGTCGCATCCAGCACCAGGATCGTGTTGTGCGGCGCATCCGGGTCGCGCTTGCGGATGACGCGGACGATCTTGGCCAGTTCCTCCATCAGGTCCTGGCGGTTCTGCAACCGCCCCGCCGTGTCGATCAGCAGCAGGTCCGCCCCCGTCGCCTGCGCCTGCCCCATGGCGTCGAAGGCCAGGCTGGCGGGGTCCGACCCCTCGGGCGCGGTCAGTACCGGCACCCCCGCGCGTGTGCCCCAGATCTGCAACTGCTCGACCGCCGCCGCGCGGAACGTGTCGCCGGCGGCGATCACCACCGACTTGCCCGCCGCCCGGAACTGGCTGGCCAGCTTGCCGATGGTCGTGGTCTTGCCCGATCCGTTGACGCCCACGACCAGCACCACCTGCGGGCGCTTGGGGTAGATCGGCAGCGGGCGGGCCACCGGCGTCATGATCCGCTCGACCTCGGCGGCCAGCGCCGCCCTCAGCTCGGACGCCGACACCCGCCGACCCATCCAGTCGGCGGCCAGATTGGCGGCCACCTTCAGCGCCGTCTCGACCCCCATGTCGGCGGCGATCAGCACCTCTTCCAGCCCCTCGATCATCGCATCGTCGACCACGCGGCGCGGCTCTTCCACGCCCGCGCGCCCCAGGATGCGCCCGATCAGCCCCGGTTTCGCGGCCTCCGGCTCGGGGGCCGGGGCGGCCTCGGCCACCAGCGCGTCCAGCCCCTCGCCGATGCGGTCGGACGAGCGGAACATCCGGTCGCGCAGTTTCTTGAAGAAGGACATGCCCGAGAACCCTTTCGCAGGCCCCTCCCTTAGGCGAAACGGCGGCGCAGGAAAAGGGCGCGCCCGTCACGCCGTCCGGCGCACTGCCCCCCCCGCACTGTCCAGTCGTCCGCGACACGCTGTTGCGCCGCAGCGGGATGCCCCCCGGGGCGCTTCCGTGTTAACCCTTCCCTTGCCCCTTCTTCTGTCCGGAAATATCCCACGGGGGGTGCGGGGGGTGTGAAACCCCCCGTTAACGCCCGTGCCGCAAGACTGACGCACCCGAACAGGCCCCGATCCCCGATGATGCCACCCGCCTCGCCCATGCCCCTGTTCGCCGTCGCGGCGTTGGCCCCCCTGCCGCTGATCGGCCTCGGGCTTCTGGGCGGCGGATGGGTGGTCGTGGGCCTGATCTACATGACCGTCTTCACCGCGATCCTTGACCAGGCCATCGCCTGGGCCGCCCCCGACGCGCCCGAGGGGGCCGAGTTTCCCGCCGCCGACGCACTGCTTGTCGCCCTGGGCCTGGCCCATCTGGCGGCGATGCCCGTCGCGGTCTGGGCCATCGCGGGGGACAGCGGGCTGGGGCGTTGGGAACGCATCGCCCTGTTCGCAGGCTTCGGGCTGTGGCTGGGTCAGGTGTCGAACCCGGCGGCGCACGAACTGATCCACCGGGGCCACCGGGGCCTGTTTCGCCTGGGGGCCGCGGTCTATGCGACCCTTCTGTTCGGCCACCACGCCAGCGCGCACCGCCTGGTCCACCACCGCCACGCCGCCAGCCGCCAGGACCCGAACACGGCGCGCCGGGGCGAGGGGTTCTACCGCTTCTTCCTGCGCGCCTGGGTGGGGTCGTTCCGCGCGGGCTGGCTGGCCGAGCGTGACCGGCACCGGGGGCTGCACCCCTATGCCGGGTATCTGGCCGGATCCACGCTTGGCCTCTCGGCGGGCGGGCTGGTGGCGGGATGGGCGGGGGTGGCCGTTTGGGCGCTGTTGGCGCTGCACGCGCAGTCGCAGCTGCTGCTGTCGGACTATGTCCAGCACTATGGCCTGATGCGCGCCCGCCTGCCCGACGGGCGGCTGGAACCCGTGGGCGACCGCCATTCCTGGAACGCGCCGCACTGGTTTTCGGCGGCGCTGATGCTGAATGCGCCGCGCCATTCCGACCACCACGCCCACCCCGCCCGCCCCTACCCGGCGCTGCGGCTGCCCGCTGCGGACAGGGCACCCCGCCTGCCCTATGCCCTGCCAGTGTGCTGCCTGATCGCCCTTGCGCCACCCCTGTGGCGGCGCATGATCCACCCGCACCTGGCCCCCTGGCGCGCCGCCTGACACAGCCGTGACTGGCGTTTCCGCCCGGTTCGGGGCACCATCGGGCATCCCCGGTCGGAGCCTGCGATGCGCCCCCTGATCCTTGCCCTGCTGCTGGCCCCTGCCCCCGCGCTGGCCGAAACAACGCCGGTTTCCCCGCCCATGACGGGGGCCGAGTTCGAAAGCTATGCCACCGGCAAGACGCTGACCTACGGCCTCGGGGGCGAGGTCTACGGGATCGAGCAGTACCTGCCCGGTCGCCGCGTGCTCTGGGCGTTCAAGGGCGACATCTGCCGCGAAGGGTACTGGTACGAGGCGGGGCAGGAAATCTGCTTTGTCTACGAACAGGACGTGGGCGGCCCACAGTGCTGGACCTTCCACCGCATCGAAGGCGGCATCCGCGCCCGCTTCACCGGCGATCCGAACGGGGCCGACCTGTCCGAAGTGGCGCAGTCGTCCAGTCCGCTGGTCTGCTCGGGGCCTGATGTGGGAGTTTGACCTTTTCGAACAATCCCGCAGATAGTCTGTCTTGCCAGACACGCAAGATCAGGTCCTTGGCGCGCAATCTTGATGTGATTTCCAGGATGCGTTGCAGAATTCGAACTTCCGGGTCCAGTCCGCGCTAGAACAGGTTGCCCTGCCCGCGATCCCCCGGTCCGCCGCGCGGCCGGCGCGGCGCGCGGCCTGCCCCTGTGACCATCCGCCCGTCGGCAAACTCGATCTCGATCACCTGCGCCGCCTGGGCTGCCGCCCGCCGCGTCACCACCGCACCGTCGCCGCGCACGATGGCGAACCCGCGCTTCAGCGTCTCGTCCGGCCCCAGTGTCACGCGCAGCCGGTCCAGCCGGTCCAGCCGTTCGGCCAGCACGGCCAGACGCGCCGCAGGGGCCGCATCCAGCTTGGTCGACAGGGCGGCCAGCCGCGCCCGCCCCTCGGCCCCCAGACGCTGGGCCTGCGCCAGCGCCCGCAGGTGCGCCGCCTCGTGCCGCGCCGCAAGGCCGCCCAGCCGCTCGACCCGCCGCTCCGCGCCGCGCGCCATGGCCATCATCAGCGCCGTCGCGCGCCCCGTCAGCCGGTCGCCCTGCCCCCGCAGCAGTGCCACCAGCGCCCCCGGCTGCACCCGCCCGGCCACCCGCTCGTACCGCCCGCGCCGCGCCGCGACGGACAGGCCGAGCGCCCCCTGCAACCGCCCCGTCCACAGGTCCAGCCGCTGCGCCGGACCCGCCACCAGCGTCTCGGCCCTCGGCAGCGCGCGCACCACGTCGCGCAGCCGCAGTCCGCGCAAAGACAAACCCTGCGTCACCCCCCGCGTCAGGCGGGCCGCCAGCCCCTCGACCTGCGCCACAAGATCCAGCCGCACCGGCACCGCCAGTTCCGCCGCCGCCGTCGGCGTGGGCGCGCGCAGGTCGGCGGCAAAGTCGATCAGCGTCGTGTCCGTCTCGTGCCCCACGGCGGAAATCAGCGGGATCGCACTGTCCGCCGCCGCCCGCACCACCACCTCCTCGTTGAAGCCCCACAGATCCTCCAGTGACCCGCCGCCCCGCGCCACGATGATCACGTCGGGCCTCGGCACCGGACCGCCGGGGGCAATCGCGTTGAACCCCCTGATCGCCGCCGCCACCTCGGGGGCGCAGGCCGCGCCCTGCACCGCCACCGGCCAGATCAACACATGGCGGGGAAAGCGGTCGCGCAGGCGGTGCAGGATGTCGCGGATCACCGCGCCGCTGGGCGAGGTGACGACGCCGATGACCTGCGGCAGATAGGGGATCGGCTTCTTCCGGGCGGGATCGAACAGCCCCTCGGCCTGCAGGGCGACCCGCCGCTTTTCCAGCATCGCCATCAGCGCACCCATGCCCGCCGGGGCCATGTCCTCGACGATCAGCTGGTACTTCGAGCCGCCGGGAAAGGTGGTCAGCCGCCCCGTCGCGACCACTTCCATCCCCTCCTCGGGCCGCACCTGCAACCGCCCCACCTGCCCCTTCCAGCACACCGCGTCCAGACTGGCGCGGTCATCCTTGAGGTTGAAGTACAGATGCCCCGAGGCCGGTTTCGACACCCGCCCCACCTCGCCCCGCACGCGGACCAGTGCGAACTCGCCCTCGATCACGCGCTTCACCGCACCGGCCAGTTCCGAGACGGTGAATTCGGGGCGGTTGCCGGGGGGGGCGGGGTCTTCGATCAGGTCCATGCCCCTGTTTGCCCTGCCTGCGCCTGGCGGGCAATGGCGTGCGAACTGGTTCCGACGGCGCAGGAAACTGTTCGCCGGGCGCGTCCGGTTCGCAATCGCTTTTCGCGTTAACTTGTGTTAAGATTTCGTTAACGAAGTCCCAAGGACGTTAACCGTCGTGCTCTCGCGTGGCTGGCTCATCGCGGTCCTTCTCTCGGCAGCCGCGTCGGCGGGCCAGGCGCAAACCTGCGATCCGAACTATGAAGGGGCCTGCGTGCCCGTCGCCTCGGACGTCGATTGCGCAAGCGGCAGCGGCAACGGGCCCGCCTATGTCGATGGTCCGGTCTACGTTGTCGGGACCGACATCTACGACCTTGACCGCAACAACGACGGCGTCGGCTGCGAGGGCTGAGCCCCCCTTGCGTCGTTGTCCCCCGCTGCCTATCACGCGCCCTGAGCCTGGGCCAAGCGGGGGCGCGCATGAATATCCTGATCCTCGGCGGTGGCGGGCGGGAACACAGCATCGCCTGGGCGGTCAAGCAGAACCCCAAGTGTGACCGGCTGATCGTGGCCCCCGGCAATGCGGGCATCGCCATGCTGGCGGAATGCGCCGACCTCGACATCCTGGACGGGGCCGCCGTGGTGGCCTTCTGCGCCGAGAACGCCGTCGATTTCGTCATCGTGGGGCCAGAGGCCCCGCTGGCGGCAGGCGTGGCGGATGCGACGCGGGGGGCGGGCATCCTGACCTTCGGCCCGTCGGCGGCGGCAGCCCGGCTCGAGGCATCGAAAGCCTTCACCAAGGACATCTGCGATGCCTGCGGTGCCCCCACCGCCGGCTATGCCCGCTTCACCGAGGCCGCCGACGCCCGCGCCCACATCGCCACGAAAGGTGCGCCCATCGTCGTCAAGGCCGACGGTCTGGCCGCCGGCAAGGGCGTGGTCGTGGCGATGACGGTCCCCGAGGCGACCTCTGCCATCGACGACATCCTGGGTGGCGCGTTCGGCACTGCGGGGGCCGAGGTGGTGATCGAGGAGTTCATGGCGGGCGAGGAGGCCAGTTTCTTCGTCCTGACCGATGGCGTGAACGCGCTGCCCGTCGGCACCGCGCAGGACCACAAGCGCGCCTTCGACGGGGACACCGGCCCGAACACCGGCGGCATGGGGGCCTATTCGCCGGCGCCCGTGCTGACCGACGCCATCCAGGCGCAGGCGATGGCCGAGATCGTGCTGCCCACGATCCGCGAAATGGCCCGGCGCGGCACCCCCTATCAGGGCGTGCTCTATGCCGGGCTGATGATCGAACACGGGCGGGCAAGGCTGGTCGAATACAACGCACGGCTAGGCGACCCCGAGGCGCAGGTCCTGATGATGCGGCTGGGCGCGCAGGCGCTGGACCTGCTGCTGGCCGCGGCCGAGGGGCGGCTGGCCGAGGCCCGCGTCACCTGGGCCGAGGATCATGCGCTGACGGTGGTGATGGCGGCGCGGGGTTATCCCGGCGACTACGCCAGGGGGTCGGTGATCGGGGGCCTTGGCACCCTGCCCGAAACCAGCCGCCGGATGGTGTTCCATGCGGGCACCCGCGCCGAAGACGGCAGGATCACAGCACAGGGCGGCCGCGTGCTGAACGTCACCGCGCGCGGCGACACGCTGGCACAGGCGCGCGATGCGGCCTATGCGATGGTCGATGCCATCGACTGGCCCGGCGGCTTCTGCCGCCGCGACATCGGCTGGCGCGCGCTGTGATCGTCCGCGAACAGCCGGGGCCGTGGCAGGTGCTGTTCGCCTGGCAGGGATCGGTGCTGCCGGTGATCCTGCCCAGCCTTCTGACGCTTGGCCTCTGGGGTCTGGCGCTGGTGGTCATCGACCGGCTTGTCCTGCCCCTGGCGCAGGTCGATTCCGCCCCCTTCACCGTCTTCGGCATCGCCCTGTCGCTGTCGCTGGGGTTCCGCAACAGCGCCGCCTGGGACCGCTGGTGGGAGGGGCGCCGCCTGTGGGGCGGGCTGGTGGCCGACCTGCGCAACCTTGCACGCGAGGCCGAGATCTGGCTGGACGAACCCGACCGGCTGCAGGTGATCCGCCTGTCGCTTGCCTTTCTGCACCTGCACCGGCTGTCCCTGCGCCAGACCCCGCCCGACGCCGCCGCCACCTTGCGCCTTGCGGCAGCGGGGATCGACCTTGGCCCGCCGGGTTCGGCATTGAACCGCATCGCCGACATCACCGGGGCGGCCCGCCGCGCAGGGCGGCTGGAACCGCTTGGCGCGCGCACGCTGGCCGAACGGCTGGCCAGCCTCTCGGCCGCCCAGGCGGGGGCCGAGCGGATCGCCTCGACCCCGCTTCCCTATGTCTACTCGCTGCTGATCTACCGCACGGCGTACCTCTACTGCCTGCTCTTGCCGCTGACGCTGATCGGCCCGGCGGGGTGGCTGACGCCGGTCTTCGTGATGATCGCGGCCTATGTCTTTCTCGGCCTGGCCGAAGTGGCCGAAGAACTGGCGCTGCCCTTCGGCACCACGCCGAACGCCCTGCCGCTGGACGCCATCTGCCGGATGATCGAGGCCAGCATCGCCCCCCACCTGGGCGAAGTGCCCCCGGTGCCGTTGGAACCGCGCAACCACGTCCTGACCTGACCCTTGCACCCCGCCGGTGCCCCGCATATGACACCCGCCCAAGAAAAGGGCGCTGTGTCGGGGAACTTGGATGCCGCTTCTGGTGATGAAATTCGGCGGCACCTCGGTGGCGGACCTCGCGCGCATCGGCAACGCGGCGGCCAAGGTCAAGCGCGAGGTCGAGGCGGGCTATGACGTCATCGTCATCGTCAGCGCCATGTCGGGCAAGACCAACGAACTGGTGGCTTGGGTCGAGGGCACCTCGCCCCTGTACGACGCGCGCGAATACGACGCCGTGGTGTCGAGCGGAGAGAACGTGACGGCCGGCCTGATGGCGCTGACCCTGCAGGAAATGGACGTGCCCGCACGGTCCTGGCAGGGCTGGCAGGTGCCGATCAACACCACTTCGGCCCATGCCTCGGCGCGCTTCGTGTCGATCCGGCGCGACAACATCGACGCCAAGTTCGCCGAAGGCTTCAAGGTGGCCGTGGTCGCCGGTTTCCAGGGCATCAGCCCCGAGGGGCGCATCACCACGCTGGGGCGCGGCGGGTCCGACACCACGGCGGTGGCCTTCGCCGCCGCCTTCGCGGCGGAACGCTGCGACATCTACACCGACGTCGACGGCGTCTACACCACCGACCCGCGCATCAGTTCCAAGGCGCGCAAGCTGGACAAGATCGCCTTCGAGGAAATGCTGGAACTGGCCAGCCTGGGGGCCAAGGTGCTGCAGACGCGGTCGGTCGAACTGGCGATGCGCTACAAGGTGCGGCTGCGCGTGCTGTCCTCGTTCGAGGACACGCACGACGGCTCGGGAACGCTTGTCTGTGACGAGGAGGACATCGTGGAATCCAAGGTTGTAAACGGCGTGGCCTACAGCCGCGACGAGGCGAAGATGACCCTGATCGGCGTCCAGGACCGCCCCGGCGTCGCCACCGCCATCTTCGGCCCGCTGGCCGAGGCGGGGGTGAACGTCGACATGATCGTGCAGAACATCAGTGACGCCAGCGGCAGGACCAGCCCGGTCACCGACATGACCTTCAGCGTGCCGGTGACGCAGATGCTGCGCGCCGAAAAGGCCATGGAAGAGGCGCGGGCCTCGGGGGCCATCGCCTATCAGCGCATGGTGGCCGATACCGATGTGGCCAAGGTGTCGGTCGTCGGCATCGGCATGCGCAGCCAGGTCGGCGTCGCCGCCCGCATGTTCAAGGCGCTGGCCGACGAGAACATCAACATCAAGGTCATCGCCACGTCCGAGATCAAGATTTCGGTGCTGATCGACCGCAAGTACATGGAACTTGCGGTGCAGGCCCTGCATGATGCGTTCGCGCTGGACAAGCCCTGACGGCGGGGGCGGAAAACATGCCCCGTTCCGTTGCTGTCGGTCCTGTGGTCTAAGGGCATTGAACCCCCAACGGCGGTGACCCCATGGCCGAACGCACCGAAAGCGACAGCCGCAAGCTCTTGCGCCGCCTGCGCGACAGCCTGGCCGAACCCGGCAAGGGCCAGGAACGGCTGGACCGCATCACCCACATCATCGCCTCGTCCATGGGCACCGAGGTCTGCTCGATCTACCTGTTCCGCGACCCCGAAACGCTGGAACTCTGCGCCACCGAAGGGCTGAAGAAAGAGGCCGTCCACCAGACCCGGATGAAGCTGGGCGAAGGGCTGGTCGGCCGCGTCGCGCGCACCGCAAGCCCCGTCAACACCGCCAATGCCCCGGCCGAAAAGGGCTTTCGCTTCATGCCCGAGACCGGCGAGGAAATCTTTTCCTCGTTCCTCGGCGTCCCGATCCAGCGCGTCGGGGAAAAGCTGGGCGTGCTGGTGGTGCAGTCGAAGGACGCCCGCAGCTATTCCGAGGAAGAGATCGACGCCATCGAGGTGGTGGCGATGGTGCTGGCCGAAATGACGGAACTCGGGGCCTTCACCGGCGACAACGAGGCGATGCGCGCCCTGCACCGCCGCCCCGTCGTGTTCCGCGGCACCGTGGGGCAAGAGGGCACTGCCGAAGGCCGCGTCTGGCTGCACGAACCCCGCGTCGTGGTGACCAATCCCGTCGCCGACGACCCCCTGACCGAGATCGAGCGCATCCGCGCCGCCGTCGGCCAGTTGCGCGTGTCGGTCGATGACCTTCTGTCGGCGGAAAGCCTCGACAAGGACCAGAAGCAGGTTCTGGAAGCCTACCGCATGTTCGCCAATTCGCGCGGCTGGCTGCGCCGGATGGAAGAGGACATCGCCCTTGGCCTGTCCGCCGAGGCGGCGGTGGAAAAGGAACAGTCCGCAACCCGCGCCCGCCTGGAACAGGTGCCCGACGCCTATCTGCGCGAACGGCTGCACGACCTCGACGACCTGTCGAACCGCCTGCTGCGCATCCTGACCGGGCAAGGGTCCGACACCGGGGCCACGATGCCCGACAACCCGATCCTGGTCGCCCGCAACATCGGCCCCGCCGAGCTTCTGGAATACGGGCGCAAGCTGCGCGGCGTGGTGCTGGAGGAAGGATCGGTCGGCAGCCACGCCGCCATCGTCGCCCGCGCGCTCGCCATCCCCCTGGTCATCCACGCCGACCGCATCGTCGCCGAGGCGCTGAACGGCGACCCGATCCTGGTCGACGGCGACGCCGCCGTGGTCCACCTGCGCCCCGAGGACACGATCACCTCCGCCTTCCGCGACAAGATGGCGATGCAGGCCAAGGCGCAGCAGCGCTATGCGGGCCTGCGCGACCTGCCCGGCCTCACCCGCTGCGGCCGCACCATTGCGCTGCACATGAACGCGGGGCTGATGGCCGACCTGCCCAGCCTGGAAGGGTCGGGGGCCGAGGGCGTGGGCCTCTTCCGCACCGAACTCCAGTTCCTGATCCGCAACCAGATGCCCAAGCGCGACGAGCTGGCCAAACTCTACGCCCGCGTGATGGACGCGGCCAAGGGCCGCCGCGTCGCCTTCCGCACCCTCGACATCGGGTCGGACAAGGTGCTGACCTACATGAAGCCGCAGGACGAACCGAACCCCGCCATGGGCTGGCGCGCGATCCGCGTCGGCCTCGACAAGCCGGGCGTGCTGCGCATGCAGGCCCAGGCGCTGTTCCGCGCCGCCGCCGGGCGGCCGCTCGCCATCATGTTCCCCTTCATCACCGAACACGCCGAATTCCTCGCGGCCCGCGGCCATGTCCTGGCCCAGTTCGACCGCGAAACCGCCATGGGGCACGTGGCCCCGGCCCGCCTCGAAATCGGCGCGATGCTGGAAACCCCCAGCCTCGCCTACGCGCCCCGCGCCTTCTACCAGATGGCCGACTTCGTCTCCATCGGCGGCAACGACCTCAAGCAGTTCTTCTTCGCGGCGGACCGCGAGAATGAACGGGTGCGGCGCCGCTATGACGTGCTGAACGCCAGCTTCCTCACCTTCCTCGAAACCGTCGTCGCCCGCTGCGCCGAGACCGCCACGCCCCTGTCCTTCTGCGGCGAGGATGCGGGCAAGCCGGTCGAGGCCGTCTGCCTGGCCGCCGTGGGCCTGCGCATGCTGTCGATGCGGCCCGCCTCGGTCGGCCCGGTGAAAAGCCTGCTCCGGCGGGTGAACCTGGACGACCTCTATGAGGTGATGGCCGATGCCAAGGCCCGGGGCGCGGAAACCGTGCGGCCCGCCGTGATGGACCATCTGTCCGGTCTGCCGGACGAAGAAACCCCGCCGGGGTGAACCGGCGGGGCGTGGGGGTGTGTTGGTCACGTGGTGCAAGCAGCGTGGCCGGGTGGGTAGCCCGACACCCCTGTGATTAGGGTGATTCCCTTACGAAAGGGTTACCGGCGTTTAAGCACGCCCGCGTCAGTGCCCGGCAAAGGCGCTCCGGAACCCGCGCGGATCGGCAAGCAGCGTCGGCACATCCCGGAACAGGATGCCCCCCTGCGGGAAGTCGACGATGGTGCGGATGTCGTCGCGGACGGATTTGGGCATGGGGGGGCTCCTTCGCTGCGCTCGCAGCAAAGGGGCTGCTATGGCCAAGGTCAATCCCCGACACCGCTCCAGGCCGGTGGCTTGCCCCCATGGCAGAACCCGCGCCCTGCGCACCGGCACCCGCATCGGCAACATCGCCTTGGGGATGGAGGCCGACCCGGCGGTGATCGACCGCGCCAGCACCCCCGCCATCGAAGAGGGGTCGCGGCGGGCCGGGGATGTGTGGGGGGCGATATTCCTGACGGTGATGGTGGGGGATGACCGGGCGGTGAAGGGGGTTTGGGTGGGAGGCGTGGGGAGGTAGTGTTCCTACTTGCAAGCACACTACTGATCCCTAGCTTCTTTCATAACTTCGATGCGCAGGAGTAAACAATGAAGGTTGCGGTGAGCCTTTCCGAAAATCTACTTCGGGTTGAAGATTTGTGTCAAAATGGAGATTTTGACTCAGCTTTGGTGCTATGCAATGGCTTACTTCGTGCGTTCAAAGAACTTCCAAACTCTGAAAGTCACCTTTTCGAGATTCGAAAGATCCTTGTTTCGTGTATGCCCGGAGTCAAGGCCTACCTCAACGCTGACCACCGCGACCATGATGCATACTATGATTATTTTGAGCAACTGCGCCAGTTAGAACGCGTTTATCTTTTGCGGGGAATGAGGGATGATGCAGTTGACCTTTGGGATACAGTGGCAAGTACGTTCCAAGGCGCAACGGCCATAATGGCGGTTGAGCGGATGATGGCGCTAATCGCAGCACCCTTGCCAGAAGGAATTGTCAGTCGCCTCTATGAAACGTATGTCGAAAATTTTGGTATGATAAGCGCCACGAATCCAGAATTGGAAGAGATATTTGAACAGTTTATTGACTTTCTCTGTCGTCCAGAATTTGGCAAAGAATTACCGGTTGAGACCATTCAAGAATTTCTTGAGTGGCTGGGAGATGAGGGCCTAGATGAACTCTCCGTTCGTATGGTTCACAGATTCCTTGAAAGAAATACGTTTGGGATTCAAGAAGGCGTTTTCGCCAAAACACTTGGTTTCGCATACTTCTCTATTGGGAATTTTGATAAGGCCGCAGAAAAATTCTTCGGCTGGCTGCTTTCTTGCGAGATAGACTTTCAGGCCTACCCAGCTCTCTGGGTTGCGAAATCATGTATTGAACTCGAAAAAATCGCTACAGCAAGGGTGTTCCTCCGCGAGGTACTCCGCACTTCCAAACCAGAGGATGAAGAGTTCGCTGAGGCATCAATGCTTCTCGTGCAAATCGCAAGCCAAACCACTACAAACGACATTGCACAGTAGCAAACCGTAGGGTGGGCAATCTGCCCACAATTCGCAAGCGACTGTCTGCAGATTGCCCACCCTACTCTGCTACATTCAGCACGCCGTTGCCATATCGGGCAACAAGCGTCGCCAAGAGGCTTTCCTCCTCCATCGTCATCGCCGCGTAATCCACAAACCGCCAGTTCCGCTCATACAGGGCTAGTGCATCCGCCCCGTCAATCACGCCCGCACCGGGCCGGTTCCAGCACAGCCCGCGAAGCTGGGGATAGTCATTGATCTGGACGTCCATGGGCGTTCTCCTGGACGGAACATAAGCGATCAGGTCAGGTTTTTCCAGCCATGATCCCGCACGTCCCGCACCCCCCAATCCCTAACAACCCCCTAACACCCCCACGCTAACTCCTTGAAATCCCTCACCCCGCCCTCTGTCCACACGTGCGACGCTCAGTCCGCGACCTCCCAGCCGTCCGGATAGAACTCGAACTTCAGCGCGATCGACGTGGCCTCGCGTTCCCGCAGCCAGATCGCCTCGGGGGTCACCGGCATCGGGCCGCTGGCGGCCACCATCGTCTCGCCGTCCTCCAGCCGCCGGGTGCGGAACCCCGCCGCCCGCAGCGCCCGTTCGAACGCGCCCCAGTCGGCGTCCGTCTCCTCGACGAAGAACGCGAACTCGATCACCGCCTCCTTCGGCAGCTTCAGCCCCGCGATGTCCTTGAACGACGCATAGGTTTCCCGCCGCTGCGTTTCGAAATTATGTGCCACGCCCTACCCCGCCAGCCGCCTGGCCAGCACATTCGCCCGTTCGACCACGCGCGGCAAGTCCAGCGTCGCTAGGTGCCCCCCCTGCACCACCGCCCGCCCCTCGACGAACAGGTCGCGCACTCGGGCCGGCCCGGCCAGCAGGAAGGCGACCGGGTCCCACGACCCCGCCGCCTCGATCCCCGACAGGTCCCAGACCGCCACGTCCGCCCGCATCCCCACCGCCAGCACCCCCACATCCCGACGCCCCAGCACCCGCGCGCCGCCAAGGGTGGCGATCTCCAGCGCCTCGCGCGCCGACATCGCATCCGCCCCCTTTGCCACCCGCTGCAACAGCAGCGCCATCCGCGCCTCGGCCACGAGGCTCCCTGCGTCGTTCGAGGCCGACCCGTCCACCCCAAGGCCCACCGACACCCCGGCATCCCGCATCGCCCGCACAGGTGCAATCCCCGACCCGAGACGACAATTAGAACAGGGGCAATGCGCCACCCCCGTGCCCGACCGCGCGAACAGCCCGATCTCGGACGCGTCGAGTTTGACGCAATGGGCGTGCCAGACGTCCGCACCCGTCCAGCCCAGATCCTCGGCATACTGCCCCGGGCGGCAGCCGAAGGTGGCCAGGCTGTAGGCGACATCCTCGTCGTTCTCGGCCAGATGGGTGTGCAGCATCACCCCCTTGTCGCGCGCCAGACACGCCGTCTCGCGCATCAGGTCGCGGCTGACCGAGAAGGGGGAACAGGGGGCCAGCCCCACACGCACCATCGCGCCGGGCCGGGGATCGTGGAACCGGTCGACCACGCGCGCCATGTCGGCCAGGATCGCCGCCTCGGGTTCGACCAGCGCATCGGGGGGCAGGCCGCCGAGCGACTCCCCGATGCTCATCGCGCCCCGCGTCGGATGGAAGCGCAGGCCCACCTCGGAGGCCGCCGCGATGGTGTCGTCCAGCCGCGCGCCGTTGGGGTAGAGGTACAGATGGTCCGACGTCATCGAACAGCCCGACAGCGCCAGTTCCGCCAGCCCGACCTGCGCCGACACGAACATCTCCTCCGGCCCGAACCGCGCCCAGATCGGGTACAGCCTCCGCAGCCAGCCGAACAGCAGCGCGTCCTGCCCCCCCGGCACGGCGCGGGTCAGCGTCTGGTACAGATGGTGGTGCGTGTTCACGAGGCCCGGCGTCACCACGCATCCCCCGGCCTGCACCACGCGGCCCGCGGTGGCCAGCCCCGGCCCCACCCCGGCGATGACCCCGCCCCGGATCAGGACATCGGCCCTTTGCAGTTCGCGGCGGTCGGCATCCATCGTGACCACGACCTCTGCCCCCCGGATCAGAACCTCGTCCATGCGCGCCCCCTGCTGTCCCGGCCCGCAGGTTAGGGCCGGACCGGGGCCGCGCAACCCTGCCGCTTCGGAAACACTTTCGCGGCGATGTCGAAAATCGCGCGAACCCTTCGTCTTCATCCTGACAGGCCGGACGGTCCGGCCTGCGCCACCAGGAAGATGACCATGAAACACCTGTCCGCCGCCGCGCTGATCCTGTCCGCCCTTGCCCTGCCGTCCATGGCCGGGGAATGGGCCGATGCCGCCACGCTTGAGGGCCTGAAGGGCACCTGGGTCAGCCCCGCGCCCGAGCCCTGGTACGGCGGGTTCGGCACGCGCGAGTTCGTCTTTGCCGACGGCCAGTGGAGCCTGATCTTCACCCATGCGCTGGACCCGGCCATGACCCTGCGGACCTTCCAGTTCCGCACCGGGGGGGGCTATGCGGTGACCGGGCCATCCTCGGTGCCGGGCGCGTTCGAGGCGACCTTCGACGAGGACTGGAAACGGCTGACGCAGCTGACCGCGATCCCCGAGGTGGCGGCGGGCATCGGGCTGGACACCTGCGGGCTGACCGTGAACCTCGAGGCCGATATTTCGCAGACGGGCTGCGCCGCCTGGCCCCCGGTGGCGGACTGCGGCCAGGACTTCGACCTGCTGGCGATGGACCCGCAAGGGGTCTATTTCGGCGTGCGGCCCGCCGACAACGACATGTGCACGCCCGAGGGGCGACCCACCGCGCTGCTGCCCCCCGTGGTCGCGCGCTAGGCGTTCAGAAGCGCCATCGCCGCCGCATGCACCTGCGCGTTTGCGGCGGCCAGCACCTGCCCCCCTTGCGGGCAGGGCCGACCCTGCCAGTCGGTGACGATCCCGCCCGCCGCCTGCACCACGGCAATCGGGGCCTGCACGTCATAGGTCTGCAGGCCGGCCTCGATCACCAGGTCGATCTGGCCCGCGGCGACCAGGGCATAGCCATAGCAGTCGCAGCCATACCGGACCAGCCGCACGGCGTCGGCGACGCGGCGGAAGGCCAGGCGTTCGGCCTCGGTCCCCACTTCGGGGAAGGTCGAGAACAGGATCGCCTGGTCCAGCCCGCGCGGCGGGCGGCAGCGCAGGGGATGGCGGCCCGTCGGGCCGGTCACCTCGGCGCGACCGAACCCGCCCTCGAACCGCTCACCGATATAGGGCTGGTCGATCACGCCGTAGACCGGACCTTCGGCGTCGGCGACCGAGATCAGGACACCCCAGGTCGGCGTGCCCGACAGGTATCCGCGCGTGCCGTCGATGGGGTCGATCACCCAGGTCAGGCCCGACGTGCCGGGCGTCGCGGCCTGTTCCTCGCCCAGGATCGCGTCCTGCGGGCGCAGGCGCGCCAGAACCGCCCGCATCGCTGCCTCGCTTTCACGGTCGGCCACGGTCACGGGATCGAATCGGTGGGTTTCCTTGGTGTCCGCCGACAGCCCGGCAGCCCTGAAATGGCGCAGTGTCGCCACCCGTGCAGCCTCGGCCATCTCGGCCGCCGTGGCGATCAGTTCCGCTTCATCCTGCCGTCTGCGCATCCTGCCGCCCCGCCTGCCCGCTGCCACGCGCTAGCAGGCGGCAAGGCGCGGGGTCAAGCGGATCAGGCCGCCTCGCTCAGCACGCGGGCCAGGTCGAACAGGCGGCGGCGCTGCGCCTCGGGGATGGCGTAGTACGACCGCACCAGATCCATCGCTTCCTTGTCGGCCAACATGTCGCCGCCCGCCGCGATGACCGAGCCATCTTCGTTCAGACCCTCGAAGAAAAAGCTGACCTGCACCGTCAGCGCCTCGGCGATGTCCCACAGGCGCGAGGCCGAGACGCGGTTCATGCCGGTCTCGTACTTCTGGATCTGCTGGAACTTGATGCCCACCCGATCAGCCAGTTGCTGCTGGGTCATGCCGACCATCCAGCGACGGTGACGGATGCGCTTGCCGACATGCGCGTCCACGGGGTGCTTCATTCTCAACTCCATACTGACTGAACGTGACCTGCAGACTTATAAGCAATTTTCGTGCCAAAGTCAGCTTACGGTGTTCTTTTCCACAGATTTCGCATCGGCCACCCGAAACCTGTCTTTTTGGATATGTCCAATTATACGAGTGAAGAAGTTTTCCCGCATGAGGGGCATCATCCAACCGCCGCCGTCGTTGCACAATCGGCTTTCACCTTTTGCGTGTATTGCATTTTGCGTTGCATATCGAAACGATAGGTGCGCAATCATTGCAAAATGCAATGCTTGCGCCGCCTGCGCCGGGGTGAAAAGGTGCGGCAACCCCTCCCCTGTCCCAGGTGCCCTGCCATGCGCGCCCTTCGCCTTGTCTCCCATGGATCAGCCCCGGCCCTGACCGACCTGCCGGTCCCCGTGCCGGGGCCGGGGCAGGTCCGCATCGCGGTCGGGGCCTGCGGGCTGAATTTTGCCGACCTGCTGATGATCGAGGGCCGCTATCAGGAAAGCCCCGCCCTGCCGATGACCCTGGGCATGGAGGTCGCAGGCATGGTTGACGCGCTTGGCCCCGGTGTCGCGGGTCCGGCCCCCGGCACCCGCGTTGCGGCCTTTGCCGGGCACGGCGGCCTGGCGGACCAGGTCATCGTGGCGGCGGACCGCTGCCTGCCCCTGCCCGACACGATGGATTTCGACGCCGCCGCCGCCTTCCAGATCGCCTATGGCACCAGCCACCTTGCGCTGACCCGCCGCGCGGCACTGGCACCGGGCGAGACGCTGCTGGTCCTTGGTGCTGCGGGCGGCGTCGGGCTGACGGCGGTCGAGATCGGCAAGCGGCTGGGCGCGCGGGTGATCGCCAGTGCGCGCGGTGCCGACCGGCTGGCGGTGGCGCAGGCGGCGGGCGCCGATGTGCTGATCGACAGCGACGCGCCCGACCTGCGCGGCACACTCAAGGCCCTGGGCGGCGTCGATGTGGTCTACGATGCGGTCGGCGGGCCTGCGTTCCTCGAGGCGCTGCGCGCCACCCGGCCCGAGGGGCGGCTTCTGACCATCGGCTTTGCCGGGGGCGAGGTGCCGCAGATTCCGGCCAACCTTCTGCTGGTCAAGAACCTGACCGTGATCGGCCTGTACTGGGGCGGCTACCTGTCCTTTGCGCCGGAGGCGCTGACCGGCAGCCTGGCCACGCTGCTCGACTGGCACGCGAAGGGTTGGCTCGCGCCCCACATCAGCCACCGCCTGCCCCTGTCGCGCGCGGCCGAGGGGCTGGATCTGCTGCGCAGCCGCAAGGCCACCGGCAAGGTCGTGATCACGATGGACGGCTGACCCCTACTCCGCCGCCATCTGCCGCACCCCGTCGCCGCCGTAGGCCCGGCGAAGATCGGAGATCAGCATGTCCGCCGCCTCGCCCTTCAGGGTGGGGGCCACATACAGGCACAGCGCCACGCTGCCGAGGTCGGGCAACTGCCCGCGATGCGGGATCGGGGCCGTGCCATGCGGCAGGGCACCGGCAAGGCGCGCGCAGATCGCCAGGTCGGCGACGACCGTCGCCTCGATGGCGTGTTCGCTGTCGCCCTCATAGGCCATTTCCCAGGGAATGCCCGCCGCATCCAGCCGGGCCTGCGCCATGGCGCGGAAGATGCAGGTTTCCTTGAAGCCCAGCCGCAGGGGACGGCGCTGCCAGATGCTGCCCCCCTCGGACCCGATCCAGACCATGTCCCGCATCGACAACTGTTCACCCTTCGGGCCCGGCCGGTCCTCGGTGGTCAGGATCACGTCCAGCACGCCACGGGCGAAGGATTCCTTCAGCAGGATGGTGAACGACGACACCAGGTTGACCTTGACCCTGGGAAACAGCGTCGACAACCGTTTGAGGATGCCCGGAATTTCGGGATAGACCACGTCATGGGGCACACCCAGCCGGATCTCGCCCTCGTGCGAGGCGCAGGTCAGCCGCGCCATCACCTCGTCGTTCAGCGCCATCATCTTGCGCCCGTAGACCAGCAACTGCTCGCCCTCGGGCGTCAGCGCCAGCTTGCGGGCCTGGCGCGCGAACAGCAAAAGGCCCAGGCTGTCCTCCAGCCGCTTGATCTGCATCGACACCGCCGACTGCGTCAGGTTCAGGAACCCCGCCGCCCGCGTCACGCCGCCCGCCTCGGCCACCGCGACAAAGCTGCGCAGCGCCGTCAGGTCCAGTGTTCGCGCCATATCACCCTCCGTGATGGATCACCGCACAATCATTCGTTTCCATGATGCACGATGATGGCGCATCTTTCAAGCATCGTGATGACGGACGACCCGACCATCACCGATGCTGATCCAGAACCCACAGGTGCCCCGATGACCTCGCTCCTCCGCCTTGCCCACCTCCGCCGCCCCGCCGCGATGACGCTGTCGGGCCTTCTCGACCTGCTGGCGATGCACCGGTCACGCCGGTCGCTGAACGCGCTGGACGACCACATCCTGCGCGACATCGGCCTGACCCGCGAACAGGCGCAGGCCGAGGCCGACCGCGCGGCCTGGGACGTGTCGCCCACCTGGCGTCGCTGAGAATTCATGGCTCTTTCTGTCGCCTTCTGGCCACGGAGTGCTTGAATTGCCCGCCAACCCTGCCAATATTCCCCCCAAGTGCGTCGCGGCCCGATAAGGGTCGCGCCCGCGCCTGACGGTTTCCCCCGTCTGTTCTTACACCCGGAGGATACACATGGCTGACTATCAAACCATCGGCTCGGTTGCCGCCGGCACACGCGGTGCCGCAATCGACCAGGGCCTGCGCGCCCACATGAACAAGGTCTACGGCCTGATGTCCGTGGGCATGCTGATCACCGGCGGCGTTGCCTGGGCGGTCGGCACCAACGAGACGATGCTGCAGGCGATCTTCGGCACGCCGGTCAAGTGGCTGGTGATGTTCGCGCCCCTGATCATGGCCATCGCCTTCGGCGCGATGATCAACCGGCTGTCCTATGCCGCGGCGCAGCTGTTCTTCTATGTCTTCGCCGCCGTGATGGGCCTGTCGATCAGCTTCATCTTCGCCGTCTACACCGGCACCTCCATCGCCCACACCTTCCTGGTGACCTCGATCGCCTTCGCGGGCCTGTCTCTGTACGGCTACACCACGAAGCGTGACCTGTCGGGCATGGGCACGTTCCTGATGATGGGCCTGATCGGCCTGATCGTGGCGTCCATCGTGAACATCTTCCTGGCCTCGTCGGCGATGGCCTTTGCCATCTCGGTGATCGGCGTGCTGATCTTCGCGGGCCTGACCGCCTATGACACGCAGTCGATCAAGAACGAATACATCCAGCACGCCCAGTACGGCGACCAGGACTGGCTGGGCAAGTCGGCGATCATGGGTGCCCTACGCCTGTACCTCGACTTCATCAACATGTTCATGTTCCTGCTGCAGTTCCTCGGCAACCGCGAGTGACCTGACGGGACGGACAGACGGCAAAGGGCCGGGGGAAACCCCGGCCCTTTCCTTTTGGCCTACCCCTCCCACCCCTCGACGATGGCGAAATCCGCCGTACTGGCCCCCAGCCGCAGGGCGATGGCCGCCTGGTACCCGGCCGAATCATAGCAGTCCTGCGCGGCCTGCAGCGACGGAAACTCGATCACCACGGTGCGCGGGCGCACCGCCCCTTCGGTCACGGTCTGCGCGCCCCCGCGCACCAGGAACCGCGCCCCGAACTGCGCCAGCGGCGCGGCATTGGCGGCGCGGTAGAGCTCATAGGCGGCGGGGTCGGTCACGGTGCCGTGGACGACCCAGTACCCTTTCGGCATGGCAATTCCTTTCGCTGGTGAGTGACATCAGGGCCGCCGCATGCGGATGGCGGGAAACTCGATGCCGGGGGCCAGCGGCACCGTCGCCGCCCCCAGCGTGCGGAACCCGAGTGCTGCATAGAACGGCACCGCCGTGCGGGTGGACAGGCAGTCGAACACCGTCACCCCCTCGGCCGCCGCCGCCGTCAGCACGCAGGTCATCACCGCCCGCCCGACGCCCCGGCGCAGCCGGTCGGGGTCGGTCACGACATGGCGGATGTGGCCCAGCTGTTCCTCGCGCGGGCCCTGCGCCTGCCCGCGCGGCACCGGCGACGCCAGGCTGTACCCGCCCGCCCCCAGCAGATGCCCGTCCGCCCCGTCCACCGCCACGAAGTACCGCCCCGAGGCCAGAAGCACCGGCTGCGCCCGCACGATCAGCGGCAGCGCCGTGACCAGCACCGAGGGCGGATAGTCGGCCTTCAGCAGGCGCGGATAGCTGCACTCCAGCAGCACGTCCACCGCCGACAGGTCGTCCGGGGTCGCACGGCGAAGGGTGAAGGGCTGCACCATCGCCGAAATGTGCCACAAGAGGCGCGCAAAAGAAAAGGCCGCACCTTTGCAGGCGCGGCCCATGTTCCCTTTCGGGGACGGGTCGGCTCAGATCACTTGATCTTGCCTTCCTTGTATTCCACATGCTCGCGCTTCACGGGGTCGTATTTCTTGACGACCATCTTTTCGGTCATGGTGCGCGCGTTCTTCGAGGTCACATAGAAGTGCCCGGTGCCCGCCGTCGAGTTCAGGCGGATCTTGATCGTTGCCGGCTTGGCCATCGTCGTCTCTCCTGTCCCCGGTCACGCGCATCGCGCGGAGGGGAAAATCCTTGAAGCCCGCCTTTTAGCCAGCGGGCGGGCAGTGTCAACCGCGAAACGTGCGCGACGGCGCGGTTCGCCCGGCCTAGCGTCCGCGCTTGCCGGTGCGCACGGGCTCGTCGTCATCGTCATCGTCATCATCGCCGTCGCCGTCGTCATCGCCGTCGCCGTCGTCATCGTCGTCCCCGTCATCATCATTGCCACGGTCATGCACGGTGTCCTCGGCGGCGGCTTTCGCCAGTTTGGCTGCGGGCAGCCCGTCGGCGGCGGTTTTCCGGGCACCACGGGCAGGCTGGATGCGCGGCACGACCGGTCCGGTGTCCTCCCCGTCGGGATCGTCGTCGTCATCGTCGTCGTCGCCGGGCACATATCCTGTCACGTCCCGCCAGTCATCGGTGTGGTCGGTGTCGCCGATCAGCCGCTTGGCCTCGGCCAGCAGGACCGCCTCGCCCAGATGGTCCAGACAGTGCGGAAAGCCGCGCCGCGCAAACCAGACGAATTCACCGGCGACAAGGTCGATGTAGGGGACGCGCCGGCCCGGGTCGCTTTTGAGGTGGTCCAGCCCCAGGGCCGCCGACTTGACATCCAGAAGCTTCAGGAACCCGGCCTTCACGTCGTCGACGGGCACTCCTCCCGCTGCCAGCGCCGCTTCGGCGGCGTTCAGGATGCGCATCCCACCGGGTTCGTCCTTGCCGCCGGCCGGCGCGTCATAGCTGACCGCCGTCGGGCGCTGGTCGATCAGGCGCAGCACATCCTCGGCCAGCGCGATGAAGGTCTGCACGTCGGTCGCCACCGGGGGTGCTGCCTGCAGGGCAGCACAGCGCAGCGTCAGGTCGGCGTGTCGCGTGATCACATCCGTCAACCGTTCGCGCAGTTTCTGCATCGGCCCTGCCGCGCCCACGTCGTCCGGCAAGAGTGCGACCAGCGGCGCAAACTTGGCGGGCGCAAACTGGTCCAGCACCGCCTGCAACCGCACCTTCAGCGTGGCACTGTCGGGCACGTCCGTATCAGTGCCCAGCAGGGCCGTGCTGACCGCAGGCTTCATCAGGCACATCGCCGTCATGTGGTCGCCCTGTGACTTGCTGTCCTTGATCGACTCCGGCCGCCCCACAAAGTCCACCCGCATCGGCGCGCCCGGCGGCGTGTCAAGACAGGCGGTCAGGTTGTCCACCTTCGGCGGCCGGACCACCCCGTCGAGATTGGGCAGGTCGGCGCAGAAATCGCCGCGCTGTTTCAGATCGACGGGTGCCAGGGGATAGGGCGCATTCGTCACCGGAGTGTTGGTGCCCGCCCGGAACTTCGCCGGGTTGTACGCCGGTCGCAGGGCCGGATCGAACGCCGCCTCGATCAGCCGCTCACTCACCGTGGCGCCGCCGGTGATCTCGGTCTTGAACAACCGTGGCCACCCCTGCGCGATGCCCAGCACGAAACTGTCCAGCGCCTGCTGCATCCGGGCCGTATCGTCCAGCGCGTTGATGCCTTCCAGGTCGATCAGCTTGAGCATCTGATCGACCACGAACTTCGCATCGGCGTCGTCGATCGGGGCGGCGATGTCGTCGCTGCAATCCCAGGCGTCCAGTTCCCGCGCGGCGCTGCCCTCGCCGTGGCCATCGGTGTCGGCCTTCTCCTGCGGCGGCAGCGTGGCCCCCGGCAGGGCATCGCGCAGTTCGGCATAGAACTTCACCGCCCGGTCAAGCGGCCAGTGCGCCCAGACGTCGGGGTCGGCGGACGCCAGCCCCCGGATCGTGGCCATCACCGTGGTGTCGGGGCCACCCTTCGGCCCCGCCGCACCGAACGCCGGATAGCGCAGCAGCCCCGCGAACAGATGCGCCACATTGGCCTGCGCGTCGGGCTCGGTCTGCCCGCAGGTCGCCCCCACGGCTGCGGCGCGCACGGCGACAAAGGCGGTGACATGCTGGCCCTGCTGTCCGCCATGCTTGCCCTGCGGTCGGCCCGACATCGACAGCGTGTCGATCTGCCCGCTGGCAGGATCGGTGTGCAGGCCCACGCCGAACACCTTGCGCCCGCCACCTGCGGGATCGACCGCGTGCCACGTGTAGGCGGCGGCGGGGTCTGCGGCGGCCACCGATTGCGTGGCGGCATCGCTGCGCGCCTTGGCCACCGCCCGCAGCGCCACCGCCATCTTCAGCAGCAAGTCCTTGGCCGACGCCGCATCGCCCGCTTCCTCGGCTTCTTGCACAAGCTCCCCTAACGCTTCGACTTCGGCCCAGTCGCCCGGATCGGGTCCGGCGGGCGGGTTGTTCCACAGCGCCTCATGCGCGCGGGTGATCGTGGCCCGCATCAGTTGCACTTCGGCCATGTCTTCCGAGATATCCGCCGCCATGGCATCGGCCGCCGGGGGCGGCACCACATCGTCGCGCGACCAGGCGCGGGCGGCATAGAACGCCGCGATCCAGCGTGCCGCCTTGGGATCGAGCGCGAAGGGTTCCTTGGCCATGCGGGCGAACCTGCCTCAGCGCGGCAGTGCCGTCCAGCGGGCAATGCCTTGGGGACAAGGGAAAGTTGCGCGGACGGCCTGTAAGCCGGATTCTGTCCGGGGGCCCCGCCTTTCGACAGACGCCCCGTGGATGACCATTCCTCTGCCGCACCTGTCGCCAGGGCGGTCAAGCTGCCAACCCGGGCCTCTCGGGCTGAAGCGTCCCTGCGGGCGGCCCGTTGCCGGACCCGGCCCCGCGCGAGGCCCCTATTTGGCATTGCTCCGGGTGGGGCTTGCCATGCCGGTCCTGTTGCCAGTCCCGCGGTGGGCTCTTGCCCCACCGTTTCACCATCACCCCTGCGGACAGGGGCAGTCTCTTCTCTGTGGCGCTTTCCCTGGGGTTGCCCCCGCCGGGCATTACCCGGCACCCTTGCCTCATGGAGTCCGGACTTTCCTCGGGTTGCCCCGCGATCATCCAGCCATCCGCGCGACCGTGGGGTTAGGGGCACGGCGCAGCATGGTCAATGGGGAAGATTGCCATTGCCCTGCCGCCGGTCCACAACGGCCCCGGTCCGGGGCGAAGGGGAACAGGTCCATGGAATTCCTGCTGCGCAGCCTGGTGATCGGAGCCGGGGCCACGATCCTGTTCGACCTTTGGGGCCGCGCACTGCACGCGGGCTTCGGCGTGGCGCTGCCGGACTGGGGCCTTGTGGGGCGCTGGTTCGCGCATTGCGGCCGGGGCCGGTTCATCCACGACGACATCGCCGCGTCCCGCGCCGTGCCGGGCGAGGCAACCATCGGCTGGCTGGCGCACTACGCCATCGGCATCCTCTACGGTGCGCTGGTGCTGGCGATCTGGGGGCTTGACTGGGGCCGCGCGCCGACCCTGCCGCCCGCGCTGATCGTGGGTGTCGTCACCGTCGGGGCGGGGTGGTTCATCCTGTCGCCGGGGATGGGGAACGGCATGGCCGCCTCCCGCGCCACCGACCCGTGGCGCACGCGCGGCCTGCAACTGGCGGCCCATGTCGTGTTCGGCATCGGGCTGTACCTGTCGGCGCTTGCAGGCGTCGCGATCCTGGGACGCGCGGCGTTCTAGCGAGTGCAGGTTGCGTCCCATGCGGTTTACCCCTGTGTCATCCGACCCGGTCGTCCCGGCGAAGGCCGGGACCCCGATCCTCGAGGCGCATTGATCGGGGTCCCGGCCTTCGCCGGGACGACCGGTCCGGGGGGATGGACCCGGATGAATGCGACAGGCTCTGGCCGCACGGGTCGAAATCGACATTCGGCAGCAGGAACACCCGGTCGTCGCCGCTGGTCGCCGAACGAACGGGCGCGCAAATAGTAGCCGCCGGTCCGGGAACGGGTGTCCGGCAATCCGCGCGCCGACGCGGAACCCGGCAGCAGGGCAAGGGCAAGGATGAGGGCGGTTTTTGCAAGGCGGGTCATGGCGTTCTCCTGTTGCCGCCAGCTTTGCGCAGCCGCGTAGCGGGACAAGGGACAACCGGTGGGGACACCCGCCGTCACATCAGGCTGGCCACCACCTGCGGGATCATCATCACGTCGTCGCGGGTGCAGTCGAACTGGCCGACCTGCACGCGGATCACGGAACGCCCGGCATGGCGCGTGGGCGTCAGGTAGATGCGGCCGTCGGCGTTGATCCGGTCGAGCAGGGCCGTGGTCGCGGCATCGGTCGGCAGGGCGAAGGTGAACAGGCTGAGCACGGGTTCGGTCACGATCCGCACGTCCGGCAATCGGGCCAGGGCATCGCGCGCCTGCGTAGCCCAGGCGACGTGGTTGCGGATGCGGGCGCGCAGGCCCTCCAGCCCATAGGCGCGAAGGGTAAACCACAGTTTCAGCGCGCGGAAGCGGCGGCCAAGGGGGATGGTCCAGTCGTTGAAGTCGGGCGGCGGGGCAGAGCCTGCGTCGGGCGTGGTCAGGAAGGCGGGCTTGAGGCCCAGGGTGCGGATTTGCGGGGCGGGGTCGGCGACGAACTGCACCGCGCAGTCGAACTGTGCGCCGAGCCATTTGTGCGGGTTGAAGACGATGCTGTCGGCCCCCTCGATCCCTTCCCAAAGTTCGCGATACTCGGGGCAGATCATCGCCGATCCGGCCCAGGCGGCGTCGACATGGACGGGCAGTCCCTCGGCCCTGGCCACCGCGATGCATTCGGCGATGCGGTCGAAGGCCCCGACCGAAGTGCCGCCCGCGCAGAGGATGACGCCTGCGGGCATCAGGCCCGCCGCCCGGTCGGCGACGATGGCCCGCCCCAGCAGCACGGGGTCCATCGACAGGTCGGGCAGGGTAGGGATGCGGACCAGGTTCGCCTGCCCGATCCCCGCCACCCGCGCCGCCTTGTCCACCGACGAATGCGTCTCGGCCGAGGCATAGAGGCGAAGGGTCGGCTGGCCCGCCAACCCTTTCGCGTTGCCCGCCCAGTCCAGCGCCGCCTCGCGCATCGTCAGCACGGCGGACAGGGTGGCAGTCGTGGCCGAATCGTGGATCGTGCCCTGGAACCGGTCGGGAAGGCCAAGCGCCTGCGCCAGCCAGCGGACCATGACGCATTCGATCTCGGTCGCCGCCGGGGCGGTCTGCCACAGCATGCCCTGTGCCGCCATGGCATTGGCCAGCTGTTCGGCCAGCATCGAGGCGGGCGCGGCGTTGGCGGGGAAGTAGGCGAAGAACCGGGGATGCTGCCAATGGGTCATGGCGGGCGGCACGATGCGTTCGAAATCGGCAAAGATCGCGTCCATCGGTTCGGGCGCTTCGGGGGCGGCGGCGGGAAGCTGGTTCGCGACCGACCAGGGCGTCAGGGCGGCGCGCACGGGGCGGTCGCGCAAGGTCGCATGATAGCCATGCGCCCAGTCGGCGGCGCGTTTGGACCAGTCGCGCAGGTCGTCGTGGTTCATGGGTGCCCCCCGGCGCATCAAGGCATGCGGCGAGCCCGCCCGCAATGGGCTTGGCGGCGGGGACCGGTGCGGGTATGGTGCGACGATGACGATGACGCGGATCACCGGCTGCTGCATTCCCCGCTGACCAACAGGTCGCGCGGGGCATCTCTGATCATTCCCAAGGAAAGACAAAGTTGCTAGACCCGCGCGGGGGCTGCCGCTGCCGCAACGAAGGGTTTCGACGATGGCCACCATCCGGTTGCACGACTCGCGGACGCGCGGACGCATGGACTTCGTGCCGCTGGACCCTGCGAACGTGCGGATCTATGTCTGCGGGCCGACCGTCTATGACCGCGCGCATCTGGGCAATGCCCGGCCCGTCGTGGTGTTCGACACGCTGTTCCGCCTGTTGCGGCAGGTGTACGGCGCGGATCACGTCACCTATGTGCGCAATTTCACCGACATCGACGACAAGATCAACGCCGAGGCGCTGCGGCGGCGCGCGGCGGGGGCCGAGGGGTCGCTGGAAGACCTGATCGCCGCGCGCACGGACGAGACCATCGCCTGGTACCGCGAGGATGCGGCGGCACTGGGCGCGCTGCCGCCGACGCAGGAACCGCGCGCGACGGCTTTCGTCGGCCAGATGATCGCGATGACCGCCGACCTGATCGCCAAGGGCCATGCCTATGTCGCCGAAGGGCACGTGCTGTTCCGGGTGCGGTCGCATGCGGGCTATGGCGCGCTGTCGGGGCGGTCGGTCGACGACATGATCGCCGGTGCCCGCGTCGAGGTGGCCCCCTTCAAGGAAGACCCGATGGACTTCGTGCTGTGGAAGCCGTCGGACGACACGCTGCCGGGGTGGCCGTCGCCTTGGGGCCGGGGGCGGCCGGGATGGCACATCGAATGCAGTGCGATGGCGGCGGAAATCTTGGGCGTCAGCTTTGACATCCACGGCGGCGGCCTCGACCTGCAGTTTCCGCACCACGAGAACGAACTGGCGCAGTCGAGCTGCGCGCATCCGGGGCAGGGGTTCGCGCAGGTCTGGATGCACAACGAGATGTTGCTGGTCGATGGCCGCAAGATGTCAAAATCGCTGGGCAATTTCTTTACCGTGCGGGACCTGCTGGATGGCGGCACACCGGGCGAGGTGATCCGTGCGGCGCTGCTCTTGTCGCACTACCGCGATCCGATGGACTATGGTGCGGCGCGCCGGGCCGAGGCGCTGGCGGCGGTGGCCGACATGGCGATGACCCTGGGCAGCGACGGGTCGCAGACGCTGGCCATGCTGGGGCAGGGCACGCCCCTGCCCGAGGTGGTGGCGGCCCTATCGGACGACCTGGCGACACCCGAGGCGCTGCGCCTTCTGAACCGCCGCGCCCTGGCCGAACGCTATGGTGCCCAAGGGGTGATCGACCGGCTGGACGACATCCAGGCCAGCCAGCGGCTGCTGGGGTTCGACCTCTGCCACAGCCGCACCGCCGAGGATCAGGCCCGCATCACCGACCGGGCGCGCGGCCATGTCTTTCAGGCACAGCGCGAGGCCGCCGAGATCGAGGACTTCGCCCGCCAGATCGAAGAGGCCCGCGCCGCCCGCGACTTCATGCGCGCCGACCGGCTGCGCGCGGTGGTGCAAGAGGCGGGGGCGCAGGTGAACATCGGGCGCGAGGGCGTGTCGATCCTGCGCCTGCCGGGGTTCGATGCCACGAAGCTGGAGGGCGAGGCATGAACGCGGCGTCTTTTCTCGGGGTCCGTTTCGCACGCGCGGCCCCCCCCTCACCCCGGCCCTCTCCCCCCGGGGGAGAGGGGGCGCAGCGGCGCGGGCCGTGCGCCCCGGCGAGCGACAGGAGCGTGGCAGCATGAAAGACCGGCTGTTCCTGTTCGACACCACGTTGCGCGACGGGCAGCAGACCCAGGGCGTGCAGTTCAGCGTCGCCGAGAAGCGGCAGGTCGCGGCGGCGCTGGATGCGCTGGGGGTGGATTACATCGAGGGCGGGTGGCCGGGGGCCAATCCGACCGACAGCGAGTTCTTCCGCGATGCGCCCGCGACGCGCGCCGTGATGACGGCCTTCGGCATGACGAAGCGGGTCGGGCGGTCGGCGGCGAATGACGACGTGCTGGCGGGGGTGCTGGATGCGGGCACGCCGGCGGTCTGTCTGGTGGGCAAGTCGCATCCGTTCCATGTGACGACGGCCCTGGGCGTGACGCTGGTGGAGAACCGCGAGGCCATCGCGGCCTCCGTGGCGCATGTGGTGACGCGCGGGCGCGAGTGCCTGTTCGACGCCGAGCATTTCTTTGACGGCTACCGGGCGGACCCCGGCTATGCGCTGTCCTGCCTGACAGCCGCGCTGGACGCAGGCGCGCGCTGGGTGGTGCTGTGCGACACCAACGGCGGGACCCTGCCGTCCGACATCGGTCGGGTGACGGCCGAGGTGATCGCGGCGGGCGTGCCCGGCGACCGGCTGGGCATCCATTGCCACGACGATACGGGGAATGCGGTGGCCGGGTCGCTGGCGGCGGTGGATGCGGGGGCGCGGCAGGTGCAGGGCACGCTGAACGGGCTGGGCGAGCGTTGCGGCAACGCCAACCTGACGACGCTGATCCCGACGCTGCTGCTCAAGGCCCCCTATGCCGAACGGTTCCAGACCGGGGTGACGCCTGCGGCGATGGCGGGGCTCTTGCGCACCAGCCGGATGCTGGACGACATCCTGAACCGCGTGCCGCACCGGGCGGCCCCCTATGTGGGCGCATCGGCCTTTGCGCACAAGGCGGGGCTGCATGCGAGTGCCATCCTCAAGGACCCCGCGACCTATGAACATGTCGACCCGTCGGTCGTCGGCAACGCGCGCGTGATCCCGATGTCGAACCAGGCGGGCCAGTCCAACCTGCGGGCGCGGCTGGTGGACGCAGGGCTCGCCGTGGCGGCGGGCGACAGCCGCCTGTCGCGCATCCTTGAGGTGGTCAAGGAACGCGAGGATGCGGGCTATGCCTACGACGGGGCGCAGGCCAGTTTCGAACTGGTGGCGCGGGCCGAACTGGGCCTGCTGCCGGCGTTCTTCGAGGTCAAGCGCTACCGCGTGACGGTCGAGCGGCGCAAGAACAAGTACAACCGCATGGTCAGCCTGTCCGAGGCGGTGGTGGTGGTCAGGATCGGGGCCGCCAAGATGCTGTCGGTCAGCGAAAGCATGGACGGCACCGGCACCGACCGGGGGCCGGTCAACGCGCTGTGGAAGGCGCTGGTCAAGGACCTGGGGCCCTATCAGGCGATGATCGACGACATGCGGCTGGTCGATTTCAAGGTGCGCATCACGCAAGGCGGGACCGAGGCGGTGACCCGCGTGATCATCGACAGCGAAGACGCGCAGGGGAGGCGCTGGTCGACGGTGGGGGTCAGCGCGAACATCGTCGATGCGTCGTTCGAGGCGCTTCTGGACGCGGTCACCTGGAAGCTGATCCGCGACGGGGCAGAGCCTGCACCGCAAAGCCTGCCGGACGCGGCGGAATGACGGCGCGCGTCGCCCCCCTCACCCTGGCCCTCTCCCCCGAGGGGAGAGGGGACTGCGTCGCGCCGGTGTCCGGGGCCGGTGCATGACCATCGCCGCCTGTGCGGCGCTGGTGGCCAAGGGTGATCCCGACCGGTTCCTGGCGACGATGGCGGCCCCCCCTCAGCTGCGGGCGCACCTTTTTCCGCTCTATGCCTTCAACCTGGAGGTTGCGCGGGCGCCCTGGGCCTCGCAGGAGCCGCTGATCGCCGAGATGCGGCTGCAATGGTGGCGCGACGTGATCGCCGCCCCCGACCGCAAGGCGCACGAGGTGGCGGGGCCGCTCTACGACACGATCCGGGCGACGGGGCTGCCGGTCGATGTGCTGGACCGGATGGTCGCGGCGCGCAGGCTTGATGTGGCGGGGATGGGGATCGACGGTGCCTCGGCGCTGGCCGGCTATCTTCAGGATACGGCCGGCGGCCTGATGTGGCTGGCGGCGCGGGCCTGCGGCGCGGGGCCGGGGGGCGAGGATGTTGCGCACGGGGTGGGATTTGCAGGCGGACTTGCGGCCTATCTGCGCGCCGTTCCCGCGCTGGTGGCGCGCGGGCGGGAACCGCTGCCCGGCATGACCCAGGACGGGATCGCGACCCTTGCCGCAGATGGTCTGCGCCTGCTGGACGGCGCGCGCGGGTTGCACGGGTCGCTGGGGGACGGAAGGGTTGCCCTGCTGGCCGGCTGGATGGCCCGGCCGGTCCTGCGCAGGGCGGCGCGCGACCCTGCTGCCGTGGCCGAGGGGCGGCTGGCCCCGTCCGAGTTCCGCCGCAGGGCAGGGCTGGTCTGGGCCAGCATGACCGGACAACTTTAGCCGTTCAGCCTTTGTTCAACATCGCACCGCAATCTTTCAGGGCGCGCGAATCCTGTGTCGCGCCACGGGGAAAGGTGCTGCGATGGCCGATTATGCGGCGACGATGCGCGTCTACAACGGCTCGGTGAGCGAGGCGCAGTTGCTGTCGACCCAGCAGACGCTGGTGCTGAACAGCTTCGGTTCGTCGCAGTCCACCACGATCTCGGATGCCGACGGCGCGCTCTATGTCGGCAACACCACGGTCATCGGCGGAACCAGCTCTCAGATGCTGGGGTCGGGCTGGGTCCAGCCGGGGGCGTCGATCCTGGGCACGATCGTGCCCTTGGGGTCGCCCAAGGACGCGATCATGCTGCGCAACCTGACGACGGGAAAGATCACCTTCGTCTTCCCCGACGGCGCACCCAACGTCCTGGGCGCGGTGTTGATGGTGGTCGACATCGACCCCGTGGGCTACAATCTGGCAACCAAGGGTCCGGCGTGCTTTGTCGAGGGGACGCGCCTTCTGACGCCGGACGGCTATCGCGCGGTGGAGGATCTGCGCGCGGGCGACCGGGTGACACGGCGGGACGGGCGGTCGGTTCCGCTGCTGCAGGCCGTGGCACAGCATTTTGTGTTGTCGGCACGGTCGCGCGCGGGGCTGGAGCCGGTGATCGTCGAGCCGGGGGCCTTCGGCGCGGGCACCCCCCTGCGCAGGCTGGCGCTGTTGCCGCAGCATCGCGTGGTGGTGCGGGGGCCGAAGGTCGAGTTGTGGCTTGGGATGGATGAGACGGAAGTTCCGGTTCAAGCCCTGATCGACGGAGTTCGCATTTACCGCGCAGAAAGATGGGAGCAGGTCGCCTATCGACAGCTGGTGTTCGTGAATGAGGTCGTGCTTGTCGCCGAAGGAGTGCCGGTCGAAGGTTTCTTCTGGGTTCGCAAACGTTGGTCCGGGATGACGTCAAGTTCCGGGGTCAGACAGACGCCATGTTTCCCGTCTTGCGTTGCGGGATTCCGGCCACGTCGTGCTTGCGCTGCCTGTGACTTGGCACAGGTAGGGTGAGGAACCCGCTGCAGAACGCATCGCGCGACGCTTTGATGCCCGCGTCGGAGGGCGGTCGCGCGGTCCGGCAACCGACGTGGCTCTGACGGCCCTTTTCATCGGACACGCGGCCCCGGAGATGGGCAGCCAGTGCCGGAGGTGTCACGCCCGCCGCTCAGACGCCCCGCGCAGCGCCAGCCAGACCAGGGCGGCGCCCGCAAGGGCCAGGAACGGCAGCATGGCGATGTTGACCGCCATCCACCCTGCCTGCGGCGTCCCGCCCGAGCAGTTCATCAGCCCGCCCGACGACAGCGAGGCCAGCGTCACGCCCAGGAACACGATGAAATCGTTCAACCCCTGCATGCGGCCGCGCTCTTCCGGTTTATGGACAGCGGTCAGCATGGCGGTGGCCCCGATGAAGCCGAAGTTCCAGCCCAGCCCCAGCAGGATCAGCGCGGCAAAGAACGACGGCAGCGTGACACCCGACAGCGCCACCACGCCCGCCCCGGCCAGGATGACCAGGCCGATCGCGATCACCCGTTCGGCCCCCAGCCGGGCGATGACATGGCCGGTGAAGAACGACGGCACGTACATCGCCAGCACATGGGCCGAGACGACGTCGGCGGCATGGCCGGTGTCGAACCCGCAGCCGACGATGGCCAGGGGCGACGAGGTCATCACCAGGTTCATCAGGGCATAGCTGACCGTGGCGCAGATCACGGCCACGGCGATGCGGGGGGTGGCCAGCAGCTCGATCCGCGACCGTCCCCGTGGCGCGCCCGCGACGGGGGCCGCCGGGGTCGGGATGTCCAGCAGGGCGAACAGGAACATGCCGCCCAGGTTGAGTGCTATGACCGCAAGATAGGTCGCCAGAAACGGGATCGCCATTTCCTGCGCCGTGACCTTGACCAGTTGCGGCCCGACGACGGCCGACAAGAGGCCCCCCGCCATCGTCCAGGAGATGGCCTTGGCGCGGAAGGAGTCCGACGCCGTGTCGGTCGCCGCAAAGCGGAAGAAGCCCTGCGCGCTCATGTACCCGCCCGACAGCAGGGAGCCGAGCAGGAACAGCGGAAACGAGGCCGCAACCAGCCCCCAGGCCGCGATGGCCGCGCCCGCCGCGCCCGACAGTGCCCCGGCGACGAACCCCGCACGCCGCCCGTGGCGCTGCATCAGCGCCGACAGCGGCTGTGCCGCCAGCATCGATCCCACCACCATCATGGTGATCGGCAGCGTGGCCCAGCAGGGATTCGACGCCAGCCCCTGACCGGCCAGCCCCGCGACGATGAAGATCATCGGCAACTGCGCACCCAGCACCGCCTGTGCCGCGACCAGCACCGAAACGTTGCGGCGGGCGCGGGCGTCGTTGGCGGGGGCTGGGGCGGTCATGGGCCAAGGCGTACGGCGGGGCTTGGGCGGCCACAAGGGCGAAAACCGTCGTCGGCCCTTCCGGTTCTGGGGGATTCGTTCTATCCCGTCGCGCCATGGTAGGGCGGATCATCACGACCGAGGCCTGTCTGGCCGAGGGGTTGGACTGGCTGGGCGCGGTCGAGCCGCGCTTTGCCCATGCGCGGGGGCTGACCGGCCTGCCGCCGCTGCGCCTGCGCGCCGACGGGTTCGGCGCGCTGTTCGACGCCATCGTCAGCCAGCAGGTCAGCGTCAAGGCCGCCGATGCGATCTGGGGGCGGCTCGAAGGTGCGGGCTTCACGGAACCGGACGGCGTGCTGCGCGCCACGGACGACGACCTGCGCGGCTGCGGGCTGTCGCGGCAGAAGGTGCGCTATGCCCGGGCCCTGGCGGGGGCGGGGCTGAATTTCGACGCCTTGCGGCTCACCCCGACCGATCAGGTGATCGCCACGCTGGTGGCGCTGCCGGGGATCGGGCCCTGGACGGCCGAGATCTATGCGATGTTCAGCCTGGGCCGGGCGGACGTGTTTGCCCCTGGCGACCTGGCGCTGCAGGAATCGATGCGGCGGCTGTTCGGGCTGGAGGCACGCCCGTCCGAAAAGGCCGCGCGGGCCATGGCCGTGGCCTGGTCGCCCTGGCGGTCGGTGGCGGCGCGGCTGTTGTGGGCCTATTATCGGGTCGAGGCGGACCGGGAAGGGATCAGATGACACGCAAGCTGCAAGCCGGGCGCAAGGGACCGATGTCGGGCAAGGCCACGTCGCTGGTGGTGTTCCTGCACGGCTATGGGGCCGACGGGGCGGACCTGCTGGGTCTGGCCGATGTGCTGGGCGCGCACCTGCCCGACACCCTGTTCATGGCCCCCGACGCGCCCGACCCCTGCCACGGCAGTCCCACAGGGCGGCAGTGGTTTCCGATCCCCTGGCTGGACGGATCGTCCGAGGTGGCAGCGGGGCAGGGGCTGGCGCGGTCGGCCGAGGATCTGAACGCCTTTCTGGATGCACAGATGGCCGAGATGGGCCTGCCGCCAGCGGCCGTGGCGCTGGTCGGGTTCAGCCAGGGCGCGATGCTGAGCCTGCATGTGGCCCCGCGCCGGGCGCAGGCGCTGGCGACAGTGGTCGCGATCTCGGGGCGGCTCTTGCAGCCGGGGCGGCTGGCGGGCGAGGCGGTGGTCAAGCCGCCGGTCCTGCTGATCCACGGCGACCAGGACCCCGTGGTGCCGTTCGGCGACATGGGGGCGGCGGGCGAGGCGCTGGTGGCGGCGGGGTTCGCGACCTTCGGCCATGTCATGCAGGGCACGGGGCACGGCATCGCGCCCGATGGCCTTGGCGCCACGCTGGGGTTCCTGCGCGAGCGGCTGCCCGGTTGAGCGGCGTCACATGGGCGTCACCTGCCTGGATTAGCCATCGCGCAAGGCATGCAAGCAGTCGGGTCTTGTCAGGCGATGAACGCCAGATATAGTCCCGCTGAACCGGGACGAGGGACCCGCCCTTTGGCAAGGCGGTGCAAGACAGGGGCTGTCGGGCGATGGACGGGGATTTCAGGACCACCTTCGTGCGCGAGCCGAGCGCGCTGAAACACTATCCCGCGCTGGTGCTGAACGCCGACTACCGGCCCTTGTCCTACTATCCCTTGTCACTGTGGCCCTGGCAGGAGGCGGTGAAGGCGGCCTTCCTCGACCGCGTCGATATCGTGGCGGAATACGACGCCGTGGTGCGCAGCCAGAGGTCCGAGATCCGCATCCCGTCGGTCGTGGTGCTGAAGGACTATGTCAAACCGCAAAAGCGCGTGGCCTTCACGCGGTTCAACCTGTTCCTGCGCGACGAGTTCTGCTGCCAGTACTGCGGGGCCAGGGGCGACCTGACCTTCGACCATGTGCTGCCCCGGTCGCGCGGCGGCGTGACCAGCTGGGAAAACGTGGTCGCGGCCTGTTCGCCCTGCAACCTGCGCAAGGGCAACCGCACGCTGCGGCAGGTGGGCTTTCACCTCGGCCGCAAGCCCCGCGCGCCCACGGCGGACGAGATGCAGTCCCACGGGCGGCGGTTCCCGCCGAACCACCTGCACGAAAGCTGGATGGACTATCTGTACTGGGATGCCGAGCTGGAGGCCTAGGATCGCGGTGCCCAAAGCGGTTTGACGCGGGGTTCCGGGGTGATAGACTTTCGGGCGGACGGGCGCTAGAAGGCGGTCGTTAGCGGTAACATCCCGGTCTGGTGCTCTTGCCGTCCGGTGCCGCCCCGAAAGAGAGGTCGTCTGATGGTATCCCGCGTCATTCCGGTGGAACCCTTTGACCTGGTGATCTTCGGCGGCACGGGCGACCTGGCGCGGCGCAAGATTTTTCCGGGCCTCTACCGGCGCTTCCGCAGCGGACAGATGCGGGGCGAGGCGCGGATCATCGGCGCGGCGCGGTCAGAGATGACCGACGACGGGTTCCGCGCGATGATCGGCGAGGCGATTGCCGAATTCGTGGCCGAAGCGCAGCGCGATCCGGGCATGGTGGCGGATTTCCTGTCGCACGTGGGGTATGTCGCCATCGATGCCAAGGGCACGGGCGGCTGGGATGCGCTGAAGGCCCGGATGCGGCCGGGCGTGGTGCAGGCGTTCTATTTCTCGGTCGCGCCCACGCTGTTCGGCGATCTGGCCGAACGCCTGCACGCCCACGCCATCGCGGGACCCGAGGCGCGGATCGTGGTGGAAAAGCCGTTCGGCCGCGACCTGGCCTCGGCACGCGCGCTGAACGCGACGCTGGCCGAGCATTTCCGCGAGGGGCAGATCTACCGCATCGATCACTACCTGGGCAAGGAAACCGTCCAGAACCTGATGGCGGTGCGGTTCGCCAACATCCTGTTCGAGCCGTTGTGGAAGTCCGAGTACATCGACCACGTCCAGATCACGGTCGCCGAGACGGTGGGGGTCGAGGGGCGCGGTGCCTATTATGACAAGTCGGGTGCCATGCGCGACATGGTGCAGAACCACATGATGCAGCTTCTGTGCCTGATCGCGATGGAACCGCCCTATCATTTCGACCCCAATGCCGTGCGCGACGAAAAGCTGAAGGTGATCCGCGCGCTGGACCCGGTCGAGCCGCGCGACATCGTGCGCGGCCAGTACCTGGCCGGGGGCGGGCAGGGCGGCTATGTGGAACACAGCGAGGATCCGGCCAGCCGCACCGAAAGCTACATCGCGCTGAAGGTGCATGTGTCGAACTGGCGCTGGAAGGGCACGCCCTTCTATCTGCGCACCGGCAAGCGCCTGCGCGCGCGCGCGTCCGAGATTGCCATCACCTTCCGAGAGCCGCCGCATTCGATCTTTGACGACGCCAAGGGCTGGCGCGAGAATGTGCTGGTGATCCGGTTGCAGCCGAACGAGGGCATGAACCTGATGGTGATGATCAAGGAACCGGGGCCGGGGGGCATGCGCCTGATGCAGGTGCCCTTGGACATGACCTTTGCCACCGCGCTGGGGTCGGGGGCCGAGGATGTGACCGACGCCTATGAGCGGCTGATCATGGACGTGATCCGGGGCAACCAGACGCTGTTCATGCGCGGCGACGAGGTCGAGGCGGCCTGGGCCTGGACCGATCCGATCATCGCCGGGTGGGAGGCGCGGGGCGACCGGCCGCAGGGCTATGATGCGGGGTCGTCCGGCCCCGAGGATGCGCTGATGCTTCTGCACCGCGACGGGCGGCGCTGGCGCGAGATACGCGAATGAACGTTCCGGTAGCGCGAGGAATGGGCGAATGAACATTCGGGAATACCCGGACCGCGAGATGATGTTCCTGGCCCTGGCGCAGGTGATCGCGGGCCAGCTGGGCGATTTCCTGCGGCGCGAGGGGCGGGCGACGTTCTCGGTCCCCGGCGGCACGACGCCCGGTCCGGTGTTCGACAGCCTGTCGGGGGTGGAACTGGACTGGAGCCACGTGGCCGTGGTGCTGAACGACGAACGCTGGGTGCCCGAGGACAGCCCCCGGTCGAACACCCGCCTGCTGCGCGACCGCCTGCTGCGCGGTCCTGCGGCGGCGGCGAACCTGGTGCCGCTCTATGCCCCGACGGCGACGCCCGAGGAAAGCCTGGATGCCCTGGCCGAGGGGATTGCCCCGCACCTGCCGATCTCGGTCCTGCTCTTGGGCATGGGGGCCGACATGCACACGGCCAGCCTGTTCCCCGGTGCCGACCGTCTGGCCGAGGCGCTGTCGCCGCAGGCCCCGGTCCTGATGGCGCTGCGGGCCGAGGCGGCAGGCGAGCCGCGCATCACCCTGACCGCGCCGACCCTGCGCGCGGCGATGCATGTCCATGTGCTGGTCACCGGGGCGGAAAAGCGTGCCGCGCTGGACCGCGCACAGGGCCTGGCCCCCGAAGAGGCCCCGGTGCGGGTGATCCTGGACAACGCAACCATCCATTGGGCGGAGTGAACTGTCATGCAAAAGCAATGGGATGCCCTGCACGCCCACCACGCCGCGAACCCCGACCGGGCGATCCTGCCGCTGTTCGACGACCCTGATCGCGCGCAGGATTTCTCGGCGCGCGCCGGGGCGATGCTGTTCGACTATTCCAAGACCGGGATCGATGCGCGGGCGCGCGACCTGCTGATCGCGCTCTGCGACGCCAGCGGCCTTGCCGCCAAGCGCGACGCGATGTTCGCAGGGGCCCGGATCAACGAGACCGAGGGGCGCGCCGTGCTGCACACCGCGCTGCGCGCGCCTGCGGGGGTGTCGGTGGTGGTGGACGGCGTCGATGTGGTGCCGGGGGTCCAGGCCACGCGGGCGCGGATGGCGGCCTTCGCGCAAGACGTGCGGACGGGCCGGTTCCGGGGGCAGGGGGGGGCGATCACCGATGTGGTGAACATCGGCATCGGCGGCTCCGACCTCGGCCCTGCGATGGCGACGCTGGCGCTGGCCCCGTACCACGACGGGCCGCGCGTGCACTACGTGTCGAACGTCGACGGGGCGCATGTGCACGATACGCTGAAAGTCCTCGATCCGGCCACGACGCTGGTGATCGTGGCCTCGAAGACCTTCACCACCATCGAGACGATGACGAATGCCGACACCGCCAAGCGCTGGATGGCCGGGACTGTCGCCGATCCAGGCGCACAGTTTGCCGCCGTGTCCACCGCCGCCGACCGGACGGCGGCCTATGGCATCGATGCGTCCCGCGTTTTCGGGTTCGAGGACTGGGTCGGCGGGCGCTATTCGCTGTGGGGGCCGATCGGCCTGGCGCTGATGCTGGCGATCGGGCCTGCCCGGTTCGACGACTTCCTCGCCGGTGGCCGCGACATGGACGAGCGGTTCCTGCACGAGCCTTGGGGCCGGAACATGCCCGTCCTGCTGGCGCTGGTCGGCCTCTGGCACAACCAGATCTGCGGCCATGCGACGCGCGCCGTCCTGCCCTATGACCAGCGGCTGGGCCACCTGCCCGCCTATCTGCAGCAACTCGAGATGGAATCGAACGGCAAGCGGGTTGGGATGGACGGGGCTGACCTCGGGATGCACTCCGGCCCCGTGGTCTGGGGCGAGCCGGGGACCAACGGGCAGCACGCCTTCTATCAGCTGATCCATCAGGGCACGCGCGTGGTGCCCTGCGAGTTCCTGGTGGCGAAGGGGGGGCACGAGCCCGACCTTGCCCACCAGCACAGCCTGCTGGTGTCGAACTGCCTGGCCCAGGCCGAGGCGCTGTTGCGCGGGCGCAGTCTGGCCGAGGCGACGGCGATCATGGCGAAGCGGGGCCTGACCGGGGCCGAACTGGACCGCCAGGCGCGCCACCGGGTGTTTCCGGGAAACCGGCCCTCGACGATGCTGGCATACCCCAAGCTGACGCCCTTCGTGCTGGGCCAGATCATCGCGCTCTACGAACACCGGGTGTTTGTCGAGGGGGTGATCCTGGGGATCAATTCCTATGACCAATGGGGCGTGGAACTGGGCAAGGAACTGGCGCTGGCGCTGCAGCCGATCCTCGAGGGCAAGGCGAACGCGGCGGGCAAGGACGGCTCGACCCGCGCCCTGGTCGACTACCTGCGCGGGTGACCGGGCAAGGGGGTGCAAGGCACCCCCTTGGACCCCCCGGCACCTGTGCTGCGGACTTCGCGCGGGTGGCAGGGGGGCGCTGCCCCCCGGCTGACGCCTCCCCCCAGGATAGTTGGGGACAGAAAAAGGTGCGAACGAAGCGGGTATGCGCTTCTTCTGTCCCCAAGTATCCTCGGGGGGTGAGCGCGGCACGCGCGAGGGGGGCAGACAGCCCCCCTTTTTCGCGCCGCAGGCGCGCCCGGCCCAACAGTGAGGAGCAGCGCAAGGGCGAAGCCGTTGCGCGCGACCGAGCGGCGGGAGGCCTGGTTGGCCCTCGGGGTGCCGTCGTCAGAGGCGCAGGGCCTCGGCGAAGGCCGCGGTCCAGCGGGCGATCAGGTCGGCCATCGGGCGGCGGGCGTCGCCGATCACCAGGTCGGGGCCGCCGAACACCACGGCCGGGGCAAGGGGCAGGCCTGCGGCCCGTGCCGCCGACACGAGGGCGGGGGCGCGGTCGGCAGGGACGGCGATCAGATAGCGGGCCTGATCTTCGGCAAAGAGGGTGGCCATGCTGGTGTCGCTGAAGGTCACGCCGATGCTGCCATGCGCCGCCATCTCGAACGCCGCCAGGGCCAGGCCGCCGTCCGACAGGTCGGCGCAGGCGTGGATCACGGCGGCATGGGCCAGCACGAAGGCCCCGTGTGCCCGTTCGGCGGCCAGATCGACCGGGGGCGCATCGCCGGCCTCGATGCCCATCACGTCGGCCAGCAACGCGGACTGGCCGAGGTGGCCAAAGGTTTCGCCCAGCACCAGGCCGACCATGCCTGCCGTCACGGTGCCCGCGATCATCGGCGCGCCGTCGGCCATCAGGCCGACGCCCCCGATGGTGGGGGTCGGCAGGATGGGCTGGCCGTCGGTTTCGTTGTAGAGCGACACGTTGCCCGAGATGATCGGGAAGTCGAGTGCGCGGCAGGCCTGCCCGATGCCCTGGATCGCCCCCACCAGCTGCCCCATGATCGCGGGCTTTTCGGGGTTGCCGAAGTTCAGGTTGTCGGTGGCGGCCAGCGGGGTTGCGCCGACCGCGATCAGGTTGCGGTACGCCTCGGCCACCGCCTGCTTGCCGCCCTCGACGGGGTTGGCGCGGACATAGCGGGGCGTCACGTCGCTGGTGAAGGCCAGCCGCTTGCCCGTGCCGTGCACACGCACCACGCCCGCGCCCATCCCCGGCGTGACAGCCGTGTCGGCCATCACCTGCGCATCGTACTGTTCCCAGACCCAGGCCTTGCGGGCATGGTTCGGGCTGGAGATCAGCGCCTCGAGGGCGGCCATCGGCGCGATGTCGGGCAGGGGGGGCAGGGTGGCATCGGGGACCGTCGCGACCCAGGGCCGGTCATACTCCGGCGCGCTGGAGGCAAGGCGCGACAGCGGCAGGTCGGCCATGACCCGGCCGCGGTGCAGGATCAGGAAGCGGTCCTCGGGGATCGTCTCGCCCACGATGGCAAAGTCGAGGTCCCATTTGACGAAGATCGCGCGGGCGGCATCCTCCATCTCGGGCTTCAGGACCATCAGCATGCGTTCCTGGGATTCCGACAGCATCATCTCGTAGGCCGTCATGCCCGTCTCGCGCTGCGGCACGGCGTCGAGGTTCAGCCGGATGCCGAGACCGCCCTTGTCGCCCATCTCGACCGCAGAGCAGGTCAGGCCCGCCGCCCCCATGTCCTGGATCGAGATCACCGCGCCACTGGCCATCAGTTCCAGACACGCCTCCAGCAGGCGCTTTTCGGTGAAGGGGTCGCCGACCTGCACGGTGGGGCGTTTCTCCTCGATGCTGTCGTCGAATTCGGCCGATGCCATGGTGGCCCCGCCGACGCCGTCGCGTCCCGTCTTGGCCCCCAGATAGACAACCGGCATGCCGACGCCGCTGGCGGCCGAGTAGAAGATCTTGTCGGTATCGGCCAGTCCGGCGGCAAAGGCGTTGACCAGGCAGTTGCCGTTGTAGGCCGCGTGAAAGCGCACCTCGCCGCCCACGGTCGGCACGCCGAAGGCATTGCCATAGCCGCCGATGCCCGCCACCACGCCCTTGACCAGATGCGCGGTCTTGGGGTGCGAGGGGTCGCCGAAGGACAGCGCGTTCATCGCCGCGATGGGACGCGCACCCATGGTGAAGACGTCGCGCAGGATGCCGCCGACGCCGGTGGCCGCGCCCTGGTAGGGCTCGATATAGGACGGGTGGTTGTGGCTTTCCATCTTGAACACCACCGCCTGCCCGTCGCCGATATCCGCCACGCCCGCATTCTCGCCCGGCCCGCAGATCACCTGCGGGCCGGTGGTGTGCAGCGTGCGCAGCCATTTCTTCGACGACTTGTAGGAACAATGTTCGTTCCACATCGCGCTGAAGATGCCCAGTTCGGTGAACGTCGGCACGCGCCCGATGATCGCCAGCAGCCGGTCGTACTCGTCCGGTTTCAGGCCGTGGGCCGCGACCAGGTCGGGCGTGATCGTCGGTTCGGTCATGCGTCTTCCCCCGCGTCGTTGCCCGGTCTGTAGTTCATCGCCCATGGGGCGGAAAGGGCGGGGCGGGAATTTTCGCGGGCCGATGTCGAAATCCTGCGACCGGCGGCGTCCTTGGGACACGGGCCACTTGATCGCGGCCCGCGCGAACGTCACGCTGACCCCGCAGGAGGGACCCACCGATGCAATACATGCTGCTGATCTATGCCGAGCCCGCGAAGGAACCCGTCCATGGAACGCCCGCCTTTGACGAGATGATGGCCGGCTACGCCGCCTTCACCGAAAGGCTGAAGGCGGATGGCGCGATGCGCTACGGCGAGCCGTTGCAGGGGCCGGAAACGGCGACCACCCTGCGTGTGCGCCAGGGCAAGGTGGATACGATGGACGGCCCCTTTGCCGAGACCAAGGAACATCTGGGCGGGTTCTACATCATCGACGCCCCCGACCTGGACGCCGCGATGCGCTATGCCGCCATGATCCCCTCGGCCACGTACGGCAGTGTCGAGGTGCGCCCCGTGATGAGCTACGGCTGATGGACCCTGCCGCCACGCTGGCGCGGATCGCGAGGGATGATCGCGGGCGGCTTCTGGCGGCGCTGATTGCGCGGACGGGGGACGTCGCGGCGTCGGAAGAGGCGCTGCAAGAGGCGTTTGCCGCGGCGCTGACGGCCTGGGCGGGCGGCAGGCCCGCCCGGCCCGAGGGCTGGCTTCTGCGCGTGGCGCTGCGCCGCGCCATCGACGGCTGGCGCGGGACGGCGCGGGCGCGGGCGGGTGCTGCGGCGATGGCCCCCCTCATGCCGCCCGAAGCGGGCGAGGAGGACGCCGAGATGATCCCCGACGAACGCCTGCGCCTGATCTTTACCTGCTGCCATCCGGCGCTGGAGCGCAAGAGCCAGGTCGCGCTGACCCTGCGCCTGATCGGCGGGCTGACGACGCCCGAGATCGCGGCGGCGTTTCTGGACGACCCCGCCACCATCGGCCAGCGGATCAGCCGCGCGAAGGCCAAGATCGGGGCGGCGGGCATTCCCTATGCCGTGCCGGGGCCCGAGCTGTGGCCCGAGCGGCTGCGCGCGGTGCTGGAGGTGGTCTACCTGATCTTCAACGCGGGCTACACCGAAGGGCCGGTGCGAGATCTGTGCGACGAGGCGATCTTTCTGGCCCGTCTGCTGGCCGACCTGCGGCCTGCCGAACCCGAGGTCGAGGGGTGTCTGGCGCTGCTCTTGCTGACCCATGCGCGGCGTGCGGCGCGGGTCGGGGCCGACGGGGCCACGGTGCCGCCGGGGCAGCAGGACCGCAGCCGGTGGGACATGGGCATGATGGCCGAAGGGGTGACGCTGGTCGCCCGTGCCCTGGGACGTGCCGACCCCGGGCCGTTCCTGACCAAGGCCGCGATTGCCGCCCTGCATGCGGCCCCCGGCGGCGCGGACTGGTGGCAGATGCTGCGGCTCTATGACCGCCTGCTGGTGCTGGAGCCGACGGACGTCGTGCGCCTGAACCGTGCGGTCGTGCTGGCCGAGGCGGGGCAGGTGGTGCCGGCGCTGGACGTGCTCGATGCACTGACGGGGCTGGACGGCTACCAGCCCTTCCATGCCGCCCGGGCCTTTGTGCTGGGGCGGGCGGGGGGGGGCGGCGGCGCGCCCGCCGCCCCAGACCCGGCCCCCCCCCCGGACCCCCCCCCCCCCCCACCCCC
>JBQTJI010000047.1:0-20531 GCA_052387255.1 Gemmobacter sp. | reverse complement strand
GGGGGCTCGGCGGGGGGCGCCGGGGGGGGGGGCGGGGGCGGGGGGGGCGCGGCCGCCCCCCCCCCCCCCCCCCCGTGGGGCCCCCCCCCCCCCCCCCCCCCCCCCCCCCCCCCGGGGGGGGGGGCCCCCCCCCCGACTCTCCAACGCCACCGCCACCAACCCCGCCGCCCGCGCATCCACCCCCAGCCCAGGCCCCAGACACAGCGCAGTGATCCGCCGGTCCTCCAGCACCCTCGCCAATGCCGCCCCATCCCCCACCGCACGCAGCATGATGGCATTGAGGTGCGCCGCATGTTCGGGGATGGCGTCGGGAGGTGCCCCGACCGTCACCACGCCCGCCCCGATCCTGAGCGCGCCCCGCGCCGCAAGGCGCGCGGCCCCGCCATGGCCGGGGGGGCCGGAGAGGATGAGGGCGTGGCCGTGGGAGAATTTGTGCGCGGCGTTGCCCTTTGGAATCGCACCCGTCGCATTTTCCAAAAGTCCGACCGAGCAATGTCCGTTCCCAGGCGCAAGCCCCATTTGCGCCACGACGACGCGACCGCAGTGTCTTGGGCCAACGTTGAGCAGGTGCCCCTGCTTCCGGCGATGGAAGGTTACGGTCAGGTCGGGTTCCGCGATCAACCCATCCATCGCGGGCCAACTCTTCGGGTCATACCCCATAGGCACAAGGGGACGCCCGCTGTCTGCGCACAGACCCGACGGAACATCCACGGCGATCATCCTGCCAATCAGATAACCCCGGAATACGTCACAGAACACGTCAGCCACAGGTAGCGGCAAGGCGCGTTTTAGGCCGACACCGAAAAGCGCATCGACGACGAGGTCGGCGGAAAGTCCAAGAGCGGCATTTATCCGCTGGCACAGGGACTCGCAGGTGCCCACCTCCCCCATCCCCACCCACCGCTCATAATTCACCCGCGCATCCGGCGGCATCCGGGCGGGGTCGCCGTAGAGGAACACCTCCACCTCCCACCCCCGCTCCCGCAGCAACCGCGCCACCACGAAGCCGTCGCCGCCGTTCCCCCCCGGCCCGCACAGCACCACCGCCCGATGCAGCCCGTCGGCCAGCGAGGGCCATTCCTCCAGCACCGCCGCCACAACGCCCGCCCCGGCCCGCTCCATCAACTCCAGCCCGGTCACCGCACCGCTGGCAATCGCCGCCGCCTCGATGGCGCGCATTTGGGCAGATGTGAGGAGTTCCGTCATGCCGCTGCCCCATCCGTTCGCAAACTGCCCGACCTGTCACCGCATCGCCCAAAAAACAGGCAACCTGCCGCGATTCCCGAACGCCCCCCTTGCCCCGCCCCCCTGACCGATTGTTCCCTCCCGACTGGCATGGTGTGTCGCCCAAGGAACGCGCCAAACCCCGGAGAGTCGGCCCATGAAGAAGATCGAGGCGATCATCAAGCCCTTCAAGCTGGACGAGGTCAAAGAGGCCCTGCAAGAGGCCGGAATCCAGGGCCTGACCGTCGCGGAAGTCAAGGGCTTCGGCCGCCAGAAGGGCCATACCGAACTGTACCGCGGGGCCGAATACGTCGTCGATTTCCTGCCCAAGGTGAAGATCGAGATCGTCCTGGCCGACGACATGGTCGAGGCGGCCGTGCAGGCCATCGTGGCCGCCGCCCGCACCGACAAGATCGGCGACGGCAAGATCTTTGTCTACCCCGTCGAACAGGCGATCCGCATCCGCACCGGCGAAACCGGCGACGACGCGGTCTGATCCAGGCCGAACCACACGAACACGCGACAAGAGGGAAACCCGCATGAGCAAGGTCAAGGACGCCCTGAAACTGATGAAGGACGAGGAGGTCGAATATGTCGACATCCGCTTCACCGACCCCAAGGGCAAGCTGCAGCACGTCACCCTGATCGCCGATCTGGTGGACGAGGATTTCTGGGAAGACGGCTTCATGTTCGACGGATCGTCCATCGCCGGATGGAAGTCGATCGACCAGTCGGACATGAAGCTGATCCCCGATCCGTCGTCGGTCTACATCGACCCGTTCTATGCCGAAAAGACCATGTGCGTGCATTGCAACGTGGTCGAGCCGGATACCGGCGAGGCCTATTCCCGCTGCCCGCGCCAGACCGCGTTGAAGGCCGAGGCCTATCTGAAATCCTCGGGCATCGGCGATGACTTCTACTGCGGCCCCGAGGCCGAGTTTTTCATCTTCGACGACGTCCGCTATTCGGTGACGCCGCGCAAGGTGGCCTACGAGATCGACGCCGACGCCGCCGCCTGGAACACCGACCGCGTGGTCGAGGGCGGCAACTACGGCCATATCGCGCCCCACAAGGGCGGCTACTTCCCGGTGAACCCGGTCGACGAGGCGCAGGATCTGCGCGGCGAGATGCTGTCGACGATGAAGCGGATGGGCATGAAGGTGGACAAGCACCACCACGAGGTCGCGACCTGCCAGCACGAACTGGGCCTGGTGTTCGGCAGCCTCACGGGCCAGGCCGACAACATCCAGAAGTACAAGTACGTCATCCACAACGTGGCCCACGCCTATGGCAAGACCGTGACCTTCATGCCGAAACCGATGAAGGGCGACAACGGGTCGGGCATGCACGTCAACATGTCGATCTGGAAGGGCGGCAAGCCGCTGTTCGCGGGCGACAAGTATGCCGACCTGTCGCAGGAGGCCCTGTGGTTCATCGGCGGCATCCTGAAGCACGCCAAGGCCCTGAACGCGCTGACGAACCCCGGCACCAACAGCTACAAGCGACTGATCCCCGGCTTCGAGGCCCCGGTCCTGCGCGCCTATTCCGCCCGCAACCGCAGCGGTTGTGTGCGGATTCCGTGGACCGAATCGCCGAAAGCCAAGCGTGTCGAGGCCCGCTTCCCCGATCCCTCGGCCAACCCCTATCTGTGCTTTGCCGCGCTCTTGATGGCCGGCCTTGACGGCATCAAGAACAAGATCGACCCCGGCCCGGCGTCCGACAAGGACCTCTACGATCTTCCGCCCGAGGAACTGGCGGCGATCCCCACCGTCTGCGGCAGCTTGCGCGAGGCGCTGGAAGAGCTGGAGAAGGACCACGATTTCCTGCTCGCGGGCGACGTCTTCACCAAGGACCAGCTCGAGGGCTACATGGCGCTGAAGTGGGAAGAGGTCTACGCCTACGAACACACGCCGCACCCGATCGAGTACCAGATGTACTATTCCTGCTGATCGGGCAGATTACAGTTTGCTGGGGGCGGCCGTGGGGCTGCCACCAGCCTCCTTCGAGAAGCTGCCGTCCACCAAGGGCGAAGCGCCTTCCGATCAGCCTTTTCGCACCGTGAGGCTGCAACCGTTCGAGTCGCGCCCCACGATTGTCAGCGAGTCATCCCTTACGCGGCCCGTGAATCGCGGATTTCCGACAAGGATTCCCATTTCGATCCGCCCCTCGACGGAACGGCCCCTCAATTGCCCGCTGATCGTTCCCTCGAACCCCTGCGAATTCCGGACCGGTCCTGAAAACGAACCATCGGCGGCAAGCTGGATACGCATTGCTCCGCTCATCTTGCGGCCAGGGAAGCGGCTCTTGGATCCGCAGGACGTTGCGAAGGTCCAGTCGCCGCTTACGCTTTCGGCGCTCAGCGGAACGGGTGGGGGCGGGTTGTAAAGCTTCTGGTTTTCCGGAAGCGCAAGCCATTCCGACAGCGCCCTCTGCGATGCAGACGTCAGCCGCTGGCGCTGCGCCACGTCGATGAAGCCGGTGACCGGAAGCGCAACAGACTCTTGCCACGCTGAAATCGCCGCCCGCGTTCCCCGCCCGGCCTCTCCGTCGATCCCGTTCGGGTCGAAGCCCAGAACCAGCAGCCGAGCCTGGATGTCGCGGATGGCTTGCTTGTCCAGCGCCATGGCCGCTTCGGACAGTTCGGTCGCCGGGGCAAGGGGGGCTGCGACGTCGCCTGCGCTGCCGATCACGGGAGGCGGGTTTGCGACGTCGGACGACGCAGGGCCAACCTGCGGCGGCGGAGCCTCAAGGGCTGCGGATGTGTCCGGTGCGGCGGGGGCCGGGGCGGCGGCGGAGGCTGCCAGTACCGTCAGCGCTGCTTGACGGGCCTTGCGCGCCTCGCGCAGCCGCCGGTCGATCACCGCCACGTCGATCCCGCCCACGGGATTGCCGAACAGGACATCGGCCGCGAGAGTGGTCGCGGGATGGTCGGCCACGATCCGGTCAAGGATGTCGCGGATCGCCCTGGCCCCCTCCAGCGTCGTCCGGTCGCCCTTGTACAGCGCGACAGCCTCGGCCAGCAGCGCTGTCTCGTTCGCATGTGATGCGGTCGAGGCGGCCAAGGCAAGGCACAGGCCAAGCGCTGCGGCCATCGGGTGCCCCGTTCTGAAGCGTAAACGCTGCGACATACTGCCAGCGATCAACTCGATAGCCTCATCCGGCACGTGACGTTTACCTGCACTCCGTTCACATCACGGTCGCCGACGATCTCGCTAAGCATCTGTCCGTCTTGGTGGATCAGGACGTCGAATTCGTTGGCCTCGATCATTCCGTCGCGGTGCATCGTTGCGCGAAGCGCTATGGGAAACGCAAAACCCTTGTCCGATATCATGAACATGGCTCTATCATCACGAAAGCCCGGTCCGCCAAAGATAACCTGCATTCCCTCTGGCGAAACACCCTCGACCGCTAGCGTAACGATCCGGCTGCTTTGCAACAATCCCTTCCCCCCCGTATCCGCACAATCCATCGTCCCGCGCCATTCCTTCGGAATCCGCGCCAGGAACTCCACCTTCTGCCGCCGCGCCGCCTCGAAAATCTCGAACAGCGGCCCTGCCCCCAGATCGCGCGCCGTCAGCGCCGCCGCGAGGTCCTTCTGCAGCGCAATGACCTCCTGCGCATTCTCCAATTGCCGCTCCAGACTGCGCCGTTCCAGCGCAAGGCCGGTCTCGATCTCGGCAAGCTCCTGGGTCTGCGTGGCAATCAGCGCGCCACGCGTGCGCGCATGGTCGGCGGCCAGCGTGTCCAGCTCGCGGGAAGCTGCCTCGCGCGCCTCGCGCAGCGCCGCCGCCGCCGCCTCGCGCTCGGCCGCCAGCAGGCGTTCGCGCTCGGTCTTCGCCTCGGCGATCAGGGGGGCGGTGCTCTCGACAATCTTCGCAAGGTCGGTCTGCGACTTCGTCTGGATGACTTCGAGACCCTTGTTCGTCTTTTCCGTCGCGGTGGCGAGAAGTCCTGCGTGGCGGACGCGCAGTTCCTCGAGCGCCCGCGCATTCTCGGCCTCAAGCGCCGCCAGCGCCGCCGCATGCGCCGCCCGCTTCTGCGACATCTCGCGCTCGAGGGCGGCCGCCGCGGCCCCGACCGACTGGTCGCGCAGGGCGGCCAGCCTGGCCGCGGCCTCGTCCGATCCCAGCTCCAGCGTCGGCGCGGTGAACAGCGACAGCGGCTGCCCCAGCCCGGTCACCGGGTTCTCGATCACGGCGGGCCCTGACCACTTGCCGGCGCGATAGGTCAGGTCGAGCGTGCCATAAAGCGTGCGCACCCCCTCTGCCGCCACCGTCGGCACGACCATCATATATGGCCCCTCGACGCTTGCCTCGGCAAACAGGGGGACAGAGGGCACCGCATCGGCCTCGAATCGGACAACGCGCCGGGGCTGTGCGGCATCGCCCAAATCGCTGGTGGCGATGATCCTGAACGCCGTGACTTTCCAGTAGCCGGGCAAGGCAGTCGCGACGCTGCCTTGCAACTCTACCGGTGGCGGCAGGTCCTGGGCCAATGCGACCGGAACGATCACATTCATCATTGCAATGACAGAAAGCGCTTTCAAGATCGACAAGGTTTCCTCCCGTTTCGGCCTGGGGCATCATTGTCCAAAAAAGGCGCAAGTAAAGAACATTTGCGCACACTATGCCCTGAACATCGAAGTTCTGCTTCAGAGATGTTTCCGGTGACGTGTTCACCAAGGACCAGCTCGAGGGCTACATGGCGCTGAAGTGGGAAGAGGTCTACGCCTACGAACACACGCCCCACCCGATCGAGTACCAGATGTACTATTCCTGCTGATCCCCCAGGGGGTTGCAGGCCGGGGGCCGCACCGGAAGGTGCGGCTCTTTCGCATCCGCGAACAGTCGCCCCGGCCTGTTTCCGCCGGTTGCCGAATAGACCCGCGCCCTGCCACGCTCTTGCCACCTTTCGCTGGCTTTCATGATCGCAGGCAAGTGAGGGTCCTGCGGGCCATGTCCATGTTTTCATCCGAGCCGGGATCGACCGGCACCAAGGCCGACGGCGACAAGCCTCGCATCTGGGCCGGGGGGCGGCAACGCCCCGCGTTCGATGCGCGCGCCTTCCTGCGTGTCGCGACCGGCAACAGCCGGGCCCTTGCCGCGCCGCTTCTGACCGGGCTGGCCGGGCGGCTGGATCGTCTGGGCATCCGGGTCGAGGATGGCACCCTGCGCATTCCCCCGGCGCGTCTGGGCAAGACCGGCCAATGGCTGCCCGGACATGTCGCCACCGGTCGTCGCCTGCAGGACAGCGCCGCGATGACCCGCCTTGCCGCCGAAGCCGCGCGCGGCCTGGGCCCGGTCGAGCCGATGGCCTTTCGCGGTTGGGCCGACGGGCCCGCAGCACCTGCCCCCGCGCCGGTCGTCGCCGCCGCGCCGGAACCCGCCATCGCGACCGTGCCGCCCCTGGCGCACCGTCCCAAAAGGCCCGCGCCGCTGCCTGCAGCACCGGTCGGTGCCGCAGGCGACCGCGACACGCTCGAGGCGATCCGCACCCTGATGGCCACGTCGGTCGTCGAACCCGTGCATCCCCTGCGCAAGGCCCCTGCCGCGCCGCCGCCGCCGACCGGGGCCGGTGTCCTGCCCGAACTGGCCCCCGCCGAACCCACGCCGCGCGGCCCGCTGTTCAAGTTCGGCGGCAGGATGATGGGTTTCGCGACCGTCGGACTGGTCTACCCCGCAGGCATGGCCAAGGCCGCCTTCGCCGTCGCCAAGGGCGAGGACCTGCGCCTGGTCCCCTGAACCCGGCGATCACGCCGACGCTGGATCGTGCAGCGGATGCGCCTCCAGCGCCGCCGCCTGCTCGGGCGTCAGGTCGGCGCGCCGCACCAGATAGGTGTGGATCGAGAACACCACCGCCCGCGTCACCGGCAGCCGGACCAGGCATTGCCGTTCCGACCGGATGTTGGGATAGGCCTGGCGCGGTGCCGTGCGGTCCTGCGCCTCGGGCTGGGGGTTGAACAGGGGTGCGCGGGAATGGTTGGCATTGGCCCGCCACAGGGGGGCGTCGGGGCGCACCGCATCCAGCAGCCGCTGCACCCGCCTGCCGACGTCATCGGTGTAGGGTGCCACGGGCCGGTGGATGCGCAGCATCGGGCGGCCCAGCTTTTCGGCCAGTGTCCACCCCGCCGGAAAGCACAGGATCGCGCCGGTCAGCACATGCGCGCCGTCCGGTCCCGCCTGCATCAGGCAGAAATCCTGTTGCAAGAGCCGCCCCAGCCCCAGCAGGGGCGCATCGCCGTCCGCAACCTCCACCCCGTCCGGCCTGCGCCAGCCCCCCGGCACCGCCGCGAACCCCAGTCCGGCCAGGCGCGGCAGCACCATGTCGTGCAACTCCGCCGCCGCCGCCTCGGCCTCGGGCATCACCGCATGCACCGCGCCCGGCCGCTCGGCGATCAGCGCATCGCGCAAGCCCATCTGCCCGGCATAGGCCGCATCCACCTGCAGCCAGTCGTCCATGTCCAGCGGCAGAACCCCCGGCAGCCGCCGCGTGCGCGGGTCGGCCCAGGGGGCAAAGGGCAGGGCAGGGTGCAGCACGGTCATGGGGCCGGGTGCTAGCATTCCGCGACGCAGGCTTCCAGCCGCTCATCGGCCCTGACGGGCCTCATCGCGCAGGCCGCGCCAGCGAAGAGCACCCGTCAGGGAGCGATGAGCGCCCCCCGTTTGCGACACGCGCGTGTCGCCGCCACACGCGCGCAGCCAACCCACGCCCCGCACCCTGCCCGCAAACCGGAGCGAACGATGAACCCGACGATCCGCCGCAAGATCGACCCGACCCGTGGCAGCACGCTGGGCGACGGCAGCCCGAACGACAACGACCGGGTCGAGATCGGCCCCACGCAACTGGCCTTTTCCGAATGGCAGGCGGCGGGCCTTGCCCTGCCCGATCTGGCCCGCATGCGGCACGACCGCTGGGCGCGGCTGACGCAAGGTCTGGTCGCGCGCGACTATGCCGCCTTGCTGATGTTCGACCCCCTGAACATCCGCTACGCCACCGACACCACCAACATGCAGCTGTGGAACACCCACAACCCCTTCCGCGCCTGCCTGTTGTGCGCCGACGGGCATATGGTGATGTGGGAATACAGGAATTCGCCCTTCCTCGTGACCTTCAACCCCCTGGTGCGCGAACTGCGCTCGGGGGCCACCTTCTTTTACAACTCGACCGGCGACCGGGGGCAGGCCGCCGCCGCGGCCTTTGCCGCCCAGGTCGACGAGGTGGTCCGCGAACACTGCGGCGCGAACCGCCGCCTCGCCGTCGACAAGATCATGGTCCACGGCTTGCGCGCGCTGGAGGCCGCCGGGTTCGAGGTGATGGAGGGCGAAGAGGTCACCGAACGCACCCGCGCCATCAAGACCCCCGACGAAATCCGCGCCATGCGCTGCGCCCACCACGCCTGCGAGGCGGGCATCGCCGGGATGGAGGCGTTCACGCGGGAAAACGTGCCACGGGGCGGCGTCAGCGAGGATGCGATCTGGGCCGAACTGCACGCTGCCAACATCCGGCGCGGCGGCGAGTGGATCGAGACGCGGCTTCTGGCCAGCGGCCCCCGCACCAACCCGTGGTTCCAGGAATGCGGCCCGCGCATCGTGCAGAACAATGAAATCGTGGCCTTCGACACCGACCTGATCGGCGCCTATGGCTTCTGCATCGACATCAGCCGCACCTGGTGGGTCGGCGACGCGCGGCCCACGAACGCGATGGTCAGCGCGTTTGCCCATGCGCTGGACCACATCCGCGACCATCAGGCGCGCCTGAAACCGGGCGTGTCGATCCGCGAACTTGTCCACGGCGGCCACCAGCTGGACGCGCAGTACTGGCAGCAGAAGTATTCCTGCAAGATGCACGGCGTCGGGCTTTGCGACGAATGGCCCTATGTGACCTACCCCGACGGCTGGACCGAGGGGGCCTTCGACGCCGTCCTCGAACCCGGCATGGTGCTCTGTGCCGAGGCGCTGGTGTCGCCCGAGGGGGGCCAATTCTCGATCAAGCTGGAGGACCAGGTGCTGATCACCGACACGGGCTGCGAGAACCTGACGCGCTATCCCTTCGACCCCCGCCTGATGGGGGGCTGACGGCCGGTTCTTCCGCGCATCGCCCGGGTCGTCAGAGGGAATCCTTCAGGTCGCTCTGAACATCCGACAGGGTCCGCTCGCATCCTGTTATCCCGTTCGACACGCGGGTCAACGCGTTTGCCACGTCCTTGGCGTCGCGCCCCAGGCTGTTGACCGTCTTTTTCAGCCGCTTGTCCACGTCGCCGAATTCGCCCAGCACCGACAAGAGGGCATCAATCTGTTTTGCCGCCTCCTCGGGATCGCTGTCCGCATCCAGCTTCGCCTTTTTCGCCGCCGCCTCGAACTTGTCGGTCAGTTTGACAAGCCGTTTGACAAGGTCATCGCCCACCTTTGCGGCGACCTCCTTGGAGGACAGAAGCTTGATGGCTTCCCCGGCATCCCGAAGGAACTTTTCGACGGATTTCGCCGCTCCTTCCAGATCGGCCCCTTTGTCTTTCTTTTTCATGGCCATCAACGAAAACTCCCTGGATCAAATGCGGTTTGGTGGAGCGGCGGAAAGCCGACGCAAGAAACGATACCACGGACCAGCGCGCGCTCCTATGATCTTGTGCCCGCTTCCCTTCCAGGGCCCGCACACTGCCCTACAATTCGATCTCGCCCTCCGGGATCAGCCGCCCCGTCTCGGGCTGGCGGGGCAGGGGCAGCGGCAGGTCGGGCAGCGCGGGCGCAGGCGGCGCACCGGCCCTGCGCCGGATCAGGATGTCGCCGTTCGGCATCCGCTCGGGCGCGTCGTAGTTCTCGCCGTCGCCCATCAGTTCGACCAGCAGCTTCAGCTGCGGCCCCATCGTGCGCAGCCGGGGCTCGATCTCGCGGAAGGCCTGGCCCATCTCGTCCAGCATCGGCTCGGCCTCGGACATCAGGCCGCGCAGCAGCATCTCGGCCCCCTCCTCGATCAGGCGGCGACCGAACCCGTCGTCGGGTGGCGTGGCTTCCTGCGCGCGGATGGGGGCCAGGGTCAGCATCAGGCAGGCGGGCGCGATCAGCAGCATCGGGCGCATGGCAGCGGTCCTTTGGGGTTCCGGTCAACATCTCATATGGGGATGTCCAGTGTCACCGGAAAGTGGTCCGACGCCGTCATCAGCGCCTGATGCAGGTCCGGCACGCGGGAAATCGCCGGGTCGTTCAGGGGATGCCAGATGCGCCAGACCGGCGCGCGGGCGGCCAGCCCCGGCGACACCATGATGAAATCCAGAAGCGCCTCGAAGAACCGCCCACCCCCGGCGTCGCGCAGAAAGAACCGCGCCGTCGTGGGCGCGACCCCCACCTTCTGCGCCAGGGCCATCGCGGCATGGGGATCGTGCAGGCGCAGGGGCGGCTCGGCCCCGGCCCCCAGCACCACCTCGACCCCCGAATGCCCGAACAGCCGCTCGAATTCGTCCAGCCCCGGCCCGTCATTCAGGTCGCCCATCACGATCAGGTCGTCTCCGGCGGCCAGATGCGCGACCGCCCGCGCCCGCAGCCACAGGCACTGTGCCAATTGCTTGCGCCGGTTGGCGATGCCGATCCGCATCGCCTCGTCCCGGTTTCGCGCGCCGTAGGGGGCCTTCGATTTCGCATGCACCCCGATCAGGCGCAGCACCCGGTCCCCTGCCGTGACCGCCAGTTCCAGCGGTGGCTTGGGAAAGCGGATCACCTCGGGCGCGGCATCCGTGTCCAGGTCATAGTGGAACGCGCCGTCGAACCGGGGCACGGTGCCGGTCGCTTGCGGATCGTGGCGCACGGCCAGGCGGCCCGCGTCGTACAGGAACGCGATCTCCTGATCCGTCTCGGACGGGAACCCGATCAGCGCCCGCCCCGTGCGCAGGCCCGCCTCGGCGGCAAACCGCTCCAGCGCCCGCACCGTCTGGCGCGGACCCCGCGTGTCGGGGGCCTCGATCACCATCACGCCATCGGCGTCCAGCGCCCGCATTGCCACCGCGATGGCGTCCAGCTGCTGTGCCCGCGTCACCCCGTGCCGCCCGGCCCTTTGCCCGTCGCGCCAGGGGCGGCCTGCGTCATCGAACAGCGCATTGAACCATTCGACGTTCCACGTCGCCAGCCGCAGCCGGTCAGGCCGCCCGCTTGGCATTGATCTCGTCCCAGGCCGCGTTGATCGCGGCCAGCCGCCGCTCGGCCAGCTTGACCGCCTCGGGCGGAACCCCCCGCGCCATCAGCCGGTCGGGATGGGTGTCCAGAACGGCGGCCTTCCAGGCGCTGCGCACCTGGTCGATGGGGGCAAAGGCCGACACGCCCAGCACGTCATAGGGATCGCGCGGCGCGCCCTCGACATAGCGCGCGCGGATCGCCTGGTAGCAGGCCGGTTCCAGCCCGAAGATGCGGGCCACCTCGGCCAGATAGGCATCCTCCTGCGCGTGATAGGCCCCGTCGGCCATGGCCACGCTGAACAGCCCCTCCAGCACGTCCTTCAGCGTCTCGTCGTCCTTGTCGCCGAACATCGCGCGGATCTTGCGGGCATAGGCGTCGAACCCAGCCACGTCCTGCCGCGCCAGGTTGAACACCTGCGCCGCGTTCGCCTCTTCCTCGGGCTCGATCACGAAGATGCGCCGGAAGGCGGCCACCTCGTCCTTGGTCACCTGCCCGTCGGCCTTGGCCATCTTGGCCCCAAGCGCCAGCACCGCGATGGTGAACGCGACCGAGCGTTCGGGCGTGGCGGGGCGCACCCCGCGCAGCCGGTCGAACAGGGCGACAAGCCCCTCACCCCGCCCAAGCGCCGCCAGGGCCTCGCTGATGCGTGTCCAGATCGACATGATGTTTCGGCCGGGGAATCCCTGTCATGGTGCGGGCGCAGCATAGCGGGGATTTCCGCCGATGTCAGAGGGAATTCTGCGGCTTGGACCGGGCGATCCGGTCGGGCAGAGGCGTCAGTCGCGCCCTTCGTCCAACTGCGCCACCAGTGGTGGAAGTTCCGGCTGAACCGTCTGCCAGACCACGGCAAGGTCGATGTCGAAATAGCCATGGGCGATACGGTTGCGCATGCCCCTGATCGCCCGCCAAGGAATGCCCGGCTGCGCGTCGGCAAAGGCGGGATGGTCGGCCATCACCCGGTTTGCGGCCTCGCCGACGATCATCAGGCACATGACGACCGCCCGTTGCGTCCGCAGGTCGGTCAGGAACTCAGCCAGGTGCATGCCGTCGGCAAAGCCCAGCGCGTCCACAGCGGCCTGCCGCATCTGCCGCAGATACTCCGCAAGGCGGTCTTCGCCATTCACACCGGAATGGCCCGACGCAGGACCCTTGCCCGGATTTCGGGCGGCAGGTCCATCGGCGTCCGAACGTCCACCCGCACCCCCAGCGCCGCCTCAAGGGCCTGCTGAAGGTCGCCAAGGTCGAACAGCGTGGTCTCCGGCAAGGGGTCGACCAGCAGGTCCAGATCGCTCTCGGCGCTGTCATCTCCGGACAGGACCGAGCCAAAGGCCCTGGGATTGACCGTGCGATGCCGCGCGGCAAAAGCGCGAATCACCGCGCGTCCATCTTGCAGAGCCTCGGATGGCAGGCGTCCCGTCATGGCGATCAGCATCCTCTCGCGACATCCTAGGCCAAGTCGTGCGCCTGGGCAAACCTGTGGCGGGTGGCGTGGTGGTTCGGGCACCCGAACGGGTGCTTGTGATTGCCGACATCGCGCGCCAGCTTATCCCCCGATCACCCGCATCCCGCCTGGCGTCTCGACCTCCGCCTGCATCCCCTTTGCCGCCCCTGCCTCGACCACCAGCCGCGCATCCTCCACCGGTGCCAGCGCCGCGCGCAGCGCCTCGGCCTGCGGATGCACCAGCACCAGCCGCCGCAGCCGCACCCCGACGTCGGGCAACCGCTGCACCGGATGGCCGTCTCCCCGCCATTGGATCAACGCCGGATAGGCATCGCCGAACGGCAGCCGCCCGTCGTCCGGCACGCCCATCCGCCAGCGCAGATCCCCCCGCACCAGATCGGTCGCCCGTCCCGCGCCCACCGGGGCCGCCGCCAGCCCGGCGTCCAGGTCATCGCAGGCCGCCACCCAGTTGGTCAGCCGCGGTCCCCCCCCAAACCCGTCCAGCCCGAACCAGCGCGGCCGCCCCGGGGCCGCCGCCGCCGGATCGACCGCGATCACCTCCAGGTACAGATCGCCCATCCCCAAGAGCCGGTTGTGCGTGCCCATCAGCGCATGGGCTCCCCCCGGCGACAGCGCAACACCCAGGGTCGCCTCCACCCAGGCCGCCCCCTCGTCCAGCGACGCCGCACTCACCGCCAGATGGTCAATCCGCCAACGCATGGCCCGCCCCCGACCGGCTGACCACCGGCACCGCCCGCAGCGCCACGGCAAGGGCTGCAAAGCGGGCCTCGGCGACCTCGCCGAACAGGCCGTGGCCCAGGTCGGTCAGCACCAGTTCCAGTTCGCGCTTCTTCGGCCGCCACACCAGTTCACCGGCGGCCGCCGGATCGGCGGTGGCAAACATCGCGCCGAACCGCATCGCCTTGCCCAGCACCTCGGCGTCCTGGATGTCCTCGTCACCCAGCAGGTGGAACAGCGGCTCCAGCCGCGACCCCGACCGCGAATTCTTGTAGCGGTGCAACAGCGCCAGCCCCAGGAACACGCGGCCCGGATGGTCCAGCCCCCCCAGGTTCGCCCGCGTCGCATTGTCGAAACAGACCTCGGCGCGATAGTCGGGATGCGCCCGCCAGGTCGTGTCGTGCAGATGGCAGGCCGCCCGGATCAGGCGCAGCCGCTCTTCGTTCGCCCCCTTGAACAGCGGCGACAGGAACGCGAACAGCTTTTTCCCGAACCCCGGCATCCGCGCCGACGTGTACTCGGCCATCCGCGCCGCCTCGACCAGCGGGTCGCGCGCGCGCAGGCGTTCGGGCATCTGCTCGAACAGGATGCCCTCGCGGATGCCATAGGACGACACGTCGATCTCGCGCGGGCGGAAGATGCCGACCACCTCGCGCAGCACCTCGCAGGCAAGGGGCACCAGTTCCATCCGCTCGGCCCCGGTCCCGGTGCGCGCGCGCAGCAGGGTCAGGTCGTGCGCGCCGATCCAGTCGATGGTGTCCAGCACCGATTTCGGCGTCATCCGGTACTCGTGCAGCACGGTCAGCGGATAGGCCCGCCGCTCCATGTCCAGCCGTGCGATCACCCGCCACGACCCGCCCACCAGATAGATGCGGTCGCCCTCGGGTTTCAGGTCGCCGGCGGCGGCGCGCAGCACATTCTGGATATGCGCCCGGCGCTTGGCCGCCCCGCCCTCGACCTGCTGCACCCGGAACGGCCCCAGCGGCGTCGACAGCCGCCGGCCCACGCGGCCCCCGCCGATCTTGGCCAGTTCCATCGAGTTGCCGCCGATGTCGCAGACGATCCCCTTGGCATCCGGCCAGCCCAGCAGCACGCCCTGCGCCGACAGCCGCGCCTCTTCGTCGCCCGAGATGACCCACAGGCGCAGCCCCGTCTCGGCCTCGACCTGCGCCTGAAAGGCCGGGCCGTCGACCGCCTCGCGCACGGCGGCGGTGGCCACGCAGGTCATCGAGTTGACCTCCATCCCCTTGGCCAGCAACGCAAAGCGGCGCAGCGCCACGAACGCCCGCTCCTTGCCGCGCGGGTTCAGGTATCCGGTCTGCGCCAGCCCCTGGCCCAGACCCGCCATCAGTTTTTCGTTGTAGAAATAGGCAGGGGATCGCGCCGCCCCGTCGAACACCACCATGCGGATCGAGTTCGACCCCACATCGACCACGCCCACCCGTGACAGGGCGCGCATCGAGGGGTCCTCGAAGATCGGCCGCCCGAAAGGCCCCGCCTCCTCGGCGTGATCGGATGCCTTGTCGTCCATTGCGCGACCCCCCAGAATCGAGGCGGACCATGCCCCGGCGCAGGGCAGGGGGTCAACGCCGCACTTGGCCGACACCCTCGCCCACGCGGCACCGCCGCAGGGGGGCTGCCGCCCCCCGCCTTCGGCTCCCCCTGCGGATACTTGAGGACAGAAAAAGCGCAAACCTCTTTCAGGCGGTGGCTTTTTCTGTCCCCAAGTATCCTCGGGGGGTGAGGAGCGTCAGCGACGAGGGGGGCAGACAGCCCCCCTGCAACGGTTCCGCCTGGGGCCGCTTTCCGCTGGAAAGCGCGACCGCCTTGCGCTACCCCGCAACCCCATGACCGACCGCCTGACGATCCGCCGCCCCGACGACATGCACCTGCACCTGCGCGACGGCGCGATGCTGGCCGCCGTCCTGCCCGAGACGGCCCGCCATTTCGCCCGCGCACTGGTCATGCCGAACCTCGTGCCGCCGGTCGTGACCGCAGATCAGGCCCGCGCTTACCGCGACCGCATCCTTGCCCTGCTGCCAAAGGGTGCGGCGTTCCGGCCCCTGATGACGCTGTACCTGACCGAAACCACCGACCCCGAGGATGTGGCGCAGGCCGCAGCCTCTGGCCTTGTCCACGCGGTCAAGCTCTATCCCGCCGGGGCCACCACCAATTCCCACGCCGGCGTGCACGACTTCGCCGCCGTCCAGCCCGTGCTCGACCGCATGTCCGACATCGGCCTGCCGCTCTGCGTCCATGGCGAGGTGACCGACCCCGCCACCGACATCTTCGACCGCGAGGCGGTGTTCCTCGACCGCGTCCTCGCCCCCCTCCGCCGCCGCACCCCCGGCCTGCGCGTGGTGCTGGAACATGTGACGACCGCCGAGGGGCTGGACTATGTCCGCAGCGCAGGCCCCGACATGGCGGGCACGATCACCACCCACCACCTGATCCTGAACCGCAACCACATCCTGGCGGGCGGCATCCGCCCCCACTACTATTGCCTGCCGGTGGCCAAGCGCGAACACCACCGCCTTGCCTTGCGCGCCGCCGCGACGGCGGGCGAGGCCTGCTTCTTCCTCGGCACCGACAGCGCGCCCCACATCGACGCCCTCAAGGAACACGCCTGCGGCTGCGCCGGCTGTTTCACCGCCACGAACACCATGCCCATCCTCGCCCAGGTCTTCGACGACGAAGGTGCGCTCGACTGGCTCGAAGGCTTCACCAGCCTGCACGGGGCCGCCTTCTACCGCCTTCCCCCGAACGACGGCACCCTCACGCTCACCCGTGGTGCCCCCGCCACCTGGCCGCCCAAGCTCGACACCGGCGCGGGCCCCGTCACCGTCTTCGACCCCGGCCATCCCGTGCACTGGCACGTCACCCCCTGAGGTTCCATGCTGCCCGCCACCTTCCCCCCGCGCGACGAGATCGCCCGCCTGACCGCCCGCGCGCTCCTGGACATCCAGGCGGTCCATTTCAACGCCGCCACCCCCTTCACCCTGGCCAGCGGCCTGCCGTCCCCCACCTACATCGACTGCCGCCGCATCATCGGCTTTCCCCGCCTGCGGTCGATGCTGATGGACTTCCTGACCGCCACCGTCCTCCGCGCCGCGGGCCCCGAGGCGTTCGACATCATCGCGGGCGGCGAGACCGCAGGCATCCCCTTCGCCGCCCTCGTCGCCGAACGCCTGGCCCTGCCGATGGCCTATGTCCGCAAGAAACCGAAAGGCTACGGCCGCAACGCCCGCATCGAAGGCCCGATGGCGGACGGCGACCGCGTGCTCTTGGTCGAGGACCTGACCACCGACGGCGGCTCCAAGCTGTCCTTCGTGGATGCGATCCGCGACACCGGGGCCACCTGCGCCCACACCGCCGTCATCTTCAGCTACGGCATCTTCCCCGAAACCGTCCCCACCCTGGCCGCCCACGGCCTGACCCTGCACGCGCTCTGCACCTGGCGCGATGTCCTCGCCGCCGCCCGCGACAGCGCGGCCTTCGACGATGCCACCCTCGCCGAGGTCGAGCGTTTCCTCGACGCCCCCCGCGCCTGGCAGGACGCCCGCCGCACCCCTTGACCCTGCGTCAACAGCAGCCGCGCCCCCTGGGGACATCCCCCGCAGCCGCCGATTCGGCCCGCTCACATCTGGCACCGCCAGGCGCACAAACCCCCACATCTGGTAGCGCCGCGTCCCGATCCAAGTTATCCTCACACTTGTCCCTGCGACTTGTCCCCGATTCTATCAGAGTTGCGACACCGGCATGAATGTCGGCATAGCGGGGACGCCACGACAAACCCGCGCGCCCACGTCGCGGGTACCCGACAACCGGATGAGGCAGAGATGAACGAGATCGCCCAACTGCGGCCCCTTCCCCCCGTGCAGGACGCCGACACGCTGCCCCACAACATCGAGGCCGAACAGCAGCTTCTGGGCGCGATCCTGACCAACAACGATGTCTACGACCGCATCTCGTCGCTGGTCAAACCCGCCCATTTCTACGACCCCGTCCACCAGCGCATCTACGAGATCGCCACCGCCCGGATCGTCAAGAACGCGCTGGCCTCGCCCGTCACCCTCAAACCCTTTCTCGAGGATGACCCGGGGCTCAAGGAACTGGGCGGCCCCGCCTACCTCGCCCGCCTCGCAGGGGCCGCGATCAGCGCCTATGCCGCGCGCGACTATGCCCGCATGATCTATGACCTGGCCGTGCGCCGCGAACTGATCGGCCTCGGCCGCGACATCAGTGCCAAGGCGGCCAAGGTCGACGTCGACTCCGAACCCCGCGAACAGATCACCGAGGCCGAGCAGCGCCTCTATGCCCTGGGCGAACAGGGCCATGCCGAACGCGGCTTCCAGTCCTTCCTCAGGGCCGTGACCGACGCCGTCAACATGGCCAACGCCGCCTACCAGCGCGACGGCGGCCTGGCCGGCATCTCCACCGGCCTCGCCGACCTCGACAAGAAACTGGGCGGCCTGCACCCGTCCGACCTCCTGATCCTGGCCGGTCGCCCCTCGATGGGGAAAACCTCGCTCGCCACCAACATCGCCTTCAACATCTCCAAGGCGCACCGGCGCGGCCAGCTTCCCGACGGCTCCACCGGCACCGTCCAGGGCGGCGTCGTCGGCTTCTTCAGCCTCGAGATGAGCGCCGAACAACTCGCCGCCCGCATCCTGTCCGAGGCCGCCGAAGTCCCCTCCGAACAGATCCGCCGCGGCGACATGACCGAGGGCGAATTCCGCCGCTTCGTCGAGGCCGCCAAGGCGCTCGAATCCTGCCCCCTCTTCATCGACGACACGCCGGCCCTCCCCATCGCCCAGATCGCCGCCCGCGCCCGCCGCCTGAAACGCACGCAAGGGCTCGACGTCCTCATCGTCGACTATCTGCAACTCCTGCGCGGTTCCTCCAAGACCGGCGAAAACCGCGTGCAGGAAGTGTCCGAGATCACCCAAGGCCTGAAAGCCATCGCCAAGGAACTGAACATCCCCGTCGTGGCCCTGTCGCAACTGTCCCGCCAGGTCGAAAACCGCGAAGACAAGCGCCCCCAGCTCTCGGACCTGCGCGAATCCGGCTCCATCGAACAGGACGCCGACGTGGTGATGTTCGTCTACCGCGACGAATACTACCGCGAACGCGAAAAACCCGGCGACCACGAGCTCGACAAGATGGCTGCCTGGCAGGCCGTCATGGAAAAGGTCCACGGCAAGGCCGAGGTCATCATCGGCAAGCAGCGGCACGGGCCGATCGGGAGTGTGGAACTGGCGTTCGAGGGGCGGTTTACTAGGTTCTCGAACCTGGCGCGGGCTTGGCAGGGGGAGTGAGGGTGGGGGTATTAGGGGCAGAAACAACAGATCAGAGGTGCAGAGGCACCCCGACATGCTTGATTCGGCCAGTCAAGAAGTCAAGTCTCCGCCTTAGCGCGGATACTCAACGACCTCCAAGACCATGGTTGGAAGCACCAAAGTGGCTTGTCTGCTAAGGTCGGCCACGGACCCCGGATGACTCGCGGTTGGAGAGTGAAGGCTCTCGCAAGCGGAAGACTGCCAAGTTCTCCCAACGTTTCCAAAGGAATACGCAGCAGGAAGCACCTCGTAAGTGGGTCTCATTTCATGCTACCTTTTTCCATCCTTCAAAATTGCGAGCGTCTTGTATGGCAATTTGCGGTATCCCGTTCGGAGCAAGCACTTGCATTTTGGTTATCTCGCCCTCGGACACATACGCATGACTACCGTGAGCAACGCTCTCGATGAGTACACGGAAACATGAATACCTTTCTTGATCCTTACCTGCAAGCTCGGTGTCAGGGCTGAACGGCGTACGAAACTTCATCGCAGCAGACACGTTGTCGTGGAGCGCCTTCAAAATGGTGTAGAGCTCATCTGACGGCTTCTCGACTGCCAGACCCATCGCAGTCGCCTCCCGTCGGTTGATCGTGTGGTCGTGGCTGCCAGAGTCACTGCACAAGAACGAGATGATTGCTTCCCGCTTTTCTTCCTCGACGTTCTGATAGGCCAACAGACGTTTGGCGAGTGTCCTGATCTGTGACCGAGAACGAAAAATCTGGCCGAGGACAAGGGGATGGATTTTCTCTGCTAGATTGTTCCAAACGGTGGCGAGAGCTGAGGCGTCGGTAACCTTTAGTTGCTCAGTCACCACGTCGAGAAAACCTTGGACCGCTTCAACACTCACGGGCGCGCGATGGTTGGGGCCGCCACCGGGAACGAGCGGGTTTAGTGGGCCATTCAAGCTTGGATCGATTGGCCCGAGCGACGCTTGCTTGGTCATCAGTATCCGGTTCGCACCAAGTGAGATGAGCGTCCCCGCGCTCAACGCCTTGGACGGGACGATTACTTCAAGGTCGTCGCAGAAAGTTCTCAGAAGATTGACTAACTGCCATGCAGCGGCAGTGTCGCCGCCGCGAGTGTGAAGCACAAGGCTTATCTTCTTCGCCGGCCACATGGAGTCGAGGTGGTCAACAAAGAAGTCGATGCAGTCTGGAGCTATTTGCGCTTCCATTCCTGGCCTATCACCAGTTGCAAACAGCAAAACCTTTGATGATCTTGCCGCCTCAATCTTCTTGTAGAGCTTGCGGCGTTCGACGAAGGTAACCATTGGTCCCTCTCCTCTTTGCTCCACAACTTATAGTGTACGCTACAGCATTTGGAAGAGTCGAATTTGAGACGCGCACCTAAGGTCTTGAGGTCAGCCGCACAGTTCGATTCGCCCCACAAGGTTAACGTCCCGTCCGCCCGCACCCCGTCTCCACGCAAAGGATACGTAAGGAAGACGCAAGGAAGACGCCCCAAACCCCGCCCCGCCCCCGGTTTAAGGCAGCGTCCGCAAGGGGTTGTAGGGTGCGTGGTGGCACCCCCCCCACCCCGCCCCCAACCGGCGCCGCAAGACCCCACCCCAGGGGAAAAAAAACCCCAAGTCAAAAAAAAACCCGCAACCCCCGCAACCCCCCCCCCCCA
>JBQTJI010000046.1:0-7754 GCA_052387255.1 Gemmobacter sp. | reverse complement strand
GGCGGGGGGGGTGGGCCTTGCCATTTCTGTCCCGCTCTACCCCGGCGCGTTGGGGGGGGGGGCCAGCGGGGGGGCGGGGATGGGGCGGTTTTCCTTGGGCGCGGCGCCCCCGCCCCGCGGCGGGGTGGCGGCGGGGGCGCGGGTGTTCGCCCATCCGCAGTGCCACCATATGCCCGAGGTCTATGACGGCATCGGGGCGACCGAGGCTGCGGCGCTGCTGCAGGGGTTCTTTGCGGAGCGGCGCTAGCCTGTGGTGGCCGCGCCACAGGGGGCACCGGGCTGCGGCAATCTGCCTCTTGCGGGCTTGGCGACGGCGGATGGCGGCGCTAGAAGGCCGCACGCAACGCGAACCGGGAGGCCGACCATGATTCGATATGACGACGCCGCCCTGTGCGCATCGCGCCAGCCTGGCACGGGAATGACCGGCATCCGCCGGACCTGACACCAGGCCACCCCCGGGCCCATTGCCCGGATTTCCGCGAAACCGACGATCTGACCCTGCCCTGTGCTTTTGCACGTCGCCGTCTGTCGTCCCCCACATTTCGACATCACCGAAGGCGCGCCTGCCCCGAGGGGCCACGGCGTTGCCGCATGGGAGAGCATCATGACCGCGATCATTCTGCGCGATTCCACCCGCCCCGCCCGCGCCATCGAGGCGCTGGTGGCCTGGCACGGGTTCTGGCCCGTGGCCCGCGCCCTGCTGGCGCAGGCCTGGCACCCGCGCCAGCCGATCTGGACGGGCCCCGCCTTTGCCGGCGAGGACCGCCTGTCCGACCACATGCGCCGCGACATCGGCCTGCCGCCCATGGGTGCCGGGTCGCCGTCGCTGATCGGCAGCCTGCGCAAGACGGTGTGACGCCAGGCTCAGGGGGTGATCGGCTGCAGGACCTGCGGCTCGATCACCCTTGTGCCGGGCAGGACGCCCGAAATCAGCGGGGCCGCATCCTGGGCGAGGATGCCGAAAGTGCGGTAGTGGCAGGGGATCACGACGCGGAAGTCGAACCAGCGGCGGCAGGCATAGGCCGCGCGCGCCATGTCCATGGTGTAGTGTCCGCCGGCCGACAGGATGCCGATGGTCGGCTTGTGGTAATCGGCCATCCATTCCATGTCGGCCATGAGATCGGTGTCGCCCGAGACATAGACCACCTCGCCCTCGCCCGCGATCATGAAACCGGCCTCGGACCCGGCGGGCCGCAGCGTGCCGTCGAAATCGACGCTGGAGGAATGCGAGGCGTTCACCATGGTGACGGCGGCCCCGGCCAGCATCACCGTGCCGCCCTTGCCGAAGCCGATGGTTTCGGCCTTGGTGGTGGCATTGAACCATTCCGACAGTTCGTGCCCGCAGACGATGGGGATGCCTTGGGCCGTGGCGATGGCCACGGCCCCCGAGGCGTGATCGCCGTGGCCGTGGGTCAGAAGGATGTGCGTGGCCCCGCCGGTCGCCTCGGCCATCCGATCTTCCGGGAACATCGGGTTGCCGGTCAGCCAGGGATCGACCAGCAGCACCGCGCCGCCGATCTCGATGCGAAAGCCGGAATGGCCGAGCCAGATGATTTGCATGATACACCCCCTGCGTTTGCCCCCTAGGTTATGGGGCGCAGGCAAGGGGTGGCAAGCATGGACTGGCTGGCGGCGGTGGACGGGTATTGCGAGCGGACCGGGCCGGAGTACTGGGCCGAGCCGGTCAACGCCCTGACCAACCTGGCCTTTCTGGTGGCGGCGGCGGTGATGTGGCGGCGCGTGCGGGGCATGGCCCTGGGGCAGGCGATGGTCGTGGTGCTGGCGCTGATTGGGGTGGGGTCGTGGGCGTTCCACACCCATGCGAACCGGCTGACGGGGCTGATGGACGTGACCCCGATTGCCGCCTTCATCCTGCTGTATGTCTTTGCCGCATCACGGGATTTCCTGCGGCTGCGGCCTTTTGCGGCGGCGCTGGTGGCGGCGGGGTTCGTGCCCTTTGCAGTGGCGCTGACGCCCCTGTTCGAGGCGCTGCCGTTCTTCCATGTCTCGGCCTTTTACTGGCCGGTGCCGGTGCTGATCCTGGTCTTTGCCCTGCTGCTGGTCCGCCAGGCACCCGCGACGGCGCGCGGGCTGGCCGTGGGGGCGGGCGTGCTGGTGGTGTCGCTGGCGTTCCGGTCGGTGGACCAGACGCTGTGCGCGCAGCTGCCGCTGGGGACGCACTTCCTGTGGCATGTGCTGAACGGCGTGATGCTGGGCTGGATGATCGAGGTCTGGCGGCGGCATGTGCTGTTGGCCAAGATGTCGCGATGACAGCGGCGGGGCGGCGGGGCTAGGGTGGCCCCATGACCGACGGGCGTGTCATCGCGGTGATGGACGGATCCTGCGCGCTGTGCAGTTTCGGGGCGCGGATGATCCACCGGCTGGACCAGAGCGGCACCGTGCGCATCGGCCCGGTGCAGTCGCCCCTGGGGCAGCGCTTGCTGGCGGCGCACGGGATTTCGGGGGCCGATCCGGAAAGCTGGCTGTGGCTGGACGGGGGCCGGGCCTGGCGCGATCTGGATGCGGTGGTGGCCGTTGGCCTGTGGGTCGGGGGCTGGGGCCGGGTGCTGGGCGTGTTGCGGCTGATCCCGCGCCCGCTGCGCGACTGGCTGTACCGGCGCGTGGCGCGCAATCGCTATGCCCTGTTCGGGCGGGCCGACATGTGCGCCCTGCCTGACCCTGCGTTTCGCGCGCGGCTGATCGGATGAGGGTGGCGGTCATCGGCGGGACGGGCGTGTTCGGGTCGCGGCTGGTCGCGTTGCTGAGGCGGGACGGACATGACGTGATCGCGTGCAGCCGGGGCGGGGGGGATGGCGGGCTGACCATCGACCGGGCAGGCGATCTGGGGCCGCTGTGGGCCATGGGGCCGCAGGCGGTGGTCGATGCGGCGGGACCATTCCATGCCTATGGCGACGACCCCTACCGCCTGGCGCGGGCCTGCATCGGGCGGGGGGTCCACTATCTGGACCTGGCCGACAATGCCGGCTTCTGCGCAGGGATCGGCGCGCTGGACGTGCAGGCACGGGCGGCGTGTGTCGTGGCGCTGTCGGGCGTGTCGAGCGTGCCGTGCCTGTCTTCCGCCGTGGTGGCGGCGCTGGTGGGCGGCATGGACGAGATCGACACGATCTCCGCCGCCATCCTGCCCGGCAACCGCGCGCCACGGGGGCGGGCGGTGGTCGACAGCATCCTGCATCAGGCGGGGCGGCCCTTTGCCATGGTGGTGGACGGGCGGGCGGAACAGGTGCGGGGCTGGTCGTCGCCCGACTGGGTGCAGCTTGCGCCGGGCATGCGTCGGCAGGGCTGGCGGATCGAGGTGCCGGACCAGCGGGTGTTCCCGGCGGCCTTCGGCGCGCGGACGGTGGATTTCCGGGCGGGGCTGGAACTGGCGGCGATGAACCGGGGGTTGGCGGTGCTGTCGTGGCTGCGGGCGTGGGCAGGGTTCGGCCTGCCGGGGTGGCTGGTGGCCGCGATGCTGGGGGCGGCGCGGCTGCTGGGGCCGTTCGGCACCGACACCGGGGGGATGGCCGTGACGGTGACGGGGCGGGTCGGCGGGGCCTGGGTGCGGCGCGACTGGCGGCTGGTGGTGCGCCGGGGCGAGGGGCCTTTCGTGCCCGCCGTGGCGGCGCGGGCGACCTTGCGCGACCTGTCCGCCGTGGCACCCGGTGCAGGCCCTGCCGTGATGGTGCTGACCCTGGCGGCGGTCGAGGCGGCGATGTCGGACCTGGCGGCGACGGTGGAACGGTCCGAGGGGCCGGTCGTGCCCTTGATGCGGCGGGTGCTGGGGCCGGACTTCGACGCCCTGGCGCAAGGGGTGCGCGCGACGCACGACCACGCAGGCCCGCGCCGCTGGTCGGGGCGGGCTTCGGTCGAACGGGGGCGCGGGTGGCTGGCGCGGGCCATCGCCCTGGCTTTCCGGTTCCCGCAGGCGACCGGGGATGTCGCGGTGACGGTGTTGAAGACGCCCGACGACCGGGGCGAGGTCTGGGAGCGCCGCTTCGGCGACCGGGTGTTCCGGTCGCGGCTGCAGGACGGACCGCAGGGCCTGACCGAGCGGTTCGGGCCGCTGGCGTTCCTGCTGGCGCTGCGGGTCGGGGAGGGGGCGCTGCACTGGCCGGTGCGGCGCGGCTGGTGCCTGGGCGTGCCCTTGCCACGGTGGCTGCTGCCGGTGAGTGTGGCGCGGGAAGAGGAGGTCGAGGGCCGGTTCCGGTTCGACGTGGCCCTGCACGCGCCGCTGGGGGCGGGGCTGATCGTGCGCTATCGCGGCTGGCTGACCGCCGAGGACGCGCCGGTGCCCTTGCGGCCCTAGGGCCGGGGCGCTAAAGCCGGGCGGTCCAAACCCCAAGGGGGCATGCCCATGGCCATCGACACCGACACCGCCCGCAAGGTCGCCAAACTGGCGCGCATCGCCGTGCCCGAAGCGCGGTTGCCGCAGCTGGCCGAACAGCTGTCGGGCATCCTGGGCTTCATGGAGCAGCTGAACGAGGTCGACGTGACGGGGATCGAGCCGATGGTCAGCGTGACGCCGATGCGGCTGAAACGGCGGGCGGACGGGGTGACGGCGGGGGGCATCGCGGCGCAGGTGCTGGCCAATGCGCCCGACGCGCGCGAGGGGTTCTTTGCCGTGCCGAAGGTGGTGGAATGAACGCGAACGCCCTGACCATCGCCGACGCCCGCGCGGCCCTGCGCAAGGGTGACCTGAGTGCTGTCGACCTGACGATGGCGTGCCTCACGGCGATGGATGCGGGCGACGGGCTGAACGCCTTTGTCCACAAGACCGCCGACATCGCGCTGACGCAGGCGCGGGCGGCGGATGCACGGCTGGCGGCGGGAGACGCGCCGTCGATGTGCGGGATTCCGTTGGGGATCAAGGATCTGTTCTGCACCAAGGGGGTTCCCTCGCAGGCCGGGTCGAACATCCTGCGCGGGTTCCGGCCCGAGTACGAATCGACCGTCACGGCGCGCCTGTTCGATGCGGGCGCGGTCATGCTGGGCAAGCTGAACATGGACGAGTTCGCCATGGGGTCGTCGAACGAGACGTCCTGCTACGGCAACGCGGTGAACCCCTGGCGGCGGGGGAACGAGGATACCGCGCTGACCCCCGGCGGCAGTTCGGGCGGGTCGGCGGCGGCGGTGGCGGCGGATCTGTGCCTGGCGGCGACGGGCACGGATACCGGCGGGTCGATCCGCCAGCCTGCGGCCTTTACGGGGATCGTCGGGATCAAGCCGACCTATGGGCGGGTCAGCCGCTGGGGGATCGTGGCCTTTGCCAGTTCGCTGGACCAGGCCGGGCCGATGACCAAGTCGGTGCGCGATGCGGCGATCATGCTGGGGGCGATGGCGGGGCATGACCCGATGGATTCGACATCCGCCGACATTCCCGTGCCGGATTTCGAGGCGGCGCTGACCGGCGATATCCGGGGTAAGGTCATCGGCATTCCCAAAGAATACCGCATGGACGGCATGCCTGCAGAGATCGAACGCCTGTGGGCCGACGGCATCGCCATGATGAAGGACGCAGGTGCCGTCATCCGCGACATCACCCTGCCGCACACCAAATACGCGCTGCCCGCCTACTACGTCATCGCCCCTGCCGAGGCGTCCAGCAACCTCGCGCGCTATGACGGGGTGCGCTATGGCCACCGGGCGCAACTGGCGCAGGGCGACGGCATCACCGAGATGTACGAGAAAACCCGCGCCGAGGGGTTCGGCCCCGAGGTGCAGCGCCGGGTGATGGTGGGCACCTATGTGCTGTCGGCGGGGTTCTATGACGCCTACTACAACCGCGCGCGCAAGGTGCGGGCGCTGATCAAGCGCGACTTCGAGACGGTGTTTGCCGAAGGGATCGACGCGATCCTGACACCCGCCACGCCGAGTGCCGCCTTTGGCTTGGGCGAGATGGCGAACGCGAGCCCGGTCGAGATGTACCTGAACGACGTCTTCACGGTGACGGTGAACCTGGCGGGTCTGCCCGGCATCGCGGTGCCGATGGGGCTGGATCAACAGGGCCTGCCGCTGGGGTTGCAGCTGATCGGGCGGCCCTGGGACGAGGGGGCGTTGCTCAATCACGCCTACGTGCTGGAATCTGCGGCAGGGTTCATGGCCAAACCGGCCAAATGGTGGTAAATCGCACGGCCAATCGGCCCGATGCGACATGAGTGGCCCGGAGTTGGCGATGCGCGCGCTTCCTGTAGTGATGATGGCCCTGGCGCTTGCCGCCTGCGACCCTGTGGTGCCCGAAAGCGGCGTGGGGTTCGGCGACTATTCGCAGTACCTGCGCGACCGCGAACGCGCGCTTGCCGCCGGAACCCGCCCGCCGGTGCCCGCGACGCCGGTGATCGCAGCGCCGACGGTGTCGTCGTCGCCAAGCGGATTCTCGCCCGACCGTGCCGCCGCCGCCATCGATGCGGCCGAGGGGCGGACGGCGGCCCCGGCGGCGCAGCCGGCGGTGCCGCTGTCGGCGGTGCCGCTGGACGCGACCGACCCGAACCGCCCGCGCGGCAATGCGCCTGCGGGCATCCAGGTCGAAAGCGGCGAAGTGCAGGGCGGCAACAGTGCCACGATCTCGGACGAGAACGATTTCAACGCCGTATCGGCGCGCGAGACCATCGAGAGCGACGCCGAGCGCATCGCCCGCAACCGCGCGCAGTACCAGGTCGTGCAGCCGACCGATCTGCCGCAGCGGCAGGGCGGGTCGGGGCCGAACATCGTGTCTTTCGCGCTGTCGACCACGCATGCGCCGGGCACGCCGGTCTACCGCCGCTCGGGGTTTGGCGGGAACGGATCGAACTGCGGGCGCTATGGGTCGACGGACCTTGCGCAAGAGGCGTTCCTGTCCGAGGGCGGGCCCGAGCGCGACCGCCGGGGTCTGGACCCGGACGGCGACGGGTTCGCCTGCGGCTGGGACCCCCGGCCTTTCCGCGCCGCCAAGCAGTGACAGGTCTGCCGTGATCGGGCCTTCGCCGAATTTCGGCGAAAGGCGGGGCGGTGCTGTGCCCGACATCATCGTCATCCACTACACCGCCATGGCCAGCTGCGCCGAGGCGCGGGCGCGGCTGTGCGATCCCTTGGTGGAAGTGTCGGCGCATTGGCTGCTGTCCGAGACCGGCACGGCTGAGGCGCTGGTGCCCGAGGCGATGCGCGCCTGGCATGCCGGGGCCGGCGAATGGGCGGGGGTCACGGATGTGAACTCGCGCTCGGTCGGGATCGAGCTGGCCAATCGAGGCGACGCGCCGTTTCCGATGGCGCAGATGGCGGCGCTGGAGCGGTTGCTGGCGGGAATCATGGACCGCTGGCAAGTGCCGCCGCACCGCGTGATCGGGCACAGCGACATGGCCCCCTTGCGCAAGCGCGATCCGGGGCCGAGGTTCGACTGGCGGGCATTGGCGCGGGCGGGGCTGTCGGTCTGGCCTGCGGCGGGGACGGGCGATCCGGCGGGGTTCGCGGCGGCGGCGCGCGCCTTCGGCTATCCCGACGTGGCACCGGAAGGGCAGCTGGCGGCGTTCCGGCTGCGGTTCCGGCCCTGGGCCAGCGGGCCGGTCGATGCGGTGGACGCCGGGCTGGCAGCGGATCTGGCGCGGCGCTGGCCCGTGACGGGCTAAAGCCTGTCGCCTTCATCCGGGTTCATCCCCCGGAGCGGGGGGGGCCGCCGGAGCGCCCGCCGCCCCCGGGGGCGGACGACCGCCGCGACCAAAACCGCCCCCCCCCCCCGCCCCCCCAGCCCCCCCCCCGCCCACCCAAGCGCCCCCGCCCCCCCC
>JBQTJI010000045.1:0-46949 GCA_052387255.1 Gemmobacter sp. | reverse complement strand
GCGGCGTTGGGGGCGCGAGGCTCAGCCCGGGCGCCGCTCGAGCGCCCTGAGGGGCCGCATCGCGGGGCTCACCGTGGCGGCCGGTCCGGGCGGATTACGGGCACAACCCTGGGCGATCGTCATCGGCCCCGAAGGCGGTTTTGCCGAGGCGGAGCAGTCCCGTATCCGCGCAATGCCGGGGGTATATCCCGTCTCGCTCGGCCCCCGCATCCTGCGCGCCGACACGGCGGCAGTGGCGGCGCTGACGCTGTGGCAGGCGACACTGGGGGACTGGGGATGAGCATCGTTCGCCCCGAGGCGGTTGCGGCGCTGACCCGCTGGCGCGAGGTGATCGCAGCGGGGGGCGTGGCCCTCGCCGGGGTGTGGGTGGCATGGCTGGGCGGCTATCTGCTTGTGCCCCTCGGCCTGGCCGTCATCGCCCTTGCTGCGGTCTGGGGGTTCCTGTCGCTGCGCCGCCTGCGTTTCGCGCAAGGGGTGCTGGCCCCCGGCTGGGTCGAGGTGGACGAGGGGCAGGTGGGGTATCTCGGCCCTGCCTTCGGTGGCTATGTCGCATTGCCCGACCTGGTGGAGATCCGGCTTCTCACCATGCGCGGACGGCGGCTGTGGCGGCTGAAGCAGGCGGACGGGCAGGTCCTGCTGGTGCCGGTCGATGCCGCCGGGGCCGAGCGGCTGTACGATGCCTTTGCCAGCCTGCCGGGCCTGGCTTCGTCCGACCTGCTGGCGGCGCTCGAAACCGCAGGCCCCAATGGCCAGACCCTGCCCGCCCCGGATGCCAGCACGCGCGTGGTCTGGCGGCGGGCGGGGGTGGGCAGGCTGCCGGGCGCGGGCTGAGCCGCCCCCCACCCGCCCTTGACTTGGGCCGCGCGCCGCGACAGGTCTAGGCCGCGAACGCGCCACCCGACCGGAGACCCTGCGCCCATGTCCATCCCCCAGTCCGGCGGCGGCCTGATCGAGCATCCCGACCAGTTGGCAGCCTATCTCGCCTCGGGCTGCAAGCCGGTCTCCGACTGGAAGATCGGCACCGAGCATGAAAAGTTCGGCTACCTCACCGATACCCTCGCCCCCCTGCCCTATCACGGGCCCCGGTCGATCAGCGCGCTGTTCCAGGGCCTGCAGGACCGCTTCGGCTGGACCCCCGTGCGCGAGGGCGAGAATGTCATCGGCCTGACCCGCGACGGGGCCAACGTCAGCCTGGAACCCGGCGGGCAGTTCGAACTGTCGGGGGCACCGCTGCAATCGGTCAACGACACGGCGGCGGAGCTTGACAACCACCTGGCCGAGGTCAGGGCCCTGGCCGACCCCATGGGCGTGGCCTTCCTGGGGATCGGGGCGGCCCCGGTCTGGCGGCACGGCGACATGCCGGTGATGCCCAAGGGGCGCTATCGGCTGATGACCGACTACATGGGCCGCGTCGGCACCCACGGCACGCAGATGATGTACCGCACCTGCACCGTGCAGGTGAACCTCGACTATGCGTCCGAGGCCGACATGGTGAAAAAGCTGCGCGTCGCCATCGCGCTGCAACCCGTCGCGACCGCGCTCTTCGCCTCGTCGCCGTTCTTCGAGGGCGTTCCCAACGGCCACCGGTCGTGGCGGTCGCGCATCTGGCGGGGGCTGGACGACAGCCGGACGGGCATGCTGCCGTTTGCGTTCGAGGACGGCATGGGGTTCCAGGCTTACGTCGACTGGGTGCTGGATGTACCGATGTACTTCGTCTACCGCGACGGTCGCTATATCAACGCGCTTGGCCAGTCGTTCCGCGCCTTCCTGAAGGGTGAACTGCCTGCATTGCCGGGCGAGAAGCCCACCCTGTCCGACTGGGCCGACCACCTGACCACCGTCTTCCCCGAGGCGCGGGTGAAGAAGTACATCGAGATGCGGGGCGCGGATGCGGGCGACCGGGCGCATCTGGTGGCCCTGCCCGCCTTCTGGGTCGGGCTGATGTACGACCAGGGGGCGCTCGATGCGGCCTGGGACCTGGTCAAGGGGTTCGATGCCGCCACGCGCGAGGGGCTGCGGGTGGCCGCATCCGAACGGGCGCTTCAGGGCGAGGCGGAGGGCGTCAGGCTGCACGACCTGGCGCAACAGGCGGTGGCGCTGTCGCAGGCGGGACTGGACGCGCGGGCGCGCACAGGGGCGCCGGCGGTGTCCGAGGCGGGATGGCTTGACGTGCTGGCCGACAGTCTGGCGCGGGGCCGGGTGCAGGCCGACGACCATCTGGCGGCGATGGCCGGGGCGGCGGACCTGTCCGCCCTCTATCCCGCCGTCACGCTGTGATCCGGCGGTCGCGGCGCGTCACGGCGCGGGCATCAGCAGTTTGTTCACCTCGTCGCGCAACTCGCGCAGCTCGAACGGCTTGGTGACGAACCCGTCGGCCCCGAGTGCAAGGCCCCGCCGCCGCTCGGCCGCCGAGCCGCGCGCGGTCATCATCAGGATCCTGACGCCCGACAGCGCCGGGTCGCCGCGCACGCCCTGGCAGATGTCAAAGCCCGACACGCCGGGCAGCATCACGTCCAGCAGCACCAGGTCGGGCCGGGTCGCGCGGATGCAGGGCAACGCCTCGGCCCCGTGGGCGATGCGGCGGGCATCGTAACCGGCCTGCGCCACAAGGTACTCGAGTGCCAGGGCGATGCTGTCGTCATCCTCGACGATCAGGACGCGGCGGCGTGGCAGCGCGCTAGCCATGTCGAGCGGGTCTGCTGGTCATGGCGCAGCGATCCGGGGCCTTTCCCCGTGCGGATCGCGGCCCTATGGTGCCGGTCGGCAGGCAATGGATCGCGAAGGGCTGGCGCATGACGGTGACCGAACTCTTGGTGTCACAGGCGACCGACCCGTTCCGGATCGGTCTGATGGCGGCGCTTGTCTTCACCACCTTCCGGCAACGCGCGGCCACGGGACTGGTCCTGCCGCTGGCCCTGGGGGCGGTGTTCTTTGCGGTGCTGTTGCCGACGGTCATGGTGGTCGGATCGACTGTCCCGGTGACCACGCAGATCGCCACCGGGCTGGTCGTCAACGCGGGCTGGATCGCCGTCATGGTCGCGGCCTGGACCGCCTTCCGGCGCTTTCGTCGCTAGGGGGCGCGTCCGGGCCGGGATTGCTCCCGGCCCGGAAGCCTCAGATCCTCACCGCTTGTCGTCGGCGAAGATGTCCTTCTTGTGGGTGCCGTTCGGCACCAGAAGGATGCCGATCACCACCGTCATGACCGCGATCACGATGGGGTACCACAGCCCGCCATAGACGTTCCCCGACTGCGCCGAGATGGCGAAGGCCGTCGCGGGCATCAGGCCGCCGAACCAGCCGTTGCCGATGTGGTACGGCAAGGACAGGCCGGAATAGCGGATGCGGGTGGGGAACAGTTCCACCAGCATGGCCGCAATCGGGCCATAGACCATCGTCACAAGGACGATCAGGTAGGTCAGGATTGCGATGACTGTGAGCGTCTGAGCATTGAAGATGTCGAAGAAGCTCCAGAAGCTAATTGCCTCGATCTTCACTACGCTCTTGTTCTCTGTCGCAACCAGCGGATAGCCTGCCGCCTTCAGCGCGTCGTTCACGGCCTTGGTGAAGGCCGCAGGTTCGCCCTTGGCCTTTGCCAGGTCCGCCGTGGCGGTGTCATAGGCGGCAAGCGCCGGGGCCGGAATGGCGGCGCGGGCAGCATCGAGCGCGGCCTGGGCCGGGGCAACAGCCACGTTCGCCGCATCGAGCGCCGCCTTGGCTGCCGTCTTGGCCGCCTCGTCGGTGCCCGCGTCGGCGGCCTTGGCCGCCTTGTCGGCATTCGCCACGGCGGTCTTGGCCGCTGCGAGGGCCTTTTCCGCCCCGGCCAGCGTTTCGAGCGCGCCAGCGTCGATGCCACCCTTGGCCGCCGTAAGCGCGTCGGTGGCCGCCGTCACTGCAGCGCCATTGGCCGTGCCGCTGTAGGACGGGATCACCGTTTCGCCGACCTTGACCTCGGCCACCTGGCCATCGGTCCCGTCGACAGTCGAGTAGTTCACCGAGGCGCGCGCGAGCAGGGCCTTGGTGATGTCGCACGAGGTGGTGAACTTGGCAGTGCCGACCGGGTTGAACTGGAACGAGCACTCGTCCTTGTCCGCCGTCACCACGACCGGCACCTGGTGCGCGGCGTGCAACACCGGGTTCGCGACCTGGGTCAGCGAGGGGAACACGAACATGTAGGTTGCCGCCCCCAGGGCGCAGCCCGCCAGGATGATCGGCTTGCGCCCGATGCGGTCTGACAGCGAGCCGAAGATGATAAACCCGACGGTCCCGATGATCAGCGACCACGCCACCAGCACGTTGGCCGTAAAGCTATCGACCTTGATCACGTTCTGCAGGAAGAACAGCGCATAGAACTGGCCCGAGTACCAGATCACCGCCTGCCCCGCGACCAGGCCCAGAAGGGCGATCAGCGCGATCTTGGCATTGAGCCAGCCCCAGATCACCGCGACGGCGACAAAGGCGATGCCCAGGTACATGGCCAGCGTGCCGGTCATCATGCCCGAGAAGATCAGCCCGATCACCACCACGGGCACGATCAGCAGCACCATCGCGTTCTTGCCCGGCCCGAACGCCTCGCTCAAGGGCGCCTTCGATGCCGCACCCTCTTCCTTCATCTTCTTGAACGCAGGCGATTCGTTCATCTGCAGGCGGATGTAGAGCGAGATGATCAGAAGGAAGATCGAGCCCAGGAACGGGATGCGCCAGCCCCAGGCGTTGAACGCCTTCATCATCTGCGGCGAGCCGTCGGCGTTCAGCAGCGCCACACCGGCGGCATCCAGCACCGGCTGGTCGGGGTAGGCCCCGTTGACGTAGCCCTGCACCGAGATGATGACGATCAGCGACAGCAGAAGGCCAAGGGTGGCCGTCGTCTGGATGAACGAGGTGAAATAGCCGCGCCGGTTGGCGGGGGCATGTTCGGCCACATAGACCGCAGCACCGCCGTATTCGCCGCCCAAGGCCAGGCCCTGCAGCATGCGCAGCGCGATCAGGATGACGGGGGCGGCCACGCCCCAGGCATAGTAGTTGGGCAGCAGGCCCACGATGAAGGTCGACAGGCCCATGATCAGGATGGTCGTCAGGAACGTGTACTTGCGCCCGATGATGTCGCCCATGGCCCCGAAGAACAGCGCGCCGAACGGACGCACCAGGAAACCGGCGGCAAATGCCAGAAGCGCGAACACGCCGCGCGTCGCCTCGGGGAACGGGGTAAAGAACTGCGCCCCGATGATCGCGGCCAGTGACCCGTAGAGGTAGAAATCGTACCACTCGAAAATCGTGCCGGCGGACGAGGCAAGGATGACCTTGCGCTCCTCTCCGGTCATGGGACGCGAGCGGGTGCTCGCGTCATAGGTCACGTTGGCCATCAGCCGTCTCCTCTGTTGGTCGCCGCGAAGGGTCGCGGCAGATGCAGGTTTCATTGCGCCCGGCCTGTCATGGCCGGCGGTGGAGGCGGGGTTATCTCCCCGTTGGTCGTGGTCGTGTCCCGCGTCCGGCCAGGGCCGGGTGCGGCCGTCAGCCCCGGTTCATCCGGTTCGCGATCAGGTCCTCGACCACCGCCGGATCGGCGAGCGTCGAGGTGTCGCCCAATGCGGCATAGTCGTTCTCGGCGATCTTGCGCAGGATGCGGCGCATGATCTTGCCCGAGCGGGTCTTGGGCAGGCCGGGGGCCCACTGGATCAGGTCGGGCTTGGCGATCGGGCCGATCTCGTGGCGCACCCAGGCCTCAAGTTCCTTGCGCAGGGCCTCGGTCGGTTCGGTGCCGCGCATCAGGGTGACATAGGCATAGATGCCCTGCCCCTTGATGTCGTGCGGATATCCTACCACCGCCGCCTCGGCCACCGCCTCGTGCGCGACGAGCGCGCTTTCGACCTCGGCGGTGCCCATGCGGTGGCCGCTGACGTTGATCACGTCGTCGACCCGCCCGGTGATCCAGTAATATCCGTCCGCATCCCGCCGACAGCCGTCGCCGGTGAAGTAATAGCCCCGGTACTGGCTGAAATACGCCTCCTCGAACCGCGCGTGATCACCCCAAAGGGTGCGCATCATGCCGGGCCAGGCGTCGGCGATGCACAGCACGCCGTCGGTTTCGACCGCCTCCTGCACCTGTGCGGTCGCGGGGTCCAGCACCACCGGCCTGATCCCGAAGAAGGGCAGCGTGGCACTGCCCGGCTTCTGCGGGATCGCCCCCGGCAGCGGGGTGATGATGTGGCCGCCCGTCTCGGTCTGCCAGAAGGTGTCGACGATGGGGACCAGGCCCTTGCCGACATGCGTGTGGTACCAGTTCCAGGCCTCGGGGTTGATCGGCTCGCCGACGGTGCCCAAGAGTTTCAGCGACGACAGGTCGTGCTTGTGCACCCACTCCGGCCCCTGCCCCATCAGGCTGCGGATCGCTGTCGGCGCGGTGTAGAACTGGTTGACGCGGTGCTTGGCGATCACCTGCCAGAACCGGCCCGGATCGGGGAAGTTCGGCACGCCTTCGAACATCAGGGTCGTGGCCCCGTTCGCCAGCGGGCCATAGACGATATAGCTGTGCCCGGTGACCCAGCCCACATCCGCCGTGCACCAGAAGATGTCGCCGTCATGGTAGTCGAAGGTGATCTGATGCGTCATCGCGGCATACGCCAGATAGCCGCCACTGGTATGGACCACCCCCTTGGGCCGACCGGTGGACCCGCTGGTGTACAGGATGAACATCGGGTCTTCCGCGCCCACCTCGACATAGGGGCAATAGGGCTTTGCCGCCGCCATCTCGGCCTTCACGTCGACATCCCGGCCCTCGACCCACGAAATCTGGTCGCAGGTGTGGCGCACAACCAGGCACTTCACCTTTTCCGAACAGTCGGTCAGCGCCTTGTCCGCGTTCGATTTCAGCGCCGTCTTCTTGCCGCCCCGGGGCGCATAGTCTGCGGTGATCACCGCCTTTGCCTGGCAATCGTTGATCCGGTTGGCCAGCGCATCCGCCGAAAATCCCCCGAACACCACCGAATGCACCGCCCCGATCCGGGTGCAGGCCAGCATCGCATAGGCGGCTTCCGGGATCATCGGCATGTACAGCGCCACGCGGTCGCCCTTGCCGATGCCGTGCGCCTTCAACACGTTGGCCATCCGGCAGGTGTTTTCCAGGAGTTGTGCATAGCTGATGTGCAGCGCCGGGACCGCAGGATCATCCGGTTCCCAGATGATCGCGGTCTGGTTGGCGCGGGTCAGCATGTGGCGGTCGATACAGTTCGCGCTGACGTTCAGCACGCCATCCTCGAACCATTTGATCGACACGCGGCCAAGGGTGAAGTCGGTGTTCTTGACCACGGTAAAGGGCTTGATCCAGTCGATCCGCTGCGCCTCGTGCGCCCAGAACCCTTCGGGATCCGTGACCGAGGCGGCGTACATCGCGGCATAGCGGTCGGCATCCACATGCGCGCCCGCCACGAATGCGGCAGATGCGGCATAGACACCCTGCTTGGGTTCCGACATGGTTCCTCCCCCCGCTTCGACAGCCCGACGCCGTTCTTGTTTCCGCAATGATATCCGATCCGTCAACAGACTGCTAACTCTTTTTCAATCAACGATTTTCTTGTCAATAATTTACATGATACTTCGGCATTTTGTAAATTCAATCGCTCACACCCGCAAACTGCCAAGCGATGTCAGCCGTCTGCCTGTTCACGACTCCTTGTTCGGGAACGACGCGCAGCCCGGAACGCCCCGTGCCTTGCCGCGAACGGCCAAGCGGCCGAGCGGCGCGGAAACAATCTGGCACCCTCGCGAATCATCGCGCTGCGTCAGGCTTCCCTGTCCGGCGACCGCGTGCGACACTCGGCCCATGTCGCGTCCCGACCCCACCCTGCCCGCCACGGACGAGGCCCGCGCCCAGGCGCGCGACCTGCTGCGCGGCGCGCGCCACGCCGCCCTGGCGGTGACCGACGCCGAAACCGGCACCCCCGGCATCAGCCGCATCGCCTGGGGCCTGGCACCGGGCGGCGGGGGGCTGACCCTGATCTCGGCCCTGGCCCCGCATTTCGCGGCGCTGGCGGCGCATCCGGCCTGTGCGGTGATGGTGGGCGAGGTCGCGGGCAAGGGCGACCCCCTGACCCACCCGCGCCTGATGCTGCGCGCGACCGCCACCTTCGTGGCCCCCGACGACCCGGTGCGCCCGGCGCTGCGCGACCGCTGGCTGGCCGATCACCCGAAGGCCGCCCTCTACATCGACTTTGCCGACTTCGCCTTTGTCCGCATCACCCCGGTGTCGGCGCTGCTCAACGCCGGGTTCGCCCGCGCCTTCCGCCTGACCGCCGCCGACCTGACCGACTGACATGCAAAAGGGCGGCCCCTGCGGACCGCCCCCCCAATCTGCATCGTTCCGATCCCTACATCGGGTTGTCGCAGCGCACCGTCACATGCGCCGTGCCCTTGACCGCCGAGGTCCAGCGCACCAGCGCCTGTCCCCCCGTCGGACCCTGCTCGACCGTCACCCAGGGGGCCATGTTCTGCGTCACGTTCGCGGCGTTCTGTACCGGCCCCTCCATGACGATCGACTGCACGTTCCGCGCCCGCGCCCCGAAGGGCAGCAGATCGGCCGCATCCACGGTCCAGGTGTCGGACGCGGTGTTCTGCTGGTGCTCGATCATCACCGGCGATTGCGCCAGGATGCCGACGCCGTTCGCGGCATTGGCGTTCATCACCACGTTGCGGAACCGGGTGTAGTTCAGGGTGGCATAGGTGGTGTCCACCCCCTCGACCCGGTCGACGGTGCCGGCAAAGGGCCGGAACACGTTGTCGCTGAACGACAGGCCGTTGATGAAGTGGCCCGGCCCGTAGGGCACCACGACGAACCAGCGAAAGGCCGGCGACACGTCGCTGGAGGTAAAGATGTTGCCCGTCACCGTCAGCGCGCCGAACGAGAACTCGTTGTCGAATTCGGGGGCCTCGTCATGCTCGTTCGTCCACTCGATGGAACAGTTGTCGATGTAGTTGCCGATGATCAGCGTCTTGACGTTGCCCGTGGTCATCACGATCCCGCCCCGCCTGACCCCCAGGGTCGCGTTGTCGCCCTGGAAGAAGTGGTTGCCGATGAACATGTTGCCCGTACCGCTCATCACCGCGAAATGGGCAAACCGGACGATCCGGTTGTCGCGGATCTTGGCGTCGTTCGAGGCCACGTTCAGCGCGATCGACGTGCGGTCCTGCGCCGCCACGGCCTGTTCGTTCGACAGGAACTGGCACTGGTCGACGAACATCCCCTGACACCCCGTGCCGGTCGAGGTGATGCCGCGATCCTTCGGCCGGTTGAAGGTGCAGTCGGCAAAGCGGAACCCGATGCCGGACAGGGGCAGCATCAGCGCGCTCGCCCGGCCCTCGCACTGGAACTCCACGTTGACCACCTCGAACCGGCTGAGCGCGGCAAATCCCGAAAAGTCCAGAAGGTACTTGTAGCGCGTGAAGGTCAGCGTCCGCGTCCCTGTCGCCCCCCACAGCGGCACCGACAGCTGCACCGTGCCGGCACCCACGTTCTTGCTGGTCACGTAGACTTCGCGGCCCACGCCGGTGCCGCTGACCCGGGCACCGACGGGCACATTGGCCACGTTCAGCACACTCGTCAGGGACAGGGGCGCGGTCCCGGGGTTGTATGTGCAGACCGACGTCGCCACGGTGTCGTCCCAGCCGGTCGAACTGCCCGCCACGATCTGGCCGTTCGCCAGGACCCGCCGCTGCGCCAGCGTGTCAAGGCCCGCCACGGCAGCCACATCGATGGGCTGGGTCAGCACCACGCGGCGGCCCATCAGGTTCAGCGTCACATGGTCGGGCAGGTAGAACAGCGCCCCGATGGCCCGGCGCAGCCCGTCGGCCTCGTCCCCGAACGCAGCGGCATAGGTGTCGATGTCGAAATTGCGCAGGCAGGCCAGGCGCAGGCCCGACGCCATGCTGAGCGTCCCCTCGAACCGCACCGGCGCGTTGATCGTGGTGTGCGCGGTCAGCCGGTAGGTGCCCGCCGACACCAAGAGCCCCCGCCCCGCCGCCGCCGCATCCGCCGCGACGAAGGCCGACGTGTCGTCCGCCGTGCCGTTGCCGATGGCCCCGTAGTCGCGCACATCGACCCAGTCCATCAGCTTGCGGTGGAACACCTCGGTCACATCCTCGCAGGTGATGTCGTCGATGCGCACGATGCCGTTGTTCGGCCCGGTCAAGTCCAGCCCGATATGGGCATAGACGGGCACGGTGCCCCAGACCAGGTCCACGCCCTGCCGGTTGCCCGGCCCGATGATCGCCGTCACCGTCACCACCGTGCCATAGGTGGTCAGCGTCGTCGCCGGGCCGGTCTGGGGTGCTGCGGCCACGTTGGTCCCGCCGATGCTGCCCGCCCAGGCGGCGATGCGCACGTTCGGCAGGTTGCCCGAGATCGCCTTGACCCGCGCCGTGACGCGCAGGTACATCCCCGGCTGCATCGGGGTCTGCGCGAAGGACCGCAGCTTCTGCACGCTCGACAGCTTCTGCAGCTCCATGCAGCCCGCGAAATCCTGGTCGGCGGGCACGAAGGCCGCGTTCGGCTGACCCGCATAACTGCCCGACCCCGGCGTCCCGTCCTCGCGCGACCACAGGTTCAGCCCTGCGGAAAAGGGCGGCGGCATCAGCACAAGCCCGTCGGTGATCGCCTTGTTCATCGTGCAAAACCCTCGTGTCTGACCGGACCGCCGGATCGGCGCGGACCGGCAGGGCGCGCACCTCGGGGACGGCAAAGCATGTATTCCGCCAGGCTTAACGCCGCCTGAGACGACCGCGCGCACAGGGCCGGTGCCGCGCAACGCCCCGGCACCACGCCATGGGCCCAAAAGCCGGAAAACACGTGTTCTCCGGGCCCGAAATCCACGTGGATTTCGCTCCCGGTTTCCCTCGGAAACCGCCTTTGCCGTCCGTCGCTATCCCTGCGCCAGCCGCGCCAGAACCGCCGCCGCCGCCGCATCCGGCGAGGTCGTGCCATCCCGCACCGCCGCCTCGCCCGCCGCCATCGCGGCCCGCACATCTGCCCGACCCGCGAGCAGCGCCAAGAGCCCCGCCTGCACCTCATCCCGGTACCACCGCAGCGCCTGCGCCGCGCGACGCGCCGCCCCGTGGCCGCGATCGCGGCGCCAGTCGGCCAGTTCCACGATCGCCTGCCAGACAGCCTCCAGCCCCTGCCCCTCCAGCGCCGACACGCGCATCGCCTGCGGAAATCCCTCGGGGTCTTCGGCGCGCCGCCGCAGCAGCCGCAGCGCCCCTGCATGATCGGCTTCCGTGCGCAGGGCTGCGGGCAAGAGATCGCCGTCGGCCTTGTTCACCACGACCAGATCGGCCAGTTCCATGATGCCGCGCTTGACGCCCTGCAGCTCGTCCCCCCCCGCCGGGGCCAACAGCAGCACGAAGATGTCGCAGAGGTCGGCCACCATGGTTTCGGACTGGCCCACCCCCACCGTCTCGATCAACACCACGTCGAACCCCGCCGCCTCGCACACCGCCACCGCCTCGCGCGTGCGCCGCGCCACGCCGCCAAGGTGTGACTGGGCAGGCGAAGGGCGGATGAACGCGGACGGCGACCGCGACAACCGCTCCATCCGCGTCTTGTCGCCCAGGATCGACCCGCCCGACCGGGCCGAGGACGGATCGACCGCCAGCACCGCCACCCGCAGGCCCCGGTCGACCAGCATCATCCCGAACGCCTCGATGAAGGTCGACTTGCCCACCCCCGGTGCCCCCGACAGCCCGATCCGCAGGGCCTGACGCCCGGCCTTGCGCAGCACCTCGCCCAGGTCAAGCGCCGCCGCCCGGTGATCGGCGCGCGCGCTTTCCACCAGCGTGATCGCCCGCGCCACCGCCCGCCGGTCGCCCGCGATCACGCGGGCCGCAAGGTCTGCTACATCCATCGGCCTCTCCCGGCGGGGTTCCGCCCAATCGCGCAAGGCTTCGCGCGAATGTCAACGGCGGCCCGGGCTTCCGCCCTGTCACGCTCGCCGCGACGCCTCTATGTTCCGGGCGCTGCCGCGACCCGACGACAAAGGACCACACTCATGCCCGCCTCGCCCCGCCGCCGCTTTCGCCTGTCGCTGCTGGCGCTGGTTGCCTGCCTGGCCGCGATGACAGCACTTGTGGCGCTTTCCCCCGCCGGCCACGCCCAGCAGGTCGACAACCACACCTTCGACGTCACGCTGAAGGGCCTGCGCGCCGCCACGCTCAGCTTTGCGGGCGAGCAGTCGGGGAATGCCTATTCCGTGTCGGGCAAGCTGGAAAGCAGGGGACTGGCCGCCATGGTCCGCAAGGTGCGCTACGATGCCACCGCGCGGGGGTCGGCGCGGGGCGGCAAGTACACCCCGTCCGCCTATTCCGAAAAGGCCGACACCGGCAAGCGCAAGTCGGCTTCGGTGATGGAGTACCGCCGCGGCGTGCCCCAGGTGAAAAGCTATGACCCGCCGCGCGAACCCCGGCCCGAGGATCTGGACCCCGCCAGGCAGGGCGGCACGGTCGATCCGCTGACCGCGCTCTATGCCACGCTGCGCGATGTCGAGGCAGGGCAGGAATGCAAGGTGGCGCTGCAGATGTTCGACGGCCGCCGCCGCACCCAGATCGCCCTGACCGGGCGCAAGGCCGAGGGGGAGACCGTCAGCTGCCGGGGCGAGTATCGCCGCATCGCCGGCTATTCGGCCGAGGACATGGCGGAAAAGACGCGCTTCCCCTTCGTGCTGACCTACGCGCCCAAGGGTGACGGCCGCATGCAGGTGCAGACGATCACGACCGAGACGCTGTACGGCACCGCCACCCTGACCCGCCGCTAGGCGGGGGCGGGGGCCGTCCACACGTGCGACAGGGTACGGTGCAAGTGATTTCAATGAGTTGCAGGGGTGTCGTTTACCTTCTGTTAGGACAGGCCGCGGGCGGGATCAATCACACCCGTGCCACCTCGACCAGTCGTCCCGGCCTTCGCCGGGACGACCGGGTCGGGGGGATGACGCCGGAGGAACGCGACGCGCACCAGATCGTCGGCCTGTGCCGGGCGACTGCCTGCGGCGATGCTCCTGGGGCCTATTCCGCCGCTTCGCGCGGACCTGCGCTGGAATCGGGGGGCGTGTCGGGTGTGCCGCCGGCAGTGTCCCCGGAAGGCTTGCGCGGGGTGCGCGGGCGGCGCGTCGAGGTCGTCTTGGCGGGTGACTGGAGGGCCGCCTCGCCGGGTGCCTCGGCAACAGCCTGCTCGGGTGCCGGTTCGGCGGGCGGCGGCGGCGTGCGGTCGGCCTGCGGGGCGCGCGGCGCGCGGTCGTGCTGCTGCGGCGGGCGGGGGCTGCGCTCTTGCTGGGGCGGGCGCGGCGCGCGGGCCTCGGGCGTCTCGACCAGGCCTGCATCGCCGTCGGCGTCAAAGCCGATCACGTCGACCGGCGGCGGCAACGCGTCGCGCGGCGGATCGGCGCGATAGTCGCCCCGACCCTCGCCCCGTCCTTCGCCCCGGTACTCGGGCCGATAGTCCGGACGGCGGTCGCCGCGCTGGTCGTCGCGCGCGCCCTGGCCGTGCTGACCTTGACCGCCCTGGCCCTGACCGCCCTGACCCTGACCGCCCTGCCCCTGGTTGCCGTTCTGGCCGGAACCGCCCCCTTGCGAACCACGGTTGCCCTGCCAGCCGCCGCCATTGCCGTTGCCCGGCTGCCAGCCGTCATCGCGGTCGTCGCGGCGCGGCTGCTGGCCGCCCTCGGGGCGGCGCTGCTGGTCCTGTTCGGCGGCCATCTCGCGCTGCGCCTCGCCCAGCATCCGGGTGTAGTGCTCGGCGTGCTGCATGAAATTCTCGTGCGCCACGCGGTCGTTCGACAGCTGCGCGTCACGGGCGAGGTGCTGGTACTTCTCGATGATCTGCTGCGGCGTGCCGCGCACCTTGCCCTCGGGACCCGAGCTGTCAAAGACGCGGTTGATGATGTTGCCGAGCGTGCGCGGGCGGTTCTGCTTTGACCGCGAGCGAGACTTGGAGGATCGCATAGTGTTCCTTGAGCCGGAAAATCTGGCCTTGCCCGAAAGCCTGTCGACCTCAACGTCGTCGCACAGGGGCAGTTCGCGCATGTGTGGCATTTCAGCGTGGCGACCATGATCCCGATCAGGGGATGCACAACACCTTCGCTGGTTTGAGTAAACACGCGGGCGCGCCGGTGACAAGGGGAATCTGCCGATTTTTCCGCCGTTCGGGCCATCAGGCCCCCTGTGACGTGGCAGCACCCCCCTCCATCGGCGGGGCGCGGCCCTCGACCACACGGTCGCGCCCGTCAAGGTCGGGCAGGATGCGGATGTCCGCCAGCCCGCCCGCGACCAGCAGGTCACGGACCGCCGCCCCCTGCGTCGGCCCGATCTCCAGCAGGATGCGCCCGCCCGGCACCAGATGGTCCATCGCCCCCGCCGCGATGGCGCGACAGGCGTCCAGGCCGTCACCGCCGGGGGTCAGCGCCAGATGCGGCTCCCAGTCGCGCACCTCGGGGGCCAGGCCCGCCATCTCGGCCAGGGCGATGTAGGGCGGGTTCGACACGATCAGGTCGAACCGGCCCGTCATCTGCGCATACCAGTCCGAGACGGCAAAGCGCGCCTCGACGCCGTGGTGGGCCGCATTTTCCTGCGCCACGGCCAATGCCGCCGGGGACAGATCGACGCCTTGCCCCGCCGCCCCCGGCCGGTCGGCCAGCACCGAGATCAGGATGCACCCCGACCCGGTGCCAAGGTCCAGCACCCGCCGGAACGGTTGGCCAAGTGCCGCCGCGACAAGGGTTTCGGTCTCGGGCCGGGGGTCCAGCACATCGGGCGTCACGCGGAACGACCGGCCCCAGAACAGCCGCTGCCCCAGGATCTGGCTCACCGGCTGGCGCTGCACCCGCGCGTCGATCAGGCGGTCCAGCGCCATGCGCACCGTTTCGTCCACCGCGCCGCCCAGACACAGCACCAGCCGGTCCTGCGCCACCCCCATCGCATGCGCCAGCAGCAGCCGCGCGTCCCGCGCCGCGCCCTCGAGCCCCGCCGCGCGCAGCCGTGCCGCCGCCGCCCGCAACGCCTCGTTCCCCGTCACGCCTCGGCCTCGGCCAGCCGCGCCGCCTGGTCATGCGCCGCCAGCACGTCGATGATCGCCGTCAGGTCGCCGCCCATGATCTGCGGCAGCGCATAGAGCGTCAGGTTGATGCGGTGGTCGGTCATCCTCCCTTGCGGGAAATTGTAGGTGCGGATGCGTTCGCTGCGGTCGCCCGAGCCGACCTGCGCCTTGCGGTCGGCGGCACGGGTGGTTGCCAGCCGCTCGCGCTCCATCTCGAACAGGCGGGCGCGCAGCACGGCCATGGCGTTGGCACGGTTCTGGTGCTGCGATTTCTCGGCGCTGGTGACGATGATGCCGGTCGGCAGGTGGGTGATCCGCACCGCCGAATCGGTGGTGTTCACGTGCTGCCCGCCCGCACCCGAGGCCCGCATCGTGTCGATGCGGATGTCGGACGCCGGGATGTCGATGTCGACTTCCTCGGCCTCGGGCAGCACGGCGACCGTCGCCGCCGATGTGTGGATGCGCCCGCCGGCCTCGGTCTCGGGCACGCGCTGCACGCGGTGGACGCCCGATTCGTACTTCAGCCGGGCATAGACCCCCTCGCCCTGCACATGCGCCGTGAATTCCTTGATCCCGCCCAGGTCGGACAGCTGCTGGTCCAGCACCTCGAACCGCCAGCCCATGCCTTCGGCGTGGCGCTGGTACATCCGCGCCAGGTCGGCCGCGAACAGGCTGGCCTCTTCGCCCCCCGTGCCGGGCCGGATCTCCAGGATCGCGGGGCGTGCATCGGCGGCGTCGCGTGGCAAGAGCGCCAGGCGCAGCCGGTCCTCCATCTCGGGAATGCGGGCGCGCAGGCTGGGGATTTCCTCCTCCGCCAGGGCCTTCATCTCGGGGTCGGCCAACATCGCCTCGGCCTCGGCCAGGTCACCGAGCGCCTGGCGGTAGGCGGCGATCTCGGCCACCACGGGGCGCAGGTCGCTGTATTCGCGGCTGATCCGGGCGATGTCGGCAGGCAGGGCTCCGGCATTCAGCCGCGCCTCGAGATACTCGAACCGCTGGGTGATCTGGGCAAGTTTGTCGAGCGGGACCATGGCGCGCATCTGGCCTGTCGCTGTGCTGCGGTCAAGGGCAGGACCGCGGGCCGGCCCCCGGACCCACGGGATATTTGGCGACAGAAAAAGCGGTCAGAGGCGGTTCAGCCAGGCCTTCATCCGCATCGCGTTCACGCCAAAGTCGCTGAGGCCAAAGCGCGCGCGGGCAAGGATGTCCAGCCGCGCGCCGCCCTCCGTCTGCCGGGCCTGGGCCGTGGTGTAGTCGGGAAACGCCATCAGCCGCGACCGCGACTCCCAGGTGATCCGCCCTTCGACCGGAGAGCCCGCCAGGCGGCGGGTGCGGGGGGTGGACATCGCGATGGCATCCAGCCGGCCGAGCAGGACCTCCGCCGCGCTGTCCGACAGGCAGGCGGCGCGCGCGCTGGCCCGCGCCGCCCCGATCCCGTCGGCACAGTCCGGCGCGATGTCCGACGCGACATCGACATGCCACCGTGCGGGGTCGGCGGGGGCCAGCCGCACCCAGGCGGCGACCACCAGAAACGCCGCAAGAACGCCCGACAACACCCTGACAAACCTCATCCTTTCGTCCTGGCCCAGTGCCAGAGGCAGATCAGTTCATAGGCCACATGCGCCCCGGCAATCGCCGTCGCCCCGGTGGTGTCATAGGGCGGCGACACTTCGACCACATCGCCGCCGGCCATGTTGATTCCGGCCAGATCGCGCAGACACGCCGCCGCCTGCCACGCATGCAGGCCCCCCCAGACCGGCGTGCCGGTGCCGGGGGCCGCCGAGGGGTCGAGGCAGTCGATGTCGAAGGTCACATAGGTCGGCTGGTCGCCGACGATGGCCTTGGCCTTGGCCACCACCGCCGCGACCCCCTTTTCGTGCACTTCGCGCGCGTCGATGACATGGACGCCCAGATAATCCTCGGTGGTGGTGCGGATGCCGATCTGGACCGACCGGGCGGGGTCCACCAGCCCGGTCTTCACCGCCTTGTACAGCATCGTGCCGTGGTCGATCCGGGTCAGGTCGTCGTCGGGCCACAGGTCGGAATGCGCGTCGAAATGGATCACGCCCAGGGGCCCGAATTTCTCGGCATAGGCGCGCAGGATCGGATAGGTGATGTAATGGTCGCCCCCCAGCGTGACCGTCCCCGCCCCCGCCGCCAGGATGGTGCGGATATGGGCGGTCAGCGTCTCGGGGAAATCGGCGACCTTGGCGTAGTCGAAGGCACAGTCGCCGTAGTCGATGATGTTGAGGTCTTCCAAGGGGTTGGTGGGCCAGCCGTGGGGCGGGTCATAGGGCATCAGGCACGACGCCTCACGGATCGCACGGGGCCCGAACCGCGTGCCCGCGCGGTGCGTCACCGCCTGGTCGAAGGGCACGCCGGTCACGGCCAGATCGACGCCGGTCAGGTCCTTGGTATAGGTCCGCCGCAGGAACGAGGTCGCCCCGCCGAACGCGTTTTCAAAGGCATAGCCGCGCAGGCCCTTGCGGGTAAAGGCGGTGTCGACTTCGGAGCGGGCGTCTTCGAGGGGCATCTTAGCAGGAACCTCGCGGGGAACGGGCGGGGTCGTTCGGGTGCCGGAGACGCCGCTGATCCGGTCGGACGAAAGGGAAGCCCGAGGCGGTCAGGAAGTCAAGCATTGGTCAGACCAGCCGGACGCCGCGTGCTGCGGCGGACTCCGCAAGCCGTCGGTCCAGCGTGGCAAGCGTCGCTGACGCACGGACGGCAAGTTCGAGATACATCGCGTCGTACACGGGCAGGCCATGATGGCGGGCCAGTGCCATGCACATGGCCGAGCCAGGGTCGATGTCGAACGCAATGTTCAGTCTGTCCAAGGCGACCAGCGCCTTTTCCGCCTGCCCCAGGGACAAGCGCCCCCGTCTTTCCTGAACAATCAGCAGGTTCCGCATCTCAGCCCATAGCAGTCGAGGTGCCAGGACCTGCGAATGATCGACGACGACGGCAGCGAGGTCGATCCCCGTCTCGTCAGGCCGGAGCCATGCCGCAGCGGCACTGGCATCAATCACGATTGGCGGTCGCTCCGTCACCGCCGCCCTTCGTCGCGGGCGCTCAGGATGTCTTCGACGGTAAACGTACCCTTGATCTGCTTGCGCAATTCAGCAAGCTCGGCAATCGCTTTGAGCCGATCCGCCATCACGTCGACCTCAACCGACACCGGGCGCAGTTCCGCCACAGGCTTGCCGCGCCGGGTGATGGTGAACACCTCGCCCGCCTCGACCGCGGCCAGCCGTTCCGAAAGATGCGTCTTGGCCTCGAAGGCCCCGATCTCGCGCATGGCGTTACCCTCCAACTGGTTTGCCGACTCGTTGGTTGGGGCCACGAAATCAACCTGCGTTGGTGCAAATGGAAGCGGGTCGGGGCAAGCCCCGACCTACGGGCGTTGCGCGGCACCGTTGGGCGTTGCGCGGCACCGTAGGTCGGGGCTTGCCCCGACTCTCCCCTCAGCTACACCCTGACGTCCCGCCACAGGTGTTGCACTTCAGGCAGGTCCCGTTGCGCACCAGCGTGTAGTTGCCGCATTCGCCGCAGGGGTCGCCGGTGTAGCCCTGGAGTTTTGCCTTCACCCGCACGTCCATCGCCACCGTGCCGCTGGCAAGGGCCGTCGCCCCTGCCGGGACAAAGGGCACCGGCGCGTCCGCGAAGCCGCCGCCGAGTGCCATCAGCCCCTCGGGCAGGCGCTTGCGCAGGTACCCGGTCGAGGCCATGCGCTTCAGCACGTCGAGGCTACGGGTCGCGGCCTCGTCGGAGGGTTCGGCGAAGTTGCGCTTGCCCTCTTCCTCGCCGCGCCCGAGGTCGTCGAAGCTGGCCCCCTGCGGCGGCACATGGGCGAGGTCGGTGCGGTCGAGGTAGGACACCGCCAGTTCGCGGAAGATGTAGTCGAGGATCGACGTCGCGTTCTTGATGCTGTCGTTGCCCTGCACCATGCCCGCCGGCTCGAACCGCGTGAAGGTGAAGGCCTCGACGAATTCCTCAAGCGGAACACCGTATTGCAAGCCGACGCTCACAGCGATGGCGAAGTTGTTCATCATGGCGCGGAAGCCTGCGCCCTCTTTGTGCATGTCGATGAAGATCTCGCCCAGCTGGCCGTCCTTGTACTCGCCGGTGCGCAGGTACACTTTGTGGCCGCCGACGATGGCCTTCTGGGTATAGCCTTTGCGCCGCTCGGGCAGCTTGACGCGGTGCGAGCGCACGATTTCCCTCACGATCACCTTCTCGATGATCTTCTCGGCCAGAACGATGGCCTTTTCCTGCTGCGACCCGCTGGCCAGGATCTCTTCGGCCTCTTCGTCGTCCTCGACCAGGGCCGAGGCCAGGGGCTGCGACAGTTTCGATCCGTCGCGGTACAGCGCATTGGCCTTGATCCCCAGCGACCACGACAGCTCATACGCCGCCAGCACCTCTTCGATGGTGGCGTTGTTCGGCATGTTGATGGTCTTGGAGATGGCCCCCGAAATGAAGGACTGCGCGGCGGCCATCATCTGGATGTGGCTGGCGACCGACAGGAACCGCTTGCCGGTCTTGCCGCAGGCGTTGGCACAATCGAACACCGGATAGTGGTCGGGCGACAGGTGGGGCGCGCCTTCCAGCGTCATCGTGCCGCAGACATGGTCGTTCGCGGCGGCGATCTGCGCGCGTGTGAAGCCGAGGTGCGTCAGCAGGTCGAACGCCGGATCGGCCAGCTTCTCGGGCGGAATCCCCAGCGTCCCCTGGCAGAAATCGGCCCCCAGCGTCCACTGGTTGAAGACGAAGCGGATGTCGAAGGCGGTCGGCAGCGCCGCTTCGACCTTGGCGATTTCCGCCCGGCCGAAGCCGTGGCCGATCAGCGCGGTATGGTTGATGCCGGGGGCTTGCCCGAGCGAGCCGTGCCCCACGGCATGGGCGACGATCTCGGCCACCTGCGCGGGCCGGTAGCCCAGCTTCGCCAGTGCCGCCGGCACCGACTGGTTGATGATCTTGAAGTACCCGCCGCCCGCCAGTTTCTTGAACTTCACCAGCGCGAAATCGGGTTCGATCCCGGTCGTGTCGCAGTCCATCACCAGCCCGATGGTGCCCGTGGGGGCGATCACCGTCACCTGCGCGTTGCGGTACCCGTGCACCTCGCCAAGCGCCAGCGCCTCGTCCCAGGCCGACCGCGCGAGTTCCACCAGCATCGGGTCGGGGCAGCCGGCGGCGTCCAGCGCCACCGGGGCCACGTTCAGGCAGTGATACCCCTCGGCCCCGCCATGGGCCGCCGAACGGTGGTTCGCGATCACACGCAGCATCGGTTCGGCGTTCCGGGCATAGCCGACAAAGGCCCCCAGTTCGCGCGCCATCTCGGCGGACGTGGCATAGGCGACGCCCGTCATGATCGCCGACAGCGCGCCGCACAGCGCGCGCCCCTCGCGGCTGTCATACCCCAGCCCCATGTTCATCAGAAGTCCGCCGATGTTGGCGTAACCCAGGCCAAGCGTGCGGAATTCATAGGACAGCTGCGCGATTTCCTTCGACGGGAACTGCGCCATCAGCACGCTGATTTCCAGGGTGATCGTCCACAGCTTGGTCGCATGGACATAGGCCGCCGCATCGAACCGCCCGTCCTTGAAGAACGTCAGCAGGTTCATCGAGGCCAGGTTGCAGGCGGTGTCGTCCAGGAACATGTATTCCGAACAGGGGTTCGACCCCCGGATCGGCCCGTCGGACGGGCAGGTGTGCCAGGCGTTGACCGTGTCGTGGAACTGGATGCCGGGATCGGCGCAGGCCCAGGCGGCATGGCCGACCTTTTCCCACAGATCCCGCGCGCGCACGGTTTCGGACACGCGCCCGTCGGTGCGGCGGATCAGGTCCCAGGGCAGATCCTCGCGCACCGCGCGCAGGAAGGCGTCGGTCACGCGGACCGAGTTGTTGGAATTCTGGCCCGACACCGTCATGTAGGCCTCGGAATCCCAGTCGGTGTCATAGGTGGGAAACTCGATCGACGTGAAGCCCTGGCGCGCATAGTCCAGCACGCGCTTGACGTAAGGATCGGGGATCATGGCCTTTTTCGCGGCGCGCAGGGCGGGCTTCAGGGCCGTGTTCCGGGCCGGGTCGGTGGCATCCGCGATGTCGCCGTCCCATTCGCGGATCGCCGCGAAGATGTCGTTCAGCCGCGCCTCGTGCGCCTTGGACCCCGCGACCAGCGAGGCCACCTTCTGCTCTTCGATCACCTTCCAGTCGATGAAGGCCTTGATGTCGGGGTGATCCATGTCGCAGATCACCATCTTGGCCGCCCGGCGCGTGGTGCCGCCCGACTTGATCGCCCCTGCCGCACGGTCGCCGATCTTGAGGAACCCCATCAGGCCCGACGACTTGCCGCCGCCCGACAGCCGCTCGCCCTCGCCCCGCAGCGACGAGAAATTGGTGCCGGTGCCCGAGCCGTACTTGAACAGCCGCGCCTCGCGGACCCACAGGTCCATGATGCCGCCCTCGTTCACGAGGTCGTCCTTGACCGACTGGATGAAGCAGGCATGCGGCTGGGGGTGTTCATAGGCGCTGTCGGACGCGGTCAGCTTGCCCGTCTTGTGGTCCACGTAGAAATGTCCCTGGCCGGGGCCGTCGATGCCATAGGCCCAGTGCAGGCCGGTGTTGAACCACTGCGGGCTGTTCGGCGCCGCCATCTGCCGCGCCAGCATGAAGCGCATCTCGTCATGGTACGCGCGGGCGTCGGCCTCGGTGGTGAAATAGCCGCCCTTCCAGCCCCAATAGGCCCAGGCCCCCGCCATCCGGTCGAACACCTGCCTAGCACTGGTCTCGCCGACCATGCGCTCGTCCGGCGGCAGCGCGGCCAGCGCCGCATCGTCGGCAACCGACCGCCACAGGAACTCGGGCACGCCCTTTTCGCGCACCGGTTTCAGCCGCGCGGGCACCCCCGCCTTGCGGAAATACTTCTGCGCCAGCACGTCTGCGGCGACCTGGCTCCAGCCTTCGGGTACCTCGACGGCCTCGTTCCGGAACACGACCTTGCCATCGGGGCCCCTGATCTCCGACGTGGTCACGGCAAAGGCCAGCGCGCCATAGGCACCGCTGGCTTCGGTGGTGAATTTCCGCTCGATCTGCATCTGCCTCGTTCTCCGCTTTCTTGCCGCAGGGCTGTTCACGCCCCGTCGGATCGCACCACACCAATACGGGGGACCAGAACACACCATGACAAAGCAGTGCCTGCGGAACGCAGGTCCTGTCGTGCCGTTCTGCGAAATGTCATTCCCCGACCCTGCCCGTCCGGTCCTGTCGGACGCTGTCTCCGGGCACTTCACGAAGTTGAATCAATTCGCGCCGTCCCGCAACGCATTTTTCCGACTTGCACACAAGATTTTGTGCTTGACCGCCAAGTGTTGCCTACGGATCGCGTCACGCGGCTGTGACGACCCGGTGTGCAGCCCCCCTGAAACGCTGTTCAGACGCCACGCGAAGGTCGTCCGAAAACCCTTGATCCGGGCGGGCTTGGCTCCGGCACCTCAGGAGATGCCGGAACCGGTTGCAGAGGGGTCAGCCACGATTCCCGCGCCATGCCCGCCCGCCCCGCCCCCACGCACAGCGCGCCTGTGCAGGTGTCGGCCAAAGTCGTTGTGCGAATCGAGCGGGTCGCGTCACCCTTCATCCGAACTGACGTGAGGGCCGCCGATGCGCCGCTTCCTGACGCTGCTGCTGGTCGGGCTGGCCATCGCCCTGCCCGCGCGGGCCGACACCACGCGCGACGCTGCTGTGGCCGCCTGGCTGAACGACGACGACGCGACCGCCCTGCCCGCGTTTGCCGCGCTGGCGCGCACGGGCGATCCCCTGGCCGCCGCCCTGCTGGTGGTGCTGGAGGGCCGCAAGCCCGCATCACCCTTCCGCGCCGGCCTGACCAGGGACCAGGCGAAAGAGATTTTCCGCGCACCGGGTAAGAAGCTTGGAACGCCATGGCTGAAGGCGCTGCCCTCAGGGATCGACCCTGATCTTGCGGTGGCACTGCAAGGTGTGGCGGCGCAGGACTGGCCGGGGGCGCTGGAGGCGGCCCTTGCCGCCGACGACACAGCCATCGCGGCGCTGGCCCTGTCGGAACTGAACCGGACCGACTGGCAGGGCGTGCTGCGCCGCGATGCGGTGACGCCCCTGCCACCGCCGTTGCGCCCGATCCTGCTGTACATCTCGGCTTCCTTCGAGAATTGTTGCGGTCCATTCCCCGAAGCGCAGGCGATCCGCGCCGAGATCGCGGCCCTGCCCGACGGCCTGCTCGCCAGCGTCACCCGGCGCGCCCTTGCACGGGTTGCAAATCCGGGCACCGAAGATGCCGACAGATTCTTGCTCTACGGACTGGCTGCAAGCCGAAGCGCCCCGCCCTATGCGGCAGAGGTGGCACGGATCGGGCCGCTTCTGGCGGCGGCACCGGAAGCATCGATCCTGACCGCCCTTTGTGACAGGTCTTGCGCCGAGGATGCCGACGGGTGCCGCCTGGCTGGCCTTGTCACCCTCGAGGGCTGGCTTGGGCTGGCGCGGATCGACACGCCGCTGGCCTCTGCCATTCCCGCCGACCGCTACCGCGCCAGTCCGCGCGCCCGGGCGGACCTTCTGCGCGTGGCGGCGGGACAGGCCGGTCGGATCGGGTCGGAACTGCCTTCGCTTCCGGGGGCCGCCTGCTATGCCGCGCTTCTGCCACCCGGCTGAGGCCGACCCTTGCCCCGGCCCCGCCTTGCCCCTATCTGGCGGCAAACGGGGACGCCCATGACCGACATCATCACCCGCTGCGAGGCGAAGGGCCTGCGGATGACGGACCAGCGCCGCACCGTGGCCCGCGTCATCGACGCATCGGGCGACCACCCCGATGTCGAGGCCCTGCACGCCCGCGCCGCAGCCATCGACCCGCGCATCTCGGTGGCCACAGTCTACCGCACGGTCAAGCTGTTCGAAGAGGCGGGCATCCTGGAACGGCTGGAATTCGGTGACGGGCGGTCGCGGTACGAGGACGCGCTTCGCGACCACCACGACCACCTCATCGACGTCACCTCGGGCGAGGTGATCGAGTTCGTCGACCCCGACATCGAGGCGCTGCAGGAGCGCATCGCCGCGCGCCTGGGCTACCGCCTGGTCGCGCACCGGCTGGAACTGTTCGCCGTCCGCGTGAAGTCGTGACCGCCAACCTGCGCGGCATCCTCTTGATGGTGGCCGCGATGGCCGGTTTTGCCGTCGAGGACGCGCTGATCAAGGCCGCCAGCGCGGCCGTGCCCGCAGGGCAGATCATCCTGATCATCGCGGTCGTGGGGCTGGGCGCGTTCGGCCTCTGGGCGCGCGTTGCAGGCATCCCGCTGGCGCAGCGCGCGGCCTTTGCCGCCCCCGTCGTCGGGCGCACGCTGGCCGAGATCGTGGCCTGCTTCGGCATCGTCACCGCCCTGGCGCTGACCACCCTGTCGACCGTCACCGTCATCATCCAGGCCGCCCCCATAGTCGTGGTTGCCGCCGCCGCCCTGTTGCTGGGCGAGCAGGTCGGCTGGCGGCGGTGGACGGCGGTGGGGGTGGGTTTCGCGGGCGTGCTGCTGATCCTGCGGCCGGGTGCGGCGGGGTTCGATCCGAATGCGCTCTGGGCCGTCCTGGGCGTGGCGGGGCTGGCCGCGCGCGACATCTTCTCGCGCCGGATCGACCCGGGCCTGCCGACCCCGGTCGTGGCCGTCTGGGGCTATGTCGGCGTCATCCTGCTGGGCGTGGCGATGACGTTGCAGGCGGGCGGCCCGGTCTGGCCCGATCCGGCGGCCAGCCTGGCCATCGCCGGGGCCTCGCTGATCGGCCTTGTCGCCTACTGGGCGATCATCGAGGCGACCCGCGCCGGCGACGTGGCCGCCATCGCACCCTTCCGCTACAGTCGGCTTGTCTTCGGCGTGGCCATCGGCGTGGTCTTCTTTGCGGAAACGCTGGACCGTGCCACCCTGGCCGGCGCGGCCCTTGTCATCGGTTCGGGTCTCTACACGCTTTACCGCGAACGCATGCGCAGGGTAGAAGGCCCCGCAACCGCCCTTGAGGAGATCCGAGCATGACCACGATCATCGACATCCACGCGCGCGAGATCCTCGACAGCCGGGGCAATCCCACGGTCGAGGTCGACGTGCATCTGGAAAGCGGGGCCATGGGCCGCGCCGCCGTGCCCTCGGGGGCGTCCACCGGCGCGCACGAGGCGGTCGAACGCCGCGACGGCGACAAGCACCGCTATTCCGGCAAAGGCGTGCTCGAGGCTGTCGCGGCGGTCAACGGCGAGATCGCCGAGGAGCTTGTGGGCTTCGACGCGCTGGAACAGGTCGGCATCGACCGCACCATGATCGAGATGGACGGCACCCCCAACAAGGGCCGCCTGGGCGCGAACGCGATCCTGGGCGTGTCGCTGGCCGTGGCCAAGGCGGCGGCCGAGGCGACGGGACAGCCGCTTTATCGTTACGTCGGCGGCACTTCCGCGCGGATCCTGCCGGTGCCGATGATGAACATCATCAACGGCGGCGCGCATGCCGACAACCCCATCGACATCCAGGAGTTCATGATCCTGCCCGTGGGGGCCGACAACATCCGCGAGGCGGTGCGGATGGGGTCCGAGGTGTTCCACACGCTGAAGAAGGCGCTTTCGGCGGCGGGCCTGGCGACGGGTGTGGGCGACGAGGGCGGGTTCGCACCGAATCTGAGCTCTACCCGCGATGCGCTTGATTTCATTCTGAAAGCCATCGAGAAGGCGGGCTACCACCCCGGCGACGACATCTATCTGGGGCTGGACTGCGCCGCGACGGAATACTTCAAGAACGGGCGGTACGAGTTTGCTGGGGAAGGAAAATCCCTGACGCCGGGCGAGAATGTCGACTACCTCGCCGCCCTGGCCGCCGATTATCCGATCCTGTCCATCGAAGATGGCTGTTCGGAAGATGACTGGGAAGGCTGGAAGATGCTGACCGACACGCTGGGGTCCAAGCTGCAACTGGTCGGCGACGACCTGTTCGTGACCAACCCGCGCCGTCTGGCTGAGGGCATCAGACAGGGCTGCGCCAATTCGATGCTGGTCAAGGTCAACCAGATCGGGACGCTGACCGAGACGCTGCAGGCGGTCGAGATGGCGCATCGCGCAGGCTATACCAACGTGATGTCGCACCGGTCGGGCGAGACCGAGGATGCCACCATCGCCGACCTGGCCGTCGCCACCAACTGCGGCCAGATCAAGACCGGATCGCTGGCCCGGTCGGACCGGCTGGCCAAGTACAACCAGCTGATCCGCATCGAGGAAATGCTGGGCGAGACGGCGGAATATGCGGGTGACAGCATTCTGCGGGGGTGAAGGTATGCGTGCCGTCCTGGCCTTGCTGCTGTCGCTGGCCGCATCGCCCGCAGCGGCGCTGTCGTGTCTCGACTACGATCTGCGCTCGGCGTTCTGGCGGCACATGGACCGACCCGAGACCTATGTCCTGGCCTGGGGCAACTTCGGTGACCTCGGGCCAGGACGGCATGACAAGGCCGCTGACACCGTCACCTATCGGGCGTTCTTTGCGGGGAACACCGCGTCGTCGCGCGGCTTTGACCAACCCTTCGGTGCCGACGTCGTGATCACCGACCGCCTGTTTTCCGGCATTGCCGGGGGCGAGCGTCCGGTGGATGCACTGGCACGGGGGCTGCCGGGGGTGGTGGGGCTGGTCTTCCTGCGCAGGACGGCGGATGGCTATACGCTGGAAACCGGGTTGTGCGAGCCGGTGGTCGACACCGATCCGGCCAACAAGCGGCGCGCGGTCGACTGCCTGAACGGCCGCCGCTGCGCCCGTCCCGCAGCACCGTGACCGAAGCCGCCGCCATCGTCGGGAAGCTGGGGTTGCAACCCCACCCCGAAGGCGGCTGGTACCGGCAGACCTGGGTCGGGCCCGACATCAGCGGGCGGGCCAGTGGCACCGCGATCCTGTTCCTGCTGGCGAAGGGCACGCGCAGCCACTGGCACCGCGTCGATGCGGATGAGATCTGGCTGTGGCACGCGGGCGCGGCGCTGACATTGCGGGTTGCGGCAACCGACGCGGGACCTGCGCAGGCGGTGCGGCTGGGGCCGTCGGTGCTGACAGGCGAGGTGGTGCAGGCGGTCGTGCCCGCCGGTCACTGGCAGGCGGCGGAGACCCTGGGCGACTGGACGCTGGTATCCTGTACCGTCAGCCCGGGGTTCCGGTTCGAGGGGTTCGTGCTGGCCCCGCCGGGGTTCGACATTCCCGCGAAATAGGCCGGGTGGCGGCATATCCGGATCGGTCGCCCCGGTGCCGGCCGGGGCCTCGATCCGTCGTGCGCAAACCACCGAGGCCCCGGCCTGCGCCGGGGCGACTGGATGCGACGATGCGGTCGAAAAAGCCTGGTGGGGACAGGCTGTTACGCCATGGGCTGCCCCACTTCCACCAGCCGGGCAAGGAAGCTGGCACCGATGGGCGCGGCCTCGTCGTTGAAATCGAAGGCCGGGTGATGCAGGCCCGCACCGGGGCCGGTGCCAAGGAACAGAAAGGCGCCGGGGCGCTTTTCCAGCATGTAGGAGAAATCTTCAGACCCCATCCTGCGCGGGGCGGCGTCGTTCACCGCCGCATCGCCCGCCACATCGCGCGCCACGCCGGCGGCAAAGGCGGTCTCGGCGGCATCGTTCACCGTCGCGGGATAGCCCCACTTGTAGTCGACCTCTGCTGTCACGCCAAAGGCCGCCGCATGGCCCTGCACCACCTCGTGGAACCGCCGCCGCAGCAATTCGCGCGTCGTCGGGGAAAAGCTGCGAACCGTGGCGCAGAACCAGGCCGTCTCGGGGATGATGTTCGACGCCGTGCCGGCGTGGATCTGGGTGACCGAAATCACCACCTCGTCCAGCGCATGGACGTTGCGGGTGATGATGGTCTGCACCGCCTGCACCATGGCCACCACGGCCACGATGGGGTCGGTGCATTCATGCGGCTTGGCCCCGTGCCCGCCCTTGCCCGTGACATGCACCGTCGGGGTATCGACCGCCGCCATCAGCGGCCCGGCATTGGTGTGGAAATGCCCGACGGGCAGGTTCGGCATATTGTGGATGCCGAAGACGCGGGCGATGCCGAAGCGGTCCATCATGCCTTCGTTCACCATCACCTCGCCGCCGCCGCCGTCCTCTTCCGCCGGCTGGAAGATCAGCGCGACGCGGCCCGCGAAGCGCCGCGTCTCGGCCAGGTATTTCGCCGCGCCCAGAAGCATCGTCACATGGCCGTCGTGCCCGCAGGCATGCATCCTGCCCGGCACGGTCGAGGCGTGGGCGGCCCCCGTCGTCTCGGCAATCGGCAGGGCGTCCATGTCGGCGCGCAGGCCCATGGTCGGTCCCGGCCCCTGCCCGTTGATGATGGCCACCACCCCCGACCGGGCGATCCCGGCGTGGATCTCGTCCACCCCGAAATCGTGCAGCCGTTCCATGATCCAGGCCGCCGTCTCGTGGCAGTCGAAGGCCAGTTCGGGATGGGCATGCAGGTGGCGGCGCCAGGCGGTCATCTCGGGGGCAAAGGCGGCGATGCGGTTCAGCGCGGGCATCGGGAACTCCGGCAAGGGTGTTGGACGCCAGTTGGCACGGAACGGCGGTGCGGGGCAACGGGCGGCTTCCGGCGCGGGCGGAACCTGCTAGGCTTGCGCCACGGCAGCCAGGGGGGACGGGACATGGGCGCAGCGGTGACGGCCAAGAAGGGCACGATCAAGTCGAAAACCTATTCGGTGGCGGGCGACACGGTCGAGGACATCCTGACCGACCTCGAGGCCAAGCAGATCGGCGGCACCGATGCCGTGGGCGACTGTTCGACCGAGGTGAAGGTGCCTGCAATCTCCAAGTTCGACGAGGAAGAGAACACGAAGTTCAAGGGGAAGGACAAGGTCGAGTGGACCGTCACCGCCAAGTCGGGCGAGGTCGAGATGACCGGGACGATCACGCTGCCCGTGCTCAAGTCGGACAAGAACCTGTCGGACAAGGGCAAGAAGGAGTGGAACCGGTTCCTCAAGGACCTGACCGCGCACGAGGACCTGCATGTCGCTGCCGCCTGGTCGGTGGCCGAGGAGATCGCCAAGGAATTGTCGGCGATGAAGGGCACCGGCCAGGGCAAGGACAAGGATGCGGCGGTCAAGGCCGCCGTCGCCGACTATGTCAAGCAGTACAAGGATGCCTATGGCGGCGACAAGGTGGCCAAGCGCGTGACCAAGGCGCATGAGGCGCTGGACGCCAAGGGCAACACATTCACCCTGGATGCCACGGTCGAGGACGAATAGGCGCATCGGTCGCGCGCGCCACCCCATCCCTCCCCCCCAAGGGGGGAGGGAGGCACCCCAAGCGCCAGAGGTGGCACCGGTTCATGCCGCAAGGGCGCGCCTCCCTTCCCCCGTGTGGGGAGGGGATGAGGGGTACCTGGGGGCCTGCGGCAGGGTCGCCCGCGCTGGCCCCGGCCGCGATCCCCCGATAGACAGGCGGCGCGAGGGACAGGGGACCGGCAGATGGACGATGACGCGATCACGCGGGGCGCGCCCCTGCCCCGGCTTCTGGCGATCATGGCGCGGCTGCGCGACCCGGTGCGCGGCTGTCCCTGGGACATCGCGCAGACCTGGGCCACCATCGCGCCCTACACCATCGAAGAGGCGCATGAGGTGGCCGACGCCATCGCGCGGCAAGCCTGGGGCGAGTTGCGGGGCGAATTGGGCGATCTGCTGCTGCAGGTGGTCTATTATGCGCAGATGGGGGCCGAGGAGGGGCGGTTCACCTTTGACGACATCGCGCAGGGCGTCGGCGACAAGATGGTGGCGCGCCATCCGCATGTCTTTGGCTCGGAAAGCCGCGACAAGTCGCCCGACCAGCAGACCGCCGACTGGGAGCGGCTGAAGGCCGCCGAACGCGGGCCTGCGCGGGTGCTCGATGGCATCGCCATGGGTCTGCCGGCGCTCACGCGGGCGGTCAAGTTGCAGAAACGCGCGGCGCGGGTGGGGTTCGACTGGCCCTCGACGACCGAAGTGGTGGCCAAGATCGCCGAAGAGGCCGCCGAACTGGTCGAGGCGCGGGACCGGCTGACCGCGGCGGAGGTGGCCGAGGAGATGGGCGACCTGCTGTTCGTCGTGGCCAACCTGGCGCGGCACCTGAAGGTCGATCCCGAGGCGGCGCTGCGGGCCGCGAACGCGAAGTTCGCGCGACGGTTCGGGCGGATCGAGGACTGGCTGGCCGAGGACGGGCGGACGCCGGACCAGTCCGGCCTGGCCGAGATGGATGCGCTGTGGGATCGCGCGAAGGCCGAGGAACGCTAGGTCGGGGCTTGCCCCGCGCCCGTCGCGCATGTCGGGGCAAGCCCCGACTTACATCGCCTCAATATTCCCGACGCCTTCACTCAACCATTGACCAAAGCGAAAGACTCAGGTTTAACCGCGCGCAGGAATTCCCGACAGAAGAGGTCAACCATGTCCCTCCGCCTTTCGCTCGCAGCACTTGCCCTGGGCTCCGCCGCCCTGCCCGCGCTCGCGCAAGAGATCAACGTCTACTCGCACCGCCAGCCCGAGCTGATCCAGCCGCTGGTCGATGCCTTCACCGCCGAAACCGGCATCGCGGTGAACGTGGCCTTCGTCGACAAGGGCATGGCCGAGCGCCTGGTGGCCGAGGGGGACCGCAGCCCGGCCGACCTGGTGCTGACGGTCGACATCGCGCGCCTGCAGCAGATCGTCGATGCCGATGTGGTGCAGCCGGTGCAGTCCGACGTGCTGGAGGCGAACATCCCCGCTGCGTTGCGCGACGAGGGCGACCGCTGGTTCGGCCTGACGGCGCGGGCGCGGATCGTCTATGCCAGCATCGACCGCGTCGCCCCCGGCGAAGTGACCACCTATGAAGATCTGGCCTCGGACAAGTGGAAGGGCCGCATCTGCACCCGGTCGGGGACCAACGACTACAACATCGCCCTGCTGGCCGCCGTCATCGCGCATCACGGCGAAGCGGCCGCCAAGGCCTGGGCCGAGGGGCTGAAGGCGAACCTCGCGCGCAAGCCCGAGGGCGGCGACCGCGACCAGGTCAAGGCCATCGCCGCCGGGGAATGCGACATCGCGGTCGGCAACACCTATTACATCGGCCAGATGCTGGCCGACCCCGAGCAGAAGGCGGCGGCAGAGGCCGTGCGCATCGCGTTCCCGGTGTTTGAGGAGGGCGGCACGCACCTGAACATCTCGGGCGTGGCGATGACCAAGGCGGCACCGAACAAGGACAATGCGCTGAAGTTCATGGAGTGGCTGTCGGGCGACGCGGCGCAGAAGATCTATGCCGAGACGAACTATGAGTTTCCGGTCAAGCCGGGGGTGGCACGGTCGGCGCTGGTCCAGTCCTGGGGCGACTTCACGCCCGATGCCATGGGCCTGACCGAGATCGCGAAACAGCGCCCGGCGGCGCTGAAGATCATGGAAGAGATCAATTACGACAGCTGAGGCGGCCTGGTTCGGGGGGGCGCTGCCCCCCCCTTTACGCCCGCAAGGCCCAGGTGACGGCATAGACGACGCTGATCAGCACCGGCTGATGGACCAGATAGACGATCAGGCTGTGGCGGCCCGGCCAGGCCAGCCGGGACCACAAGCGCCCGGACGGCCACCCCGCGATGCGCCGCCAGAGGCCCGCCGCGTCGGCCAGCCGGGCCATGGCAATGCCGCCCAGGAACGGGGCCAGCCAGGGAAAGACCGGCACGAAATCGACCGACATCGCGGGCCCGGTGCCAAGGCCGGTCCAGAGCAGCGCGGGATGGTTGAACAGGTCGGACTGCCCCCAGACCCGCATCGCCACCACCGCCCCCGCAAGCGCCAGCACCGCCGCCACCGGCAGGCGCAGGACGGCCAGCCCGATCAGGCTGGCCACGGCGATGGCATGCAGGATGCCGAAGAAGATCCAGGTGTCGGGCATCGCGATGCGCGTCGCGACCGAGATGGCCGCCGCCGCCCCGGCCACCACCGCGAACCGCCGCGCGAAGGCGGGCCAACGGATGCCATGGCCCTGCGCCAGCCACAGGCTGACCCCGGCAAGAAAAAGGAAACTGCCCGCGACAACCCGTGCGAACTGCGGCCAGAAGCCCGCTTGCAGGATGTCGCCCGGCAGGTGGCCGAACAGGACAAGGTCGAAGACCAGGTGGAACACCGCCATCCCGACCAGCGCAACCGTCCGCGCGAGGTCCAGCGCGACCAGCCTGCGGCCTTGCACGCCCTGCCCCGCGCCCCCCGAGGGCGTGCCCGCCCCCCATCTAGCGGTCATGCGTCATCGGATGGGGCGCGTCGAACACCCGCGCCGGTTGCGCCGTGCCATCCAGGGTGGTGGCATGTTCGGTGTAGCAGGGCAGCCCTGCCGGGATCACCGTGTCGGGGCGCGCCATGCCCAGGTAGATGTGCTTGGCGGCCTCGGGCCGGATCGGGAACCAGTCGGGATCATCGAAGGTGCCGGCATAGACCCCGACCGAATCGGGAAACCGCTCGAACGACAGCCACAGCTTGGTGCCGCAGTCGGCGCAGAAATGGATGTGGACGATCTTGCCCGACCCTTCCGAGCGGTGGTCATAGGTGCGGGGTGCCCCCGCCGTCACCGTCAGGCCGGACGCGGCGAAGATCGGCTCCACCATATAGGCCCCGCCCGTCGCGCGCTGGCAGAACCGGCAGTGGCACACCGTCACGCGATCCGGGGGGGCCGCGACGGCATAGCGGACCCGGCCGCAGAGGCAGCCCCCTTCGGCGGCGGTCATGCCATCACCTCGACCGACAGGACGGTGGGCAGGTGGGCGGCGATTTCTTGCCAGGTTTCGCCCTCGTCCCGGCTGGCAAAGACCGAGCCCGAGTTGGTGCCGAAGTAGACGCCCGCCGGATCGGCGCGGTCGTTCGCCATGCCCTGCCGCAGGACGGTGGCGAAGAAGTCGCGCTCTGGCAGGCCCGCGCCGAACCCGGCCCAGGTTTCGCCGCCGTCGCGGGACCGCCAGACTTTCGCAACCCCGTCAACGGGATAGCGACCGATGCTGTCACCGTTCAGCGGAAAGACCCAGAGCGTGCCGGGATCGCGCGGATGGGCCGCGACGGGAAAGCCGAAGGTCGAGGGCAGACCTTCGGTGATCTCTTCCCAGGCCTGCCCGCCGTCGCGGCTGCGGTACACGCCCTGGTGGTTCTGCATGTAGATCAGGCCCGGTGCCGCGCCGAAGGCCATGTTGTGGACGCAAGAGAATATCTCGCCCTCGGGGCGGAATTCCTCGCCGTCGTAGAAGCGGTCCAAGGCCCCCGCAGGCCCCGGCCGGTTCGACCGCCGGGTGCGGCGTTCCCAGGTCTGGCCGCCGTCCTGCGTGTGGAAGGCCCCGGCGGACGAGATGCCGACCGTCACCTGCCCCTGCCCGCCGCACAGGATGGTGTGCAGCACCAGGCCCGCTGCACCCGGTTGCCATTCCTCGGCCCCCGGCTGGTCGGTCAGGGCGGGCAGCTTGGCCCAGGTCGCGCCCTGGTCATGGCTTTCCCACAGCATCGCGGGCTTGGTGCCCGCCAGCATCCGCGCGCCATCGCGGGCCAGCGACCAGACCTGTTCCGCAGGCTCGAACGGCCCCTGCGACAGGGTCCAGTCCCCGCCCGCGCGCCGCCAGACCCCCGGCCCGTACCACGTGCCGCCGCCGCCCGCCCAGATGTCGCCGGTGGCGGCGTCGCCGATGGCGTGATTGACGGGCCAGCCGTCGCAGAACGGCCCGGACAGGCGCCATCTCGCCCGGTCGGGCCCCGATGTCAGCAGAAACAGGCCCTTGGTCGTGCCGACCAGCACGGTGGTATCGTCGGCCATGATCCCCCCCTCGCGAAGTCATGATTTTGCCAGCCTAGACCTGTCGGCGACGAAAATCATCCCCCGCCCGCTGGACTTGGCCACGCCGCCGGGGTTTTCTTGGGCCGAACCTTTGGGGGCATGGCCATGACACCGCGCAAGATCATCATCGACACCGACCCCGGACAGGACGACGCCGTGGCGATCCTGCTGGCTCTGGCCAGCCCGGAGCTGGACGTGCTGGGGATCACCGCCGTGGCGGGCAACGTGCCGCTGGCCCTGACCGCACGGAACGCCCGGATCATCTGCGAACTGGCCGGGCGGGCGGACATCGGGGTCTATGCGGGCTGCGAACGGCCCCTGTCGCGGGCGCTGGTGACGGCGGAGTATGTCCACGGCAAGACCGGGCTTGACGGCCCGCAACTGCCCGATCCGGTGATGCCGTTGCAGGCCGAACACGGGGTCGATTTCATCATCCGCACCCTGCGGGCGGAACCGGCGGGGACGGTCACGCTCTGCCCCCTCGGGCCGCTGACCAACATCGCGATGGCCTTTCGCATGGCCCCCGACATCGTGGGCCGGGTGCAGGAAATCGTGCTGATGGGCGGGGCCTATTTCGAGGTGGGCAACGTGACGCCCGCCGCCGAGTTCAACATCTATGTCGATCCGCAGGCCGCCGACATCGTGTTCCGCGCGGGCGTGCCGCTGGTGGTGATGCCGCTGGACGTCACGCACAAGGCGCTGACCAATGCCGCGCGGGTGCGGGCGTTCCGCGACATGGGCACCGAACCGGGGCGCATGGTGGCCGAGTGGACCGACTTTTTCGAGCGCTTCGACAAGGCAAAGTACGGCAGCGAGGGCGCGCCGCTGCACGACCCGACGGTGATCGCGTACCTGCTGCGGCCCGGCCTGTTCACCGGGCGGCACATCAACGTGGTGGTCGAGGTGCAGTCGGAACTGACCATGGGCATGACGGTTGCCGACTGGTGGGGCGTCACGGGGCGGCCTGCGAATGCCCTGTTCATGGGCGGGATCGACGCCGAGGGGTTCTTTGCCCTCTTGGCCGAGCGGATCGGGCGGTTGGGGCGCAAAGACTGATCGAAAGAATCGGGTTTTCATTTTCCGACTGGATTGCTAGGGTATCCGCGACCGTAGCGGCAACGGGTGCCCGCATGATCGTCTGCCACTGCATGGCCATCGCCGACCATGACATCCGCGCCGCCGTGGCCTGGATGCGGGCGTCGCACCCCGCGACGATCATCACGCCCGGCAAGGTCTATCGTGCGCTTGGCAAGCGGGCCGACTGCGGCGGCTGCTTGCCGCTGTTTCTGGACACGCTAAGGTCGTCGGACGGGTTTGCCGTGCCGCGCCTGGCCGTGCACGCAATCCACCCGGCCAGTGCGAGGGACGAACATGAAGGGCGATCCGAAGGTCATCGACTATCTGAACGCGGCGCTGCGGTCTGAACTGACCGCCGTCAGCCAGTACTGGCTGCATTTCCGCCTGCAAGAGGATTGGGGCTATGGCCACATCGCGGCCAAGAGCCGGGCCGAAAGCATCGAGGAGATGCACCACGCCGACCGGCTGATCGCGCGGATCATCTTTCTGGAAGGCCACCCGAACCTGCAGAAGCTGGACCCCCTGCGCATCGGCCAGGATCTGCGCGAGACGCTGACCAGCGACCTGGCCGCCGAATACGACGCGCGCAAGCTGTACCAGGAGGCGCGGGCCTTTTGCCAGTCGGTGCAGGACTTCCCGACGATGGCGCTGTTCGAGGCGCTGATGACGGACGAGGAAGGCCACATCGATTTTCTCGAAACGCAACTGGGCCTTCTGGATCGGATCGGCGCGGGCAAGTATGGGCAACTGAACGCCAAGCCTGCGGACGAGGCGGAATAGCGCGTCCACCCGGCACAAAAGGCCATCGGCATCGGCACATCCCCGCCTTTGTCATCTGCGCGTTACCCCATTCCACTGGATTGTTCCCCTTTGGCACCCTAAAACAGGACCATTGGCATCTGGGGGACACAAGATGTGGAATGACGGATCGGGGCAGGAACCGGCGGCGGGCACGGTGGATGTACAGCAGGCCGATCCCATCCCCGCCGAGGCGCGGGCCGAGATCGAGCGGCTGCTGACCAGCGGTGATCTGTTCCGCTATACCACGCCCGACAAGGCCCCGGTGCCCCGGCTGGAGGCCGAGTTTGCGGCCCTGATGGGCACGAGGTATGCCCTGGCGGTGTCGTCGTGCAGTGCGGCGCTGTTCCTGTCGCTCAAGGCGCTGGACCTGCCGCGCGGTGCGACCGTGCTGATCCCCGGCTTCACCTTTGCCGCCGTGCCATCCTCGGTGCTGCATGCCGAACTGGTACCGGTGCTGGTCGAGGTCGACGACAGCTTGCGCATCGACATGGACGATTTCCGCAGCAAGCTGCCTGGTGCTGGCGCGGTGATGATCAGCCACATGCGCGGGCACACGTCCGACATGGATGCGATCACGGCGGCCTGCAATGCGGCTGGCGTGCCGGTGATCGAAGATGCGGCGCATTCGCTGGGGGCGTCCTGGGGCGGGCGGAAACTGGGCACCATCGGCAAGACGGGCTGCTTCAGCTTCCAGTCCTACAAGCTGGTCAACGCGGGCGAAGGCGGCATGCTGATCACCGACGATCCGGTGATCGCGGGACGTGCCGCGATCATGTCGGGGGCCTACGAGGCGAACTGGAAAACCCATCCCGGCATGGCCGAGGTGGCGGGGGTCTGGCAGAACAAGCTGCCCCTGTACAACCTGCGCATGCAGAACCTGTCGGCGGCGGTGATCCGCCCGCAACTGCCGCTGGTCGAGTTGCGCGCGCGCCGGGGCCTCGTGAACCACGACCGGGTGGCGGCGCATCTGGCCCCCCTGCCCTGGTTCCACGTGCCCCCCGCCCTGCCCCGCGAAACCCGCGCGCCCGACAGCTTTCAGTTCCTGCTGCGCGGCGACTGGACCGACGACACCGCGCGCGCCTTCCAGGCAGAGGCGCGGGCCAACGGCGCGCCGGTCAGCATCTTCGGGCTGTCCGAAGGCAACGCGCGGGCCTACTGGAACTGGCATTTCCTGGGCGACATCCCCGACCTGCCCAAGACCCGCGCCATGCTGATGCGGGCCTGCGACATCCGCTTGCCCGCGCGGCTGACGCCCGAGCATTGCGACGCATTGGCCGGGGCGATCCTGGCAGCGGCGGCAAAGGTCCGGCAATCTGCCGACGCAGGCCATCGGGGTGCGGCATAACGCCGGACGCACACGCCACTTCGCCGACGGGGGAACCGGCGGCGATTGCAGGTTTCCGCGCGGGCAGGTAGCGTCGGCAGATCATCACATCTGACCCGAAGGATGCCAGCCCATGCGTGACAATGCCCCGAATTCCTGGGAATCGCGCGCCGACAATGCCAGTCTTTACGGCTTCACCGACCTGCCTTCCGTCCACGAACGCGGCGCGGTGGTGCTGACGCACGGCGAGGGGCCTTACGTCTTCGACGTGCACGGGCGTCGGTTCCTGGACAGCAATTCGGGCCTGTGGAACATGGTCGCCGGTTTCGACCACCCCGGCCTGATCGCCGCCGCCAAGGCGCAGTACGACAAGTTCCCCGGCTACCACGCCTTTTTCGGGCGGATGTCGGACCAGACCGTGATGCTGTCGGAAAAGCTGGTCGAGGTCAGCCCGTTCGAAACCGGCCGCGTGTTCTACACCAACTCGGGGTCCGAGGCGAACGACACGATGGTCAAGATCCTGTGGTTCCTCGGCCGGTCCGAGGGGCACCCCGAACGGCGCAAGATCCTGACGCGGGTCAATTCCTATCACGGCGTCACCGCCGTGTCGGCCTCGATGACCGGCAAGCCCTACAATGCGGTCTTCGGCCTGCCCCTGCCGGGCTTCATCCACCTGACCTGCCCGCACTACTGGCGCTTCGGGCGCGCGGACGAGACCGAGGCACAGTTCACAGAGCGCCTGGCGCGCGAGCTGGAGGAAACCATCATCAAGGAAGGCCCCGACACCATCGCGGGCTTCTTTGCCGAGCCGGTGATGGGGGCAGGCGGGGTGATCCCGCCTTCTGCCGGGTATTTCCAGGCGATCCAGCCGGTCTTGAAACGCTATGGCATCCCGCTGGTCGCCGACGAGGTGATCACCGGGTTCGGACGCACCGGCAACACCTGGGGCTGCCAGACCTATGATTTCGTGCCCGACGCGATCATCAGTTCCAAGAACATCACCGCCGGGTTCTTTCCCATGGGGGCGGTGATCCTGGGGCCGGACCTGGCCGCCCGCGTGCAGGCCGCCGCCGAAGCCATCGAGGAGTTTCCGCACGGCTTTACCGCATCCGGCCACCCCGTCGGCTGTGCCATCGCGCTGAAGGCCATCGACATCGTGATGAACGAGGGGCTGGCCGAGAACGTCCGCACCCTGACCCCGCTGTTCGAGGCAGGCATGGCGCGGCTGGCAGAGCACCCCAACATCGGCGAATGGCGGGGCAAGGGGCTGATGGGCGCGCTCGAGGCGGTCAAGGACAAGGCGACCAAGACGCCCTTCCCCGGCACCCTGTCGGTCAGCGAACGCATCGCCAACACCTGCACCGACCACGGCCTGATCTGCCGCCCGCTGGGACAGGCCATCGTGCTGTGCCCGCCCTTCATCTGCACCCCCGCCCACCTGGACGAGATGTTCGGCAAGCTGGAGGCGGCGCTGAAGCAGGTGTTTGCCGAGGTGGGTTAGCGCGCGCGGCGCGGGCGACCCCCGTATGGGCGACACGGCCGGGGGGAAGATTGGTGGCAGGTCATGATCGCCGCAACGCTGCGGCGGTTCGTGGCGCAAGGGCCGTTGACCGGGCCCGATCGCCGGGGCCGGCGCCTCATCCGGTGGGTGTGCCTTGCGATTTCCGGGCGTTGGCGCGGGCCTTCTTGGCCTGGCAGCGCGCCTTCATCTGCTGGTCGCCAGCCTTCGATCCGTCATGGAACGTGCCGAGCCAGCGGTCGATGGGGATCAGAGCGGCCACAGGCGCTTCGGCCGCGATGACAGTGTCATTGTCATCCTCGATCAAGTTGAAATCGTCGTCAATTTCGGCCCGGCTGGGCCGAAGCGGCTTCTGCAGCCTGACCGGCTGGTGACCTTCGGCACGCAGGACCACTTCTGCGGCGGCACGAGCATCCTCGCCCGCATCGTGGTGGTCGAACTCAAGCCCGAGATGCTGCTTGAGGCTGGCAAGACCATGCCCGCCATTTCCGCGCAACTCAGGCCAGGCAACACGCGCAACATGAACGCTGTCGCACCAGTCCCACTGCGGGATGCTCAGGCCGGAGTTGCTGCAGGCGGCCGCAACAGCGCTGCGATCAAAGCCGGAATGCTGATAGACGGCGTGGCCTGCCAGCGCGTCCTGCAGTACCGGCAGCACTTCAGCAAAGGTCGGGGCGCCCTTTACCGTCCTGGCGTTGATCCCGTGCAGGTACGTGAAGATCCAGCGGTCAACCTGCGGATCGACGTAAGTCATCCAAGTCTCGATGGAATTGTCGGGGCGCACGCAGGCCACGCCGATCTGGCAAATGCTGCCCCGGTCATTGTTGGCCGTCTCGACATCCAGCGCGAAGAAGCGGAACGGCCCCTTCGGAAAGGGTGTCACGCGCGCCTGCGGGACGGGCGCAGGCTGCCGCGCAATTGCGGTTGCGGGGCTGGCGGCCACGCCAAGGAAACGCTGGCGCTGCCGTTCGATGGCGGCCAGTTCCTGTGCCCCCATCCAAGACGACGCAAAGTGGCGTCAACCAGGTCGGCGGGCTCATCATAGGTCTGCATCCTGCGCCGGTTCCAGGTAATGGCGTGCTCGGGTGCTATCGCGAGTACCTCAGCTTCCAGCCGCGCGATGTCCGCGGTATCGGGCAAAGCAAGCCAGACCGCGCGGCAATGATCGACGACGAACTCGTTGCGCAACTTCTTGGCAAGGTCACCGTCGACCTTGGTTGTTGCATCCTTCCGTTCACGCCACATCCGGCCGGTGTTGTACATCTGCGAGAAGTAATGGCTCATGCCTTCCGATCCGGTGCGATGGCGCTGGTGGATCCGCTCATTGAAGGTCTGATCCGTGGAACTGGTCGATCCAGTGTAGCGAAGATCACCACGGTGATCGACAAGACCATAAAGGCCACGCGCATCCCGCGGCGCATGTACCGTCGGCCGCGGGGAAGTTTCGAGGAGCGCAGTTAGCAGGTCTTCGGGGATAAAAGGCATCATTGAACTCCGGATCACATTGAAAACAGCTGGCGGCGCTCGACGCGCTTCCAGTCGCGGCCGGAGACGATGCCCCAGTTCCCTGCATCATTAGGGCGGCGCCAGCGCGGCGTTGCCATCTTCTGCAAAGCTCCGAGTGCTTCTTCAAAGGTCGCATGCGACACTTCCTCTCCCTTGGCCCCGATCATGAACTTGCCGCCGCGGGCAAGGCCCGGGCTGAAGAAGCTGCCGTCCGCTGCCACCGGAACGAACACGACATCGTCGGCGAAGTCATTGCGTGCGGCTTCCGGCTCGACTTCGTCATGCTGCTGCCAGATGGAGGCAAAATGCTCCTTGCGTCCCTTCAGCCATGCGGCTGCACTGGCTGCGGTCACGCGCTGGCCGACCTTTTCCAGCCCGCTGTCATTGCTGGAGAGGATGTTCCGGATCCGGCCTTCGGTCACGCCGCCGAACAGGGCGAGCGACTGCAGATCGACATCGCCTTCACCAGTATCGATGGCATGCCGCGAAAGCGCCAGGTTGATGATCCGTGCAATCACACCCTGCTGTTCGGGCTGCGCCAACAGCCGAAAACGGTCAAGCCCGAGCGCCAAGGTCGCGAGCCAATCCTTGCGCGCCTCGTAGGGAATGTCGGACGGCGTGACCCCATAGAGACCGTAAATCCCGGCGTCATCGATCAACTTCGTCCCGTCCCAGTGGAGTGTCAGGACGGGATCGTAGTTTCCAAAGAACTCCTCCCAGGTGTCACCGCCATCGTTCGGGCCATGCAGCATGGCAAGAAGGTGCGGCGCGACCTCTTCCTTACCGAGGACGAGCTCGATCAGGCGAAACCGGGACGCAAGGAGCTCGAGAAGCTGATGACCATAGTCCCAGTTCGCCGTGTAGTCGCTATTCGCGGCAAGGCCGTAGCCGATCAACTCGCGCTGGGCCCACGACTGGCGACGGTCCTCTGCGGACATGGTTTCGGGGGAAATGTGCGGCATGTTCATGGTCTGATCCTTTAGGCGTGCAAGCGGCGGATTGCGGCGCGGAGGTTGTGGCGCGCGCGGTGATCCGAGGGAGTGGAGGCCGCGATGAGAAACCCTCGTTCGAAAAGGAGGGCATAGTGGCGTCCGCGCGCCTCGATGCCGAGGAGGGCGACATCTTCGGCGCGGCACATCTGCTGATACTCTCTGACAACTTTCCGCATACGGTAATCTCCGTGAAATCATATTTGTTGCATCACATCTCGTTGCACGCACCACGCAGGCCAATGGGGTGATTTCACTTTTCACGCCATATACCTCACCATGCCTATGTGCCAACAGCAGGTCAAAAATCTCGGGCCGAAAACCCTGAACGGCCTTCATTTGCTGGCAAAATCGTGGGATGGACCAGCGAGCTGACCGAAGGCGTGTGCGGCTTCACATCCGCGCAAGCCTTATACACAGCAACATTTCTTTCACACTATTGCTCCGAATCGAGCGCCCGTGCAGGTTGTGCCGGTGGGGAGAGCAGGCCTCAACCAACAGCAAAACAGGTCTATCGGAAAACCAGTTTCGGCGACTGAAGGCGCGACAGCGCCTCTTATGTCGTTGTATCCGGTCACTTACCCCGCGCCGTCGTGGCGCGGGCCGCAGGCGGATTGAGCACAGATCATCCTCGGTTCATTTGAGGATGCTGCAGACATGGCTTTGCCCGCCCGCGTCTATCTGACCCTTCACGAAACCTCAGCGCGCTGGGGGTGCAACATCGCAGATATCGCGGGATGGGCCGATGCAGGCAGGTTCAGGATCCTGACCGGAATTACCGCGGTCCGCTGTGGCGACGCGGTCTTTGCAGGCAAGGTTACCTTGTCGCCGATGGAGTTGATGCCGCTTTTCCGGCGTTGCGGGACGGGGCCATCCGAAGGGATCATGCAGCGCATTCAGTCGGCCGGGCGTCAGGATTGGTTGCTGATCACCGATCCAGTGTGCGGCATAACGGTGGCGGTGGCTGATATGGTGATCATGGCCGAAGAGGTTCACGCCTTCGAGGACGAGAACGACATGATCCGACGCGTGGCGGCCGGGCCCGGAGTTTCAACCTCCTATGATTGGGAAGGGATGAACATCGCCCTGATCGTGCGCATTTTCGATCACGGTCTGCCCGACTCCCAAGCCGACCTGGTTGCCGAGATGCAGGAGTGGTTCGCGGACCGGTCGGACGGCAAGAAGATGCCCGGCAGCCGCAGCATCCGGCGGCGGATCACGCCAATCTGGCGGGCGTTGCGGAGGGAAGGGGTCTGATCGTCGCTTGCCTTGGGTTGCGTCAAGCAGATTTCCGGTCGGTCTTTTCGTCGGCATCGTGAACCAACCGGGGCTTTGGCCGGAAGGCGCTGGCGACGGCATCGACTCCCGCGCGCAATGGCGAGTCCATCAGGTGGGCATAGCGCAGGGTCGTCTGCATCTGGCTGTGGCACAGCAGCTTGCCGATCATTTCCAGCGAGGCACCGCCGCTGACCAGCAGCGATGCAAAGGTGTGGCGCAGGTCGTGGATGTGGACTTCCTGCAGCCCACACTCCTTCTGGATCTGTGCCCAGAACCGTCGCACCTCCTGCACCGGCTGGCGCGGCGTGTCGCTGGGGAACAGCCACGGCGTGCCGCGCGGCACCATCAACTGGCGCTGGCGCACGATGCTGGCGGTTTCGTCCGAGATCGGCACACGGTGGACTCGGCGCTGTTTGGTCATGGCGGGCGGCTTTGACCAGCTCATGTGTTCAAGGTTGAACTGTTCAAATCGCGCCTGCCGCACCTCGCCGAGACGAGCGCCGGTCAGCATGCACATGCGGATGATGTCGGCAGCGCGGCGGTCCTCGGCGGCATCCAGTGCTGCGGCGAGGCTGTTGATCTCGTCCTTTGACAGGAACCGCTCTCGCGCTGTTTCAATCCGGCGATGGAAGCGCTGGGCGGGGTTGTCCTCGCACCACCCCCACTCGACCGCCAAGGTGAACATCTTGCGCAGCACCTCCCCAATGCGGTTGGCACGCACCGGTGTGGGCTTTGCTGGCTGCAGCTTTTTCGCACGGTTGTTGGGCTTTTCCTTGTGCGGCCGGGCCCGACCCTCAGCCACCTTGTTCAGAAGCTTGTCGACGTCGGTCGAGGTGATTTCCGTCACCAGCTTCCGGCCCCAGACCGGGGCCACCATCTTGGCCAACGCGGACTTCTGGTCAGACGCATTGCGCTCGGCCAGTTTCGGCAGGTGCTGGGCGCAGTAGCGTTCGATCAGATCGTCCACACGCGGCTTCGCGCAACGCCCCGCGCTGGGCCAAAGGGTCAGCACCGGCGTCGATCTCGCGCCGGATTTCCTTGGCCCGTTCCCGTGCCGCCGACACCGACCATTCCGGCCAGCGCCCGAAGGTCATCCTGCGCTGCCGCCCGGCATGGCGGTAGTCCAGCGTGAAGGCCCGCCCACCCCCGCGGTAGATGCAGGCAGCGAACCCGCGCACCTCCGTGTCGAAGATCTGGTAGTCGCGCCCCACGATGGGCTCGGCTTCACGGAGCACCTTTTCGGTAGGCTTGACGCGTTCGGGCATGCGTTGGATCCTTCTTGCATCCGACATGAGGCGTGGTTCCGCCGCACTATCAAGGCAAGCATGGCGGCTCAGGCGGCGGGAAGGCGCAGGGTGGCGGAAAGGTCGCCCTGCTAAGCAGAGATTCGTTGTTTGGCCAACGGATTTGGTTTTCGTTCGATGTTCAGGGCTTCGACGGCGTTGTGGATGGTCCGGTCGAGGTCTTCTGTGCCGGTGAAGGTCTGATGTGCGAGAGAGTGGGCTTTGAGGTCGCGCCAGACGGTTTCGATGTCGTTGAGTTCGGGCGCGTATTTGGGCAGCCATGCGACGTTCAGCCAATGGGCGCGGGTTGCCAGCGCTGCCCTGGTCGCCCTGCTGGTATGGATCGGGCCGTTGTCGAGAACGATGACCACGGGGCTTTGGCATTGTCCCGGTTTTGGGCCATAGTGATGATCGAGTTCTTCCAGAAAGGCGATGAAGTCGGTGCTGCGCTTGGTTTTGGAGGTTGCGACGATCAGCCGACGGTCGCACCAGCCAAGCGCGCCCATCATCGCGACCTTCTTGGCCTGGCCGGGCACCTCCACGCGGAGGTCTGCGCCGCGTTCGGCCCAGGCACGGGCGAGATAGGGATGGGTCAGCGCCTCGCTCTCGTCGGCAAACAGCAGCACGATGTCGCCCACTGCGGCCTGCAGCTTGCGCAGGGCAAGCCTCAGGCCGATGCGATCGACCTCGTCCGCGCATTGACGGCCCTTCAGCGTGTGCCGGGGTCGCCGGAAGCTGAACCCCCCTTTTTGCGCAGCACCTTCGAGAGCTGCGCGCGTGACATGCTGAGGCCTTCGCGGCGCTCGATTTCGTCGGCAAGGCGCGACAATGTCCAGTTCCGGCGGTCCTCCACCGGTGCCGACAGGAGCGGAGCAGCGACCCTGAGAGCGGCCTCTGCCTTCACCGGCGCGGTTCATAGTCAGGGTGCGCCGCGCCCGTGTCATGGCAACGTACATCACGCGCCGTTCCTCGGCATTCTGGAAGGTCTCCTCATCCGGCGAAACCAGCCCCAGCAGCGGGTCATCGACGATCTCCGATGGGAAACCCACCCGCCCGCCGTCGGCGTTCAACAGAACCACATGATCCGCCTCCAATCCTTTTGAGGCGTGGATGGTTTTGAAACTGAACGTCAGACGCGGAAACCGCCGCTGCAGATCCTGCAGGTCAGGCTCCAGATATCGATACCGGGCCAGCAGCAGCACAGATGCCGTCTTTCCTGCCGGATCTGAATTTGACGACAGCACTGCAAGCACATCTGACATTTTCTTCTCAATCTCGTTCTTCGCCGTCATCACGATCCTGATGGCCGGTTCTGTAGCCGTCCCGGCCGGGACGATCTGCTTCTGGATCTGGACCGGGTTCCGCAAAACAAAGGTTCTGGCGGCAAAGGCAATCTGGTCAACGGACCGGAAGGTGCGGCCGAGATCGACCGCCCTATGGACACCTGCCTCGCCATCGAAGCTGCCGCCAAAACCACGCCCGAAATGCCGCATCAGATGGATGTCGGATCCGGCAAAGCGAAAAATAGACTGCCAGTCGTCACCAACAGCAAAGACACGCACATCCTGATGCTGGGCCTTCAAGGCTTTCACCAACCGTGCCCGGCTTTGCGAGATGTCCTGGAACTCGTCAACAAGGATGTGGCGGAATGGGCTGACATAGCGGCCAGTCTCGGTGTAGCGCGCCGCGCACAGGATCATGTCTTCGAAGTCAATCCGGCCCCCCAGGCGCTTCTGGTATTCCTCAAAGACCGGCGCGAACACCTCTAGAAATGCCTTCGCCCGCTTGCCCAGCGGGATCAAGGTCCCAAGGGTGCGCCGGGGTCTCGTCTGCCACCATCATCCTGACATAACGACAAGAGACAAGGGTGGTATCAAGGGACCGCGCGTCCTGAAGTATAGGCGCCAGACTGCAGGCCGCTGGATACCGGCCCGGTCGCGACAGCCCGAAAACAGCGGCATGAAGCCGGTCAAACCGCTGCGCTTCGCGGTTAAAGGCGTCAGTGTTGAACTTGACCCAAGCAGCTTTGACGCTGTCCGCAAAGGAGCGTGCATCGGCATGCCCGGCACCGCGCAACATGACATTGCTTTGCCCAGATGATTGCAGGGACAGCGTCGTTGCAAGCGCACCCTTCCGAAGGACTGGCGCCTCGCCAATATCCGCCAACGAAACCGACGCGGGCATGCTCCGTCCGGTGACCAGAAGATGATCGCCCTGCAACTCAATGGCGCGCGCGCTCGCGCCAAAGGGGTTCACGAGAAATCCGAACAGTGGTCTTTGTTGCAACCGAATCAATAGCATGTGCCCTGTAACCAATCCAAGGCAGCTTGCGCTTTGGTCCCAGGCGTCTGCAACCATGTTTGGCATGCACAACCGTTCACACAGTAAATGCCGGGAAACTTGCGCGCGTCTTCATTATTGCTTATCTTGAAGACACAAACCGGAGGCCGCCATGTCCCAGACCACAACGATGACTGTCCGCATCAGCGGCGCGCTGAGCGAGTTCGTGGCCTCGAACGTGGGTGAGAACGGGTCCTACGAGAACATCAGCGAATACGTCCGCGACCTGATCCGGCGCGACAAGGAGCGGGCCGAGGCGGAAGCTTTCAACCGGTTGAAAGCCGAACTGACACGCGCATTTGCGGCACCGGAAGAAAGCTATCGCCCGTTGACCGCCGCCGAGGTCATCGCCCGGAACCGGGGCTGACCTCATGGCCGTCCTGGTTCAGGAGGCCGCATCCCTGCGGCTTGACGAGATCTACCAGTACACGCGCGACCGTTGGGGCGCTGAACAGGCTGATCGCTACATAACCGATCTCTTTGCAGCATTCGGCAAGATCGAGGTGCACGGCGTCGCGTCGCGGCCGATCCCGGCAGAGTTCGCCATCGACGGCTTTTACTTCCGGCACAAGCATCATTTCGTGTACTGGCGGCGGCTGTCGAACGGCGACATCGGCATCGTGACGGTCCTGCACGAGCGGATGCATCAGATGGATCGGTTTCGGGATGATCTTGGCGGCTAACTCGGGTTACGAAACGCAAAAAGCCCCCGCGTAGGGGGGCCTCTCAAAACGTTGACCAAGTGTTGACAAGAATTTGGAATGACAAAAGCCGAGCGTTATGCTCGGCTTTGAAGTCTTTGATAAGACGTGCTTTTTTGGTTGCGGGGGCAGGATTTGAACCTGCGGCCTTCAGGTTATGAGCCTGACGAGCTACCGGGCTGCTCCACCCCGCGTCCGTTTTGGTCTGCAGGGTGTCGGGCGTGTTTGGCCTGACGGGGAGCGG
>JBQTJI010000044.1:0-119615 GCA_052387255.1 Gemmobacter sp. | reverse complement strand
AACGCCGCGATGCTGGGCGGCGCGCGCGCCATGGCGACGCTGGCCCTGGTGCATCCCGCCGCGCCCGACCGCCTGGCCGCGCTGAACGCCGTGCTGGACGAACCGGGCGTCGAGGCTGGAGCCTCGGCCCTTGACGGGCGGCTGGTCCTGCGGCTGATTGCCTGGGACGGGTTGCCCCTGCGCCGCCAGATCCTGCGGTCGCTGGCGGTGCTGCGTCCGGGTCCTGTCCCCCGTGTCTGGCAGGTCTGAGGCGCCATGAACCTGACGCCGCGCGAGAAAGACAAGCTGCTGGTCAGCCTGGCCGCGATGGTCGCGCGCGGGCGGCTGGCGCGCGGCGTCAAGCTGAACCACCCCGAGGCCATCGCGCTGATCACCGATTTCGTGGTCGAGGGGGCCCGTGACGGGCGTTCGGTGTCCGACCTGATGCAGGCAGGTGCCCATGTGATCACCGCCGCGCAGTGCATGGACGGCATCCCCGAGATGATCCACTCGGTCCAGGTCGAGGCGACCTTTCCCGACGGCACCAAGCTGGTCACCGTCCACCACCCCATCCGCTGAGAGGCCCCTGCCCCATGCCCGCCACCCCCCGCACCCTGGCCCGCCCGCCCCTCTGGCCCTGGGTGCTGCCGTTCGCCGGTCTGTTCCTGCTGATCCCCCTTGCCGCCCGCGCCCACGACGGCGCGCACCTGCATCCGCACGGGGCCGATCTGCTGTGGCTGGCCGGGGCGGCGGCGCTGCTGACAGGCGCAGGCGGGGCCATCGCCCGGGCACGCCGATGATCCCCGGCGAGATCCTTCCCGCCGAGGGCGTGATCGAGATCAACGCAGGTGCGCCCGTGACCACCCTTCTGGTGGCCAACACCGGCGACCGCCCGGTGCAGGTGGGCAGCCACTATCACTTTGCCGAAACGAATGCGGGCCTGTCCTTCGATCGCGCCGCCGCGCGCGGGCAGCGGCTGGACATCCCGGCCGGCACTGCCGTGCGCTTCGAACCGGGGCAGACCCGCGAGGTGCGCCTTGTGCCCTACGGCGGGCATCGCCATGTCTGGGGCTTCAACGCCCGCGTGTCGGGTCCGCTCTGAAAGGGTTCCGCCGATGCCGCCGATTTTCGATCCCGCCGCCGCGATGCGCCTGGCCTTCCAGTCCACGATGATGCTGCACGAGGCGCAGATGGTGATCGCGATGCGCCTGATGGGTCTGGGCGGCGGCTGGCGGGTTGCGCCATCCGAAAACGCCCGTATGGTGACGGAAAAGGCCCAGGCGATGGTGGCGTCCGGCATGGCGGCCGGGCGCGCGGTGGCGGCGGGCGCAAGCCCGCAAGGCGTGGCGCTGGCCGCGCTGAAGCCCGTCCGCACCCGGACCCGCGCCAACGCCCGGCGGCTGACCAAGGCCGGGCCAAAGTTTTCGGGCTGACCGCCCGGCAACAAGCCGGGGGCGGCCCCGGCACAAAGGGGAGCGACCGAAGATGTGCAATGCCTGCGTGATCGAGAACGTCAAGAACCAGATGCTGTCGCGGCGCGACCTGTTCCGCGCCTCGGCGGTGACCGCCGCCGCCGTCGCGGTACCGGCACTTCTGCCGCGCCAGGCAATGGCGCAGACCTCGGGCAGGGTCGTCGACCTGACCTATACCTATGACGACAAGTTCCCGACCTTCGATGCGCTGCCCGGCATCGCCTATGAGCGCAAGGCGGATTTCGCCGCCAACGGCTTTCAGTACTTCAACCTCAGCGTCTCGGAACACGTCGGCACCCACATCGACGCGCCGCTGCACTTTACCGCCGACGGCCTGTCGGTGGACGCGATCGAGCCTGCCAACCTGGTCTGCCCGCTCTGCGTGGTGGACATCAAGGCCAAGGCGATGGACGATGCGAATGCGATGGTGTCAAAGGCCGACATCGAGGCCTGGATCAGCGCCAACGGCGAGATTCCGGCGGGGGCCTGCGTGGCGATGAACTCGGGTTGGGGGGCCAAGGTCGGCGACCCGTCGTTCCGCACCAACAACCCCGAGGGGACCCTGGCCTTTCCGGGCTTCGGCAAGGATGCTACCGACTTCATGGCGGAACTCGGCGTCGTCGCGCTGGCCGTCGATACCCTGTCCCAGGACCCCGGCAATTCGGCCGACTTCGCCGTGCACTATGCCTGGCTGGGGTCGGGCCGCTACGGCATCGAGAACATCGCGAACCTTGACGCCGTGCCCGCCAAGGGGGCGATGCTGTTCGTCGGCGCGCCCAAGCATCGCGGCGGGTCGGGCGGGCCGGTGCGCGTGCTGGCGATGGTGTGATGGGAACCGTGCCGCTTCTGACCGACGCACAGGCCCCGCCCGAGGCGGTCGCCGTGTTCGACGCGATCCGGGCGGCACGGAACACCGACTACATCAACAACTTCTGGCGCGCCCTTGCCGCCGACCCCACCCTGTTGCGCGCCACATGGGACCGCGCACAGGCGGTGATGGCCCCCGGTGCCCTGGACGCCCTGACCAAGGAGCTGGTCTACATCGCCGTCAGCGTCACCAACGGCTGCAGCTATTGCACCCACAGCCACACCGCTGCCGCCCGCGCCAAGGGCATGACCCCCGAACAGCATGGCGAGCTGATGGCGGTGATCGCGATGGCCGCGCAGACCAACGCGCTGGCGGTGGCGTTGCAGGTGGAGACGGATGATCGGTTCAGGGTCACCTTGTAAGGCATCGAACTTCGCCTTACCTTGCATCTTGGTAAGGACAGGCAAGGGAACATGGGACAGATCGCCAAGATCACCTCAAAGGGCCAGACCACAATCCCCGCCGAGGTTCGCGCCGCCTTGGGCGTCGGTCCCGGTGACAGGGTCGAATATGTGACCGAACCCGACGGTCGCATCACCTTGCGCAAGGCACCGCATCCGCTGGCCGGGCTGCGCGGGATCATCAGGCCGGACTTTCCCGTCACCGCCGCCGACATCGACCGCTGGTGCCATGATGTCCGCACGAATGGCTGGGGGAAAGAGCCGGAGTGATCGCGCTCGACACCAATGCCCTGCTCCGCTGGCTTCTTGCCGATATCCTGCCGCCCGAAGATGGGCCGCAGGTCGCGGCGGTCGGGCAGGCGGTCGATGACGCGGGTGCCACTGTGTTCGTCACGTCAGTGGTCTTGGCCGAGCTTTCATGGCTATTGCGCACACGCCTCCGCCTCGACCGGGATTCGACTGCGGCAGTTCTTGCCCGCCTGACCGAGGACGCGAGGGTTCAGGTCGAACACGCGGCGGCCCTGACCCGCGCGCTGTCCACTTTCGCGCAGGGCGGTGCGGGTTTTGCCGATCATTTCCTGGGCGAGATCGGTCGTGTCGTCGGGGCCAGCTCTACATTGACCTTCGACCGCGCCGCCGGTCAGCTTCCCACCTTTACCCTTCTGCAAGCCGGAGTCTGACCCCATGCCCGCCACCCTGTCCCGCGCCGCCTATGCCGCCATGTTCGGCCCCACCACCGGCGACCGGGTGCGCCTGGGCGATACCGATCTTGTCATCGAGGTTGAAAAAGACCTCACAACCTACGGGGAAGAGGTCAAGTTCGGCGGCGGCAAGGTGATCCGCGACGGCATGGGGCAATCCCAGGTCACGCGCGCCGGGGGCGCGGTCGATACCGTCATCACCAATGCGCTGATCGTGGACCACACGGGCATCTACAAGGCCGACGTCGGCCTGCGTGACGGGCTGATCCACGCCATCGGCAAGGCCGGCAACCCCGACACCCAACCGCGCGTCACCATCATCATCGGCCCCGGCACCGAGATCATCGCGGGCGAGGGGCGCATCCTGACCGCCGGGGGCTTTGACGCGCATATCCACTTCATCTGCCCCCAGCAGATCGACGACGCGCTGCATTCCGGCATCACCACCCTGCTGGGCGGCGGCACCGGCCCGGCGCATGGCACGCTCGCCACCACCTGCACCCCCGGCCCCTGGCACATCGCGCGGATGCTGCAATCCTTTGACGGCTTCACCATGAACATCGGCCTTTCCGCCAAGGGCAACGCCAGCCGCCCCGAGGCGCTGGTGGAAATGGTCACCGCCGGGGCCTGCGCGATGAAGCTGCACGAGGACTGGGGCACCACGCCCGCCGCCATCGACTGCTGCCTGTCGGTGGCCGACGACATGGACGTGCAGGTGATGATCCACACCGACACGCTGAACGAATCCGGCTTCGTCGAGAACACGCTGGACGCGATCAAGGGCCGCACCATCCACGCCTTCCATACCGAAGGGGCCGGCGGCGGCCATGCCCCCGACATCATCAAGGTGGTCAGCCACCCCCACGTCATTCCCAGTTCCACCAACCCGACGATGCCCTACACCGTGAACACGCTGGAAGAGCATCTCGACATGCTGATGGTCTGCCACCACCTCGACCGGTCCATCCCCGAGGACGTGGCCTTTGCCGAGTCGAGGATCCGCCGCGAAACCATTGCGGCGGAAGACATCTTGCATGACCTGGGGGCGTTCTCGATCCTGTCCTCCGACAGCCAGGCCATGGGCCGCATCGGCGAGGTCATCACCCGCACCTGGCAGACCGCCCACAAGATGAAGGTCCAGCGCGGGCGTCTGGACGGGGAACGGGGCCGGAACGACAACCTGCGCGTCCGCCGCTACATTGCCAAGTACACGATCAACCCCGCCATCGCGCACGGGCTGTCGGCCCACATCGGCAGCATCGAGGTCGGCAAGCGCGCCGACCTGGTGCTGTGGTCCCCCGCCTTTTTCGGGGCCAAGCCGGAAATGGTCCTCCTCGGCGGCACCATCGCCGTGGCGCAGATGGGCGACCCCAACGCATCCATCCCGACGCCCCAGCCGGTCTATACGCGCCCGATGTTCGGGGCCTTTGGCGGGGCCCGCACGGCGTCCAGCGTCACCTTCGTCAGCCAGGCGGCAGAGGCAGCGGGGATCGGCCGGCAACTGGGCCTTGGCAAGACCACCCTTGCCGTGAAGGGCACCCGGCAGATCGGCAAGCGCGACATGGTGCTGAACGACTCGATGCCCCGGATCGAGGTGGACGCCGAGACCTACGAAGTGCGCGCCGACGGTGTGCTTCTGACCTGCGAACCGGCGGCGGTGCTGCCGTTGGCGCAGCGCTATTTCCTATACTGATCATCGCCATGCAGGTCATGCAACCCGGCAATGCAGCGCGGCGGATTGCGCCTGTCACCCCGTCGGCGCACCTTCATGGGCAGGGGAGGGAACAACCCGTACGTCCGCTTGGGGGTTTCCATGGCTTACTTCACCACGACCGCACCGGCCCGCCTGACCGGCCTTGTGTCCCGCATCCTGCACGCGGCGGGCGAGGCAGTCTGGCTTCTGGCCAACTCGGGCAGCATGGCCGAGGACGTCCGCCGCCTGAACGCCCTGTCCGATGCCGACCTGGCCGCGCGGGGCACCACGCGTGCCGCCGAAGTGCAGCGCATCTTCGGGCCGCGAAGCCTGCTTTAGAGCCTGTCGCGTTCATCCGGGTTCAAGACATGACCGGTCGCCCCGGCGAAGGCCGGGGCCCCGATGGTCTGCGCGCAAGGGATCGGGATCCCGGCCTTCGCCGGGATGATCGGACCGCATGGCGATGCCGTGAACACATTGGGCATGACAGTTTCCAGGCCAGCGGCCGTCCGGCGTCGATGGACAGCCAGGCGCGCTGCACACTATCCTGTGCGCTAGCGCCCTGTGAGTCCGCCGATGCAAGACACGCCCGAACCGCACAGCCACGACCTGCCGCCCGAGGCGCTGCCCCCCGCCACGGGCATCGCGCGGGCGGGCGGCTGGACCGGGGCCCATGACCGCGTCGTGCTGACCTATGACGAGCGGTTACTGCGCCGCAAGCGGCTGGAAACGGTCCACGAGGAAACCTTTGTCGTGAACCTGGCGCAGGTCACCCACGTCGATCACGGCGATGCCTTCGTGCTGGAGGACGGTCGCCTGATCGAGGTGGTTGCCGCCGAGGAGCCGCTGCTTGAGATTTCCGGCCCGCACCTGACAGCCGTTGCCTGGCACATCGGCAACCGCCACACCCCCTGCCAGATCGAGCCGGACCGCCTGCTGATCCGTCAGGACCATGTGCTGGCGGTGATGCTGGCGCAACTGGGGGCCGGCTTGCGGGCGGTGTCAGAACCCTTCACGCCCGTCGGCGGGGCCTATGGCCTGGGCCGGACGATGGGGCATGAGCATGGGCATGACCATGGACATGACCACGACCACAGCGACGAACCGGCGGCGCGCAAGCCCACGGTCCTGTCGCGCACCGGCCGCGTGCAGCATGTCGAACCCGAGGACCTGCCCGCCGACGGCCCCTTCGGCGACGACACATGACCGCCCACCCCTCTGCGCCCGTCCTTCCCGACCCCGCACAGATCGACCGGACCGCCCTGCTCACCCTGGTGCAATGGCTGTCGCCCGCCTTTCCCGTGGGCAGCTTCGCTTATTCGCACGGGCTGGAGGCCGCCATCGCGCTTGGCCATGTCACGACCCCGGCGCAGGTCGGCGACTGGATCGGTGATGTGCTGGCCCATGGCGCGGGACGGACCGATGCGGTGCTTCTGGCCCATGCGCTGCAGCCGGGGGCCGACCATGACGGGCTGACAGCCCTTGCGCGGGCGCTCTGCGCCACGGGCGAACGGCTGCGCGAGACCGAAGAGATGGGCGCGGCCCTGACGCTGGCCACCAACGCGCTGAACGGCACCGGCCACCCCCCGGCCCCCTTGCCCGTGGCGCTTGGCCGTGCGGCGGCCCCGCTGGCGCTGCCGGTGCCGCTGGTGCTGTCGCTGGCCTTGCAGGGGTTCGCGACCATGCTGGTGCTGGCCGCCGTGCGGTTCCTGCCGATGGGCCAGACCGAGGGGCAGCGCCTGCTGTCGGCCTTGCATCCGCTGATCCTGCGGCTGGCGGACGCGGCGGCGGGTGCCCCCCTGTCGGCCATCGGCAGCGCCGCGATCCGCGCCGACATCGCATCGGCCCGCCACGAAACGCTGGACGTCAGGATCTTCCGCACATGAACGGTCCTCTCCGTGTCGGCATCGGCGGCCCGGTGGGCGCGGGCAAGACCACGCTGACGGAAAAGCTGTGCATCGCCATGCGCGACCGCTGGTCGATAGCCGCGATCACCAACGACATCTACACGCGCGAGGATGCCGAGTACCTCTTGCGCGCGCAGGCCCTGCCCGCCGACCGCATCCGGGGGGTGGAAACCGGCGGCTGCCCCCACACGGCGATCCGCGAGGATGCCTCGATCAACCTGGCCGCCGTGGCCGACCTGAACCGGTCGATCCCCGGCCTGGACCTGATCCTGATCGAATCGGGTGGCGACAATCTGGCGGCGACCTTCAGCCCGGAACTGGCGGACCTGTCGATCTATGTCATCGACACGGCGGCAGGCCAGGACATCCCGCGCAAGCGCGGGCCGGGGCTGGCGCGGTCGGACCTCTTGGTGGTGAACAAGACCGACCTTGCGCCCCACGTGGGCGTCGATCTGGCGCTGCTGGAGTCCGACACGCGCGCGGCGCGCGGCAAGCGCCCCTATGTCATGGCGCAGTTGCGCCATGGGCAGGGCGTGGCCGAAGTGGTGGCCTTCATCCGCCACGCAGGCGGCCTGCGCTGACCGACCGGGGGCGAAATGCCCCCGGTCGCGCCGCTGTCAGTGTGCCGCCGCCACCGCGCGTTTCGTCATCACGCCCACCAGATGCGCGCGATAGGCCGCCGTGCCGTGCAGGTCGTTGATCATGTCGTCCGCCGGGGCCGAAAGGCCGGCCACCGCTGCGGCGGAGAAGTTGGCCGACAGAGCCGTCTCCGCCGCCGTCCAGCGGAACACGCCGTTGTTCGACGCCCCCGTCACCGCCACCCGCACGCCACCGGCGTACTTGGCGACGAACACCCCGGTCAGCGCGAACCGGCTGGCCGGTTGCACGAACTTGGCATAGTGCGCCTTCTGCGGGATCGGGAACACCACCTCGGTGATGATCTCGCCCTCGTCCAGCGCGGTCGCGAACATGCCGGTGAAGAAATCATCGGCCGCGATCCGCCGCCGGTTGGTCACCACCGTGGCCCCCGAGGCCAGCACCGCCGAGGGGTAGCAGGCCGAGGGGTCGTTGTTGGCGACCGACCCGCCGATGGTGCCCCGCGTGCGCACTGCAGGGTCGCCGATCTGCCCGGCAAGCGCCGCCAGCGCCGGATAATGCGCCGCCGCCTCTTTCGCCACAACCGCATGGGGCGTGGCCCCGCCGATCGACAGCCCGCCATCCCCCAGGCAGACCCCCTTCATCTCGGAAATGCCGGTCAGCGACACCAGCACCGAGGGCGCGGCCAGCCGCTGCTTCATCGTGGGGGTCAGCGTCTGGCCCCCCGACAGCGCCTGCGCCCCGTCACCGGCGAGCGCCGCCACCGCATCGGCGATGGTCGAGGGTTTCACGAATTCGAAGTTGTGCATCTGATCCTCCCTCAGTGGCCGTTGATCGCAGCCCAGACGCGCGACGGCGTCAGCGGCATGTCGATATGGGTGACGTTCGTGTGACCGCCCCGGTGCAGCGCGTCAATCACCGCGTTGACCACAGCAGGCGGCGACCCGATCGCCCCCGCCTCGCCGCAGCCCTTTACCCCCAGGGGGTTGTGCGTGCAGGGCGTGACGCAGGAATGGTCCACCGCATACATCGGCAGGTCGTCGGCGCGCGGCATCGCATAGTCCATGTAGGACCCCGACAGAAGCTGCCCGTTCTCGTCATAGGCGCAGTTTTCCAGCAGGGCCTGCCCGATACCCTGGGCCACCCCGCCATGCACCTGCCCCGTCACGATCATCGGGTTCACCACATTGCCGAAGTCGTCCGCCGCACTGAAGGCCGCGACGGTGACCTTGCCCGTCTCGGGGTCCACCTCGACCTCGCAGGCATAGGCACCGGCGGGATAGGTGAAGTTCGACGGGTCATAGAACGCCGTCTCCTCCAGCCCCGGTTCCAGGCTTTCCAGGGGATAGTTGTGGGGCACATAGGCCGCCAGTGTCACCCCCACCCAGTCGACCGACTTGTCGGTGCCCGCGACGGTGAACTTGCCGTCCTTCAGCTCGATGTCGCCCTCGGCGGCCTCGAGCAGGTGGCTGGCGATCTTTTTGGCCTTGTTGATGATCTTGTTCGTGGCCTTGACGATGGCCGACCCGCCGACGGCGAGGGACCGCGAGCCATAGGTGCCCATCCCCATCGGCGTGTTGGCGGTGTCGCCGTGGACGATGTCGATCTGGGACGCATCGATGCCGATCATCTCGGACACCACTTGCGCGAACGACGTCTCGTGCCCCTGCCCGTGGCTGTGCGACCCGGTCATGACCGAGATTGACCCCGTGGCGTTGACCCGCACCGTGGCACTTTCATACAGCCCCGCGCGCGCGCCAAGCTGCCCCACAAGGTTCGACGGCGCGATGCCGCAGGCCTCGATGTAATGGGCAAAGCCGTAGCCGCGCAGCAGGCCCTTGGCCTTCGATGCCGCCGCCCGCGCCTCGAACCCCGCGCGGTCCGAGATTTCCAGCAGCTTGTCGGTCGTCGCCTGGTAGTTGCCGGTGTCATAGACCACGGCCACCGGCGTCTGGTAGGGGAACATGTCGGGCGTGACGAAATTTTTGCGCCGCAGTTCCACCGGATCGACGCCCAGTTCGCGCGCCGCCTTGTCGATCAGGCGTTCCAGCTGGAACGTCGCCTCGGGGCGGCCCGCGCCGCGATAGGCATCGACCGGCACGGTGTTGGTGAACACCGCCTTCACGTTCACATAGATCAGCGGCGTCTTGTAGTTGCCCGCCATCAGCGTGCCGTGCAGCCAGGTCGGCACCGAGGGCGCGAAGGTCGACAGATAGGCCCCCATGTTGGCATAGGTGTCGGTGCGGATCGCCTTGAAATTGTGGTCGGCGTCGAGCGCCAGTTCGATCTTGGTCACATGGTCGCGGCCATGGGCATCGGTGATGAACGCCTCGGACCGGCTGGCGGTCCACTTCACCGGGCGGCGCAACTGCTTGGCCGCGAACACCACCGCCGCCTCTTCGGCATAGTGGAAGATCTTCGAGCCGAACCCCCCGCCCACATCGGGGGCCACCACGCGCAGCTTGTGCTCGGGGATGCCCAGGACAAAGGCCCCCAGCAGCAGGCGGATGACATGGGGGTTCTGGCTGGTGGTGTACAGCGTGTGCTGGTCGTTGTGGGACTCGAAATCGCCCACGGCGACGCGCGGCTCCATCGGGTTGGCGACCAGGCGGTTGTTCACCAGTTCCAGGCTGACCACACGGGCGGCCGCATCGAAGGCCGCGTTGACCGCGCCCTTGTTGTCCTCGACGAACCCCCAGTCGTAGCAGAGGTTCGAGGCCAGGTCGTCATGCACCTTGGGCGATCCCTCGGCCACCGCAGCCTTCATGTCGATCACGGCGGGCAGTTCGGTGATGTCGATCCCCAGCGCCTCGCCCGCGTCGCGGGCCTGTTCGTAGGTATCCGCGACGATCATCGCGACCGGGTCGCCGACATGGCGCACCTTGCCGTCGGCCAGCACCGGGTGCTTGGGCTCTTGCATGACCTTGCCGAAGCGGTCGGTCACCTGCCAGCCGCAGGGAAGGCCACCCACGGCGGCAAAGTCCTTGGCGGTGAAGATGCGGTGCACGCCGGGCATGCCTTCGGCCGCCGCGGTGTCGATGCCGTTGATCATGCCGTGCGCCACATCGGACCGCACGAAATGCGCGTACAACTGGCCCCGGATGTTGATGTCGTCGGTATAGCGGCCCTTGCCTGTCAGGAACCGCACGTCCTCGCGCCGCTTGGTGCTGGCGCCGATGCCACCGTCTTTGGGCATTTGTCTCTCCCTGATCGCTTGATGCCCTCGCGGAATGGCGGGGCGTCTCGTGTAAATGGTGCGTGCAAGCACGCACCCTACCCCATGCTCCGTAGGGTGCGTGCTTGCACGCACCGCTTCGCGTTCACTCGGCCGCGATGGCCCCCACGTCCTGCCCGGACGCCGCCATCACCGCCTTGACGATGTTGTGGTATCCCGTGCAGCGGCAGATGTTGCCTTCAAGGTAATGGCGCACCTCGTGTTCGGTGGGCTGCGCGTTCACGCTCAGCAGTGCTGCCGCCGACATCACCATGCCCGGCGTGCAGAACCCGCATTGCAGCCCGTGATGGTCCTGGAACGCCTGCTGCACCACGCCAAGGCTGCCGTCGGCATTGGCCATCCCCTCGATGGTGCGCACGGATGCACCCGCCACGTCCATCGCGAAGACCGAACAGCTTTTCACCGGCTGGCCATCCACATGCACGACGCAGGCACCGCATTGCGACGTGTCGCAGCCGACATGCGTGCCGGTCAGGCCCAGCCCCTCGCGCAGCCAGGCCGACAGCAGCGTCCGCCCCTCGGCTTCTGCCGATGCCGCCTTGCCGTTCACGGTCATCGTGACTTTCGTCATGGTCATCCTCCCTTGGTCATTCCTGGGTATCGTCTCTGGTCCGGGGCGGTCAGCCGATCAGGCGGCGGAACCATCCCTTCCTGGGGGTCTCTGCGGACCCCTCGGCATCGGTCACGGGGTCCGCCTCGGGGTCCGCCTCGTCCGGCCCCTCGACCGCATCCTGGAACCGCTGAAAAAAATCATCCGCCATCTTCTTGGCAAAGCCGTCGATGATCCGGCTGCCCAGCTGCGCCAGCTTGCCGCCCACGTTCGCCTCGACCTCGTAGGCCAACCGCGTGCCATCCTCGATCGGCGTCAGCGTCACGTTCGCCCCGCCCTTGGCAAAGCCCGCAGGCCCACCCTTGCCCTCGCCCGAGATGCGCAGGCTGCGGCCCTCGACGATGTCGGAAATCTTCACCAGCCCGGTAAACCGCGCCTTCACCGGGCCGACCTTCTGCACCACGACCGCCTCGAACCCCTCGGCCACGCTGCCGGTCAGGCTTTCGCAGCCCGGCACCGCCTGCTGCAGCACCTCTGGGTTCAGGATCGCCGCCCAGACCACCTCGGGGGCAGCCTTGATGTCGCGCTGATCGCTCAGTTGCACAGGCCGGACCCCTCCCAAGGCGCGCTCAAGGTGGCGCAGAGCCGGGCCCTGGCGAGGCCCGACGTTCCGAAAGGCTAGATCAGAAGCAGCCGCTCTGACAAGCCGCCGCCGACATGTTCTTTAGTACCATGCGTCGGCGGCAGCGCCCTTTTTCCGGGCGACAAAGTCGCAAAGCGCGTCGCGGATGCCCGCATCCAGGGCAGGTGCCTCGTACTCGGACAGCCGCCGTTTCCACAACAGGTTGGCGCGGGTCGCGGCATCGGACGACCCTGCCGCCTCCCATTTCTCGAAGGGTTCGTTGTCGGACAACTCGCTGTCCCAGAACGCCGTCTCGTAATGCGCCATGGTGTGGGAACAGCCGAAGAAATGGTTGCCCGGACCAACCTCGGCAAAGGCCTCGACCGCCAGCTGGTCGTCGTCGATCCGGATCCCGTCCAGATAGGCGTGCAGGGCCCCGCAGAGGTCGGCATCCATCATGAACTTTTCGTAGGACATCGACAGCAGCCCGTCCAGGAACCCCGCCGAATGCAGGATGAAGTTGGCCCCGCAGTGGATCGCCGCCAGCATCGACATGGTGCCTTCCATCATCGCCTGGGCATCGGGCAGCTTCGACGTGGTGAAGTTGCCGGAACAGCGCAGCGGCAGGTTCAGGCGGCGGGCCAGCTGGCCGATGACCTGGGATCCGATGGCGGGTTCGGGGGTGCCGAAGGTGGGGCTGCCCGACCGCAGGGACATCGACGACAGGAAGTTGCCGAAGATCACCGGCGCGCCCTTGCGTTCCAGTTGCGTCAGCGCGCAACCGGCCATGGTCTCGGCCAGCGATTGAACGATGCCGCCCGCGTTCGTCACCGGACCCATGGCACCCCCCAGGATGAAGGGCACGATCACCGCCGCCTGGTTGGCCCGCGCATAGGCGCGCAAGGAGTTGGTCATGGTGCCGTCCCAGACCAGGGGTGAATTGACGTTCACATTGCCCAGGATCACGCAGTTCGCATCGACAAAATCCGCCCCGAACAGGATGCGGCACATGTCGATGCTGTCCTCGGCGCGGGATTCCGCCGTGACCGACCCCATGAAGGGCCGGTCGGACAGTTCGACATGCGCCATCACCATGTCCAGATGCCGCTTGTTCACCGCCACGTCGGTCGGTTCGCAGATGGTGCCGCCCGAGTGGTGAAAATTCGGGCTGGACTGCGCCAGCTTGATGAAGTTGCGGAAATCCTCCAGCGTGCCAAAGCGGCGGCCCTTGTCCAGATCCATGACAAAGGGGCTGCCGTAGGCCGGGCTGAACACCACGTTCCGCCCGCCGATCACCACCGAATTCGCCGGGTTGCGCGCGTGCTGGGTGAAGGTCGCCGGGCAGGACTTGAGGATTTCACGCAGCATCCCCGGCGGGAACTTCACCAGCACCCCCTGCACGTCCGCCCCCGCCCGCCGCCAGTGGTCCAGCGCCACCGCATCGTCGCGGAACTCGATCCCCGTCTCGGCCAGCACCCGGTCGGCGGCGGCCTCGATCCGCAGAAGGTTCTCCTCGGACAGCACGTCATAGGTCGGGATGTTGCGCAGGATATAGGGCCGGCCCATGCCGCCGCCCTTGGCGGCGCGCTGCGCGGTCCGTGCCTGCCGCCCCGACCTGACCCGTGCCTCGTTCATCGCCCACCCCCGCCGCTGCCTGCGCAAAGGGTCCGCCTGCCTATCCGCGAAGTCCGCGACACACCCGACCCCTGAATGTCTGTTTGCGCCCTGCCCCTTCATCTGTTCCCAAATATCCCACGGGGGGTCGCCCACCCGTGTCCGCCATCGGTTCAAGGCCGATGGGCGACGGGGCGTGAAGCCCCCCGGCCTCCGCCCCTGTCAGGTGATGACGTTCGGCTCGGTGCGCCCGGTATGCACCCCGATCCCGGCAATCGCATGGGCCGCCCGGATCACGGGGGCCAGCGCCACCTGGGGGTCGAGGTCCAGCCCCGCAGGTCCCGGCGCGAACCGCTCCAGATACAGCCGCAGCGTCGCGCCCTCGGTCCCCGTGCCCGACAGGCGCAGCACGATGCGGGACCCGTCGGTGAACCCGATCCGTACCCCTTGGGCCTTGGACACCGACCCGTCGACCGGATCGGTATAGGCGAAATCGTCGCCGAACCCGACCGGCAGGCCTTCGATCTCTTGCCCCGGCAGGGTCGGCAGGGCCACGCGCAGCGCCTGCATCATGCGGTCGGCATTCTCTGTCGGGATCGCCTCGAAGTCATGGCGGCTGTAGTAGTTGCGCCCGTAGGTCGCCCAGTGGTCGGCCATGATCTCGGCCACGGATTGGCGGCGCACGGCCAGGATGTTCAGCCACAGAAGGATCGCCCAGAGGCCGTCCTTTTCGCGCACATGGTCGGAACCCGTGCCGAAGCTTTCCTCGCCGCAGATGGTGGCGCGTCCGGCGTCCAGCAGGTTGCCGAAGAACTTCCACCCCGTCGGCGTCTCGTACTTGCCGATCCCCATCGCGTCGGCCACCCGGTCGGCGGCGGCCGATGTCGGCATCGACCGCGCCACGCCCTTCAGCCCCGCCTTGTACCCCGGTGCCAGATGCGCGTTCGCCGCCAGCACCGCCAGGCTGTCCGACGGCGACACATAGATGCCGCGCCCGACCACCATGTTGCGGTCGCCGTCGCCGTCTGACGCGGCCCCGAAATCGGGGGCGTCGTCGCCCATCATCTCGGCCATCAGGGCATGCGCCCAGGTCGGGTTCGGATCGGGGTGCATGCCGCCGAAATCGGGCAAGGGCGTGCCGTTGATGACCGTGCCGGGGGCGGCCCCCAGCCGGTTCTCCAGAATCTCGACCGCATAGGGGCCGGTCACCGCGCACATGCTGTCCATCCGCATGCGGAACCCGGCCGCGAACATCGCGCGCAGGGCGGGGAAGTCGAACAGCGTCTCCATCAGCGCGGCATAGTCGGTGACCGGATCGACCACGTCGACCACCATGTCGCCCAGGGCATGCCGTCCTCCCTTGCCGATGTCGACATCCTGCGCGTCCATCATCTTGTACTCGGTGATCACGGTCGTGCGCTGGTACATCGCTTCGGTCACGCCCTCGGGCGCGGGGCCGCCGTTGGCCATGTTGAACTTGACGCCGAAATCCTCCTGCGGGCCGCCGGGGTTGTGGCTGGCCGACATGATGATGCCGCCGTCGGTCTTGTACGCCCTGATCAGATGGCTGGCCGCAGGCGTCGACAGGATCGCCCCCTGCCCCACGATCATCCGTGCTGCCCCGTTGGCCGCCGCCATCCGCAGGATCACCTGCGCCGCGCGGTCGTTGAAGTACCGACCGTCGCCGCCCAGCACGAAGGTCTTGCCCGCCGCACCCACCACATCGAAGATCGCCTGCACGAAATTCTCGAGGTAGTGCGGCCCCATGAACATGGGCGTCTTCTTGCGCAGGCCGGACGTTCCCGGTTTCTGCCCGGCAATCGGCGCGGTTGCGACGGTATGGATGGTCATGGTTCCCCCTGTCTTCAGACGCTCTCGAACACCAGCACGCATTGCGCGGGCAGGTCCAGCGGCGATTTCATCGGCTTTTGCGGCCCCAGACCGGGCCGCGTCGTGTCCAGGATCAGCCGCCAGCCGGGCACCGTGTCGGGCAGCGTCAGCACCTGCGCGCCGCCTGCGTTGAACACCGCGTACAGCGCCGCCAGGTCCGCCCCGCCCGCCTGCGCGTCCGACCGAAGCTCGATCCCCAGGCAGTGGAACCCGGCACTGTGCCAGTCGCCGGGCACGGGTTCGCGCCCGTCCGGCTTGCGCCAGATCACGTCGCGCAAGCCGTCGATGTCGCGGCGGTCCGCATGCAGGAACGTCTTCTGCCGCAACAGCGGATGGTCCCGCCGCATCGCCGCGAGCCGCGCGACAAAGGCGGCCAGGGCCTCGTCCGCCGTGAGCCAGCCGATCCAGCCCGTCGCGTTATCCTGCGCATAGGCGTTGTTGTTGCCGTCCTGGGAATTGCCGATCTCGTCCCCGCCCAGGATCATCGGCGTGCCCTGGCTGAGGAACATCGTGGCCAGGAGGTTGCGCTTGCGCAGGGCGCGCGCGGCACGGATCCTTTCGTCGTCGGTCGGCCCCTCGACCCCCAGGTTGTCGGAATGGTTCACCCCGTGCCCGTCGCGGTTCTCTTCGCCATTGGCGAAGTTGCGCTTGACCGAGTAGGTGACCAGATCGTCGAGCGTGAACCCGTCATGCGCGGTGACAAAGTTGACCGAGGTGGTGGCGGCACGGCCGCCGTGGTCGAACCGCTCGGCCGATCCCAAGAGGCGCTTGGCCAGATCGGGGGCCATGCCGGGATCGCCCTTCCAGAACCGCCGCACGCCGTCGCGGAACTGGTCGTTCCATTCGGCAAAGGGATAGGGGAACTGTCCCAGCTGGTACCCCCCCGGCCCGATGTCCCAGGGTTCGGCGATCAGCTTGACCCGGCTCAGCACGGGGTCCTGCCGGATCGCATCGAAGAACCCGCCGCGCGCGTCGAACCCGCCCGCCTCGCGCCCCAGCACGGTGGCCAGGTCGAACCGGAAGCCATCGACATGGCCCACCTCGACCCAGTAGCGCAGGCTGTCCATCACCATCCGCAGCACCATCGGCTGCGTCAGGTCCAGCGTGTTGCCGGTGCCGGTGTCGTTCACATAATGCCGACCGCCGTCGCGCAGGCGGTAATAGCTGCGGTTGTCCAGCCCCCGGAAGCTCAGCGTCGGCCCGAATTCATCGCCCTCGCCGGTGTGGTTGTAGACGACGTCCAGGATCACCTCGATCCCGGCGCCGTGCAGGCGGCGCACCATGGCGCGGAACTCCCACAGCGCATCGCGCGTCATGTAGCGGCTGTCGGGGGCAAAGAACCCGATGGTCTGGTAACCCCAGTAATTGCGCAGGCCCCGGCTGACCAGGAACCGGTCGTCGATGAAGGCCTGGACCGGCAGCAGTTCCACCGCCGTCACCCCCAGCTTCAGAAGGTGTTCGACCATGGGGTCGGACGACAGGCCGAGATAACTGCCGCGCAGGCCGGGGGGCAGGGTGGGCATGGTCTGGGTCAGCCCCTTGACGTGCGCCTCGTAGATCACCGTTTCGGACCACGGGCGGCGCGGCGCGACATCCGCGCTCCAGCTGAACGCGGTATCGACGACCACCGACTTCGGCACGGCAAAGGCGCTGTCGCGGTTGTCGTGGCTGAGGTCGCCGCGCGGGCTGCCGATCTTGTAGCCCATCAGTGCGTCGGACCAGCGCAAGCGCCCGTCCAGCCCCCGCGCATAGGGATCGATCAGCAGCTTGTGGGGATTGAAGCGGTGCCCCTCTTCCGGCGCATAGGGGCCGTGCGCGCGCCAGCCATAGCGCTGCCCCGGCATCAGGCCGCCGACATGGATGTGCCAGACATCGCCGTCGCGGTCGCGCAGCGGCAGTCGCGCCAGTTCGCGCCGCCCGTCGTCCGAGAACAGGCACAGGTCCATGCCCGTCGCATGGGCCGAGAAGACGGCAAAGTTGACGCCCCCCCCGTCGGGCGTGGCCCCCATCGGCCAGGGCCGCCCCGGCCCGGTGGCATGGCCGCCGCTGCCCGGCCCGGTGCCGCTGGTGCCCGATCCGCTGCGGATGGCCGAACTCACCGCCGGACCTTTTCATACAGGCGGGCGTACTCGGCCGCACTCGCGTCCCAGCCGATCTCGGCGCGCATCGCATTGGCCTGCAACGCGGCCCAGACGGCGGGCTGCGCATGCAGCGCCACCAGCCGCGCCAGGGCCTGGCCAAAGGCGGTGGCATCGGTCGGATGGAACGCGATGCCCGTGGCGACGCCTGCCGACAGGGCGGCGGGACTGGCGTTGATCACCGTATCGGCCAACCCCCCCACCGCCGCGACCACCGGCACCGTGCCGAACCGCAGGCCATAGAGCTGCGTCAGCCCGCAGGGTTCGAACCGCGACGGCACCAGCACTGCGTCGCCGCCCGCGAACATCCGGCGGCTCAGCCCCTCGTCATAGCCGATGCGCAGGCCGACGCGACCGGGGAACCGCCGCGCCAGATCGCGCATCGCGCCTTCCAGCACCGGGTCGCCCGACCCCAGCACCACGATCCCGCCCCCCGCCTCGATGAAGGGCGGCAGCACGGCGGGCAAGAGATCGATGCCCTTCTGATCGGTCAGACGGCTGACCAGGATCGCCAGCGGCCCCGGCACCTCCAGCCCGAATTCGTCGCAGAGCGCCACCCGCGCGGCGGCCTTGCCCGACATGTCCGTCAGGCTGTACGGCGTGGCGGCGGCGGCGGGCGACCAGGCCCCGGTATCGACGCCGTTCAGGATGCCCGTGACGACCCCCGCCCGCGCCGCGATCACGCCCTGCAACCCCATCCCGTATTCGGGGCGCATCAGTTCCTCGGCATAGGTCGGCGACACCGTGGTGATCGCGTCCGCCGTCACGAGGCCCGCCTTCAGCGCCGACAGCCCGCCGTAGTATTCCAGCGAGGCCGGATGAAACTCGTGCCCCGGCAGACGCAGCGCGCCCAGCAGCGCGGCGGGGGCCCAGCCCTGGAAGGCGATGTTGTGGATCGTGATGACGGTGCCCACGGCACGCGGGCCGCCGAAGGCGAGGTATGCCGGGGCCAGCCCGCCCTGCCAGTCATGCGCGTGCAGCACGTCCGGCCCCCAGCCCCCGTCCAGCCCTTCCCGAGCAATCCGCGCCGCCACCCAGGACAGCGCGGCAAAGCGCACCGCATTGTCGGGCCAGTCGCCCATCGGCCCGACGTACGGCCCGCCGTCCCGGTCATAAAGATGCGGCGCATCCAGAAGCAGCATGTGGGTGCCCTCGACCATGCCCGCCAGCACCGAGGCCCGCCCGCCGAACAGGTCTTCCTCGGCCCAGACCTCGGGCCACCCCTCTGCCCGGCCCCGCACCGCGCGGTAGCACGGCATCAGCACCCGCATGTCCCAGCCCAGCGGGGCCAGTGCCCCCGGCAGGGCCCCCACCACGTCCGCGAGACCGCCCGTCTTCAACAGCGGCACACATTCCGACGCGACCGACAGAACCCGACCGGCCATGCCCCTGCCCCTTCTTCTGTTCACAAACGCCCCACGCGGAGGCCGGGGGATGCGGAACCCCCCGCCCCTGCCGCCGGTCGGTCTAGCCGATCTTTGCTGCCCTTGCATCCAGCATGTCCTGCGTGATCAGCACGATGCCCGTATCCGTCCGGCGGAACCACCTGGCATCCACCTCGGGGTCCTTGCCCACGACCAGCCCTTCGGGCACCACCACGCCGCTGTCGATGACGCAGTTCGTCAGATCCGCATTGCGGTTGACCACGACGCGCGGCAGCGCCACGACATGTTCCAGCGAACTGAACGAGTGCGTCCGCACCCCGGTGAACAGAAGCGAATTGCGCACTTCGGACCCCGACACGATGCAGTCGCCCGACACCAGCGACGACACCGCCATGCCCCGCCGCCCATCCTCGTCATGGATGAACTTCGCCGGGGGCACGATCTCGGAATAGGTCCAGATCGGCCAGGAGTTGTCGTAGATGTCCAGCTTCGGCACGAAATCGGTCAGGTCGATGTTGGCCTGCCAGAAGGCATCGATGGTGCCGACGTCGCGCCAGTAGGGTTCTTCCTCCAGCCCCGATTTCACACATGAATCCGCGAACTTGTGGGCCACGGCCTTGCCGCCCTTGACGATGGCCGGGATCAGGTCGAACCCGAAGTCGTGGGACGAGTTTCCATCCACCATGTCGCGCATCAGAAGGTCGCGCAGGAAGGCCCAGTCGAAGACATAGATGCCCATCGACGCCAGGGCATGGTCGGGATCGCCGGGAATGGACGGCGGGTCTTTCGGCTTTTCCAGGAAATCGGTGATCCGCATGTCCTGGTCCACATGCATCACGCCGAATGCCACGGCCTCCATCCTCGGCACGGTCAGGCAGCCGATGGTCACGTCCGCGCCGCTGTCCACGTGCTGGCGCAGCATCAGTTCGTAATCCATCTTGTAGATGTGGTCGCCCGCCAGCACGACGACGTACTTGATGCCATAGCTGTCGACGATGTCGATGTTCTGCGCCATAGCGTCCGCCGTGCCGCGATACCAGTTCACCTCGTCCATGCGCTGCGACGCGGGCAGGATGTCAAGGTATTCGTTGCGTTCCGCGCGGAAGAAGTTCCAGCCCCGCTGGCAATGCCGGATCAGGCTGTGCGCCTTGTACTGCGTGGCGATGGCCATCTTGCGGATGCCGCTGTTCAGCGCGTTCGACAGGGCAAAGTCGATGATCCGCGTCTTGCCGCCGAAATAGACCGCCGGTTTGGCGCGGCGGTCGGTCAGTTCCTTGAGGCGGCTGCCGCGTCCCCCGGCCAGCACGAAGGCCATTGCCTGCGCGCTGAGCCTTGCGTTCGGTTTCGATACCATGGCGTTCCTCCCTTGCTGCGGTTGCCCGCCTCTCCCTTGTTCGCCCGTCAGGCCCTGGCCTGCCGCAGATAGATCGCCGACAGCGGCGGCAGCGTGACCAGCGCCGACTGCGCCTGACCCTGCCAGGGTGTCGGCTCGGCGGTCACCCCGCCCAGATTGCCCCGGTTGCCGCCGCCGTAGAGTGCGGCATCGCTGTTCAGGATCTCGTCCCAGTGGCCCTTGACCGGCAGCCCGATGCGCTGCCGCCGTTCCACCGGCGTCATGTTCACCAGTGCCACCACCTCTGGGTCGCCCGCATTGCCCCGCCTGATCCAGGCATAGGTCGAAGCCGCCGCGTCGTTCGATTCCAGCCACTGGAACCCCTCGGGGCGGCAGTCGTTCACATGCAGGGCCGGGTTGTCGCGGTAGACGCGGTTCAGGTCGCGGACCAGCGCCTGCACGCCCTTGTGCTCGGCCACGTCCAGCTGGTGCCAGTCCAGGCTCTGGTTGTGGTTCCACTCGCGCCCCTGCGCGAACTCCTGCCCCATGAACAACAGCTTCTTGCCCGGATGCGCCCACATGAACCCGTAGTAGGCGCGCAGGTTGGCGAACTTCTCGAACCCCTCGCCCGGCATCTTGGACAGCATGCTGCCCTTGCCGTGCACCACCTCGTCATGGCTGATCGGCAGGATGTAGTTCTCCGACCAGGCATAGTGCAGCCCGAAGGTCATCTTGTGGTGGTGGTACTGCCGGAACAGCGGGTCCTTTTGCATGTAGGACAGCGTGTCGTTCATCCAGCCCATGTTCCACTTGAACCCGAACCCGAGGCCCCCATGGTTGACGGGGCGCGACACGCCGGGGAACGCCGTCGATTCCTCGGCCACCGTCATGATCCCCGACACCTCGCCATAAGCCACGATGTTCATGTTCTGCAGCACCGAGATCGCCTCGTAATTCTCGCGGCCCCCGTCGCGGTTCGGCACCCACTGCCCCTCTTCGCGGGAATAGTCGCGGTACAGCATGCTGGCCACCGCATCCACCCGCAGCCCGTCGATGTGGTACTCTTCAAGCCAGTACAGCGCGTTCGACACCAGATAGTTGCGCACTTCGGTGCGACCGTAGTTGAAGATCAGCGTGTTCCAGTCCTGGTGGAACCCCTCGCGCGGGTCGGCGTGTTCATAGAGCGGCGTCCCGTCGAACCGGCCCAGACCATGCGCATCCGTCGGGAAATGCCCCGGCACCCAGTCGAGCAGCACGCCGATCCCCCGCCGGTGCGCGGCATCGATGAAGGCGCGAAACTCGGGCGGGGTGCCGTGGCGGATGGTGGGCGCGAACAGGCCCACGGGCTGATACCCCCAGGACCCGTCAAAGGGATACTCGCTGATCGGCATCAGTTCGATATGGGTGAATCCCATGTCGGCGACGTAGTCGACCAGCTGGTCGGCCAGTTCCAGATAGGACAGCATCCGGTCGCCGGGGGCCCGTTTCCACGACCCCAGATGCACCTCGTAGACACTGATCGGGGCATCGACCGTGTGGTGCGCGGCGCGTTCGGACAGCCATTCGCCATCCTGCCACTCGCCCGAGATTTTCCTGACAACACTTGCGTTTGCAGGCGGATGTTCAGATCCGAACCCCACCGGATCGGCCTTCAGCGGCAAGAGCGCGCCATCCCCGCCCCGGATCTCGTACTTGTAGGTCGACCCCTCGCGCAGGCCGGGCACGAAAATCTCCCACACCCCGGTCGGCCCCCGCCGCCGCATCGGGTGCCGCCGCCCGTCCCAGATGTTGAAGTCGCCGACCACCGACACGCGCGACGCGTTCGGCGCCCAGACCGCGAAATGCGTCCCCTCGACGCCCTCGTGCGCTATGGCGTGGGCACCCAGCACCTGCCACAGCCGACGGTGCGTGCCCTCGCCCAAGAGGTACTCGTCCATCTCGCCCAGCACGGGACCGAACCGGAACGGGTCTTCCCATTCCCACGCATTGCCATGCCCTTCGGCGCGCAGGCGGTAGTCGGCCTTGCGCGGCAGGGTCGCCACGAACACCTCGGGCACGTCGCCCAGGCGCTGCATGGGCGTCGCCTTGCCGGACTTGCCGGTCACCACCTCGACGCTCTCGGCCCCCGGCACGAAGGCGGTGACAACCCACACACCGCCGCGCTTGTGCAGCCCCAGGACCGAGAACGGATCGCCGTGGCGTCCCTCGGCAACCGCCTGCGCGGCCCCTGTATCGATCAGGTCGTCCATGCGTCCCCCCTCCCCCGAGTTCCGCCCGTCAGAGTGCCGAAGTGACACCCCAGATGTCGCTCATGTAACCCCGGATCGTGCGATCCGACGAAAAGAATCCGCTGCGCGCCGTGTTCAGCGCCGCCATCCGAAGCCAGCGTTCGCGGTCGGCATAGGCGGCATCGACCTGGGCCTGGGCATCCAGATAGCCATCGAAATCGGCGGCCACGACAAAGTAGTCGTGATGCCAGACGCGGTGCACCAGCCCGTGGTAGCGGTCCTTCTCGCCGGGGCTGAACCGCCCTTCGGCGACCATCTGCAGCACGTCCTGCAGGGCCTGGCTGCCTTCGATGGCCAGGCGGGAATGGTCGGGGTTCTCGCGCCGCTTGATCACCTCTTCCGCGGTCAGCCCGAAGAGAAAGAAGTTGTCGTCGCCGACCTCTTTCAGAATCTCGACGTTGGCCCCGTCCAGCGTGCCGATGGTCGGCGCGCCGTTCATCATGAACTTCATGTTCCCCGTGCCGCTGGCCTCTTTCCCGGCGGTCGAGATCTGTTCCGACAGGTCGGTCGCGGGCACCACCCGTTCGGCCAGGCTGACGTTGTAGTTCGGCGGATAGATGATCTTCAAGAGGTCGCCCGTCGCAGGATCGTTGTTGATCACCGTGGCCACATCGTTGATCAGGTGGATGATTTCCTTGGCCACGGCATAGCCGGGGGCCGCCTTGCCGCCGAAAATCTTGACCCGTGGCACCCAGGGGCCCGCCGGGTTGCGACGGATCGCGGTCCAGCGGGCGATGGTTTCCAGGATGTTCAGAAGCTGGCGCTTGTATTCGTGGATGCGCTTGATCTGCACGTCGAACAGCGCGTCGGGGCTGACCTTGACGCCCAGGTCGCGCGCGATCCAGTCGGACAGCGCCGCCTTGTTGGCCCGCTTGGCCGCGTCGAACTCGGCGCGAAAGCCGCCGTCCTCGACATGGGGTTCCAGCTTTTTCAGGCGGTCAAGGTCATCCTCCCAGCCCGGCCCGATCGTCTCGGTGATCAGCCCCGCCAGCGGGCGGTTCGCCATGCGCAGCCAGCGGCGCGGGGTCACGCCGTTGGTCTGGTTCATGATCCGGCCCGGGTGCAGCTTGTCCAGTTCGGGGAACAGGCTGGATTTCACCAGGTCGGAATGCAGCGCCGACACGCCGTTCACCTTGTGCGCCATGATGAAGGCCAGCTCGCCCATCCGCACCTCGTGGAACTTGACGATGCCGATGTAGTGCGGGCGGGAATGGTACTCGTCCTTGTGCCAGGCATCGATGCGCTCGATGATCTGCATGTGGCGCGGCAGGACATTGCCGAAGGTATAAGTCGCCCAGCGTTCCAGCGCCTCGGGCAGAAGCGTGTGGTTGGTGTAGCCCAGGCAGGCGCGCGCAATCTCCATTGCCTGATCGAACGGCAGGCCGTGGACATCCGTCAGCAGCCGCACCAGTTCGGGGCCCGCGATGGCCGGGTGCGTGTCGTTCATCTGGATCGCGACATGGGCGGGCAGCGCCGTCATGTCCAGCCCCGCCGCCAGATGCCGCCGCAGGATGTCCTGCAGCGCGGCGGATGTCAGGAAGAACTCCTGCTTCAGGCGCAGCTCCTTGCCGGCATAGGTGGTGTCGTCGGGGTACAGCACGCGGGACAGGGTGCGCGCCAGCGTCTCTGGTTCCGCCGCCGCCGTGTAGTCGCCCCGGTTGAACCGCTCGAGGTCGAACTGCGAGGTCGACTTGGCCCCCCACAGCCGCAGCGTGTTGGCCCATTTGCCCTGCCAGCCGACAACGGGCGTGTCGAAGGCCTCGGCCTTGACCGTCTCGCCGGGGGTCCAGATGTCGCGGCCGCCCTTGTGCTCGACCTGGCCCTTGAAGCCCACGACATAGGCGGACTCGGGGCGCGCGAATTCCCAGGGGTGGGCCTGGCGCAGCCAGTCCTCGGGCGTCTCCACCTGCTTGCCGCCTTCGAATCCCTGCACGAACAGCCCGTGTTCATAGCGGATGCCATAGCCGTAAGCGGGACACCCCAGCGTCGCCATCGATTCCATGAAACAGGCCGCCAGCCGCCCGAGGCCCCCGTTGCCCAATGCCGCGTCGGGTTCATCCTCGATCACATGGCGCAGGTCCTGGCCGAAGCCCGCCATCACCTCGCGCGCCGTATCGTAGAGGCCGAGGTTGATCGTCGCGTCCTCGAGCAGCCGCCCGATCAGGAATTCCATCGACAGGTAGTACACCCGCTTGCGGCTTTCGGCCCAGGTGCGGCGGGTGGATGCGAACCACGGCTCGACGATCCGGTCGCGCACCGACAGCGACAGCGCCATGCGCCAGTCGTACAGGGTGGCGTTCGGCACGTCCTTGCCAAGGCTGAACGTCAGATGGCGCAGCACGTCCGCCTTCAGGCGCGGCACATCGACCGGCAGAGCTGTGGCGGAAACGGGGCGGGCAGCGAGGTCGGTCTTTGCAATCACGGGCGGTTGTCCATCTTCCTGATGCCCGGAACCCCGGGCCGTGGTGCGAGATTAGCCGCTATGCCGGGGCCGGGGTCAAGCCGCACGACATGGCGACATCATCCGGCCGGTTTATCCAAACCGCTTTCGATACCGTCGCCGCCATCTGAAAACATCGCAGGATTCGTTTCCAGTTTCACCGTCCGATTTCCCCAAAGCGGTTTGGATTCGTGGCGCGAACGCCACATTCGCCACCTCATCCCGTCTGGCCGCACCCCGGACCGATGCTGCATTTGCAAGCGATGCTGCCAACACCTGGGGCAGCGGGGCGGCGGCAGGCGGCTGTGGCGGGGCAAGCACAGGGTGACGGAACGTCAGCCCGTTCCCCGCGCCGCAGGGCCTTGCACCTGCCGGACGGGGCCCCTAACTATTGAAAATTCGACATGAAGTCGCCTTCGCCCTGCCTTTGTCGGCGATCAGGCTCCGTGTCGAGGGCAAGCCGCAAAGGCAGCCCCGGGCAGCAGATACGGACGGACGAGTGATCATGGCGAAGACACCGAAGCGCCCTCAGCAGGGCAGCACCCCCTCTCCTGCACAGCAGCAGGACCAGGGCACCACCACCCCCCCCCAGCAACCCGGCCAGACGCCGCCCCCCGCGATCCGCGACTGGGCCTCGATCTGATCTGACGGGCTGATCTGACTGGAAGGGCGGCGGACGGCGTGGCATCGTGCCCCTGCACCAGCAGGGATAGCGCCGCCCGATGCCGTCACCGGTTTCCTCGATCCTGAACCTCGGGCCTGCGTCAGAAGCGGCCTTTGCCCGCGCGGGCATCCATTCCGCCGAAGAGATTCGCGAGATGGGGGCCGATGCCGCCTATCTGCGGCTGCTGGCGGCAGGTACCCAGCCGCATTTCATCGGCTACTACGTGCTGCACATGGGCCTTCAGGGCCGCCCCTGGAACGATTGCCAGGGGAATGAGAAAAAGGCCCTGCGCCAGCGGTTCGACGCGCTGAAGGCGGGCGTCACCCACAAGGACGACCATGCCATCGACAAGGCACTGGATCTCTTGGGGGTTGTGCCCCGCCGCCCCTGACGCGCCGCCGCAGAAAACAGGCGAAACTCCGCGCAAAACCATTAACCTGCCCTGCAGAATCACCCCCGTCATTGGCGGCGCACCAGCACCGCACAGACCATTCTGGAGCGCGCCATGCCCGTCAACACCACCCTGACCGACACCGAAGGCTTCTTTTGGGATATCCAGTCAAACTCGGCTGGCAATCCTGAACTGGGAATCACAAACGGCAGCAACGACGCCTTCGATGGCGGCATGCGGCTGATCGTCGATGGCCTCAGCGTCAACCCGCAGAGCGCCTCGCTGGATGGCCGCGAGGTGAACACCGCTCCGGTGTTGCTGGCCAACGGCGTCGCCGTGCAACGCTCGATCCTTGTGTCGGATGCCGCAATCTCGGCCGGCGGCTTTGCGCGCTTCCTCGACAGCTTTACCAACACCACCGATGCCGCCATCACCATCACGGTCCAGACCGTGACCGACAGCGGGGCCGACGGCTTGCTGCAAGTCACCGCCGACTCCAGCGGCGACGGGTTGGTGACCACAGCGGATACGGTGCTGGTGACCGACGACGGGAATACAATCGGCGCCGATCCGGCCGTGATGCAGGCCTTCGGCGACGGGTCGCTGCTGCCGACCGGCGTGGCGGTTGGCGGCAGTCTCATCACCGTCACCCATACCCTGACCCTGCAACCCGGCGAGACGCAAAGCCTGCTCCAGTTTGCGACGCAAAGCGACACCGCGGCAGAGGGCGAAACTGACCTCCTCATCTTCGAGAACCCCAACGTGTTTCTGTTCAACCCCGAACTGCTGACCGGCCTCAGCGACGAGGAACGCCTGTCGGTGGTGAACTATGCGGGCGCCGACGACGGCCTACCCCCGCCCCCTGCCGCCACGATCATCGATTCCGACGGCAACCGCTGGGGCATCGACACCCTCGGGCGGCTGTCCACTCTTGATTCGGACGCGTTGCAGGAATTCGTCATCCCGACCCTTGCGCAGAACTTCGACGAACTGCTCAGCGTCACCACCGATCCGGTGACCGGCGAGGTCAAGGTCGTGTCCACCGGGTTCGAGGGGGCGCCCGGCGCCACCGTCACCTACACCTACACGCCGTTGCAGGGCCAAGGGGCGATCCGGCTCTTGGTCACCATTGTCGGTGGGTCAGGGGGGTTCGCGGCGGACCTGGACCCCAATGTCATCACCGGGGCCAATCCCCTGTCGGTGCCGGTGTTCGTCAACTCGCCCGACTTCGGCATCCCGTCGGGCGTCGTGCTGGACGACAGCGAAAGCGGCTCGGGCGGCACCCTGCCCGCGCTGACCTTCGTGCATGGGGTCACGGGTGCCGACAACTTTTCGTCCTCCGGCGCGACGACCTATGTGAACACCATGCCCGGCCAGGTCGCCGGCCCGGGCGGGACGGCGCAGTACCTGTTCTTCTTCGCGCTGAACGACACCGGCCTTGACGGGCTGCTCGACCTGACCCGCCTGAACAATCCCGGCCCCGAGGAACTGATCGGCCTGTCGGCAGCACAGGTGGCGGGGTTGCAGAACTTCGACCTGAACGATGCCGACCGCCTGCAGACCATCAGCGGTGCCGACGACGTTGATGACACCCTTGTCGGCAACGCCTGGGGCGATCTGATCCTGGGCGGCTCGGGCGACGACGACATTTCCGCAGGCGGCTCGGACGACGCGGTGGACGGCAGCAATGGCGAGGACCACATCGACGGCGATGACGGCGCAGATTTCCTGTTCGGCGGCACCGAGGACGACGTGATCACCGGCGGCACCGGCAATGACGTGATCGACGGCGGTCTGGACAACGACCACCTCAACGGACAGTCCGGCGACGACGACCTGTTCGGCGATGACGGCAACGACACGCTGATCGGCGGGTCCGGGATCGACACGCTGATCGGCGAGGATGGCGACGACGTGCTGTCCGGCAACGCCGGGGATGACAGCCTGCTCGGCGGCAGCGGCAACGACACGCTGAACGGCGGGGCCGGGGCCGACAGTATGGAGGGCGGCGCGGACAGCGATGTGATCATCGTCAACAGTGCCGGTGACGTGGTGACGGAACTGGACAGCGACTCCGGCTTTGACGAGGTGCGTTCGTCCGTCAGCTTCTTTGTCGCGGGACAGTCCATCGAACTGGTGACGCTGACCGGCAGCGCCAACATCAACGCGACGGGCGACATCTTCGCCAACCATCTGGTCGGCAACGACGGCACCAACACGCTGACCGGCAATGCCGGGGCCGATACGCTGGACGGCGGCGGCGGGGTGGATGTGCTGATCGGCGGCAATGGCGGCGATGTCTACATCATCGACAGCACCACCGACACCATCACCGAACTGGCCGGACACACCGGCATCGACGAAATCCGCTCGTCGATCTCCTTCAACTTCGGCGTGGACAACATCGAGCTGATCACCCTGACCGGCACCGGCGATCTCTTTGCCTTTGGCGGCGATACGGCGCAACGGATCGTCGGCAACAGCGGCGGCAACTTCCTGGAGGGCTTTGGCGGGAACGACACCCTGGAGGGGGGCGACGGCGAAGACCTCCTTATCGGCGGCTCCGACGGCGACCGGCTGTTCGGTGGGAACGGAATTGATTTCCTTGACGGCGGCGCGGGGGCGGACAGCCTTGACGGCGGCGACGGTGACGATGTTGTCGAAGGGGGCGAAGGTGCCGATACCTTGCTGGGCGGGCTGGGCAATGATCAAATGTCCAGCGGATTCTTTTCTGGCGGCGTAGGCGACACGTTTTTCGGCGGTCAGGGCAACGACGATGTGGAAGGCGGCACCGGCAACGACACCCTGAACGGCGACGAGGGCAACGACACCCTCGATGGCGGTGCCGGTGCCGACAGCCTGTTCGGCGGCGCGGGCGAGGACGTGCTGTACGGCGGCGACCCCGCAGGTCCCGGCATCAACCGGCTGACCGGCGGCGCGGATGGCGACACCTATTTCGTCGTTTCCGCCAATGACCTGGTGGTCGAGAGCGACTTCGACATCGGCACCGACCTGGTGATCAGCCTCATCACCTACACACTGACCGACAATGTCGAACAGCTGTCGCTGCAATTTGCCACCGGGAACCTGAACGGCACCGGCAATGCCGACGACAACCGGCTGCTGGGCAACGCCGACAACAACATCCTGAACGGCGCAGCCGGGGCCGACACGATGCGGGGCCTGGACGGCAGCGACACCTACATCGTCGACAACCGCGCCGATGTGGTGGTCGAGGCGAACGGCACCACGGGCGGCATCGACACCGTGCGCGCCTCGTTCACCTACTTCCTCGACGACAACGTCGAGAACCTGCAACTGATCGGCGCGAACCGGCTGAACGGCACCGGCAACGCGGCGGCCAACGTCATCACCGGCAACGCCTTCGCCAACACGCTGAACGGCACCCTCGGCGACGACACCCTGGGCAGCGGGGCCGGGTCGGACGTGTTCGTGTTCGACACCGCCCTGGGGGCGGGCAACATCGACCACATCACCGACTTTGCCGTCGGGCGCGACGTGATCCACCTGGACGACGAGATCTTCGCCGCGCTCAACCTCGGCCGCCCCCCGGTGTTCCGCTTCGTCAACGGCACCACCGCGCTCGATGCCGACGACCGGCTGATGTACGACATCACCACCGGCACGCTGCGCTATGACGCGGACGGCAACCAGGCCGGTGCGTCGGTGATCGTCGCCATCTTGGACAACAACGCGGCCCTGGTGAACGGCAGCTTCCTGGTGGTGTGAACATGAAAAGGCCCGCGCAACCCCCTGGTTGCGCGGGCCTTTTCCATGCGGTCAGCCTCAGCCGACCAGTTCAAGCCCCGAAAAGAAAAACGCGATCTCGCGCGCCGCCGACGCCTCGCTGTCCGACCCGTGGACCGAGTTTTCGCCGACCGACAGGGCGAAATCCTTGCGGATGGTGCCCTCGGCGGCGTTCGCGGGGTTCGTGGCCCCCATCACTTCGCGGTTCTTGGCAATCGCGCCCTCGCCCTGCAGCACCTGCACGACCACGGGTTCCGACGCCATGAATGCGCACAACTCGCCATAGAACCCGCGCGCGGCGTGCTCGGCATAGAACGCGCCCGCCTGCGCCACCGACAGGTGGATGCGTTTCTGCGCAACGATGCGCAGGCCCGCCTCTTCGAACTTGGCATTGATCTTGCCGGTCAGGTTGCGCTTGGTCGCATCGGGCTTGATGATCGACAGGGTGCGTTCGGTGGCCATGGGTGTCTCCGGATTGGGGCGCAGGTCCGCGCCCTTGATGTCGCGCGCCCCTTAGCATGGGGTCCGCAGGATGGAAAGCCGTGGGCCGGGTTGACAGCCCCCGCCCGCTGCTGCATCCCCCCGGCCATGCTCAAGATCGCCGACATCACCTATTCCGTCGAGGGCCGCCCCCTGTTCGAGGGGGCCTCGGCCACCATTCCGGCGGGCCACAAGGTGGGCCTCGTGGGCCGCAACGGCACCGGCAAGACCACGCTGTTCCGCCTGATCCGGGGCGAACTGGCGCTGGAAGGGGGCGAGATCGCCCTGCCCTCGCGCGCCCGCATCGGCGGCGTCGCGCAGGAGGTGCCGTCGTCGTCCACCTCGCTGCTGGACACAGTCCTGCAGGCCGACACCGAACGCGCCGCCCTGCTGGCCGAGGCGGACACCGCGACCGACGCGCACCGCATCGCCGAGGTGCAGGAACGCCTGGCCGCCATCGACGCCTGGTCGGCCGAGGCGCGGGCATCGAGCATTCTCAAGGGCCTGGGATTCGATACCGAGGCGCAGAAGAAACCCTGTTCGGATTTCTCGGGCGGCTGGCGGATGCGGGTGGCCCTGGCGGGCGTGCTGTTCGCGCAGCCCGACTACCTGCTTCTGGACGAACCGACCAACTACCTCGACCTCGAAGGTGCCTTGTGGCTGGAAAGCTATCTGGCGAAATACCCCCATACCGTGATCATCATCAGCCACGACCGCGGCCTGCTGAACCGCGCCGTCACCGGCATCCTGCATCTGGACAACCGCAAGCTGACCTACTGGTCGGGTCCCTACGACCAGTTCGCGCGCCAGATGGCCGAACGCCGCGCCGTCCTGCAGGCCGAGGCGAAGAAGCAGGAACTGCGCCGGGCGCATCTGCAAAGTTTCGTGGACCGCTTCAAGGCCAAGGCGTCCAAGGCCGTGCAGGCCCAGTCCCGCGTGAAGATGCTGGAAAGGATGGTGGTCATCACCGCGCCCGAGGATGCCAAGAAGGTCGTCTTCACCTTCCCCGCGCCCGAAGAGCTGTCGCCCCCGATCATCAACCTCGACAACGCCGCCGTGGGCTATGGCGGGCCGCCCGTGCTGCGGCGGCTGTCGCTGCGCATCGACCAGGACGACCGGATTGCCCTTCTGGGCCGCAACGGTGAAGGAAAATCAACGCTTTCCAAGCTGTTGGCGGGCAAACTTCAGGCGTCCGAGGGGCGCATGCACCGCTCGGGCAAGCTGCGCATCGGGTACTTCGCGCAGCACCAGGTGGATGAGCTGCACATCGACGAGACCCCCCTGCAGCACGTCATGCGCCTGCGCCCGGCCGAGGGGCAACCCCGCCTGCGCGCCCGCCTGGCAGGCTTCGGGCTGATGGCGGACCAGGCCGAGACGGTGGTGGGTCGGCTGTCGGGCGGCCAGAAGGCACGGCTGTCGCTGCTCTTGGCCACCATCGACGCGCCGCACCTGCTGATCCTGGACGAACCCACCAACCACCTCGACATGGAAAGCCGCGAGGCCCTGGTCGAGGCGCTGACCGCCTATTCGGGCGCGGTGATCCTGGTCAGCCACGACATGCACCTCCTGGGGCTGGTGGCCGATCGTCTGTGGCTGGTCAAGGGCGGTGCCGTGGTGCCCTATACCGAGGACCTGGACGAATACCGCCGCCAGTTGCTGGCCGGTGACGACGACGTGAAGGTCGCCGCAAAACCCGTTGAAAAGCCGAAGAAAGCCAGCCGCGAAGACGTCCTTGCCCTGCGCGCCGAAGTGCGCAAATGCGAGGACCGCCTGGTCAAGCTGAACGACATGCGCGACAAGCTGGCGAAAAAGCTGGCCGATCCCGACCTCTACGAAGCCGAGCGCATCGGCGAACTGGAAACCTGGAACCGCAAATACGCCGAGGTGATGGACGCCCTCGACCGGGCCGAGGCGATGTGGCTGGCGGCGCAGGAGCGGCTCGAGGCCGTCAACTGACCCTGAGGCGTTCGCTTCAGCCGGCGTGAACGCCGAGGTTACCCTGCACACTGCCGACGCTGTCGGGCCGCGCCACTTGCCGCGACATGACCGCGAACACGGCAAGCGCCGCACCGAAGCAGCCAAAGAGACTGTAAATGGCGGCAAGTGCGATCCAGCCCGGATCGAATAGAAGGGCCGTGAACACCAGGGCACCTCCCCCCGACAGGATGCCCGCTAGGACGATTTGGATGACCATGTCGTCTCCTCTGCCGCCGGCCTGCGGTCGGCTTGGCGTCTGGGCAACGGTTCCGGTGTGAAAGCAGCGGGTACGAGGACCGCATGTTCATCAAGCCAGTCGCGCACCTCGTCCCAGATATCAGCAGGCATCACGTCGCGATAACTGAGGACATCGAGCATCCGCAGTCGGAAATCGTCAGGTGCATGTTCTGGCCAGACCCGCAGCTGACCTCCGTTTGTAACGAAAGGTGTTGACTGTCCCATGTCTCGGACCTCCGATCATGTCGTTCCTGGATCAGCGCCACTGAACGCTGTCAGACAACCTGCACGCGATCCTACTCATCAGGCCGTCATCATCATTCAACTACAGGTTGCTCTCTAATAAAAGTGAATACTTTGTGACCATCATTGTCTTGCCTGGGCAACGTCGCCCCTGCATGGACGTCGCTGTTGCGTCGTCTGTGTCCAGCATGCCATGTGGTTCCCGTCGTCGTCACCAACGGGCGGAAGATGGACACCCCCTTCCTCATCACCGCTTTCGCCACCCTGTTCGTGGTGATCGACCCGCCGGGCCTGGTGCCCCTGTTCATCGCGCTGACCACCGGCATGTCCCCCGAACGCCGCCGCGCGATGGCGACGCGGGCCTGCATCATCGCCGCCATCATGCTGACCGTGTTCGGGCTGTTCGGCGAGGCGGTCCTGGGCTTCATCGGCATCTCGATGCCCGCCTTCCGCATCGCGGGGGGGATCCTTCTGTTCCTGACCGCGCTCGACATGCTGTTCGAGCGGCGCACGAAACGGCGCGAGGATCAGAAATCGGACCCCGACCACGACCCGTCGGTCTTTCCCCTTGCCACGCCGCTGATCGCGGGGCCGGGGGCCATCGCCTCGATGATCCTGCTGGTGGGGCAGTCGGGGCCGGGGTGGGCGGGGACGCTCTGGGTGATGGCGCTGCTGTGGGGGATGATCATCACCACATGGCTGTTCCTGCTGGCCTCGCCGCCGCTGGAACGGATGCTCGGGCGCACCGGCACCATCGTGATCACGCGCCTGCTGGGGATGCTGCTGGCGGCGCTGTCCGTGCAGTTCGTGATCGACGGCATCCGGCAGACCGGGCTGGTCGGCTGACGCCGCCCGCCCGTTGAAACCGTCAGTTGAAGGCGATGGTCCGCACGCGGGAACTGAGGATCTGGTCGGTCTCGCAGATCGTCTGCGGCCCCTCGGTGGCGATGCATTCGACCGACTTGTTGACCAGGATGCGCGAGATCGACCCGCAGCCGACCTCGGGCACGTCGAACTGCACGACCCGCGTCTTGCCCGACGGCAGCCCGCCGAATTCGAGCGCGAGCAGCATCTTGACGATCCCCTCCTGGTCATAGACCGCGACCTCGTAGGTGGTCTTGTCCAGCGACAGGAGCGACGAGTTGGTGGCGACATAGGTCAGCCGGCAGCCGCCGTTCACATCCGCCGCCGTGTTCAGCTCGAGCTCGATGTTGCCCGACTGCGCCCAGAGCGTACCCCCGGCACAAAGCGCCGCCGCCAGCACGGCTGATCCGAGAACTGGGTTTGACCGGGCCATGACAGACACTCCTCCGCGTCACCGGGCCTTTGCCCGATTTCGCCTTGGTGTGCCGGAATTAACCAGTCGCTGTCAATCAAAAGCGCGCATCGCCACGCCCGACCGGGGGGCGCGCGCTATTGGAACACGCCCGACTGCCACGGCACGCTGAAGGGCTTGCGCGCGCGGTTCTGCGTGCTGCGGACGACGGCGCGGGGGGCCGCGCCGGTGAGCGGCACCGCGCGAAAGCCCGACCCTTCGGGCTGGCCGATGGCGAAGGACCCCTCGCGCCCCGGGTCGTTCGGCAGATCGCCCGTTGCGCGGACCGCCAGGTCGCTCGGCCACGACAGGGACACCGGCGACACCGACAGCAAGGCGGGGTCCTGGGCCAGGCCGGGACCCGCCGACAGCGAAAGGATGGCCGCGACAATGGCAGCAAGACGCATTCCCAATACCTCCGTATCCTGACGGATGGGTCGCAAGACCCCGCGTCCGTCGACGCCCCCATACGAAAGGATAGCCCAACAGGGCCCGCAATTCAACCGCGTTGGCCCGACGGATCGGCAGGGTATGGCAGGCAGCACACGGTCACGCGGTTGGGACTGGTCACGGTCTGCGTTCTGCGATAGGCTTTGCGCTATATTGTTGGCCACCGATTTGGACATTCGCGATGATCCGTGCACGGCGATCTGCAACCCTCTCCCTCGGTCGCGGCCTGGTGGTGGCGGTCCTGACAACCTTCTTCATGGGCGCGGGCCTGACGGCGGCCGAGGCGCGCAAGCTGGCGCTCGTGGTCGGCAACTCGGACTATGCCAACGTGCCCCAGCTGAAGAACGCGTCGCGCGACGCGACCGACATCGCGGCGGCGCTTGAACGCCTGGGCTTCGACGTGACGCTGCTGGTCGACGTGAAGTCGGCCGATTTCTGGGAACGTGTCGATGCCTTCGGGGTCGAGGCCGAAAGCGCCGAGGCCTCGGTGTTCTTCTATGCGGGCCATGCGTTCCAGATGCAGGGCAGCAACTATCTGGTGCCGGTCGATGCCACCCTGAACAGCCGCGAGGCGCTGCGCACCGAGACCTGGAACCTTGACGGCATCATCGCGCGCCTGCAGGACCGCCGCCGCCAGACGCTGATCTTCCTCGACGCCTGCCGCAACGATCCGGTCCCGCCTTCGGTGCGCGGGTCGGCCGCGGCGGACGGGCTGGCGCGCGTGCAGACCGGCGTCGGCACCTTTGTCGCCTTCGCGACCGAACCGGGTGCCGTGACCTATGACGGTGCGGGCGACGCGCCGAACAGCCCGTTCACGACAGCACTGCTGAAACAGATCGAGACGCCGGGCCTGTCGATCTCGGACATGATGATCAAGGTCCGGAACGACGTGGCCGAGACCACCGGCGGCAGGCAGTCGCCCTGGGACCAGTCGAGCTTGCGCGAGCAGTTCTATTTCCAGGCGGCGACCGAGACGAAGCAGGAGCTGACCGAAGCGGACTATGAGCTTCTGGCGCAGCTGTCGCCCGAGGATCGCGCGCAGTTCCTCGAGCTTCTGGCGGCATCGGGGTTCTCGACCGAGTCGCTGCAGGCGGCCGATGACGCGATCACGGTGGCCAGCTACAACCTCGAGGTTGCCGCCGAAAGCGAGATCACGCTGGGTGCGGCCCCGGCCGGCGGTGTCGCCGCCCCGGTCGAGACCGTGCCGGAGTTCGACGTCTCGCAACTCGAGGTGGACGATTCCGGTCAGACCCTGGGCAGCACCGAACTGGCCGAGGGTGGCACGACCGCCGTGGCCGAAGCCCCGGTCGAGCCGGTGGCCGAACCTGCACCGACCGAGGTCGCGACCGCGCCCGAGGCCCCGGTCGAGCCTGTGGCCGAGCCTGCACCGACCGAGGTCGCGACCGCGCCCGAGGCCCCGGTCGAGCCGGTCGCGGAACCCGCCCCGGTCGAGGTCGCGACGGCCCCGGAAGCACCGGTCGAGCCTGTGGCCGAACCCGCGCCCGAAACCATCGAGGTCGCCTCGGCCCCCGACGCCCCGGTCGAGCCCCTGCCGCCGTTCGAGCCCGCCGGCGAGCCTGTGACCGCCGAGGTGGCGACCGCCCCCGAAGCCCCCGCCGAACCTGCGGTCACCGAAGTCGCGACCGCCCCCGAGGCACCGACCCCGCCCGGCGGCAGTGCCGCACCGGTCAGCAGCGAAACCGTGGCCTCGATCCCGGCGACGACGGTCCTTGCCGAACTGCCCAAGCCCGACCCCTCGGATCCCCTGGGCGGCGACAGCGCCAAGGACCCCGAGCCGATCCGCCTGGCGGCCCTGACCTGGGAGACGCGCGGCATCCTGGAGCTGAATGCCGTCGACACCGACCGGGCGCGCGTGACCGGCAACGAGCTGACCGCCGACAACGATGCGCACCGCGAACTGCTGGCGTCCATCGACCCGGCCCTTCTGTCCGACCAGATCCTGACCGTGGACGAGGGCGACCTGGCCCGCACCATCCAGGCCGAACTGGCGCGGCTCGGGTGCTACCGCATGAAGGTGGACGGGTCCTGGGGCAAGGGGTCGCGCACCGCCCTGACCAGCTATTTCCTGTCGAAAAAGCAGGTTCCGACCTCGCTTGAACCGACGGCGGACCTGGTGTGGCAGCTGCAGCGGGAATCGCAGGTCGTCTGCGCCGTGCAGGTCGCGCGCGCCAGGGTGGTGCCCGGCAAGACCAAGGCGATCCTGCCGCAAAAGGCGGCGGCCACAAGCACCGGCACCAAGACCAAGTTCAAGCCCAAGGCAGGCCGGACCGCCAAGACCCAGCAGGAAACCAAGAAGAGCATCTCGAAGTCGCTGATGGGTGCCGGCAACTTCTGAGGGGCGATGGTTTCGGTCGTAGGGTGCGTGCTTGCACGCACCGAGCACGCGAGAGGCGGTGCGTGCCAGCACGCACCCCGTGCGTGGTCAGGCCACCGCCGACGATGCGTCAACGCCTGCGAAAGGCCGCAGCCAGCGGTTCGGGCAGCGCAAAATCATGCAAGGCGCGGGCGCAGGCGGCGTCCGACATCTTGCGCGCGGTCTTGGTCACGATGTCCTGCACCTTGTCGGCCGGATGCGTGGCGGCGAAGGGCGCGAAGTACCAGCGCAGGAAGGTGAAACAGATAATGTCTTCGAGCATCTGCACCTCGGCGTCGCGCTTGATCCCCTCCTTGCGCAGCAGGACGCCCGCGCGCGCCTGGTGGTCCGCGCCATAGCCCGCCTCGGCCATGATCCCGGCGATCCGCAGGGCATGCCGCCGCGCCTGTTCGCGCCGCCAGTCCAGATAGCCCGCCTTGCCGACCGGATAGTCGGCGCGCGGCAGCAGCCAGCGTTCCACGTGCTGGCCACGGGCCGCGATGCACAGCACCTCGCCCGCGTCGGGGGCCAGGCGGGTCTGCTCGTCCGTCATCCGCTGGCCATAAAGCAGGGCTGCGGGCGTGCCCCCTTCCAGCGTCGGATCGGCGGCATTGGCGGCGTCGATCAGCGCGAAGGCGCGCGTCAGGCGGTCGGGCATCGGGCAACCTCCGGCAGGGATTGGCGCTGACTGTCCCCTGCCCGCCCCACCCCGTCAACCGCTCCCGTCAACCGCTGCCGTCATCCGTCATATCGCGTGGCCCCGCGACGCCGCTCGTCCACCGGCTGGGTCAGGATCGCCGCGTGGTGCGCCCGCTGGTCGCAACTGGCGCGCGGGCAGATGCGGCAGTTGATGCCGATGGGGGTCATCGGTGCTGCCCGCGTGGAAAACCCCTCGGCATAGCCGATCTCGCCCACGTGGCTGATGGCGCAGCCCATGGCGACGGCCAGGCGGTTGTCCTGCGTGTGGCGCGCCCAGGTGGGGCGGTCCACGGTGCGCGAAAAGACGAAGAACTGGCTGCGGTCGGGCATCTCGACGAACTGCGGCACGATCCGGCCCGGCGTGCGGAAACTGGTATGGACGTCCAGGCGCGGACAGGCCCCGCCGTACTCGGCCAGGTGGAAACCGGTCGCGTTGAACCGCTTGGTCACGTTGCCGCCCTTGTCGATGCGCAGGAAGAAGAACGGCACCCCCTGCGCCCCTTCGCGCTGCAGCGTGGTCGCGCGGTGGCAGGCCTGTTCGTAACTGACGCCAAAGCGGATCGCGAGATGGTCAAGATCGTACTTGGTCGCCCGCGCCTCGGCCAGGTAGGCGTCATAGGGCATCAGCACGGCGGCGGCGAAATAGTTCGCCAGTTCCACCCGCAGCCGCCCCTGCCCGCGCGGATCGGCGATGCCCGACCGGCGGATCAGGGCATCCAAGAGGTCGCGCTGTTCCAGAAGGGCTGCCATGTGGACCAGCTGGAAGATGCGGTTGGTGTGGTCCAGCGCCTCGGACAGTCTGATCTCGCGGCGGCCCTCGTCATATTGGCGCAGGGTGCCGGGCAGGTCCTGCACCTGCGCCAGGCGCACCGTCACCCCCGTCCCGTCGCGCAGCCGCGCCTTCAGGCTGGCATAGACCTCGTCCCGGTCAGGCGCGGCCCCGGCCCAGAACCGCTCGGCCGCCTCTTCCAGCTCGCGGAAGTGATTCTTCTGGCGGCGGAAGACGTTGTGGACCGCCGCCTCGGGCGAGGTGTTGATCTGCGCCGGCATCTCGGGGCGGTCGGATTCGGTCAGGCTGAGCAATTGGTCCGTCGTCGCCTGCCACGCCCGATGCAGCGCCAGAAACGCCTGTACCAGCCCCGGTGCATGCACCAGGGCCGCCCGCATCTGTGTCAGGTCGGGGCGGCTGTCGGCGAAAAGCGGGTCCTGGATCACCGCGCGCAGGTCGGCCAGATGGCCCGAGCCCTCTTCATCCGCGATGTCGCGCCAGTCGACGCCATAGGCATCGAACAGCCGCAGCATGACCTGGACCGAGACCGATCTTTCGTTGTTCTCCAGCAGGTTGACATAGGAGGCGCTGATCCCGAGCGCGCGCGCCATGGCACCCTGCGTCTCGCCGCGTTCCAGCCGCAGGCGGCGCAGGTGGGGGCCGATGAAGGTCTTCTGCATGCCGTCGCACATCAATGATGGGTTTGTGGAGTTTACAATATTACATGAATGACCTTCTGTAAACTTTCGCACTCACAGCAGAACCCGCTTTCATTTTGCGAAACGCCTGTCCCGTGGCATCCCCCCGCCACCTGGCAGGAGGACAACGATGCGCACCGGCACCAATCACCTTTTCATTCCCGGCCCCACCAATGTGCCCGACGACGTGCGCCGCGCCATGAACGTGGCGCAAGAGGATCAGCGCGGCCCCGACTTTGGCCGCTTTACGCTGTCGATCCTGACCGACCTCAAGGCTGTCTTCCGCACAGCGACCGGCGCCGTAATGCTGTTCCCCGGCTCGGGCACCGGCGCATGGGAGGCCGCGATCACCAACACGCTGAACCCCGGCGACCGCGTGCTGATGGCGCGGCACGGGCAGTTTTCCACGCTGTGGGCCGAGATGGCGACGCGGTTGGGGCTGGCGGTCGATGTCGTGGATGTCGATTGGGGCATGGGCACGCCGGTTGATGATTTCGCGCGGCGGTTGGCCGAGGATGGCAAGGGGGCGATCAAGGCCGTCTTCGTGACCCACAACGAAACCGCAACTGGCGTGACCTCGGACGTCGCGGGCGTGCGGGCGGCGATGGATGCGGCGGGGCACAAGGCGATGCTGTTCGTCGATGGCGTGTCCTCTATCGGATCGCTCGATTTCCGCATGGATGACTGGGGCGTGGACCTGGCCGTGACCGGCAGCCAGAAGGGCCTGATGTGTCCCGCCGGTCTGGGCATCCTGGCCGTCAGCGAAAAGGCCGCCGAGGCCGCCAAGAGTGCCACCATGCGCCGCGCGTACTTTGAATTCACCGACATGGACATGACGTCAAGGACCGGCTACTTCCCCTACACCCCCCCCACCCCCCTGCTGCACGGCCTGCGCCGCGCGCTGGACCGCATCAACGCCGAGGGTCTTGACCACGTCATCGCCCGCCACACCCGGCTGGCCGAAGGCGTGCGGCGCGGCGTGGCGGCCTGGGGCCTGTCGCTTGGTGCCGCCGAGCCGCGCTATCACTCGAACACCGTCACCGCGATCCGCACGCCCGAGGGGGTGGACGCACGCGAGGTCATCCGCATCGGGTACGAGCGTTACAATGCGTCCTTCGGGTCGGGTCTGGCGCGGCTGGCGGGCAAGGTTTTCCGCATCGGCCATCTGGGCGATTTGAACGAGGGGATGTGCCTGACCGGCCTGTCCATCGCCGAGATGGCGCTGGCCGAGGCGGGGGCGGATGTCGTATTCGGGTCGGGCGTGGCGGCGGCGCAGGCGTGGTATGCGGGCGCGCATGTTGCCGCGCACCGGATCGCCGCCGAATAATTCAGGAAAGACAAGCACATGAGCCACACTCTTTATCCGCTGCACAAGCAGCGGCTGCAGCGGTCCGAACTGGCCGTTCCGGCCTCGAACCCCTCGATGATCGACAAGGCGGCCAGCGGCCCCGCCGACTTCGTGTTCCTTGATCTGGAAGATGCTGTTGCCCCCCCCGAAAAGGAACAGGCCCGGCGCAACGCCATCCAGGCCCTGAACGACATCGACTGGGCGGCCAGGGGCAAGACCGTCTCGGTGCGGATCAACGGCCTCGACACCCACTACATGTACCGCGACGTGGTCGATGTGATGGAACAGGCCGGATCCCGCGTGCACACCCTGCTGGTGCCCAAGGTCGGCGTGCGCGACGACCTCTACATGGTCGAGGCGATGGTGAACCAGATCGAGCAGGGCAAGGGTTACACCACCCGCGTGGGGCTTGAGGCACTCATCGAAACCGCGCTTGGCATGGCCAACGTCGAAAGCATCGCCCAGTTCGGCGGCAGGCTGGAGGCCTTGCATTTCGGCGTGGCCGACTATGCGGCATCGATGCGCGCGCGGACCACGAACATCGGCGGGCTGAACCCGCACTACCCCGGCGACCAGTGGCATGCGTCGATCACCCGGATGGTCATCGCAGCCCGCGCCTATGGCCTGCGCGCCATCGACGGACCCTTCGGCGACTTCAGCGACCCCGAGGGCTACAAGGACGGCGCACGCCGGGCGGCGGCCCTGGGATGCGAGGGGAAATGGGCGATCCACCCCAGCCAGGTGGCCATGGCGAACGAGGTGTTCAGCCCGACCGAGGCCGAGGTCACCAAGGCCCGGCGGATCATCGAGGAATTGAAGGCCGCCGAGGCGCAGGGCAAGGGCGCGGCATCGCTGGACGGCAAGATGATCGACGCGGCATCCGAAAAGATGGCGCGCAACCTCTTGGCCGTGGCCGAGGCCATCGCGGCACGCTGACGGGTGCGCTCATCGGCCCTGACGGGCCTCTTCGTTCAGCGAAGACCGACCGCAAGGGAGGGATGAGCGGTCGGTCGGGAACAGACGGAATTCACGGGAGGACCGCAGATGGACATTCACGAATACCAGGCCAAGGAAATCCTGGCGCGTTTCGGCGTACCAGTGCCGCGCGGCGGGCTGGCCTATTCCCCCGAACAGGCGGCCTATCGCGCCCGGGAACTGGGCGGCAATGCCTGGGTCGTCAAGGCGCAGGTCCATGCCGGCGGCCGGGGTGCTGCGGGGGGCGTCAAGCTGTGCCGCAGCGTCGACGAGGTGCAGACCTTTGCCGCCGGGCTGTTCGGGCGGCAACTGGTGACCAAGCAGACCGATGCGAACGGCAAGGGCGTCTACCGGCTGTGGGTCGAAGGCGCGTCCGACATCGCGCGCGAAATGTACCTGGGCTTTGTGCTGGACCGGAAGTCCGAGCGCATCATGATCGTGGCCTCGGCCCATGGCGGCATGGAGATCGAGGATCTGGCCGAGACCGACCCCGACAGCCTGCGGCGCATGACCATCGACCCCGCCGTCGGCCTGTCCGAATTCCAGGCCCGCGAACTGGCTTTCGGCCTTGGGCTGAAGGGCGGCCAGGTCGGGCAGATGGTGACGATCCTCAAGGCCTGCTACCGCGCCTACCGCGACCTGGATGCGGTGATGGTGGAAATCAACCCGCTGGTCATCACCGGGGTCGGCGACCTGGTCGCGCTGGATGCCAAGATGTCGTTCGATACCAACGCCTTGTTCCGGCAACCTCAAGTCGCCGAACTGCGCGACCGCAGTCAGGAAGACCCCCGCGAATCAACCGCCGGCGACCATGGGCTGTCCTATGTCGGGCTGACCGGCGACATCGGCTGCATCATCAACGGGGCGGGCCTGGCGATGGCGACGATGGACATGATCCATCTGGCCGGTGGCGAGCCCGCCAATTTCCTCGACATTGGCGGCGGGGCATCGGCCGAACGGGTGGTGCGCGCCTTTCGCACGGTGCTTGCAGATCGCAACGTAAGTGTCGTGCTGGTCAACATTTTCGCCGGGATCAACCGGTGCGACTGGGTGGCCGACGGGGTGGTCAAAGCGTACCGCGAACTGGGCCTCACCCTGCCCGTCGTGGTGCGTCTGGCGGGCACCAACGTCGAGGAAGGCCAGGCGATCATCCGCAACTCCGGCCTGCCGCTGATTTCCGCCGACACCCTGGCCGAGGCGGCGCGCGCCGCCATGGCCGCACGTCCGAACCTGGCTGCCTGAGGGGGGATTTCCATGGCCATCCTGATCACCGAAAAGACCCGCGTCATCGTCCAGGGCATGTCGGGCCGCATCGGCAGCTTCCATGCCGCCGACATGATCAAGCACGGCACGAACGTGGTGGGCGGCGTGACACCGGGCAAGGGCGGCGAGAGCCACCTCGACCGCCCGTTGTTCAACACCGTCCGCGAAGCCGTTGAAAAGGTAGGGGCCGAGGCCAGCCTGGTCTTCGTGCCCCCGCCCTTTGCCGCCGATGCGATCATGGAAGCGGCGGATGCGGGCATCCGCACCGCCGTCTGCGTCACCGACGGCATCCCGAGCCAGGACATGATGCGCCTGAAGCGATTCCTGCGCCGCTATCCGGCGGAACGCAAGATGCGCCTGATCGGGCCGAACTGTGCCGGCATCATCAGCCCCGGCAAGGGCTTCATGGGCATCATGCCGCCGCACATCTACATGGCGGGGCGCGTGGGCATCGTCGGCCGGTCGGGCACGCTGGGTTATGAGGCGGCATCCCAGATGAAGGACCGCGGAATCGGCGTGTCCACATCCGTCGGGATCGGGGGCGACCCGATCAACGGCAGCAGTTTCAAGGACATCCTCGAACTGTTCCAGGCCGACCCCGAGACCGACGCGGTGATGATGATCGGCGAGATCGGTGGCCCGCAAGAGGCCGAAGCGGCGGCCTGGGTGGCCAAGAACATGACCAAGCCGGTGGTCGCCTACATCGCCGGACTGTCGGCACCCAAGGGCCGCAAGATGGGTCATGCCGGGGCGATCATCAGCGCCTTCGGCGAAAGCGCGCAGGAGAAGGTCGAGATCCTGACCGAGGCCGGCATCACCGTCGCCCCGAACCCCAGTGCCATGGGCGAGACGATGGCGGCGGTGCTGGCGCGCCGGGCGGCGGCGTGACACGCGCGCGCCCTACCGCACCCACAGCCCCTCGCGCTTGAGCGTGTTGCGGATGGCCTGTTCGCGGCGCGGCAGGTCGGCCCGGTCGAACAGGGCGCGGGCGCGTTGGCCGTGACCCTGGAAGATCATGCGCCGGAAAGGTTCGTATTCTTTCAGCACCTTCTTCACCGCAGGCCGCCCTGCCACCCGTTCCAGCACCTCGACCACATGGTCGCTTTCGCGGGCATAGAGCAGCGGCATCAGCCGCCAGTGGCAGGTGACGTCGCCGTCCAAGCCCGACAGTTCCGGCCCCGGACGCCCGCCGCCGAAGGAATGCACGACCAGCGGCAGTACCACCTGATCAAGCCAGGGGTCGAGCGATTGGCCCGCCAGTTCCGGGGGCGGCTCGTCGCGGATCGCCGTGGCCCAGGCCAGCAGCCGCGCGCCGAAGGCCAGCGGGCTTTCGTGAAAGAACCAGCCTGCGTTGAAATAAAGGTAGCGTTTCCAGAACTCGTCGGGCTGGGTCAGGTCGAGCGAGGCGTCAAAATCCAGCCCGAAGCGGGCATGGAGCGACCGCCAGATGTCGGTGTACCCCGGACCGTACAGATCGATCTGCGGCCAGGTCCCCTCGCGCCTCATCGAGGCCGAAGGCCGGGCGAAATCGAAGGGCACAAGGCTGAGCGGGCCGGTCACCAGCGTGTCGGTGTCGAGGAACAGGAAGGGCGCATCGGGCAGGCAGGCCAGCCCCTCGATCTTGTTGCCGTAAGGGTAGGACTGGCCGAAGCGGCGGCTCTGGAACGGCCGGATCTCGGCCCCGAGGTCCATCAGCAGCGACCGTACCGGACCCTCGGGCAGGCGCGGGTCGTCCTGCCACAGCGGCCCCGGCTGGGGTTCCATCAGGATGAGTTTCCCTGTGAATCCAGGGTCTTGGGCGCGGAGCGAGGCGGCGAGCAGCACGGCCTCGTAGCCCAGCCGGCCGGATTGCACGACGGCGGCGATGGTGAAGGCTTGCGCGGGGGGCGCGGGGTGAACCATAGTTGTGCGGAACCTTCGGCCTATGGCGCAGGACTAGCGCCGGGGCCGGTGCGGCACAAGGGAGAGGCGCGGCGATGCGGGCACTGGTGCTGATGCTGGGACTGCTGCCGCAGGCGGCGCTGGCGCAGGGGGACCTGACGCAGGCCCCTGGGGTGGCCACGATCCACCAGGCGATCCAGGGCCAGATGGTCGCCTTCAAGCAGGAGGGCGATGTCGATTTTGTCTATTTCACCAACCTCTTGGCCTGGCGCTGCGGGGTGGCGCAGATCCTGGTGGGGCTGAACGGGGCCCCGCCCACGATCCCCTATCCGATGGAACCCTGCCACCGCGACCTGGCCCAGCCGAACACGCTGAAGATGGAAGACCCCGCCTTCCCGATCTACCTGAAGATGCCCGCCGGATCGGCCCAGACCATGACGCTGCGGATCGTCTATGAGGACGGCAAGACGGCGGATTTCGTGGTGGAGCGGGCGAAGAGCCTGATGTACTGAGCGGGGAGTCGGGGCAAGCCCCGACCTACGGGCCAAGTGCTTGCGGGCGCTGGATTAATCCGGGGTTTCGGGGGGCATCGGGCCATGCACATCCGATGCACAGGTCATGCACGGTACATGCAGACGCGGGATGCGGGTGGGGGGCGTTAACCTTTGAGGGCGAATCGGGGGGATGTCGCGGTCTTCGCCCAAGTGCCATGTTCGCGGTCGGCAGGGTGCGCGTTCATTGCGCACCGTTGCGCAGGAGAAGGTGCGCAATGAATGCGCACCCTACGCTTGCTACGTCGGGCTTGCCTACGGACCGATTTCAAGTTCAGATGCGTGAAAAGTGAAAGGGGAAATCCGTGTCAGACTTCGCTCTGAAGGTTAAGGAACTATCGCGCCGATCGAAACATGCCTCCCAACATGCGCTGACGGAAGAAGCGACAAAGACCGCTGTGATCCTTCCGCTCATACAGGCCTTCGGATTTGATGTGTTCAACCTCGAGGAAGTTATTCCTGAATACATCGCTGACGTCGGCCTCAAGAAAGGCGAGAAGATTGACTTTGCCTTGATGATTGACGGCAAGCTTAGCGTTCTGATTGAAGTAAAACCGATCACACAACCGCTTGGGAACGCGCAATACAGTCAATTGTATCGCTACTTTGCAGTCAAGGAGGCGAAGCTCGCTGTACTGACAAATGGTCGGGAGATATGGTTCTTTTCCGACATGGACGATCCCAACAAGATGGACAAGAAGCCGTTCTTTACGTTTGACTTGCAGTCTTATGCTGATGGTGAGATTTCAGACTTGGCGAGGTTTCAGAAGCACAACTTCTCGGTTGGAGCAATTCGTGAAGCAGCGTCGAATCTGCGTTTTGCAAAGGCCGCAGCAGCGTATCTCAAGAAGCAACTGGAGGCACCCGAGGATGACTTTGTCAAACTCGTTGGCCGCCAGATATTTGAGGGAAACCTGACGAAAGCTGCGGTTGAGCCACTGAAGTCGGCAATCAAAGCGGCGCTGGAACTGCTCATCAGAGAGCGTATTCAAGACAAACTAAGTGTCGCCTTTCCCACAGAGCCATTGCCTTCCGAGGCGAAGGGTGCAGTCGCAAAGCAGGACGTGGTTACAGAAGCGGTAAGTGACGTTACCACAACTGACGATGAGTTGCAGGCCTTCATGATCGTTCGCGCGATTGCCGCACGCGTCATTGATGTGGACCGAGTTACCCTGCGCGACGCCAAATCATATTGCAGCATCTTCGTCGACGACAACAACCGGAAGCCTGTTTGTCGGCTGCATTTCAATGCCAAAAGCGCGAAGGCAATTGGCCTATTCGATGAGCAGAAGGTTGAAACCAAGCAAACGATAGAGCGACTATCGGATATCTACAAGTTCACCAAAGAAATCGAAGAGGCCGTAAAGACATACGCCTGAGCCAGTCCCCCTAACCACCCTACGGCGAAAACCGCAGCGACAGACACGACATCCCTCCGTCCAGCTTGGCGCATTCCGAGTTGCCGATCTCGCGCACCGCGTAGCCTGCGGCGACAACGGCGGCCTTGGTGCCCGGGAACCCCTCGGCCATCAGCACCACGTCGTTGAAGCGGATCGCGTTCGCCGCCGCCTCTTCCCCGTCTGCCGTGTGGATCACGCGGTAGCCGTCGAAGCAGCCCGAGGCGGACAGGCGGGGGGTGGCGAGGATGGTGCGGGCGTCGAGGAGCGAGCAGTCGGTCTTGAAGTGCAAGACGCCGGGGGGGGTGGAGACCTCGCGCAACGCATGGCCCCAGGGGGCGAGGAGGGCGGCCAGTTCGGCGATGCCGGCGGCGTTGGTGCGGGCGGAGCGGCCGACCAGCACCTCGCGGCCGGTGACCAGGATGTCGCCGCCCTCGATGAAGCTGTCCGGGCCTTCGATGCGGGCGATGCGGGGGTAGAGGGCGGCCAGGTGGGGGGCCATCTCGGCGGCCTCTCCCAGGCGGGAGGGGGCACCGGGGCGCATGATGACGGCACCTGTCGGCAGGCAGAGGGCGGTATCCTCGACAAAGACCGAGTCGGGGTAGGCGTCGAGGGGGGGAAGCTCGATCACCGTGGCCCCGGTGGCGCGCAGGGCCGCGACATAGGCGGCGTGGTGGGCCTGCATCAGGCCGAGGTCGGGCGTGCCGGTGTCGATGGCGCGCAGGCCTGCGGTGATGCTGGCGGCGGGGGGCCTTGTGATGGCGTGGGTGAAGTGGGTGGAGGGGTGGGTCATCAAAGGCTCCGGTCGATGAGGGCGGGCAGCGCGCGCCAGTCGGCGAAGGCGCGGGGGCCAAGGGCGACGGCGGGGGTGGCGCGGTAGCCCTCGGTGTACAGAAGGAAGGGGACGGCGGCGGCGCGGGCGGTGGCGGCGTCAACCTCGTGGTCGCCGATGTAGAGGGCGGGGCCGCCGAGGTCTGCGATGGCGGCGCGCAGGGGGGCGGGGTCGGGCTTGCGCGGGTGGGGGCTGTCGCCGGCGACGATGACGGGGAAGTGGTGGGCGAGGTCGAGGTGCGCCAGCACGGCCTGCACGGCGGCGCGGGGCTTGTTGGTGCAGAGCGCCATGCGGTGCCCGGCGGCGGCGAGGCGGTCGAGCGTTTCGGGGACGTATGGGTAGGGGCGGGTGAGGTCGACGGCGTCTTCGTACCCGGCGATGTAGCGCGCGGCGAGGCGGGCGTCGCGGGCGGCGTCGGGCGGCTGGCCTGCGGCCTTCATCAGAAGGTCGATCAGGTGGGGCACGCCGTGGCCGATCATGGCGCGCAGGGCGGCGAAGGGCTGCGGCGGCAGGCCTTCGGCGGCCAGAAGGCGGTTCGCGGCGGCGTGGATGTCGGGGGCGCTGTCGATCAGCGTGCCGTCGAGGTCGAAGACCAGGTTCATCGCGCGGCCCCGGCGGCGGCGCGGAGCGCGCGGATGTTGGCGCCGTAGGGGGCGGGGTTGGCGGGCGAGCCGCCCCTGAAGATGGCCGAGCCTGCGACCAGCACGTCCGCCCCCGCAGCCACGACCAGGGGGGCGGTGTCCAGCGACACGCCGCCGTCGATTTCGATATGGACCGGGCGGTCGCCGATCATGGCGGCGATGGCGCGGATCTTGGCCAGCTGGCTGGGGATCAGGGACTGGCCGCCGAAGCCGGGGTTCACCGTCATCACGTTCACCACGTCGACCATGTCGATCAGGCTGGTCAGCGCCTCGACCGGCGTGCCGGGGTTGAGCGCGATGCCGGGGCGGACGCCGGCGGCGCGGATCGCCTGCAGGGTGCGGTGGATGTGGGGGCCGGATTCGACATGGGCCGTCAGGATGTCGGCCCCGGCCTCGGCGAAGGCCCGGATGAAGGGATCGACCGGCGCGATCATCAGGTGCACGTCCATGACGCCGGGGATGTGGGGGCGGATGGCGGCGCAGGTGGCGGGGCCGAAGGTGAGGTTCGGCACGAAGTGGCCGTCCATCACATCGACATGCACCCAGTCGGCGCCTTGGGCGCAGACGGCGGCGCATTCCGCGCCGAAGGCGGCAAAGTCGGCGGCCAGGATCGAGGGGGCGATCAGGATCGGGCGGGTCGTCACGGATGGGTTCCTTGCAGGGCCGGGGGGCCTGCGCGCCCCCTGCCCCGTTATCCAACGCCCCGCGCACCGAGGAAAGCCCGAACTCACAAGGGCCCCCTCCCCTTGCGAAACGGGGAGCGACAGGCTATCTCCCCCCCACCCTGGCCGAGGCGGGTTGGCGGAGAGGTTACGCAGCGGATTGCAAATCCGTGAAGACCGGTTCGATTCCGGTACCCGCCTCCAATGCCCCTTTTCCGATAGATCCTGCTCAACCTTCGGTCAAGACAGCCATTGTTTTCATTGAGAAAATAGACTGTGAGCCATCTTCCCGCCGAAGATGGACTGTGGCCACCCGACTTGTGTGGGTATCGAAAGCGGGTATTCCTGAAAAGGCGAGTACCCGCATACCCCCAGGAGCGATTCCGATGGCCCTTTCAGATGCAGCCTGCCGAGGCGCAAAGCCTGATCCTTCTGGAAAACCTCGCAAGATTCCCGATGGTGGCGGACTGCTCTTGTTCGTCTCGCCTTCGGGCGGGAAGCTGTGGCGTATGCGCTACCGCTTCGATGGGAAGGAAAAGTTGCTATCGTTCGGCGCGTATCCCGAGGTTAAGTTGGCTGATGCGCGGGCACTGCGCGACAAGGCGAAGCGGGCCTTGGCTGAAGGTCGCGACCCCGGCGCGAATGCGAAGGCTGCCCTGACCGCCCCTGCAGGCGACACCTTTGAAGCGGTTGCGCGGGAATGGATCAAGGCGCAGTCGGCAACGTGGACGCCTGCCCATAGCGCCCGCATCCTGTCGCGGTTTGAACGCGACGTGTTCCCAGTGATCGGCGCGAGGGCGGTTGCCGAAGTCACCGCGCCCCAAATTCTCGCCATGCTGCGACCTGTTGAAGATCGTGCCCCCGATGTTGCCGGTCGCATCCGCATGACCACGGGTGCGATCATGCGCTATGCCGTCGCGACCGGCAGGGCATCCCGCGACCCGGCCGCAGACCTTCGCGGCGCACTGAAGCCGACCCCGCGCGTCAAGCACATGGCAAGGATCGACGCCGGGGAACTGTCCGACTTCCTGCACAAGCTGGCGCGCTATGACGGCGAACCCCAGACCCACCATGCCATTGAATTGGTGATGCACACTTTTGTTCGCACCAATGAACTGCGGTTCGGCAAGTGGTCTGAGATTGAGGGGGACATTTGGCGCATCCCCGGCACCCGAATGAAAATGAGCCGCGACCATATCATTCCGCTTACGCGCCAAAGCCTTGCTATCTTGGCGAAGTTGAAAGGCTTTGCTGCGGAATCAGAATGGATCGTGCCGGGCGGGCGCACGGGCAAGCCGATCAGTGAAAATACGATGCTCTATGGGATGTATCGGCTTGGCTATCATGGTCGGGCAACAATCCACGGCTTCAGAGGTTTGGCATCAACGGTATTGAACGAAAGCGGCCTATGGTCCGTCGACGCCATAGAAAAGCAACTTGCCCACGAGCCTATGGACAAGGTTCGGCGGGCCTATAACGCAGCGCAGCTATTGCCCGAGCGGCGGAAATTGCTTGAGTGGTGGAGTGAGTACCTTGAACGGGCGGGGCATAGATCGAAAACCGACTTATCCGATCTGCTAGGCTAGACTTTCACAGTAGAAGTGAAAGTTGATGTATTTTCAATGGCTTGTCAGGCGCTGGCTTCTGGTGTAATAGTGTCACACACCGGCTGGCGCGGCCCCTTCATTTGCATTGTGCAAAAGGACAGGGCCGCAGCGTCTCGCAAACGCTACGGCCCTTAACTTTCAGAATGCAGATGCAAAATATCAAAGTAACGACCCCCGTGCAAGGGGGTAATCTATGGGAACTTCTGGCACCGAGTCCGCTAGATACGCCTATCAGCGTGACGATCTTCCCGAACGTCTTGGCTGCAACCCTTGACGCAAAGCAAATCACCTTGCGACAGTTGGCGGGCGTCATCTGCAGGCAAGCCGGTGCAACCAAGTCCGACTTGCCGCTTCTCAAGCTGGGGAAGCATGGCGATGTGCTGACCATCAAGGGCAGTCTGCGCCACGATGCGAACTTGCTGAGCGTGTCAGGCATCGAAGGGGATTACGACGCGGGCGAAGTTGGTATGCAGGAATTCGCTCACCGGCTGCGCGCTGCGGGCATCGCGTGCCTGATCTACACGACCCCCAGTCACACGCCAGAGGTGCCCAAGTTGCGCGTCCTGGTGCCACTCGCAAGGCCAGTCGCCCCTTCCGAACGGGCAGCCCATTGCGCCCGCCTGAACGGTGCCCTTGGCGGCATCCTTGCGCCCGAGTCGTTCACGGCTTCCCAGTCCTATTACTTTGGCAGCGTCCCCGGTCATCCGGTGGAGTTGATCCTTGTGGACGGGCAGCCTCTTGATCGCGTGACCGGCGTTGCGCCTATCGGGCCGCAGCCCAAGCCGGCAAAGTCGGCAACGGACCTGTCCGACTTGCTACGCATCTCAGCGGACCCGGCCTGTGTGCGGCGTGCCTTGGCAGCGATCACCGATGCTGATGACCGCAACCAGTGGCTAAAGATCGGCATGGCGCTCCATGACGAATATTGCGGCAGTGAAACTGGATTTGATCTTTGGTCGAATTGGTCAAAACAATCGGGCAAGTTTGATGCGAGGGATCAGGTAAGGAAGTGGAAATCATTCCGCCGCGAGGGAATTGGAATCGGCACGCTCTATCAGATTGCATCGGCTTACGGATGGCGTCCGATAGACGTGACGCAAGATGACTTTGACGATTTGCCGCCTATCGATAAGCCTAATCCGTCCAGCCTGAGATTCCTCACACCTGATGATTGCGCAAGTGCCCCTTCGCGCGGGTATCTGATCAAGGGATTGATTGCGCCTCGCGATGTGGCCTGCATCTTCGGTGCGCCTGGTGCGGGCAAATCTCTGATTGCGCCCTTCCTTGGCTACATGGTGGCGCGGGGCGATGAAGCCTTTCGCATGCGCAGCAAGGCTGGGGGCGTTTTCTATGTCGCCGCAGAAGACTCTGACGGGATGCGGGGGCGCGTCAGGGCACTCCGGCAGGCCCATGGCAACGCGCCAGTGTTCAAGCTGGTCGAAGGTGTGTCGCAGTTGCTTTCAACTAACTCGGGCGAACCTACAGCCGATCTTCTGGCACTGGTCGAAGCGGTCAAGGCAGAACGCCCCGCCCTGATCGTGATCGACACACTGGCCATGGCCTTCCCTGGCCTTGATGAGAACAGCGCGCAGGACATGGGGCGGGTTGTGGCAGTGGCGCGCCGGTTGACCCGATGGGGCGCGGCAGTTGTCCTGATCCATCACGATACCAAGGCGGAAGGTGGCACGCCCCGCGGCCATGGGATCTTGAACGGTGCCCTGGACGTGGCGCTACAGGTCAGGCGCGAGGAAGACGGGATCATCCGGGGCAAGCTCACCAAGAATCGCAATGGCACCTGTGACCGGGATATCGCCTTTGTCATCGCGACTGAGGACGGCGGAACCGATGAAGATGGCGATGCGATCACTCTGCCCCGCTGCAGCCCGCTGACAGGGGCACCGGCCAAGGTGCAACGTCTATCGCCGCAGGCAGGGGCTGCACTGAAGATCCTCGATCACCTGCCACGGCCCGTGACTCGCGACGATTGGAAGCGGGCCTGCATGGCATCGGACACAGTTTGCGCCAAGGAAAGTGACGACACGCGGCGCAAAGCATTTGATCGGGCGCTTGAAACACTGGCACGCGCAGAATGGATCACGGTCAATGATGGGTGCTATTCAACCGCAGACGGGTTTGACGACTTGGACGGACACGGACAAAGCCCGGACATTTCCGACATGTCCGACCCGGCAAACCGGCAGCAAGGACGGACGGACACGGACACACCCCTTTAGGGTGTCCGGTTGTCCTGTCCCGATGCCCCATGAATGGAATGAGAAGATGCAACAGGATCAATCGAAGGGGCAGATAGGCCAAAGCGCATCATCGACCTTGGCCCATTTCCATCGGGTCCTTCTGCGGGGTGGCGGGGGGCGGGGAGCGCAGACCCCGAAGAAAAACGCTTTGCAGAAATTTTTGAGCATGTGAGTCCATGATGGAACGTAGCCCAACTTCGCTTGCCGACCTTCTAGGCGACCCGGAACCGGTTCAACCGGGCATCCCGGCAACCATGAGCGAGTCCGAACTGGCCACGCTCATGGGCATCGGCGCTTCACGGGTCCGCACCTTGGCGCGCGATGGGGCGATCGTCCGCAGTGCCCGCGGCCGGTACGATGTGAGGGCATCCCTGACCCGCTACCTCGATCAACTGCGAACCCATGCAGCGCGCGCAGGCAGGCCCCCCGAGGGTGGCGACGACTACAAGGCTGAGCGCACCCGCCTGGCGCGGGAACAGGCCGACGCAAGCGCCCTCAAGAACGCTGCGCTGCGCGGGGAGATGGTCGCGGCGGCAGACGTGCAGCGCGAATGGGCAGGCATCCTGAGGGACACGCGCAACGCCTTGCTTGCCGTCCCCAGTCGCTGCGGGGCAGCCCTGCCGCACCTGACCGGTCATGACGTGGCCACGATCACAACTGAAATCGGAACTGCTTTGGAGGGTCTGAGCAAATGAGCCTTGCTGAATCACTGGCATTCACCTTTCTTGCCACACTTCAAATGCGAGGTATTGCAGAAAGGGATCTCTATCTACAGATGGAACCTTGGACCAAGGAACCGACCGGCCCTGAATTTGGCTACATGCTGCGCGTAGCATCAGAGGACGGGAAAAGCTCTGGCTTTATCGAGCGCAATATCGAACTGGACGAACCGGAGGAAGGTTTCAAATGGCCAACGTCAGGGTATGTGGTGGCCGAAGTGCATGGGCCATTCTGGGGCTTCTATGGGTTGCTCGACGGAGTTGGCAACTGGAATCACCTACCCCGATTCAAGAATGCGACATGGCAAGTCGTGGTGGTGAAGCGTGACGAATGCAAAGATGATCCGATGGGGGGGGCTGTCCGCGCGCCCCGCTGTTGGGTGAAGTATTCCGGCGATGCTGTGGGGGCAATGCAACTGATGATTCCGTACATGGTCAGTCGAATAAAGGACGGCGATCCGAAAGAACTGTTCCCCAATCGAATGAACTGGGTTGATATGGTTTACAATGCAAGAAAGCCTTGAACGAGTCCACAGGGCGGCGCTGCAGGTACTTCGCCCCCCTGCGAACCTGCCGCTGGCACAGTGGATAGAGTCGACCATCCACCTGCCCGCCAGCGCATCGGCGCTGCCCGGCCGCATGAAGCTGTGGCCCTTTCAGCGCGGCTGGTGCGAGGCCCTGGACGACCCTGAGATTGAGCGGATCACCATCCTGAAGGGCGCCCGGATCGGATACACTGCATGGCAGTCGGCGGTCATCGCTCACTTCGTGGCGAACTCGCCTTGCCCGATCATCGCCCTGCAACCGACTGCCGACGACGCCCGTCATTACAGTGTAGAGCTGGAATCGATGTTCGCAGCATCGCCGGATCTGCGGGGGCTGTTGACCGACGAGTCCGACGAGTCCGGCCGTTCCACGATGCTTGCCCGACGCTTCCCGGGCGGCAGCCTCAAGTTCCTTGCTGCCAAGTCGCCGCGCAACTTGCGGCGCCACACAACCCGATTCTTGGCCATGGATGAAATCGATGGCTATGAGGCTGGGCAGGAAGGCGACCCGATCAAGCTGGCCGAGACTCGCACGATGACCTTCCGTGATCGGAAGATACTGGCAGGCTCGACTCCGGTTTTCGACTTCGGCCCGATCACCCGCGCCTATCTGCAGTCCGACCGGCGAGTCTATGAATGCCCTTGCCCGTCCTGCGGCGAATTCTCAGAAATCAAGTGGCCTGATATCCGGTGGAACGAAAACGACCCCGACTCCGCCCATTGGGTATGCCCGCGCAATGGCTGCGTGATCGAAGAAAAGTACAAGCCTGCCATGGTTGCAAATGGCCACTGGCGGGCAACCGCGCCAGAGGTGCAGGGCCATGCCGGCTTTGCCGTAAACTGCCTTATTAGCCCACACCACAATGCAAGATGGGGCAAACTAGCAGCGGAATTTCTGCAGGCGAAGCGAAGCCCAGAAACGCTTCAGGTGTTCACGAATACGATTCTAGGGGAGGCGTGGAAAACAGAGGGTGACGATCTGGATGAGCATGAGCTGTTCAACAGGCGCGAAGCCTTCGGCCTGGCGAACCTGCCGGAAGACGTGCTTTTCATCACGACCGGCACCGATTGTCAGGATGATCGGCTGGAAACAGTGATCATGGGGCATGGGCGCAGCGACATTTATGTGTTGGGGCATCGCGTGACATGGGGGCCAGTCGACGGCGAAACAGTCTGGCAGGAACTCGACTTGCTTCTGCGGGAAAGCTGGCAGCATCCTCTGGGGGGCACACTGAGGGTTGATGCTGCGTGCATAGACTCTGGCGATGGTGGCCACACAGACATCGTGAACAGCTTCACCCGGCCAAGGTTCGGGCGCCGCATTGTGTCGGCTAAGGGCGTGTCGGGTTTCTCGCGACCCTTCCTGCAAAAGTCAGGTTCGCAGTTGCTGTGGCTGGTGGGGACGGATGCGATCAAGTCGCAGTTGTTCAACCGGGTTTCGCGGGGATCAGCTATCCACTTCAGCGAAGACCTGGAACCTATATTCTTCGAACAGTTTACATCGGAACGGCGCATCGTGCGCTATGCCCGTGGGATGCCGCAGGCACGCTTTGAACGGATCAAGGGGAAGCGCGCAGAAACCCTTGACGCAACCGTCTATGCATGGGCAGCGCGCCAGTTGATCGGGCAGAACATGGATCGGCGCGCCGAGGAAGTTGCCTCCCTTGGCGCGCCGGCGAAACAGCCGAGTGTCATCCGGTCGAAGTGGTTGAACGCCCACTAAAGCTAGAAGAAATCCATTATATCTCGTTTGGGAAGCATCTCACCTAAACTCTTGGGTAGAACTGGTCTGTTAGGAAGCCTCAGGGGTTTTCCGCCTTTGTGGTTGGAAATCGGGCCTATCGCCGCTGAAAGGAATGCAATTGCCTCAAAAATCTCATCAGCTACTTGGCGGGCCGAATTAACGGTGAGAGCGTAGTGATCTGCTTTTACTTTACCTCGCGCGGACCGTTTTGTAAGCAGTACCCCAATCGGGTTCGCGAACAAATCGTTTGCTTCAGTGGCACTGTGGATCATGAAATTTCGATTGATCCGGTTCACATCAAACAGCTTGCAACAAAATTCTAACTCATCTTTGATCGCCTTACTCTGAACTACATCGGTGGCGACGCTCCTGAGAATTTCGATCAGCGTCACTGCGCCTATGTGTGTCAGCGTGGCAGGAATGCGCATACCTCTAAGGCCCAAAACCATTCCAACGCAACTTTGGAAGTAAATCTCAAGCGAGTTGTAGCGGGCCGCAACTATACCTAAGGCCTGATGGTAGTAAATTGCTGGAATCTTACCGCCGTCTGCGCCTTCGATATCCGGCCAAGGCTGCCGCCAGAGACGAGCGCTGCTATCATCAACTCGAGTCACAGTCTCACTGACTGTCATCATACGGCGCCTTTCGATAAAAATTGAATCTCGCAGCCAAGCGCATACAGGAATCCAACTCCATAGCCGCTTTCGTCCTTTGCAGCATCCCGGATGGTCCGCACGAACTTGGGCACATTCCCGGTTGCGCGACAGTCGTTCATTGCTTCAGTGGCATGTTCGCGCCCCAACTTGCATTCTGCGGTGTAGTCCATGGATGATTCCTCTGAATGAATGGAATCACAGATTAGCCTCGATGCGGAATTTGTCTAGAAACGTCTAAAGTGACTTTACACACGGCAAACGTGAAAGTCAGTGTACCGTCGCGGGACGCCACTGATCTGCGGGCACTTCGTCCAGCCAAGCCAAGATCGACGCAGGCGGGGTTATGCGGTGCTGATCAAACCACCTGAGAACTGCCCAGACGGCCATGGTCAGCGGCACGCCGGTTTGGCGGCACTCTGCGAAGATCTGCGCAACTTCGTATCGCTGTTGGCCCGGTGTCATTTCGTCCTGTCCTGTTGATGGGGCGGCAGCGCCACTCCCCGCAACGCTGCCGCCTTTTGCCCGCGCCCTGGACTCTGAAACCAGTCGCAAGCTGCGCAGCGAAGGAGATGAGGCCAACTGCGCAGGTCATCCCTATCACATGTAGATTGTCACTTGCAACAATCAAGATTCATGCTAGAAGGGGTTTGATCCAAGGGAGACCTGCCCATGCGCCTTTCCGCCATTGCTGACCGCCTTGCCACCCTGGAAGGCCGCGAAGCCGACGAAATCCACATCAAGCTCCGCAACCCGCTCATGAAGGCGCTGTTGTCTGGTGAAGCTGGCCGGGGCCGTAACAGCCCTTCCGACTATGCCACGGAAGAACTGATCAGGGCACGGCTGCTGCTGACATTGGTCGATTGCGGTCTGACGACTGCAGAGCTTGAGCAAGTGAATCGCAAGCTCAATGCGGCGCCTGCTTCAGGACTTCCGCACCCTGAATCGGCCAAGACTGCCGGCGGGTGGCATTTCCTTATCGGTCTGCATTCCATCATCCGGGGCACCAAGGCGGGGGAAACTTGGCTGATCCGCGTGCGGTTCACCCGCACCGCAGAGGGTCTGCGCCGCGTGTCGCCGTGGGTTCGCTGGGAAGGCTGGCAGGATGACCCGAAGCCCGGCATCCTCGTGGATCTGCTGGAGGGCGAAACGCATCTGGGCACCCTCAACTGCCCCGCCTCTGACCTGATCCGCCCCCTGCTTGGCGATCTGGAAGGCTGATCCTTGACCCTCCTTTCCCGCCTCTGGAACCGTACTGCGCGCCCTGCAGCCGTCCGCCGCTTTGACGGGGCGGCTGGGGGCCGTCGCGGCTGGGGCATGGGCAGCTTTGGCAGGATCAATCCCGAGGTGGCTGGGGCGGGCGCATCACTGCGCAGCCGTGCTGCCTATCTCGCAATGAACAACCCTTGGATTGCGCAGGCCGTGTCCAACTGGACTGGCGCCTTGATCGGGCCGGGCATCGTGCCGACCTCGAAGCATCCCGACGCGGCAACCCGTCGCGCGTGCAACGTCTATTTCAGCGCATGGGCCGAACGGGCAGACGCGGAAGGGCGAACCGACTTCAGTGGCCTACAGGCCATCATCGCGGACTCCATGGTGAAGGCAGGCGAATCGGTTGCGCTTCTGGTCGACACCGAAGACGGGCCGCGCCTGCGCGTACTGCCTGCAGAGCTTCTGGACGAGTCCAAGACAACCGAACTGGCAGATGGGAAGGCGATCTTTTCGGGCGTGGAAGTTGGCGCTGATGGCAGCCGCCTCGCATACTGGATTTACCCCGAACGCCCCTCATCGATCTTCACAACCTACGCCCCCTCGATCAGGTTCGACGCGGAGTCGGTGCTGCACATCTTCAAACCGAACGCGCCTGGTCAACTTCGGGGCGTGTCCTGGCTTGCCCCCGTCATCCTGCCCGCGTCCGAATTCGATCAGTTGTGCGATGCCCTGCTGATGGGCGCCAAAGTCGCGGCGATGCACGCCGGTTTCATCACTGATCTGAACGGCACGACCGGCAATGCAGACCCTTATGACTTTGCGGCAACCCCCAGTCTTGAACCCGGCGCATTGGTCCGCTTGCCCTTCGGCACCGATATCAAGTTCAACTCGCCCGGTCAGGTTCAGCAAATCGAAGCCTTCCTGAAGCTGAACCTGCGCCAGCTTGCGGCTGGTCTGGGGCTTCCGGATCATCTGCTTTCGGGGGATCTGACCGGGGCGAACTATTCCAGTCTTCGCGCAGGGTTGCTGCCCTTCCGTCAGAGAGTCGAGCAAATCCAGTATGGCGTTCTCGTGCCCCAGTTGCTTGCCCCTGTGTGGCGGGCAGTCATCCGGCACGGGATTCTGTCAGGCGACATTGCCGCGCCAGACTTCGAAGCGAACCCAGGCGCCTATCTGCGGGCCGAATGGTTGCCGCCCCGGCCGATGCAGGTCGACCCGATCAAGGATACCCAGGCAACCGTCGCGGAAATCGAAGCTGGCCTGACCTCACGCCGCAAGGCCGTGGCCGAACGCGGCTGGGTCTTGGAAGACCTGGACGCGGAACTTGCGGCGGAAAAGCAAACGAAAGGGGCATCCGATGAAACCCCTTAAGCGCACCGACTTCAAACCCGGTTGGCGGCGTCCCCTGAGCGCCGAGTCCGAAAAGCCCGTGACGCTGCCCAAGGCCCCTTGGGATCAATCCGAACCTGAAACCGCGAAGGATCAGGCAGAATGAACATGCTTCACCGCGCCGCAGCCTTCACACCGGGCAGCTTCGATACCGAAGCCCGCACCATCGAAGCCGTGATCTCGACCTTCGCTGATGTGACGCGGCGCGACTCCCGTGGCACCTTCCTTGAACGACTGGACCCGGCTGGGCTTGACCTGACTGCCCTGGACGGCGGGCCGCTACTGGACGGGCACCGGCAAGGGTCAGCCCGCGACGTGATCGGCACGATTGCCGCGCATCGCATGGAAGGCGGGAAGCTGGTGGCCACGTTGCGCCTGTCCGGTGCCGCCGACGCTGCCCCAATCACTGACCGGATTCGGGAAGGCACGGTTCGGGGCGTGAGCATCGGCTACCGCGTGAGCAAGTGGGCCGAGTCTATCGATCCTGCAACCAAGTCCCGCATTCGCACGGCAGTGGCGTGGACGATCTTCGAAGTCTCTGCCGTTCCAATCCCAGCCGATAGCGGCGCAACTTTCCGAGGTGGCAAAATGGCCCTTGACGATGAAACGACCGAACAGACCCCGGCGCAGTATCGTGCTGAGATCCGCACCATTGCCCGCACGGCCGGTCTGCCAGCCGACTGGGCCGACGCCCAGATTGACGCAGATGCGACAGTGACTGAGGCGCGGGCCGCAGCCTTCGAAGAAATCCAGACGCGCGGCCGCACGCTGCCCCGCATTCGGGTTGTCGGGGCGAACGAAGATCCTGCGACTATCCGCACCCGCCGCGCCGATGCACTCTATGCGCGGATCAGCGGGGCGAAGCCTGCCGATGACGCCCGCCCTTACATGGCAGAGACGCTGCGCGACATGGCGCGTGCCAGTGTCGAAGCGGCGGGCACCTCGACCCGTGGCATGGATACCGATCAGCTTTTCCGGGCTGCAATGCACACCGCGTCCGACTTTCCGGCGCTGCTGACCTCGACCGGCAACCGGACACTGTTGACTGCCTATCAGGCTGCGCAGTCGCCGGTTCGCCAGCTCGCGCGGCAGACGACCCTTGCCGACTTCCGCCCCGCTTCCCGCCTGAAGCTGTCCGATGTGGGCTTGCTGAAGGAACTGAGCGAGTCGGGGGAGATCAAGCACACCACGCGCGGCGAAGCGGTGGAGTCCTATGCGCTGAAGACCTACGCCACACAGTTTGCCCTGAGCCGGAAGGCGTTGATCAATGACGATCTGGGTGCCTTTGCTGATTGGGGCACCACGGCCGGCCGGATGGCAGCCGAGACGGAAGCGACAATCCTGGTCAACCTGCTGCTGTCAAACCCGGTCTTGGGCGAAGACAACGTTGCGATGTTCCATGCCTCGCACGGGAACCTTGGCACCGGCTACGATCTGGGCGCGACAGGGGACATTGAAGAGATCGGTATCGCGCGCAAGGCGCTGCGCAACATGAAGGGCCTGGACGGCATCACGCCTATCAATGCCGTGCCCCGTTACCTTCTGGTCGGGCCGCAGGTTGAATTCCATGCCGAGAAGATCCTGAGTGCGATCTATGCCACGACTTTCGAAGATGCGAATCCGTTTTCGGGCAAGCTCACGCTGCTGGTGGAGCCGCGCATCACTGACAAACGGTGGTACGTCTTCGCTGATCCGGGTGCCTTGCCGTGCCTGGAATATGCCTACCTGTCGTCCGCCCAAGGGCCGCAGATGGCATCCCGCGAGGGGTGGGACGTACTGGGCATGGAGTTTCGCGTGGTGCTGGACTTCGGCGCCGGGGCAACCGACTTCCGCGGCGCTTACCTTGATCCGGGCGCATGATGGCAACCCTTGCGCAGCTTCAGGCGTGGCGTGATCGGCTGGAAGATGCCCGGTTCTCTGGCGTCCGATCTGCCCGCGACTCCAATGGCGAGGAAATTACCTACGCCAGTGATCGCGAGATGGCCCGCGCCCTTGCCACCTTGGAAGCGAAAATCGCGGCGGCGGGCACCCGCCCCGCTTCGATCCTGTACCTTCAGACCTCGAAAGGAACCTGACCATGGCAACGAACTATGTTCAACGGGGCGAAACCCTGACCATCCCGGCCCCTACGGACGTGCTGTCTGGCGCGGGCGTGGTGGTGGGAAGCATCTTCGGCATTGCCCAGGGTGACGCGCTGTCCGGGGCATCGCTGGACCTCACGACCGAAGGCGTCTGGACCATGCCAAAGGTGTCGGCCCTCGCAATCGCCATCGGTGATGTGGTGTACTTCGACAACGCCACCAAGCTCGTCAACAAGACATCTTCCGGCAACACCCGCATCGGCCTTGCCGTCACGGCGGCCGCGAACCCCAGTGGCACGGTCGACGTTCGCTTGGGGCTGATCTGACAGTCGCGGCTCGACGGCAGGGAGTTGCGTTCTGCCCTGCCGTCACTACACTGCAAATGTGGTTGCGAGTAAGCAACAGAGCGGGAAATAGCGCACAATCCATCTGCAACGCGGGCACTTGTGCGGGTACTTTTCGAGCTTATCCCGTTATTTACAAGGTGATGTGGTAGCGATACCCGCCTCCAACTGCGGCCCTGATCGCGGCGTCCGGGGGATTGTCAGGCCAGGCAGCATTTCTTGTGCTTCTTGCCGCTGCCGCATGGGCAGGGGTCGTTGCGGCCCACCTTGGGGGGCAGCGTGACGGGGGCAGAGGCCGACCCGTCGGAGAAGGACCAGGTCCGGCGCGACCGGCCGGACCGGGACGCAGCCGAAAACCCGCACCAAACGGAAACCTCGGCCACCGCGTCGGTGACCGGCAGATGGTGCGGCGAATCCACGAACCGGGCGGGGCGACCTTCGGCCAGCGTGGCGCGCAGGTCGTCCTCGATGTCGGACAGCGTGCCCAGCATGGGCGAGATCCGCCCTGACTGGAAGAGCCCGGTGACCTGCGGCAGCAGTGCCTCGAGCCCCAGTGCGGCGACGCATTCGCACCAGGCCCACCAGACCCATTCGTCGGTGTCGGGGCTGATCCGGTCGGGGAATTCGACCAGGAACGCCTCGGCCTCGGGTCGCGGCGCGCGACCGTCCAGCACCACCATGACCAGGGTCTCGAGCATGGCACCTCGGGCAAAGTCGTCGGCCTGCGTGTCGAGGAGGACATCGAACAGGGGGCCGAGGTCGCCGTCGAAGACGCTGGCGATGACGCGCGCCGCCCCCTCGGTCACGACATCGCCGAGCAGGGAGTCGAGCACATCGGGAGGCAGGCGCAACAGGGTTGCCAGCGGGCGATAGGCCGCCGTCTCGCGCCATTCCGCCAAAAGGTAGAAGACGCAGAGGATCGCCGTGACGTCCGCCTGTGTGGGGGGCGGATCGCCGGGACGCCGGGCGTTCAGGCGGGCGATCAGGTCGAGAAGGACGGGAACCATCTCGGTGCGCGACCGGCCTGCGGCCTGCATTGCCGCGCGCGGCAGGGCATCCCGGCGGGAAAGGGCAGACATGATCTGGGCTGGCGTCATCGGGGGCTCCTGTCCGTGTCGACAGGGCAAGGATACCGCCGATTCCGCGCAGGATGCCACCGCGAACGGCACCCTTGCGCGGACCTGCCCCCTGAGTGCAGAACCGGCGCATGGATCACCGGACCTTCCTGGCGGGGCTTGACCCCGGGGCGCGGGCGGCGCTGACGCGGCGGTCGGATGCGCGGGGGGTGGGGCGGCTGGCGTCGCACCTGGGGGCCATCGGGGTCTGCGGGACGCTGATCGCGGTCGGCGTGCCGTTCTGGGGGCTGCTGCTGCCGGTGCAGGGCGTGCTGATCGTGTTCCTGTTCACGCTGGAGCATGAGGCGACGCACAAGACGCCCTTCGCCAGCGGCTGGCTGAACGAGGCGGCGGGGCATGGCGCGGGGATCCTGATCGCCCTGCCCTTCACCTGGTTCCGCTATTTCCACCTGGCGCACCACCGCTGGACCAATCTGGACGGACAGGACCCGGAACTGGAGGGGGCCAAGCCCGAGACGGTGCGGGACTGGGTCGTGCATGTGTCGGGCTGGCCCTATTGGCGGTCGCAGGCCATGCTGCTGGTCCGGCTGGCGCGGGGCCGCGAGCGGCCGGCCTTTCTGCCCGAGGCGGCGCGCGCGCGGGCTGGGACAGAGGCGCGGGTCATGATCCTGGTCTATGCGGGCGTGGCGGCCGGACTGATCTGGTCGCCGCTGCTGGTCTGGGTCTGGCTGCTGCCGGTGGTGCTGGGCCAGCCGTTCCTGCGGCTGTACCTCTTGGCCGAGCATGGCGACTGTCCGCGCGTGGCGGACATGTTCCTGAACACGCGCACGACGTTCACCACGGCGCTGGTGCGCTGGCTGGCCTGGAACATGCCCTATCACACCGAGCATCACGTGGCCCCGCTGGTGCCCTTCCATGCGCTGCCCGCCCTGCATGCGCGGATGCGGGGGCACCTGCGGGTGACCGAGCGAGGCTATGCCAGGTTCACGCGCGGCTATCTGGCGCGGCGGTTGCGGACGGGTTCGGGGGTGGTGCCGCCCGTGCCGAAGGAGTAGCCCTGCCCCGGACGGACCGGGGGAGCGGACATGGCGGGCGGGCAGGGCGGGGATACGCGGGCAGGCTTTGCCTTTGCCGTGTCGGCCTACCTCATGTGGGGGTTCCTGCCCCTGTACATGAAGGCGCTGGCGTCCGTGCCGGCGCCCGAGGTGGTGGCGCACCGGGTGTTGTGGTCGGTGCCCGTCGCGGGCGCGATCCTGATCGTGCTGGGGCGGACGGCGGACCTGCGGGCGGCGCTGATGTCGCGGCGGATGCTGGGCATGGGGCTGCTGACGGCGGCGCTGATCAGCGTCAACTGGGGCATCTATGTCTGGGCCATCGGATCGGGGCATGCGCTGGATGCCGCACTCGGGTACTACATCAACCCGCTGTTCAGCATCTTTCTGGGCACGGTGATCCTGCGCGAGCGGCTGACGCCCGCGCAGGTGGCGGCCATCGGGCTGGCGGCCCTTGCCATCGCGCTGGTGACCTGGGAGGCGGGGCGGCTGCCGGTGGTGGCGCTGGGGCTGACGCTGTCCTGGGGGTTCTATGCGCTGCTGAAGAAATCCCTGCCGATCGGGCCGAACCAGGGCTTCATGCTGGAGGTGCTGATCCTCTTGCCGCTGGCGGTGGGGTATCTGGGGTGGCTGTGGTCGGTCGGCACGTTTCACTTCGGTACGGATGCGGGGCTGTCCTGGCTGCTGGCGGGGACGGGCATCGTCACGGCGGTGCCGCTGATGGTCTATGCCAACGGGGCCAAGCTGTTGCGGCTGTCGACCATCGGCATCCTGCAGTACATCGCCCCCTCGATGATCTTCCTGACGGCGGTGTTCGTGTTCGGCGAGCCGTTCACGGGGGTGAAGCTGGCGGCCTTTGGCCTGATCTGGGCGGCGCTGGCGGTCTATTCCTTCGAGATGCTGCGGATGGCGCGGGCTGGGTGAAAGGCGGTTTCCAAGGGAAACCGGCTGCGAAATCCACATGGATTTCGGATCCGGAGAACACGTGTCTTCCGGCTTCTGGCGGTCAGGACGGGCGGCTGATCCGGCCGCCGCCGACGGCCATGGGGACCGCGGTCGTCGAGGGGCACGAGGTGGGCAGGCCCATGGCGACGCGGACGGCGAGGAAGGCAAAGGCCTGCGCTTCCAGCATGTCGCCGTCGAGGTCGACGGATTCGACGGGATCGACCGGCGCGGACAGACGGCGGGCGAGGTCGGCCATCAGGGTGGCGTTGCGGCGTCCGCCGCCGGTGACCAGGATGCGGGTGACGGGGGTCGGGAAGTGTTCGGCCCCGCGCGCGGCAGCGGCGGCGGCGCAGGCCGTCAGGGTGGCTGCGGCGTCGGCATCGTCGAGCGCGCCGACAGCCTGAAGAACGGCGTGGAAGTCGTTGCGATCCAACGATTTCGGCGGCATCTTGTAGAACCACGAATGGGCCAGGAAGGCGTCGAGCAGCGCCTGGTCCACGCGGCCCGTGGCGGCCAGTGCGCCGTCCTGGTCGTGCGTCCGGCCCAGGCGGGCGCGCATCAGGTCGTCCAGCGGCGCGTTCGCCGGGCCGGTGTCGAAGGCCAGGCAGGCCCCGGGGGCCTCGGGGGCCGCATGGCGCGGATCGACCCAGGTGACGTTGCAGACGCCGCCGAGGTTGAGGAAGGCCATCGGCATCGCGGCCCCGATCCGCCGCGCGCAGGCGAAGTGGAAGAACGGGGCCAGCGGCGCGCCCTGCCCGCCCATGTCCACGTCCATCGTGCGGAAATCCCAGACCACGGGCAGTCCCAGCACCTGCGCCAGAAGATCACCGTTCCCGGCCTGGTGCGTGCCCCTGCCCCGCGGATCATGGGCCAGCGTCTGGCCGTGGAAGCCCACGATCTCGGCCCCCCGAAACTCGGACAGAAGCTCGGCATGGGCGGTTTCGACCACTTCCGCTGCCCGCTCGGCCGCCGGGCTGCCGGGCCAGTGGCCGAGGGCGGCGCGCAGGGTTTCGCGTTCTGCCGGGCTGTAGGGGCGATAGGCCGAGGGGCCGAAGTCGAGAATCTGGTGCCCGTCGGTGCGCACCATCGCCGCATCGACGCCGTCGAGCGAGGTACCCGACATCGCCCCGAGCGCCCAGACCGCGCCCTTCAACATGGCTTTCCCTTGCGCAGCCGCGTGGCTATACCGCGCCCTGCACCAAGCATCCGGGGCCTGCCATGACCTATCATCCGAAATCCGACTTCCTGCATGTGATGGCCGCGCGCGGCTATGTCGCGGATTGCACGGATTATCAGGGCCTGGACGAGGCGTTGGTCAAGGGGGGAATGCCGGGATACATCGGGTTCGACGCGACCGCGACTTCGCTGCACGTCGGCTCGCTGATCCAGATCATGATGCTGCGCTGGTTGCAGCGGACGGGGGGCAAGCCCATCGTGCTGATGGGCGGCGGCACGACCAAGGTCGGCGATCCGTCGTTCCGGGCCGAGGAGCGGCCCCTGCTGTCGAACGACCAGATCGACGCGAACATCGCAGGGATAAAGCGGGCTTTCGCGCCCTATGTGGCGTTCGGTGACGGGGTTTCGGATGCGGTCATGGTGAACAACGCCGAATGGCTGGATCAGCTGAACTACCTGGGGTTCCTGCGCGACATCGGGCGGCATTTCAGCGTGAACCGGATGCTGTCGTTTGAATCGGTCAAGTCGCGGCTGGACCGCGAGCAGTCGCTGTCGTTCCTCGAATTCAACTACATGATCCTGCAGGCCTATGATTTTCTGGAACTGAACCGCCGCTACGGCTGCATGCTGCAGATGGGCGGGTCGGACCAGTGGGGCAATATCGTCAACGGCGTGGACCTGACGCGGCGGGTGATCGACGCCGAGGTCTATGGCCTGACCTCGCATCTGCTGACCACCAGCGACGGGCGCAAGATGGGCAAGACAGCGGGGGGCGCGGTCTGGCTGAATGCCGACCTGACGTCGCCCTACGAGTTCTGGCAATACTGGCGCAACACGACCGATGCCGATGTGGGGCGGTTCCTGCGGCTGTATACCGAGATGGACCTGGACGACTGCGCCCGTCTGGGCGCGCTTGGCGGGGCCGAGATCAACAGCGCCAAGATCGTGCTGGCGAACGCGGTGACGACGCTTCTGCACGGTGCCGAGGCGGCGACGGCGGCCGAGGCCACGGCGCGCGAGGTGTTCGAGCGGGGCGGCATCGGCGACGACCTGCCGACGCTGGCGCTGTCGGTGGAGGAGGTCGGGCACGGCGTCACGGTGGCGCATCTGTTCGTGCGGGCGGGGCTGGCCAAGTCGGGCAAGGACGCCAAGCGCCTGATCGCCGAGGGCGGCGCGCGGCTGAACGACGAGGTGCTGACGGATGCGGGGCTGGTGGTCGGCGCGGGGCTGCTGGCGGAACCGCTGAAGCTGACGGCGGGGCGCAAGCGCCATGCGCTGGTGGTGCTGGGGTAATCTTCGACCGGTCGCCCCGGCGCAGGCCGGGGCCTTGACAGGTTTCGTGCTGCGGATCGGGGCGCCGGCCTGCGCCGGGGCGATTGGTTTTTGCGAATCAGTCGCTTGCGGTCCGCAGTCGCTCCTCGTCGTCGATCAGGCGTACCTGTGCGGGCAGGTCGGGGCCCCAGTGCCAGAGGATCAGGTTCGCGGCCCCCGGCGGAACGCCGCGCGCAAAGCTGGGGGCGCGGAGGCCGGCGAAGCCCTGTTCGATCAGGGCTGCGGCCAAGGACTGGGTGGGCGCGATGCCATGGTCGCGCATAGCGATGCGCCAGTCGTTCGCGGCGAGCGCATCCGGCGTGACCCCGCGCGTTGCCAGCAACGCCGGGTCGGTCGCGTCGAACACCGGGCCTGCATCGACCGCGAAGGTGACCAGCAGGGTCGGCTGCAGGGCCGCGCCGATCTGGCTGACCTCGCGCACCGCCGTCATGGCATCGAGGGAGAGATAGAGGGCGGGTGTGCCGCGCGCATTGAACCGGCCACCATGGCGGCGCGCGCCTTCGCCCGACCGGGGATCGCCCGCCCAGACCGGATTCAGCGCCCTGTACGCCAGCCCCGCATGGCGCATTCAGGCGAATATGCCCGCGTCTACGGCGTCGATCGTATCCATCACCTCGGCCGCGCGCCCCTCGGCCACGAGGTGCATCGCGGTCTTGCCGCCAAAGCCCGGCAGCGGTTCCGAGCGGTACCAGGCATAGGCCACGAGGTCCGAACCGAAGCGGGGCGTGACGCGGTTCAGGATCTCGACCATCTCGCGCAGGCGGCGCTGCGTGCGGGGGCTGGTCGCGCGGTCGCGGCGGATGACGGCATCGCGGCCAAGGCCGACCGAACGCGCGACCTCGTCCACCGATGTCAGCAGGTGGTCGGCGATGCGGCGTGGCGAGAAACGGGCGGCTTCGGTCAGTGCGGCGACATTCATGGTCATCTCCACGCATCCTGACGCAATATGGCGTCAGAACGCGTGGAAATCAAGTCAGGGCTGCACCGTGACCTTGGCCATGCGGTCGGGGTCGGTCACCTCTCCGTTGCCGCCCGCGCCGCGCTTGATGGCATCGACCACCTCCATGCCCGCGACGACCTGGCCCACGACGGTGTATTGGCCGTCCAGGCTGGGGTATTCGGTGAACATGATGAAGAACTGCGAGTTGGCGCTGTTCGGGTCCTGCGCGCGGGCCATGCCGACGATGCCGCGCCGGAAGGATTCCTTCGAGAACTCGGCCGGAAGGTCGGGCTTGGTCGAGCCGCCGGTGCCCGCCGCCGACAGGTCATCCCCCTTGCCGAACTGGACATCGCCGGTCTGGGCCATGAAGCCCTCGATCACGCGGTGGAAGACGACGCCGTCGTAGGCCCCTTCGGCGGCAAGTGCTGTGATCTGGGCGACGTGCCGCGGGGCCAGGTCGGGGCGCAGGTCGATGACGATGCGACCGTTGGCCTGGCCTGCAACCTCGATCACCAGGTTGGGGCCGGGGCCGTCCTGGGCGATGGCGGGGCCGGCCAGCAGTGCCAGGGCGAGGGCCAGCTTACGCGACATCGGCGGCCACCTTGACGCTGATCATGCGGTCGGGGCTGGCGGGCGGTTCGCCCCGCGTGATCGCATCGACATGTTCCATGCCCGCGATGACCCGGCCATAGACGGTGTAGTTGTTGTTGAGGAAGTGGTTGTCGGAAAAGTTGATGAAGAACTGCGAGTTGGCGCTGTTCGGGCTGGATGACCGCGCCGCCCCCAGCGTGCCCCGGTCATGCGGCAGTTTCGAGAATTCGGCCGACAGGTCGGGCAGGTCGGACCCGCCGGTACCCGCGCGGCGCAGGTTGAAATCCCGCTCCATGTTGCCGTTGGCCACGTCGCCGGTCTGCGCCATGAAGCCGTCGATCACGCGGTGGAAGCAGACGTTGTCGTAGGATCCCGCGCGGGCGAGGTCCTTCATCCGGGCGGTGTGCTGGGGGGCCACGTCGGGCAGAAGCTGGATCGTGACGGTGCCGCCTTTCAGCGTCATCAGGATGGTGTTCTCGGGGTCGGTGATCTCGGGCATCGTGGTGCCTCCCTGTCGGTCGCGGTTGGGCCGCGTTCTAGTCGCGCGCGGGCCCGGTGGGAAGGGCAAACCCGCGTGATCGGAACAGTTGACGCCCTGCCCGGTTCTGCCGACAAGGGGGCAAATCCTGGGAGGAACCGATGGGCTGGAAGACGCTGGACGAGATGGACCTGTCGGGCAAGGTGGTGCTGGTGCGGGTGGACGTGAACGTGCCGATGGAGGGGGGGCGCATCACCGACACGACGCGCATCGACAAGATCGTGCCGACCGTCGCGGACGTGATCGCCAGGGGGGGCAAGCCGGTGCTGCTGGCGCATTTCGACCGGCCGAAGGGGCGCGTCGTGCCGGAGATGAGCCTTGTGCATGTGCAGGGGGCGTTGGCGGCGGCCTTGGGGCGGCGCGTGGTGTTCGGTTCGGACTGCATCGGTGCGGCGGCCGAGGCTGCCATTGCCGCAGCCGGGCCGGGCGATGTGGTGCTGCTGGAAAACACGCGGTTCCATGCGGGCGAGGAGAAGAACGATCCGGGTCTTGCCTCCTCGATGGCCGCCCTGGGCGAGGTGTTCGTGAACGACGCGTTTTCGGCGGCGCACCGGGCGCATGCGTCGACCGCAGGCGTGGCGCATCTGCTGCCGTGCTGCGCGGGGCGGCTGATGGAGGCGGAACTGCGGGCGCTGGAGGCGGCTTTGGGCAGTCCGGTGCGGCCCGTGGTGGCGGTGGTGGGGGGTGCCAAGGTGTCGACCAAGCTGGAGTTGCTGGGCAACCTGGTGGGCCGCGTCGATCATCTGGTGATCGGGGGGGGCATGGCGAACACGTTCCTTGTGGCGCAGGGGGTCGAGGTGGGCAAAAGCCTGGCCGAGCGCGACATGGCGGGCACGGCGCGCGGGATTCTGGACAAGGCGCAGGCGGCGGGATGCACCATCCATCTGCCGACCGACATCGTCGTCGCGCGCGCGTTCAAGGCGGGCGCGCCGTCCGAGACGCTGGCGGTCACCGCCTGCCCGACGGATGCGATGATCCTGGATGCAGGGCCTGCGACGGTGGCGGCGCTGGCGGCGGTGTTCGGGGCGGCGAAGACACTGATCTGGAACGGACCGCTCGGGGCCTTCGAGATTGCGCCCTTCGACGCCGCGACCAATGCGGCGGCGCGCGAGGTGGCGCGGCTGACGCGGGCGGGGGCGCTGGTGTCGGTCGCGGGCGGCGGCGACACGGTGTCGGCGCTGAACCAGGCGGGGGTGGCGGGGGATTTCACGTTCATCTCCACCGCAGGCGGCGCGTTCCTGGAGTGGATGGAGGGCAAGGACCTGCCGGGTGTGGCAGCGCTGATGCGGTGACCGGGGGGGCTGGCCGCACCTTCGGCGCGCCCCCCCCTCACCCCGGCCCTCTCCCGCGAGGGGAGAGGGGGCGCGGGTGGCACGGGCAGCGCCTGAAGCCCGGGCGGCCTTTCGCGGATGTGCCGCATTGCGCGGGCGCAAGGCAGCGTCTATCGAACGGGAAACGGGATCAGGCAGGGAGAACGTGGCACCATGGCCAACGCAATGACGGAACAGGTCCGCAACGGCAGGGGCTTTATCGCCGCACTTGACCAGAGCGGGGGGTCCACGCCCAAGGCCCTGCGCCAGTACGGGATCGAGGAAAGCGCCTATGCGGGCGAGAGCCAGATGTACGACCTGATCCATGCGATGCGCGCCCGGATCATCAAGTCGCCGGCATTCAGCGGCGACAAGGTGGTGGGCGCGATCCTGTTCGAGCAGACCATGGACCGCGACATCGACGGCATTCCGACCGCCACCTACCTGTGGGAGAACCGCCATGTCGTGCCGTTCCTGAAGATCGACAAGGGGCTGGAGGCCGAGGCGGACGGGGTGCAACTGATGAAGCCCATTCCGGGCCTCGATGCGCTGCTGGATCGGGCGGCCGGGGCGGGCATCTTCGGCACCAAGGAACGCTCGGTCGTCAACGCGGCCAATGCGGGGGGCATCGCCGCCATCGTGGCGCAGCAGTTCGCCATCGGCGACCAGGTGGCGGCGCATGGGCTGATGCCGATCCTCGAGCCCGAGGTGACGATCTCGATCCCCGACAAGGCGCAGGCCGAGGCGCTGTTGCAGGCCGAGATCCTCAAGCGGCTCGAGATGCTGCCTGAAGGGCGGCAGGTGATGCTGAAGCTGTCGCTGCCCACGGTGGACAATTTCTATGCGCCGCTGGTGGATCATCCGGCGGTGCTGAAGGTGGTGGCGCTGTCGGGCGGGCATGCGCGCGACGCGGCCAACGCGATCCTGGCGCGCAACCGGGGCATCATCGCCAGTTTCAGCCGCGCGCTGAGCGAAGGGCTGTCCGCACAGCAGACCGAAGCCGAGTTCGATGCGGTGCTGGCCGGGGCCATCGCGTCGATCCATGCCGCGTCGGTCGCGGGATAGCCCGCCCAAGCGGTTGACCGGGCGGGATTTCTGCGATGTGCGGCATTTTGGGGATTCCCAAGGGGGCATCGGCTGTGGCACGCTGTGGATAACTGCCCCCGGATCCGAGGGGCGGACGATCCGAGGCAGCACCATGACCCCACCGCGCACGCGACCCGCCTATGGATCCCTGCTGTTGATGGCGGGGTCCGTCGTGGTCGGCATCTACTTTGCGCTCGCGGCGGTGCAGGGCGAGTATGGCCTGTTCCGGCAGGTGCAGATCGCGTCCGAGCAGCGCGACCTGGAGGCGGTGCGCGACCAGCTGGCGACCGAACTGGCGGCCATCGAGAACCTGACGCGGCGGCTGTCGGACGACTATCTGGACCTGGACCTGCTGGACCAGCAGGCGCGCGACGTGCTGGGCTATGTGCGGGCGGACGAGATCGTCATCCGCTGATCTGCATTCGCCTTGACGCCCCCCGCAGGCCGACCCTAGCCTTGCCCGTCGCGGGAGAACACTGCATGACCCTGTCCAAGGCCGAGTGGCGTGCGGTCCGCCCCGACAAGCTGCGCACCCTGGACGCGGCCAAGCTGATGGAGGCGCTGCGGCGCAAGCCCGGCGACCGGATCGAGGACTGGCAGGATTTCCTGGCCGACTGCGACGAGTTGGAGCGTGTCCTGGACCGCACGCCGCGCATGTTGCTCAAGACCATGACGGGGGCGTTCCGCGCGGCCCTGGTCGTCTGGCACCGCGACATCGCGGACCTGCGGCGCGATGGCCACCGGCGGCTGGAGGAACTGGCCCGCGCGCATGTCGACAGCGTCTGTTCCGCCATCGCAGCGCCCCACATCGCGGCGGCGCAGGAGCTGGTCGAGACGGTGCGCGCCCACATCAAGGACGACAAGAAGCGCAAGGGGACCGAGCGCGACCGCAAGGTGCAGGAACGCCTGGCGCAGACGATGAAGGCGCAGGTGGACACCCTGCGGGCCCTGCGCCGCGACAAGATGCGGATGCCGCTGAAGGACGACCGCATGGCGCAAGAGTTGATCCGGACCAAGGTGGTGCGGATGGGCCGGTTCAGGATGACCTGCGACCCCGTGATGAAGGGGCTGATGCGGGCGCTTGGCGAGCTGCAGAAACAGATGGACCGGCTGGCGAACGCCGACGACCGGACCCTGCGCGACGCGGGGGCTTAGGGCTGGCGCGGGGTCCTGGCCCCCCGCAAGTTTCCTTTTGCCCTCGTTTTTCCGATGCGCTAAAGATCGTTTAACGTTGAACTATCCACCCCTGGGGGAGAGTGCGCCGATGGCTGCCAGGAAACCTGCCGAGAAATCAAACGTTTCGCGCGATGAACTGCTGCAATACTACCGCGACATGCTGCTGATCCGGCGATTCGAGGAAAAGGCGGGGCAGCTGTACGGAATGGGGCTGATCGGCGGGTTCTGCCATCTGTACATCGGGCAGGAGGCGGTCGTCGTAGGGCTGGAGGCAGCCTCGAAACCCGGCGACAAGCGCATCACCAGCTACCGCGACCACGGCCACATGCTGGCCTGTGGGATGGACGCCAAAGGGGTGATGGCGGAACTGACGGGGCGGATCGGGGGCTATTCCAAGGGGAAGGGCGGCTCGATGCACATGTTTTCCAAGGAAAAGCATTTCTACGGCGGGCATGGCATCGTCGGCGCGCAGGTGCCGCTGGGGGCCGGGCTGGCCTTTGCCGACAAGTACCTGGGCAACGACAACGTCACCTTCACCTATTTCGGCGACGGCGCGGCGAACCAGGGGCAGGTGTACGAGACTTACAACATGGCCGAGTTGTGGGACCTGCCGGTGATCTTCGTGATCGAGAACAACCAGTATGCGATGGGGACGAGCGTGAAGCGGTCGACCAAGTCGACCACGCTGTTCGGGCGGGGCCTGGCCTATGGAATCCCTGGCGAGCAGGTCGATGGGATGGATGTGCTGGCGGTGAAGGCGGCCGGCGACAAGGCCGTGGCGCACTGCCGCGCGGGCAAGGGGCCGTATATCCTGGAAATGATGACCTACCGCTATCGCGGCCACTCGATGTCGGACCCCGCCAAGTACCGCACGCGCGAGGAAGTGGACAAGATGCGCAGCGAAAAGGACGCCATCGACCACGTCCGCGACATGCTGCTGCAGGGCGGGCTGGCCACGGACGACGAGCTGAAGGCCATCGACAAGGACATCAAGGCCGTCGTCAACGACAGCGCCGAGTTTGCCAAAGACAGCCCCGAGCCGCCGCTGAGCGAGCTTTGGACCGACATCTACGCCTGAGGGGGCCAGGGATGCCGCATCTTGAGATACATGTGGTGGACGGCGCGCGGGCGCGCGCTTTCTACAGTGGCCTGTTCGGCTGGACGTTCGCGCCGATGCCGGGGGGCGAGCCCATCGACTACCAACTGATCGAGGGCGACCAGATCGGCGAGGCTCTTGGCCTGACCGGCGGCATGATGCTGCGGACGTCCGAGCCACCTCTGCCCGGCTCTCCGGTGCGCGGGGGCACGATGACCTTCGAGGTCGCCGATTGCGACGAGCGCTATGCCTGGGCCCTGGCCCATGGCGGGGCCGAGGCCCTGCCGCCCGAGGATTATCCCGGTATCGGTCGCTGCGCCTATGTCGAAGACGGCGAGGGGAATGTCGTCGGAATGATCACGCCTGAAGGAGGTGCCTGACATGGCAACCGAAGTGCTGATGCCCGCCCTGTCGCCCACGATGGAAGAGGGCACGCTGGCGAAATGGATGGTGAAAGAGGGCGACGTGGTGAAGTCGGGCCAGATCCTGGCCGAGATCGAGACCGACAAGGCCACGATGGAATTCGAGGCCGTGGATGAAGGCACCGTGGGCCGCATCCTGGTGGCCGAGGGCACCGGCGGCGTCAAGGTGAACACGCCGATCATGGTGCTGGTCGAGGCGGGCGAGACCGTTTCGGACGCACCGAAAGCGGCGGCTGTGGCCGTCGCGGCAAGCGCAGGCGAGCCCCCGGCAGCGGTCGCTGCCGCTCCGGTGGCCGCACCCCCTGCCCCGGTCGTGGCCGCATCCGGCTGGCCCCACGCCGACCTGCCCGAGGGTCCCACCAAGGCGATGACGGTGCGTGAGGCGCTGCGCGAGGCGATGGCCGAAGAGATGCGCGCCGACCCGACCGTGTTCCTGATCGGAGAAGAGGTGGGCGAATACCAGGGGGCCTACAAGATTTCCCAGGGGTTGCTGGATGAATTCGGGGCGAAACGCGTGGTCGATACGCCGATCACCGAAATGGGCTTTGCCGGCATCGCGACCGGCGCGTCCTGGGGGGGCCTCAAGCCCATCGTCGAGTTCATGACCTTCAACTTCGCGATGCAGGCCATCGACCACATCCTCAATTCGGCGGCCAAGACGCTGTACATGTCGGGCGGCCAGATGGGCAGCCCGATGGTGTTCCGGGGGCCGAACGGGGCTGCGGCCCGCGTCGGCGCGCAGCACAGCCAGGACTATGCGGCCTGGTACGCGGCCATTCCGGGGTTGAAGGTCTGCATGCCCTATTCGGCGGCGGATGCGAAGGGCCTGATGAAGACCGCGATCCGCGACCCGAACCCGGTTGTGTTCCTCGAAAACGAAATCCTCTACGGTCGCAGCTTCGACGTGCCGACCGACCCCGGTTTCGCCATCCCCTTCGGCAAGGCATCCATCCTGCGGGCAGGGTCGGATGTCACCGTCGTGTCCTTCGGCATCGGCCTGACCTACGCGCTTTCCGCCGCCGAGGACCTGGCCAAGGAAGGGATCAGCGCCGAGGTGATCAACCTGCGCACCCTGCGCCCCATCGATTATGACACGGTGCTGGCCTCGGTCATGAAGACCAACCGCTGCGTGACGGTCGAGGAAGGGTTCCCGGTGGGGGCCATCGGCAACCACATCGGCGCGGTCATCATGCAGAAGGCGTTCGATCATCTCGATGCGCCGGTGGTGAACTGCACAGGGAAAGACGTGCCGATGCCCTATGCCGCGAACCTTGAAAAACTGGCGCTGACGACCACGGCCGAGGTGGTCGCCGCCGTCAAGTCCGTCTGCTATCGCTGAGGGGGAAGCCATGGCCACCGAGATCCTGATGCCCGCGCTGTCCCCCACGATGGAAGAGGGGACGCTGGCGAAATGGCTTGTGAAAACGGGGGATGTGGTCAAGTCGGGCCAGATCCTGGCCGAGATCGAGACCGACAAGGCCACGATGGAAGTCGAGGCAGTCGATGAGGGGATCGTCGTGAAACTGCTGGTGGCCGAGGGCACGGAGGGCGTGAAGGTCAACACCCCGATCGCAGAGATGCTGGACGAGGGCGAAAGCGCCGACGCCGCCCTAGCCAAGGCCGCTCCGGCAGCCTCCGCAGCACCTGCTCCTGCCGCCACAGCAGCGCCTGCGGCAGCCGCCGCCCCAGCTTCAGGCGGAGCGCGGGTGTTCGCCTCGCCCCTCGCCCGCCGGATCGCTGCGGAAAAGGGACTGGACCTGTCGGCGGTCAAGGGCAGCGGGCCGCATGGCCGGATCGTGAAATCGGATGTCGAGGCCGCACAGGCTGCCCCTGCCCCGGTCAAGGCTGCGGCCCCACCTGCCCCCGCCGCAGCGGCAGCCCCGGCAGCAATGGCGCAGGGCATGTCCGCCGACACCGTCAAGAAGATGTTCGCCGACCGCGCCTATGAGGAGATTCCGCTGGACGGCATGCGCAAGACCATCGCCGCCCGCCTGACCGAAGCCAAGCAGACCATCCCGCACTTCTACCTGCGGCGCGATGTGCAACTCGACACGCTGATGGCCTTCCGCGAGACGCTGAATGCGCAACTGGCCGGGCGCGGGATCAAGCTGTCGGTCAACGACTTCGTGATCAAGGCCTGCGCCAACGCCCTGCAGGCGGTGCCCGCCGCGAATGCCGTCTGGGCGGGCGACCGCATGCTGCGGCTGAAACCGTCGGATGTCGCGGTGGCCGTCGCCATCGAAGGCGGCCTTTTCACCCCCGTCCTGCGCGACGCCCATGCCAAGTCGATCACCGCCCTGTCCGCCGAGATGAAGGACCTCGCCGCCCGGGCGAAAACCCGGAAACTCGCCCCCCACGAATACCAGGGCGGCAGTTTCGCGATCAGCAATCTGGGGATGATGGGGATCGACAATTTCGACGCCGTCATCAACCCGCCCCACGGGTCCATCCTGGCAGTCGGCGCAGGGGTGAAGAAGCCCGTGGTGCAGAAGGACGGCACCATAGGCGTCGCCACCATCATGTCGATGACCCTGTCGGTCGATCACCGCGTGATCGACGGCGCGCTCGGGGCGGAAGTCCTCAAGGCGATCATCGGGAACCTGGAAAACCCGCTGGCCATGCTGGCCTGAGCCCGGAAACGAAAAAGCCCCCGGAAGCAGATGCTTCCGGGGGCTTCTTCAAGCACCACATCAATCGCAATCGACGCAGCCCTTCAACTGGTGGTCCATCGACACCGAGGGCTGCGAACATCCTGCCTCGCCCACGATCCTGGCCGGAACGCCCGCGACAGTCTTCATCGGCGGGATGTCCTGCAACACCACCGACCCGGCGGCGATTCGGCTGCACTGGCCGACGTGGATGTTGCCCAGCACTTTCGCCCCCGCCCCGATCAGCACGCCGTTGCCGATCTTCGGATGGCGGTCGCCGTCCTCTTTCCCGGTGCCACCCAGCGTCACCGAATGCAGCATCGACACGTTGTCGCCGACCACCGCCGTCTCGCCGATCACGATGGAATGGGCGTGGTCGATCATGATCCCGCGCCCGACCTTGGCCGCCGGGTGGATATCGACGCCGAACACTTCGCTGACCCGCATCTGCACGAAATAGGACAGGTCGGTGCGCCCCGTCCGCCACAGCCAGTGGCCGATGCGGTAGGCCTGAACCGCCTGATATCCCTTGAAGAACAGGATCGGCTGCAGAAACCTGTGGCACGCCGGGTCGCGGTCGTACACCGCCATCAGGTCGGCCCGCGCGGCCGCCCCTAGATCGGGGTCGGACGCATAGGCCTCGTCCGCAATCTCGCGCAGGATCTGCTCGCTCATCTCGCCGGACGCCAGCTTGAGCGAGAAGCGATAGGACAGCGCGCGCTCCATCGAGGCGTGGTGCAACAGGCCCGAATGGATCAAGCCCCCCATCAGCGGCTCGGCCCGGATCGCCTCGACTGCCTCGTCGCAGACCCTGCGCCAGACCGGATCAACCTGCGTGATCGCCCGAACCGTCTCTGCCATGGCGGCCTCCCTTGCGCGTATCGCCGCATCATAGCGCATCGGCAGGCAGGGTAAACCATCCCTCAGGTGGATAGCGCCAGCGTACGGAACGCCCCCGGCCCGAACCGCTCGGACATCTGCGCGACGCTCACCTCATAGGGCCCGCTCAGCCCGTCCGCGACCTGATCGGCGGCGGTGTAGGTCCACCCCGGCACCGTCACCTCCTCCTCGCGCAGGATCGTCGCAGCAGCCGTCACCCGCACCACATAGGCCTCGCGGTCCTCGCCCAGGGGCACCTCGGCGGACAGCCAGCTGTCGCCGTCGATCCGCGTCCGCCGTACCCAGGTGAACGCAAGATCACCTCCGGCCAGCATCCCCGCCTTCAGGTGCGCAGGCGCATAGGGCCGCAACCCGATGCCCCGGAACGCCGCCGTGATCGCCACCACGTCGGGGTCGTCGAACCCCCGCTCCGCCGCCCCGATGCGATAGTTCCGCGCCAGTCCCCGCGCCGTCAGCGCCAGTTCGATCTGCCGGGGCGCGCCGTTCAGCAGCACCACCGTGCTGCCCGCAGGCCAGACCGGGGCCATGTCGCCGTCGCTGCCCGCCTGTCCCCGCAGGCGCATCGAAAGGTCATAGGTCAGCGGGGCCACCAGGTTCGCCGTCGCGAACTGGAACACCTCCCACCCCTCGGTGCCGCCGGTGCCGATGGCCACCACGTTCGTCCCGTTCAGAACCGAAAGCTCCGTGGCCGACGACAGCGTACCCGCAGACAGCCGCACCCGCAGCGGTTCGCCCCGGTCCCACCGGCCCAGCCGCGCAGCAAACAGCGGCGTCTCGGTCAGCCCGATCACCGACGGTGCCGCGATCAGCGTGTTGAGCGCAAAGCCATCGTCGCCCGGCGCGCTCCACACCCCGACCGTTCCCGGCCAGGGCTGCGCCGCGACCGCCAGATGCGGCGCATGCGGCACTTCCGCGCCCGTCAACAGCGGCAGGTCCAGGAACACAGGGTATGTCGGCACCGGTGCCGCGAAGGGGCGCGGGATCACCCGCTCCTCCGCCGCATCCGACGCCGTGTAGACCGAGGGCTCGATTCGCACCGCATCGACCAGCCCCGCCTCGGCCTGCTCGATCCGGTCGATGCGGTACTGGACGCCGTCCAGCGCCACCACATCCCCCGCCCCCAGCCGCCCCTGCGACCGGGGCAACGCGAACCGCGCCCCGTCCCGCGCCACCCGCGCCTCGGCCAGCCAGCGTTCGGTCACGCTGCGCGCCTCGGCAGGCGTCAGCACGAGGGCGAGGTCGGACTGCGACGTGGCCCGGCTGGCGTCATCGGGAAAGATCGCCTCGGCCTGCCGCAGGGCATAGTCGCCCTCGGCCTCCACATAAGCCAGCCGCACCTTGCCCACCGTCTCGGCCTCGGGCGCGCGCGTCGTCTCGATATCGCCGTCGATGGCCCCGCTGACGGCCAGCCGCGCGGGGTCCAGAGGTTCGGCCATGCGGTTCCCGCGCAGCCGGAACACCAGCGTCCCCCCGCGCTCCACCGCCTCGAACCCCTGCGCCAGCATCAGGGGCTGCAGCGCCGCCCGGGCCGTGCCCACGCCCTCGGGCAGAAAGCCCCGCACGATCCCGTCCAGACCCGTCACGTCGATGTCGCTGACCCCCGACCTCTGGCAGATTTCCGCCACCACCGCCGCCAGCGACTGGTTCGCCGCCCGCCCGGTCAGCCAGTGCCCGCGCGAATAGTTCCCGCCATCGTCCCACAGCGCGACATTGCCCGGAAACGCCGGGAACGGCCGCGCATCCCAGGCCCAGGCATGGGCGCGGGTCATGTCCACCATCCGGCCAGCGTAGACTGCGGATTCCGGGTTTGTCGCCGGATCGCCCCAGTGCAGCGCCATCGCCCGGAAGTACTGCATCTGCATCAGGTCGTCGCGCCGCCCTTCCGAATACTTCGGGATGCCCGACTCGGACGACTTGGGGTCGAGGAACCGGTTCGGCTCGTTCGTGCCCTTGTCGATGGCGGCACAGCCGTATTCGGTGAACCGGATCGGCTTTGCCCCCGGCACCCAGCCGCTCGGACTGGGCGACCGAACCCCCGCAATCCGGTCATGGTGCGCATTCGACCACCAGCCGCCGAGGTCCTTGTAGCGAAACACCCAAGGCTCGCCATAGGCCCCGTCGGTGATCGGCAGACGCCGCTGCGCTGCCGCGCCCTCGGGGCTGTCATAGTACCAGTCGAACCCCTCGCCCCCCGCAACCCCTGCCCTCAGATAGTCCAGATTGTGGATCGACCCGAAGGCAACATCGGCATGGGACGCGCCCCCACGCCAGTCCGACAGCGGCATGTAGTTGTCGATGCCCACGAAATCGACCGCCGGGTGCGACCACAGCGGATCGAGGTGGAAGTACACGTTCCCGTCCGTCTGATACCCGAAGTATTCGGTCCAGTCCGCCGCATAGGAAATCTTCGTCGCAGGTCCCAGCACCGCGCGCACATCCGCCGCCAGTTGCGCCATCGCCGCCACCGCCGGAAAGCTGTCCCCCGCCCCCCGCACCTGCGTCAGCCCACGCATCTCGGACCCGATGCAGAACGCATCCACCCCGCCCGCCAGGACGCACAGCTTGGCGTAGTGCAGGATGAACCGCCGATACCGCCACTCTGCCGGACCGGAATAGGTGATGTTCCCGCCGCCGCTGACGCCGAAATCCGACGCCTGCGCCGTGCCGAAGAACGCCGCCACCTCGGCCTCGGCCGCCGCCGTCCGGTCGGGCGTCCCGAAAACGCCGGGGGCCAGCGACGTCGTGATCCGGCCCCGCCAGGGCAGCTTCGCCTGCCCCACCCCGCCCGAATAGGGATCGGGCAGCGTGTTCCCTTCCAGTTGCTCCATCAGGACAAAGGGATAGAACATCACCTCCTGCCCACCCGCCTTCACCGCCGCAATGGCCTCGACCACGGCGCGGTCGGCAGGCGTACCGCCATAGATCGACTTGCCGCCCACGCGCGGCACCTCCGCCGCCGCCCCGCGCCCGATCCCGCCCGCGCGCCAGGCCATGCCCACGCCCTCGCGCACCACCTGCTCGACCTTCGGCCTGATCGTGCAGTCCCCGCAGCGCAGGTCGTTGCCGAACCACGACACGATCACCGACACCGATCCCACCTCGGGCAATTCGGTGCGCAATTGGGCCAGCGAGGTGACAAGGTCCGTCACCCCCGATGGCGAATTGACGTTGGCCGACTGCCCCGTGCCCGGATCGCCCCGGTAATGCACCCGCGTCGTCGCCAGCGCGTATTCCCCCGTCCCAGGCATCAGCGCCACCGCCCGCAAGGCCGACCGCAGGTCGGGCACGTCCGACGTGTCCAGGGGTTGCGCAGGGCGGATCACTTCGAAGGAAAACTGCGGCACCCTGTTGCCAAAGGCCGACAGGTCCAGATCCTCGATCACCACATAGGCGATCCCGCGATAGGCCGGGGTCAACCCGCTGCCCTCGACCGCCTCGATCTTGGGATCGGGCAATTGCGTGTCAGTGCCGGTGTAGACCCGCAGGTTCAGGGTCGAAGGGTCGATCTCGATCCCGTCGGCCCAGACCCGCCCGATGCCCAGGATCACGCCCTCGCACAGCGCCACCGCCAGGCTGACCGAATAGGAAAAGCTCTGCGTGCGCGGCCGTGGCGCGCCCTTGCCGCCCTGCCGCTCGACCGTCTCGAGAAACCGCGTCGCCCAGATCACCTGGCCGCCCACACGCACGCGGCCATAAACCTGCCCCAGGGCTGCGCCCTCCGACGCGCCCATCAGGCGGAACCGCTCCACCCGGCCCACATCCACCGTCTCGGACCCCGCTCCCATCAGGCGCTGGTCGATCACCCGGCCCAGCGTCGCGCCCACGGCGCGGCCCAGGATCGCCCCAGACAGCCCCAGCACGGTGCCGCCAAACCCCGCCCCCAGGGCGGCCCCGACGGCGCCCAGCAATATCGTCGCCATTCACAGCACTCCTTCGGGAAAGGCAAAACGTGCCGCGACGCGGCGCGCCCAGGGTTCGGACAGCGGACTTTCGACCACGCCATGCCCGGTATAGGCATGCACGAACGCCGCCCCCGCGCCGGTCGCCGACTGGATGCCCAGATGCTTGGCAATGCTGCCGTCCCGCATCCGGAACAGCAGCACATCACCGGGACACGCCGCAGCCGATGGCACCAGCCACCGCCGCGCCGCCGCCAGCAGCACCTCGCGCCCGCCGCCCTCGCCCCAGTCAGGCGTGTAGGCGGGCACAAACTCGGGCTCGCCGCCGATCACCGCCCGCCACACCCCGCGCAGCAGCCCCAGGCAATCCGTCCCGGCACCCGGAACCGACGCCTGATGCACATAGGGCGTCCCGATCCAGGCCCGCGCCTCGGCCACGACCCGTGCCTGCAGCGGCGTCACCGCCCCAGGCTCCCGCCATCGTTCAGGGCCGTGCGCACCGGATAGGAGGCCAGCCAGTCCTCGCCCGGAACATGCGGGAAACCCTGATGGTTCGGGAAGTTCCCGAACTTCAACCGACAGGTCTCGGCGCGCTTGTCGCACCCCGCCTCGATCCGCACCATGTCGCCCACGGCCACACCGGGCAGCACCGCCTGCCACAGCTCGACCTCGCGCCCCGTTGCACTCAGCCGGTCGTTCTTGACCACGCCGACCACCCCTGCCGCCGCCCCGGTCAGCACCCGGAACCGCCCCCGCTCGAACCAGCGGTCATCGAACCCGGTGAAATCGGCCCAGCGGAACACCCGCCCATCTTCCACAACCTCTACCGCCCGCTCGGAAAAATACCCCGGCAGCGACAGGTCGAACCGGCAGGCCCCATCGCCCAGGATCGCCGCGCAGGGCCGCTGGATCACCCGCCCCTGGGGCAGGTTCAGCGCCTCGGTCAGGCCCCTCAGTTCCGCCTGGAACGCCCCCCCGGCCCGCTGGATCTCGCCCAGGGACCCGCGAAACTGCATCACCCGGTCATCGGTCGCCGCCCAGTTCACCAGCCAGGCGGTCACCTCCGCCCCGTCGAACCGCCCCGCCAGGATGTCGCCCTCGGTGATCGCCGCGTCCGACAGCGCCCCCATCGCCTCGGTGTTGTCCACCGCCAGCCCGGTCGTCTGCTGCAGCGCCTTCGCCGTCAGGCCCGTCCCCGCACGATAGACCTCGCCCCCGATCACCAGATCGCGGTCATGGTCGGTGAACCCCATCACCACCCCGTCGGCCCTCGCCACCCGCCAGGCCCGCGCCACCGTCGTGGTCCCGCTTGCCAGATGCGCGTACAGCGCCTCCGCGCTCACAGCCGCAACTCCAGCACCGGAACCGACGGCACATCCCCCGCCCTGAACGACGCAACCGAGGTCTGGATGCGGTCCGTGTCGAACCGCACCGGCACGTCGAACTCGTACCCCGCCGTGACGATCACGCCCGGATCGGGGGGTGTCGCGAAGGTCACCAGCCCCGTCGTCACATCCATCGCCCAGTCGATGCTCTCGATCCGCGGCTGCCCGTCCAGCGCCACCCGCACCGTCCCGGCCACCGGCTTGGCAATCGGCCTCACATAGGTCTCGTCGCCTGATCGATACGTCTTCACCAGCGCAAACACGACCCGTTCCCCGTCGCCGACCCCCAGGTCCTGGTCATCCGCCTGCACCATCCGCTTCGCCCCGCACGACCGGAAATCCGCCCAGTCCTTCCAGCGGAACCCGAACAGCTGCCCGCGCCGCGCCTCGAAGAACCCGATCAGCGCCTCGACATCGTCCAGGCTGCGCAGGCCCACACCGGCGTCATAGCGCCTGCGCGAATGCGCCCAGGGCGTGTTCCGCTCCTCGAATCCGTTGGCCAGCGTGACGATCTCGGTCCGCCGCTCGGGGCCGCCCACCGATCCGAACGACAGGTTCGCCGGAAACCTCACCTCATGAAATCCCATGATGCCCTACCTGTTCCGCTGCCCGCGCGACAGCGCCCGCGCGGCCTGCGCCGCGATCTGGCTCTGGCTGCGCTGGAACCCCTGCACATCCGGCGTCGCGATGTTCATCACCACCGTCACCGCCCGCCCGCCACCGCCCGCCTGCACCCCCAGCCGCCCGTCCGCGCCTCTTGCCAGCGGCATGATCGCCTCCGGCCCCGCCTCGCCCATCAGCCCCCGCCCGCCCCGCATCGGGAACGACGTCGGCTCCGCGACAATCCCGCCCCTTGCAAACGGCATCACCCGACCCTGGCTGAACGCCGCGCCCTTCTCGAACGGCATCAGCCCCGACACCAGAGAACTGATCCCCTGCGCAAGCGCCCCGCCAAAGGCGTTCTGCACCGGCCGCAGCGCCACCGAATAAAACGAATTGGCAATCGACGTGCCCAAGCCTTTCAGCACGTCCGACAGCTTCGCCCCGTCGAACACCAGCCCGTCGAAGGCCCGCCGCAGCCCGCCCCCGATCCCCACCGACAGCGTCCCCACCTCGCGCTGCGTGTAGGTCAGGCTGTCGCGCATCCGCGAAAGCTCGCCCTCAAAAGCTGCGACCATACCGGCGGCGCTGCCCAGCGTCGCCTCCAGGGCCGCGATCTGCACCTCGAACTCCTCGACCTCAGCCATCGTCCCTCTCCTTCCGATCCGGAAATGCCCGCGCCAGTTCGTCCAGCCTTGCCCGCGTCAGCGGTGCCGCCCCCGCCTCCAGCCCCAACATCACCCGCAACTCCACCGGCGTCAGCCGCCAGAACTCGGCGGGCGACAGTCCCAGGCCCAGCAGCCCCGCCCGCATCAGCCCGGCCCAGTCGATGGCCCGGCTCATCGCTCGCCCGGCAACGCAAACGCCCGCGCCAGCATCTCGGCCGCCGCGCGCGCCGCCTCCATCGGTCCGCCGCCGACCTCGACCGACCGCAGGTCGGCCGCCGTCCCGCTCCAGCCGCCACCCCGCAACCCCGCCACCAGCAGCGCCAGCACGTCGCGCGTCGAAAACCGCCCCGCCTCGAACCGCTCGACCAGGTCGACCAGCGTGCCCACCTCCAGCGCCGCCTCCAGTTCCGCCAGCGCGCCCAGAGTCAGCCGCCCGACATGCCGCTTGCCGTCCAGCCAGATCGCGACCTCGCCCGCCCAGGGGTTCGCCATCACAGCGCCGTGAACGTCAGGGCACCCGCCGAGGCCATGGTCAGCTCATACGTCGCCTCGCCGTTGTGACTGCCCGCATACTCGATCGCCGAGATCTGGAACGGCCCCTCGATCACCCCGAAACTGGGAATGATCACCTGGAAATCCGGCACTTCCCCGTCAAAGAAGATCGCCCGCGCCCGCGCGTCGGTCGCGGCATCGCGGAACACCCCCGACCCGCTGATCGAGGCCGACTTGACCCCCGCCCCCGCCAGCAGCTCGCGCCACCCGCCCTGGCTTTCCAGGCTGGTCACGTCCACCGTCTCGGCGTTGAACCCCACCCGCGTGGCGCGCAGCCCCGCGATGGTCTCGAACGTCCCGTCGCCCGTCATGTCCAGCTTGACGAGCAGGTCCTTGCCACTTTGCACAGCCATGGCTGATCTCCGATGTGTGAATGTTCACTGCCACTTGCCCGCAAGCGCCAGCCCTGGATCGCGCGTTGACCGCGATCCGTTCCGTCGTCGCCCGGGCTTTCGACTTTGCAGACGTATCCCGGGGGCCCAGGGGCCGCCCCCCGTTCCTGCCCGCACCGCCAGCGCTCAGACCTCGACCCGCGCCCTGAACACCAGGTCCACGCGCCGCGTGGCACCCTCGTCCAGCCGCCGCGCCACAGCCCGCACGAACCGCAGGTACACCAGCCGCCCCCGTGCCAGCACCAGCCCGGCATCCACCAGCGCGTCCGACACGATCACGGCCACATCCTTGGCCGCCTTGAACCCGCCCGCGTCCGAAATCACGCTGACCGTCAGCCGGTGTTCCGCCCCGCCGCCCGTCTTGTCGCTGGCGTCGATCACCTCTTCCGGCCCGATCAGGATGAAGGTCCCCTTGCCCTGCCCTTTCGGCAGCGCATCCACCACCGCCACCCCGGCCAGCAGGGCCTCGGTCGCCAACCGCTGCCAGATTGCCGCCTGCAGGGCCGCCGCGCTGCCATAGCTCATGCCGGTTCCTCCTCGCGCGCGGCGCAGACCAGATAGCGCCCGTCGGCCGCCCGCTCGGTCACGGCCAGGATCGAAAACACACGGGCACCATCGCGAAACCGCTGCCCCGCCACGGGCCGCGACGCGGCACCCTGCGCCACTCCGCGCACCGTGATGCGGAACGGTTGCGTCGACAGCGGCACTTCCTCGCCACCGCTTTCCCGCCCCGACCCGGGCAGCACCTCGGCCCACAGATGCCCCCGCAGGGTCCAGACCCGCGCGAACCCGCCCGAACCGTCCGGCGTCACCACCTCGCCCTCCAGCGCCAGCCGCCGGTGCAATCGCGGCGCCCTCATCGCGCGCCCCCGCCCAGCACGCGCACCGTGCGCCAGCGCTCGATCAGCACCTGCACCGCATGCGGCAGCCCCGCCGCCTCGCGCACCCCCGCCTCGTGGCGCATCTCGTAGTATTCCGCCGCCAGCAGGAACACCGCCTGCGCCAGGTCCGCCGGAACCGCCGCCCAGGGACCGAAGCCTGCGGTGAACAGCACCTCGGCCCGCCCGCCGTCGGCCACCGTCGGCAACAGCGTCCCCGTCGCCGCCACCTTGGGCCGGTGCGCATCGCGCACCAGGCGATAGCGGTCGGTCGCCACCACGGCCCCCGCACCGGCGGCATCGAACAGCGTCACCGACACCAGCGCCGTCACCGGCGCGACCGGCAGCGCCTGTTCCGACGGTGCCCGCCAATCCTCCAGCACCAACAGGAAATTTCGCGCGATCAGCACCTTGGCCGTCCGTCCCTCGACCACCGCCAGGGCCGCCCGCAGATAGCTTTCGGCCAGCGCGTCCTGCAACCCGTCATCGGCAAAGCCGCTGCCCAGCCGCAGATGGTCCCGCAACGCCGCAATGGGCAGCGCCGCCTGCGGCACGCCCCCCTGCTCGATCAGCAACATCGTCCGCTCTCCCGAAAGCCAGTCTTCCGCATGGGCCCCGCCCCGTCCGGGCAGAGCCGCCGTCGTCCCCCGCGCCCCCTCTCCCCTCGGGGGAGAGGGCCGGGGTGAGGGGGGCGCCCCCCAGCAGGGGGCCGCCCCGCCCCGCCTCACGACACCGCGAACTTCAGCAGCTTGATCGCCGCGAAATCCGTCACGTCGCCGCCCACCCGCTTGGACGCATAGAACAGCACGTGCGGCTTGGCACTGAACGGATCGCGCAGGATGCGCAGATCCGGCCGTTCGGCGATGGTGTACCCCGACCGGAAATCGCCAAAGGCGATGGCATAGGCATTTGCCGCGATGTCGGGCATGTCCTCGGCCACCAGCACCGGATAGCCCATCAGCGTCGAGGGCTGCCCCGCCACCAGACCGTCCGACCACAGGAACCGCCCGTCCGCATCCTTCATCTTGCGCACCGCACCGGCGGTCTTCGAGTTCATCACGAAGGTCGCGTTGGCCCGGTAGTCCGCGTTCAGCGCATAGACCAGGTTCACGATGGTGTCCGCCGCGTTCGCCGCCGGAAAGTCCGACGCCGCCCCCGAGGGCACATAGCCGATGCTGCCCCAGGTCCAGGACGCATTCGCCACCTTGGCGGGCAGCAGGATGCCCTTCGGCTTGTCGATGCCGTCGCCGTTGATGAAGGCCGCCGCCTCGGCCCGGATGAACCGCGTCGCGATCTTGCCGGCCAGCCAGCCCTCGACATCGAACGCGCTGTCGTCCAGCAGGCGCTGCGACGCCTTCGGCATCGCCGACAGCTCGTGCAGCTTGATCGAGATGCGCTCGATGGTGGGCGTCGAGGTCTCGGCCTGCGCCGCCGTCTCGGTCGCCCAGCCCGACCCCACCTCGGTGCGGTCGATCAGCACATCGAACGACGTCGCATCCACCTGCACGACATTGCCCACCGCGCGCAGGCTGGCCGTCGACAGCAGCATCGAGCGGATCGTGTCCGCCGTCTGCGGGTCCACCAGGTATCCGCCATCCGCCGCAACGGCGGTCGACAGCGCCTTGCCCTCCAGCACCAGGCCCCGCAGGCCATCGTCATCGCCGCAGCGCAGATAGGCCCCGAAGGCCTTCTTGTGGGGCACATCCGTCTCGGCCTGCGCCGACAGGGCCGGGCGCCCGTAGGTCTTGGTTTTCACGTCCAGCATGGTCATCCGCTCTTCCTGTTGTTGCAACGCCGTCTTCACTTCGCCCTGAAAGGTGTTGAACTCCTTCAGGAACCCCGCCATCGCGGACGTCACGTCCGCACCCGGCACCGCACGGGGCAAACCTTCCCCTGCCCGCGACTTCGTCTCGGTCATCCTTGTCTCCCACGATCCAGATTTCGTTCAGCGCGCCGCCAGTGCGACCCGCGCCTTTTCCAGAAGATCCGCCAGCGCGCCCCACATCTCGGGCGCGTCCCCTTTCGCCGCCACCCGCGCCTCGGGCAGCATGGGGAACGTCACCAGCGACACCTCCCACAGTTCAAGTTCGGAAAGCACCCGGTTGCCCTTGCCGTCACGCTCGGCCCGCAAGGTACGATACCCGATCGACAGCCCGTCGATGGCCCCCGCCGCCAGCAGCGCCGCCGCCTCGCGCCCCTGCGCCACCTCGTCCAGGATGCGGCCCTTGACGTACAGGCCGGTCGCATCCTCGCGCACCTCGTCCCACACGCCGATGGGTCGCGCCGGATCATGCTGCCACAGCATCTTGACCCGCCGCCCGGCGGCGGCCAGCGCCGAAAGGCTGGCCGCATAGGCCCCCTTTTGCACCACGTCCCCGCCCTGATCGCGCCGCCCGAAGACCGAGGCATAGCCCTCGATCACGCGCCCCTCGGTCACCGTGAACCCCGCGTCCGGCCGGTGAAACTTGCGCTCCGGCGCGCCAAATCCGCTCATCTCCACCGCTTCACCTCATCGCCATGAAAACCGCCTCCGCCCCCTGCGCCAGCAGGAACGCGGCCAACCCGTAGACGCCCACCCAGATGCGCTTTTCCATCCGGTCCAGGCCCTCCTCGATGCGCCCCAGCCGGTATTCCAGCGCGCCCCAGCGTTCGTCCGCCACCCGCTCGTTCGCCTCGATCCGCGCCTGCGCCGCATCGAAACTGTCGTACAGGAACCGCGAACCCCCGCTCGCCTTGGCCCTGACCGTCATGCGTCGTCGCCCAACGGGGGCAGCCCCAGGATCGCGCGCTTCTCTGCGGGCGTCAGGAACTCTGCCGCGCCCACCCGCGCCCATTGCTGGTCACGCTCGACCGCCAGCGCCGGCACCTGGTCCAGGTCGGGCCGGAACTCCACCGCCTCGCCCGTGAACACCGACAACCAGTGGCTGACATCCGCCAGCACCTTGGTCGCAAGCGGCAGCACCGTCAGGCGAAAGAACGCCCGGTTGGCCTCCTGATAGTTCGCATAGGTCGCGTCGCCCGGTATCCCCACCAGCATCGGCGGCACGCCGAACGCGATGGCAATCTCGCGCGCCGCCGCCTCCTTGGTCTTGTGGAACTCCATGTCGCTGGGGCTGAACCCCATCGGCTTCCAGTCGAGGCCCCCTTCCAGCAGCATCGGCCTGCCTGCGTTCCGCGCCCCCTGGTGGTTCGCCTCCATCTCGGTCGTCAGCCGGTCGTACTGCTCCGCCGACAGCTGCGACTGCCCGTCCGCGCCCTTGTAGACGATGGCCCCCGATGGCCGCGCCGCGTTGTCCAAGAGCGCCTTCGACCAGCGGGCAGCGCTGGCATGAACATCCACCGACACCGCCGCCGCCTGCATGGCCGAAAACCCATAGTGGTCGTCCTGCGGATGGAACGACCGCAGGTGACAGATGACCGGCGTCTCGCGCACGTCGAACCGGTGCCGGTTCGCGCCCACGGTATAGTCATAGGCCACCGGCCACCCGTCCGCCCCCGGCACCACCGCCATCCGGTCCGACCGCAGCACGTGCAGCTCGCCCGGCCGCGCCCCCGCCCCCGGCACCGCCTCCAGATAGGCGTTCCCGGTCAGCACCAGCTGCCCATAGACCGCCTCCAGGAACTCCGCCCGCCCCTGCGCCGCATTCGGCCGCCGCATCAGATCGATCAGCGGATGCACCTCGTACCGCCGTTCCGCGTCCTGCAGCACCATCGGCAGCGCCGCCGCCGCCTCGGCCACCAGCCGCACCGCCCGGAACCCCACCGGATTGCCCAGAAACCCCGCCTTGGTCAGGCTGACGGTGTCGCGCGGGCTCCAGGCCACGCGCCCGCCCGTGGCAAAGGCCACGACGCGCCCTGTCGCACTGGCCTTGGCCTCGGGCACGGCCACCTCGGCCGCCACCGCCCCGCCGCCCCGCCGCAGGAAATCGAACACCATGCCCCGTCACTCCCCTTGCCCGGACAGCCGTCGGCAATCAGCGGGGACCATGGTCCCTTCCGCATCGCCTTTTTCTGTCCCCAAATATCCCACGGGGGGTCCGGGGGGTGTGAAACCCCCCGGTCCTGCCCCTGTCGGCAGCGCGAACCCTACAGAAACCGCAGCTTCGGGTCCCGATGCGCCGCCGCCGGTTCGATGATCAGGTCGGTCAGCGCCCAGACCAGCGCATCCAGCCGGTCGGGCGACTTCGCGCCCTGCCAGCCCGTCACCGTCATCTTCATCATCTGCTCTTCCAGTGCGGCCAGCCCCCGCACATGCCGGACGCGCCCCTGCTCGTACAGCGCCGCCACTGGTTCCGCCCGCACATGCTTGCCCCGCGTCGCGTTGACCTTGCGCACCGGCAGCGTGGCATCGACCTGGCGCAGAACCTCGGCCACCATGTCGCCGCCCTGGTTCACTTCCGCCACCACCCGGTCGGCCTTGTGCCGCGCCGCCGCCGCCACCACCGCCCGCGCCCAGCCGTCCGGGGATGCCCCCTTGACGCTTGCATCCTCCAGCACCACCGCCCGCCAGCCGCGTGGATGACCCCGCGTGTCGGCCCCCACCACCACGATCCCGCATTCGTCCGATCCGGCCTTCGACGTCGTCGGCGGATCGACCGCCACCACGATCCGCCCCAGCCCCTCCAGGTCCTCGGGCCCCGCCGCCGCCGCCTCCAGCATGGCGGCGGTCCAGAACGCCCCGTCCATGTCCTCGACCAGCACCCCGTCCAGCTCCTGCCGCCCCTGCGGTCGCCCGCCGTAGCGGGCATAGACCTCGTCCAGGAACGATGCCGCCAGATGCGCCTTGTTCGCCACCGTCGGCGCATGGGTCAGCACCGTCGTCGGGTTGGCCAGGATCGCCTTCAGCACACCCACGTTCTTCGGCGTCGTCGTCACCACCTGGCGCGGATGCTTGCCCAGGCGCAGCGCGAACTGCAGCATGTCCCAGGTGTCCTCCGCCTTTTTCCACTTGGCCAGCTCGTCGATCCAGGCCGCATCGAACTGCGGCCCCCGCAAGCTCTCGGGCTCATGCGCCGAAAACACCTGCGCCACCGCCCCGTTCGGCCACACGAGGCGCTTGCGCCCCGCCTCCCACTCCGGTTTCCGGTCGGGGGGCGAGCAGGCCAGGATGCCGCTCTCGCCGAACACCATCACTTCGCGCACCTGGTCCACCGTCTCGCCCACCAGCGCCACCCGCGCCGACCGCCCCGCATCCATCGGACGCGCCCCCTCGACCTCCGAGCGCACCCATTCCGCCCCGGCCCGCGTCTTGCCGGCACCCCGACCGCCCATGATCACCCAGGTCCGCCACACACCCTCGGGCGGTACCTGGTGCGGCAGCGCCCAGAACTCGAACATCCAGGGCAAGGCCAGCAGCGCGTTCTCGCTCAAGCCGCCGATGAACTCCTCAACTGCTTCCGGCGTCGCGGAGGCGAGCCAGGCGGCTCCCGATCTCATCGCGCGCGGCCCCGAAGTCGAGCGCGCGGTCGTGCCCCCCGCCGTGGATGATCCCGGCAACCTGCTTGCGGAGTTTTTCAACGCGTGTCCTTTCATCCATGACCATCTGGAACAGCGCCTTCAGATCGCGCACCGTCCCCTGGGCCTGCTTGATGTCGTCCGCCCTGGCCGTGGTCCGCACGTCCCGGATGGTCCGCACCAGCATCTCGGCGCTTTCCCGCAGGTACTCTTCGGTTGCCAACAGCACATCGTCCGGTGGCTCGTGGCCCCCGAGGAAGTTGATCGTCATCTGCCTGTTGTCCTGTTCTTGCGCCCCGCGCTGCCCGGCACGGGGGGAAATGAAAAAGCGGCGCCGGGTTCCCCCCGTGCCGCTTGCCCACCTCTTCCAGCTTGCCTCAAGTCATACTCTGGGGCGCTCGCCAAAGTCAAGCGAAAAATCAAGCGCAGCCAATGGTTTGCAGAACGCTGCGGTAATCTTTCGTTAACCCGGCTACTCCCCCTGCACCCCCGTCACGCCCTCTTCGGCCCCTTGCGCGGCCCGCTCCGCCTCGATCACGCGCCAGCGGGCGACGTTCTCGTTGTGCTGGTCCAGCGTCTCGGCAAAGGCATGGCCCCCCGTCCCGTCCGCCACGAAAAAGATGTAGGGCGTCGCATCCGGGTTCAGCGCCGCCTCGATCGACAGCCGCCCCGGATTGGCGATCGGCGTCGGCGGCAGCCCGTCGATGACATAGGTGTTCCACGGCGTCTCGCGGCGCAGCTCGCTCTGCCGCAGCCCGCGCCCCAGGACGCCCTCGCCCCCGGTCACGCCATAGATCACCGTCGGGTCGGTCTGCAGCTTCATCCCCCGGTTCAGCCGGTTCACGAAGACACTCGCCACCTGCCGCCGTTCCTCCGGCACTCCGGTCTCCTTCTCGACGATGGACGCCATCACCAGCGCCTCTTCCGGCGTCTGATAGGGCAGCCCGTCCGCCCGCGCGGCCCACAGCTCGGCCAGGATCGCCGCCTGCCGCACCGTCATCTCGGCAATCAGCGCCGCCCGGTCGCCGCCCCGCGCCACGTCATAGCTGTCGGGGGCCAGGCTGCCCTCGGGCGGCCGCTCCGCCACGTCGCCCGCCAGAAACTCGGCCTCCTTCAGCGCCTCGACCACCTGCCAGCTTGTCACCCCCTCGGCCAGCGTTACGCGATAGCGCAAGTCGGCGTCGTCCACCGCCTGCATATAGGCCGCAGGCACCGCGTCGACCCCAGGATCGAACTTCGCCACCTCGACATACGCTTGCGTCGCGGGGTCCAGTTCGCGCAGCACAAGGTCCGATCCCGTGACGCCGATGCGAAAGTTGACCTCGCGCCCGCAGGTCGACTGCCCGCCGCCCGTCAGGATGTCCAGCACCTGCCCCATCGTCGCCTTCGGCGGCACCAGGTAGCTTCCGAACTTCAACAGCCGCTCGCGGTCCGCATAATCCGCGCCGATGCGAAAGATGCGCGCATCGGCGACCACCCCGTCCGCCTCCAGCGTGCGGCTGACGGCACTCAGGGACGCCCCCCGCTCGACCTTCACACAGGCCGCCTCGGCCAGCGGCCCCGGCCCGGTATAGACCTTACGCCCCCAGGCCAGCAGCCCCGAGGCCACGACCAGCATCACGATCACCAGCGTCAGCGCGTTCGAGGCGATGGCCCGCCACATCAGCCGTCCACCCGCTGCAGCACCAGGCTGGCATTCGTGCCGCCAAACCCGAAGGAATTCGACAGCGCCACGTCGATGCGCCGCTTCACCGCCACGTTGGCGGCCAGGTCCAGCACCGGCATGACCGCCGGATGGTCCAGGTTGATCGTCGGCGGGGCCACCTGGTCGCGGATCGCCAGCACGCAGAAGATCGCCTCGACCGCCCCCGCCGCCCCCAGCAAGTGGCCGATCGATGATTTGGTCGACGACATCGTCGCCCCCGCCGCCGCATTCCCCAGCAACCGCTCGACCGCCCCCAGTTCGATGGTATCCGCCATCGTGCTGGTGCCATGCGCGTTGATGTAATCCACCTGCGCGGGCGAAATCCCCGCCCGCTTCAGCGCCATCGCCATGCTGCGGTATCCCCCCTCGCCATCCTCGGAAGGTGCCGTGATGTGGTGGGCATCGCCCGACAGGCCATAGCCCGTCACCTCGGCATAGATTTTCGCGCCGCGCGCCACCGCATGCTCATGGGCCTCCAGCACAACGACGCCCGCCCCCTCGCCCATCACGAACCCGTCGCGGTCGGCGTCCCAGGGGCGGCTGGCCTTGGTCGGATCGTCGGCGCGCTTGGTCGACAGCGCCTTGCAGGCGTTGAACCCGGCAATCCCGATCTCGGAAATCGGGCTCTCCGCCCCGCCCGCCACCATCACGTCGGCATCCCCCCACTGGATCAGCCGCGCCGCATCTCCGATGGCATGCGCGCCCGTCGAACAGGCCGTCACCACCGCATGGTTCGGCCCCTTGAACCCGAAGCGGATGCTCACCTGGCCCGAGATCAGGTTGATCAGCGCGCCGGGGATGAAGAACGGCGACACCCGCTTCGGCCCGCGCTCCCTGATCAGCACCGCCGTCTCGGCAATCGAGGTCAGCCCCCCGATCCCCGACCCGATCATCACGCCCGTGCGTTCGCGCTCTTCGGCCGTCGCAGGCTGCCACCCGCTGTCGCGCACCGCCTGCACCGCCGCCGCCATGCCGTACAGGATGAAGTCGTCGACCTTGCGGCGGTCCTTCGGCTCCATCCAGTGGTCGGGGTTGAACGTGCCGTCGCTGCCGTCGCCCATCGGGATCTCGCAGGCATACTGCGTCACCACCTGGGCCGGATCGAACCGCGTGATCCGCCCGGCCCCCGACTGCCCGGCAACCAAGCGGCTCCAGGTCTCTTCCACCCCGCAGGCCAGCGGCGTGACCAGACCCAGACCCGTGACGACAACCCGACGCATGAAGACCCCCGCAGCCTGGCGACAACTCCGCCAAGCGTCTTACAGGGCAGGGCCGCAATTCGCAACCGATGGGCCAGAGAAGCGCCCCGCTCACCCCCTTGCCCTTTTTCTGTCCCCAAGTATCCCACGGGGGTCCGGGGGTGTGAAACCCCCGGCCTTCGTCCAACAGGCGCAGGCGCCATCAATATTGAAGCGGCTCTACAGACGCTTGCAGTACATACCTCACACGCCACATGAACTATCCCTGCCGCGCCACCACCCCCACCGTCGCCGCCACCAGCTGCGCCGTCAACAGCGCCCCTTGCCCGTCGATGTCGCGTGACGGCATGAACTCGACCACGCCGACGGCAACAATCCGCGCCTTCGCCGCAACCCCCAGGATCAGATCGAACACCTGCCAGTAATCTAGGCCCCCCGCCGTCCGCCCGATGGCGGCGGGCATGATGGCCGGGTCCAGCGCATCGACATCCAGACAGATCGCGACCCGCGCCCCCTCGGGCACCGCATCCAGCGCCCAGTCGACACCGCGCCGCGCCACCTCGCGCGCCGAGACAAAGGTCACCCCCGCCGCCACGGCATCCGCCACGTCGCCCGGCCGTGCCGATCCGATCCCGCGCTGCCCGACCTGCACGATGGGCCCGACCCCTGCCATCTCGGACGCCCGCCGCATGGTCGATGACAGGCCCCACCGCTCGCCCCCCACCTCGTCGCGCCAGTCGATGTGCGCGTCGATCTGCAGGATTGCCAGCGGTCCCTCCGACTCCGAACGCGCTGCCAGCGCCGCCAGCATCGGGATCTGCACGGAATCGTCGCCCCCCAGCAGCACCGGCACCGCGCCGCGCGCCAGAACTCCCGCGATCACCGCCTGGATCCGCGCCCGGTTCCCCGCCGGATCGGCGTCGTCCACCGCGATGTCCCCGCAGTCGACCGCCACCGCCCCCGCAGGCACCATCGGCCCTCCCAGGTCGAAATCGACATGGCCCGCATTGGCCGCATAGGGTGCCGCCCCCGCCCGGATCGCCGCAGCCCCCCCCGCGCAATAGGACCCGACGGTCGCATAGGGCGTGCAGCCGTCCACCCCCAGGATCGCAACCCCGCCCGTCACAGCCTCGGGCGCGACCGACGGCAGGCCCATGAAGGTACCGACCTCGCCCGCCCCGAACATGTCCTGCAACCGTACCATCGCCGCCTCCCGATCCGCCTTCATCGGCTGCAGTCTGGCGGCATCGGCGGCAGGATGTCCACCCACCAGGGCCGACAAGGGCGCAGGTGGTCCCGTACGCGCCCCCCTCTCCCACCTGGGGAGAGGGGCCGGGGGTGAGGGCGCGACCGCCACCGCCAAAGCGAAAGGGGCACCCCCTGCGGGATGCCCCTTCACCGTTCCCCGCAGGGAAACGACAATCTCAGGCCTGCGCTTCCGAGATGAACTTGACCGCGTCGCCGAAGGTCTGGATCGTCTCGGCCGCGTCGTCGGGGATCTCGATGCCGAACTCTTCCTCGAACGCCATCACCAGTTCCACCGTGTCCAGGCTGTCCGCCCCCAGATCGTCGATGAAGCTGGCGTTCTCGGTCACCTTGTCCTCTTCGACGCCCAGATGTTCGACGACGATCTTCTTCACGCGGTCGGCGATATCGCTCATGTCATGTCCTCATAAGTTGCGGGCTATAGGCCCGTCGCTGGTCGCTTGTCCCGCAGCTTGGCAGGTTCTGCGGGCCTATAGCAAGGGGCATGGCCCAAGGCAAACGCTTTCCCGTGCCGCCGGTTTCGACCAGGGCCTCAGAGCATCGCCATCCCGCCGTTCACATGCAGCGTCGCCCCGGTGACATAGGCCGCCTCGGGGCTGGCCAGGTACAGCACCGCCGCCGCCACCTCGGACGCGGTCCCCATGCGGCCGGCCGGCACGTCCGCCAGCAGCATCTTCTTCTGCTCTTCCGTCAGCTTGTCGGTCATCGCCGTGGCGATGAATCCGGGGGCCACGCAGTTCACCGTGATGTTGCGGCTGGCGACCTCGGCGGCCAGGCATTTCGACATGCCGATCACGCCGGCCTTGGCGGCGGCATAGTTCGCCTGCCCCGGATTGCCGCCGACCGCGACGACCGAGCTGATGTTGACGATCCGCCCCCAGCGCGCCTTCATCATGCCGCGCAGCACCCCGCGCGACAGCCTGAAGGTCGCCGTCATGTTCACCGCCACCACCACGTCCCAGTCGGCATCCGACATCCGCAGCATCAGGCCGTCGCGGGTGATCCCTGCATTGTTCACCAGGATGTCCAAGGCCCCCATCGCCTCGGTCGCGGCCTTGGGCAGGGCCTCGACCGAGCCTGGATCGGACAGGTCGCAGGGCAGCACATGCGCGCGCGTCCCAAGGTCCGCCGCCAGCGCCTCGAGCGGGGCGACCCGCGTGCCCGACAGCCCGACGGTCGCCCCCGCCCCGTGCAGCACGCGCGCCACCTCGGCCCCGATCCCGCCCGAGGCACCCGTCACCAGCGCCGTCTTTCCCGTCAGATCGAACATGGCCCGCCCTCCCTACTCTCGACGCGCGCCCCTTAACAGGCCGGACCTGCGTGCGCTACCACCCTGCTACTGCGCAGGGTGGGGCGCTTGATAGCTGCCGTTTTCGACATGGCCCGCTGGGTGGCAAGGACCGGCCCACGGCGTGGGCAGGGTTCAGCCCTTGGCCGCCGCGACATCCTCGGGCAGGCCCACCGCGCGGGTCGCGGCGTCCTTCGCGATGCGGCGGACCATGCCCGACAGCGCCTTGCCGGCCCCCAGTTCCCAGAACTCGGTCACCTCTGCCCGCACCATCCACTCGACCGACTCGCGCCAGCGGACTGCGCTGGTGATCTGCGCGATCAACAGGTCGCGGAACCTGTCCGGCTCGGTCACCGCCTCGGCGCGGACGTTCACCACCACCGGCACCTTCGGCACGCTGATCACCACCGCCGCCAGCGCGTCCGACATCACCGCCGCCGCAGGCTGCATCAGCGCGCAGTGGAAAGGTGCCGACACCGGCAGCAGGATCGCCCGCTTGGCCCCGCGCGCCCTGGCAATCTCGAGCGCCCGCTCGACCGCCGCACTGTGGCCCGACACCACCACCTGCGCCGGATCGTTGTCGTTCGCCGCCTGGCAGACCTCGCCCTGCGCGGCCTCTGCCGCCACCTCGGTCGCCTGCGCATAGTCCAGCCCCAGAAGCGCCGCCATCGCCCCCACGCCGACCGGCACCGCGTCCTGCATCGCCTGGCCCCGGATGCGCAAGAGCCGCGCCGTGTCGGACAGTGTCAGCGCCCCTGCCGCGCACAGCGCCGAATATTCGCCCAGCGAATGCCCCGCCACGAACGAGGCCGTCGCCAGGCCCATCCCCTCGACCTCCAGCGCGCGCAGCGCGGCGATGGACGTGGCCATCAGCGCGGGCTGCGCGTTGGTCGTCAGCGTCAGCGCCGCGATGTCGCCGTCCCAGATCAGCGCCGACAGCCGCTCGCCCAGGGCGTCGTCCACCTCGTCGAACACGGCGCGGGCGGCCGGCCAGGCCTCGGCCAGTGCCCGGCCCATGCCGATGGTCTGGGCCCCCTGCCCCGGAAAGACGAATGCGCGGCTCATCGCTGGTCTCCTCTGCCCCGGTTCCGTCCTAGCCGCTGGCCGCGCCCCGCGCAATCGCACAAGGGCTGTGCGGATGCGTCCCGGTTCCCCCAGGCCGGCCGATGGTCTATCTCCCGGCAGGGAAACCGCGCCGAGGAGTCCGCACTTGCCCCTGTCCAATTCCCCCGCCCGCTTCGGCAGTGTCGCGCGCGTCCTGCACTGGCTGACGGCGCTGATGATCCTGACCGCGATCCCGCTCGGCCTTTACGCCAACAGCCTGCCCTACGACACGTCAGACGCGCTGGCCGCCAAGGCGCAGGTCTTTTCGCTGCACAAGACGCTGGGGGTCGCCACGTTCTGCGTGGCAATGGCCCGCATCCTCTGGGCGCTGACGCAACCCAGGCCCGTGCCCCTGCACCCCGAACGGCGGGCCGAGACGGCGGTGGCCGACATCGTTCACTGGATGCTGTACATCTCGCTTGTCGCGGTGCCGCTGTCGGGCTGGGTCCACCATGCCGCCACGACGGGCTTTGCCCCGATCCTCTGGCCCTTCGGGCAAGGTCTGCCCTTCGTGCCGAAATCGCCCGCCATCGAGCACACCGCCGCCGCCATGCACTGGCTGTTCACCAAGGTGCTGATCGCCGCGATCCTTCTGCACGTCTGCGGCGCGGTGAAGCACCACCTGATCGACCGCGACGCGACGCTGCGGCGGATGCTGTCGGGTGCCGTGGCCCCCGACCGGCCCCTGGCCGCAAGGCACGGCGTGGTGCCGGCCATGGTGGCCCTGGCGATCTATGCGGGCGGGGCGGGGCTGGCGGTGGCGCTGGCCCGCAGCGAACCCGTGGCCGCGACCACGGCCACCCCGGCAGCCACAGCCACCGGCAACTGGCAGGTCGCCGAGGGCAGCCTGACCTTCGCCATCCGCCAGATGGGGGCCGAGGTGCAGGGCACCTTCGCAACCTGGACCGCCGACATCAGCTTTGATCCGGCCTCTGGAACGGGAAGCGTCACGGTGGTGATCGACATGACCAGCCTGACGCTCGGTTCGGTCACGGCCCAGGCCAAGGCCCCCGATTTCCTGGATACCGCGGCGCATCCCGCCGCCACCTTCGCCGCCACCATCCGCCCCGACGGGGCCGCCCATGTCGCCGAAGGCACGCTGTCGCTGCGCGGCCAGACACAGCCCCTGTCCCTGCCCTTCGCCCTGGCCATCGACGGCGACACGGCCACGATGCAGGGCCGCACGCCCATCGACCGCCGCGCCTTCGGCATCGGGGCGAAGTATCCCGACGACAAGACGGTGGGCTTCACCGCCGAGGTGTCCGTGGCCCTGACGGCCCGACGCAGCGAGTGACAAACAAAAGGGGCCGACCGCCGCGCGGTCGGCCCCTTTTGCCGGACAGCCGGATATCACTCGGCCTTCATCGCCTCGACCGAGATCTGCACCGTCACATTGTCGCCGACAAAGGGCGCGAACATCCCCAGGCCATAGTCCGACCGCACCAGCGTGGTGGTGGCCGAGAAGCCGGCCCAGGGCTTGCCCTCCATCGGGTGGTCGCCCATCTGGTTCAGCACCGTGTCCAGCACGACCGGCTTGGTCACCCCGTTCAGCGTCAGATCGCCGGTGATCTTGGCCGTCTTCTCGCCCGTGACCTCGATGGCGGTCGAGGTGAAGGTGACCATCTCGTCATCGGTCGCGCCAAAGAAATCGGGCGACATGAAATGGTCGAACCGCGCCTGCCAGCCGGTCAGCATCGACTTGACCGGGAAGGACACCGTCACCGTCGACGCCGCCGGATCGGCCTGATCCAGCATGATCTCGCCGGCAAAGCCGCCGAACATGCCGTAGGTGGTCGAATAGCCCAGATGATCGTAGCTGAACACGATCTGGCTGTGGCCGGAGTCCAGCACATACTTCTCGGGCGCGGCCAGGGCGGGCGCGGCGGCCATGGCCAGGACCAGGGCAAGGGGGGCGGAACGGATCATCGGATCACCTCAGTTGGGGTAGACATGCGGCTCGACAAGACCCGCAATCGCCCCCGGAACGCAATCCCCACAGCCGAACAACCGCTGTTCGCCCGCGAACAGACACCGTTGCGTGATCGGCGGCGGTTCCCGATTGCCGCCGGAATGGTGGGGATGGGCGGCGCTGATCGGCGGCAAGGGGCCTGCAACGCCTTGCATCCCCCGCCGATCCCGCTATAAGCCGCGCATCCCTGCATACCCATGAACCGGCGCAGCCTCTCGTGGACGGGCCGCAGGGACCATCGCCCGTCCGTTGAAGCCGCCTTGAATCGGAGTCCGCATGCCGCTGTACGAGCATGTCTTTATCGCGCGCCAGGATCTGTCCAGCACGCAGGCCGAGGGCCTTGTCGAACACTTCTCGGCCGTCCTGTCCGACAACGGCGGTGCCGTCGTCGACAAGGAATACTGGGGCGTCAAGACGATGGCCTACAAGATCAACAAGAACCGCAAGGGGCACTATGCCTTTCTGAAAACCGACGCGCCTTCGGCGGCGGTGCAGGAAATGGAACGCCTGATGCGCCTGCACGACGACGTGATGCGCGTGCTGACGATCAAGGTCGACAAGCACGGCGAAGGCCCCTCGATCCAGATGCAGAAGCGTGACGACCGCGACGGCGAGCGTGGCGACCGGGGTGATCGCGGCGACCGCGGCCCGCGGCCCGAGCGTTCCGGTTTCGGAGGCGACCGCGGGGGTGACCGCGGCGGCTTCGGCGGCGGCGACCGGCGTCGTTGAAACGGTTCAGGAAAGGATCATAACCCATGGCTACCAAACCGTTTTTCCGTCGTCGCAAGGTCTGCCCCTTCTCGGGCGACAACGCACCGGCCATCGACTACAAGGACACGCGCCTGCTGATGCGGTACATCTCGGAACGCGGCAAGATCGTGCCCGCCCGGATCACCGCCGTCTCGGCCAGGAAGCAGCGCGAACTGGCAGCGGCGATCAAGCGCGCCCGATTCCTGGCGCTGCTGCCCTATGCCGTGAAGTGAGGGGGACAAGAACATGCAAGTCATTCTCCTGCAGCGCGTGGCCAAGCTGGGCCAGATGGGCGAGGTCGTGAACGTCAAGGACGGCTACGCCCGCAACTTCCTTCTGCCCCAGGGCAAGGCGCTGCGCGCCACCGAGGGCAACATCAAGAGCTTCGAGGTCAAGAAAGCGCAACTTGAGGCGACCAACCTCGAAACCCGCAAGGAGGCCGAGGCGGTCGGCGCCAAGCTGGACGGCCAGACCTTCGTGGTCATCCGTTCGGCGTCCGATGCCGGAGCGCTTTACGGCTCGGTCACCACGCGCGACGCGGCCGACGCCGCGACCGAGGCGGGGTTCACCGTGAACCGTGGCCAGATCGTGCTGGACCGCCCGATCAAGGACCTGGGGATGCATACGGTGTCGGTCGTGCTGCACCCCGAAGTGACGGTGAAGTTCCGCCTGAACATCGCCCGCTCGGTCGAAGAGGCCGAACTGCAGGCGTCGGGCAAGTCGATCCAGGAACTGGCCGCCGAGGCCGAGGCCGCCGCCGAGTTCGAGATCGCCGAACTGTTCGACGACATCGGCAGTGCGGCGAACGAAGACGCCTGAGACCTGCGATCACGTTGCGAACCGGAACCGCGCAGGGGCAACCCTGCGCGGTTTCATTTTGTGGCGGCCGCACGCCCCGCCGGGATTGCGCGACGCTGCAAGGGCTGCAATGATCCCGCACAGGTCACCGCAAATTTGTGCTTGGAAACAATAGCCCAGCAGGAGTATTGGCAATGCCCGTCTTTCCAGGAACCCCCGGACCCGACAACACGCCGGGCAGCCCCGACGACGATACCCTCTATGGCGACGCGGGCAATGACACGCTTACGGGCCTTGGCGGCAACGATGTGCTGTATGGCGGGGCCGACGACGACCTGCTTGACGGCACGAACGGGCGCGACACGCTGTACGGCGGCAACGGCAACGATACGCTGGATGCCCACGGCGACCTGTCGGTCAACTATGGCGGTACGGGCAACGACCTGATCTTCCTCGGTGGCGTGGGCGAGGCGGGCAGCCGCGCGCGTGCCAATGGCGGGGCCGGCGACGACGTCGTCTCGGTAATCGGCCCCCTGGGGGCCATTGCCAACGGCGGCGACGGCGACGATGTGTTGGGACTGACGCCCTATCTGCCGGGATTGCCCGGTGCCGCCGCCACCATCGACTTTTCGACCGGCAGCGGCACTGCAACGGGCGACGGCGGCCTGAGCCTCGACTTCCTGAACTTCGAGCGGCTGCACTTCAACGGCGGGGCGGGGGATGACAGCGTCATCGGCGGGGCGCTGGGTGACACCCTCTTTGGCGGGCGCGGGGACAACACGCTTCTGGCCGGGGCGGGCGATGATATCGTTGCCGTCGGCTATGGCGGGCAGCACACGCTGGACGGTGGCGGCGGCGACGACCTGCTGATCGTCATCGACGCAACCTTTTCGGTGTACTTCATCGTCGGATTCGACGGCTCGGTCGATGAAGGGCAGCTGTCCGAGATCACCGGATTCGAACGCTACGAGATCGAGGGCAGCACGCAGGGCGACATCGTCCGCACCTATGACGGCAACGATCTGGTCAAGGGCTTCCGGGGCGACGACACCCTGCTCGGCATGGACGGCAGCGACACCCTGATCGGGGGCGGCAACAACGACGAGGTTCAGGGCGACACCGGCAGCGACAGCCTGGGCGGTGGCGGCGGCCGCGATACCCTGTACGGCGGGGACGACGCCGACCGGCTGTTCGGCGGGGCGGGCGACGACGTGCTGATGGGGGGCGAGGGGCGCGACACGCTCTACGACGGTCAGGGGGCCGATCTGCTGTGGGGTGAGGGCGGGGCCGACACGTTCCGCTTCCTGACCCCGCCCGAGAATGTCGTGGCCCATGACCGGATCGGCGACTTCGCCACCGGCACGGACCGCATCGCCTTTGCGCAGGGCATCCTGGGCGGCATGCCGGACCCTGGACAGATGGCGGCGGCGGACCTGTCGTTCCAGACCGTCAGCGGCACGCAGGGGCAGTTCCTGTACCTCATCTCGGGGACGTCGGGCATCCTTTACTGGGATGCCGACGGCACGGGTTCGGGCATGGCCACGGCGCTGGTCGTGCTGATGGATGCCCCGGACCTGGCGGGAACCGACATCTACATCGTGTGACCGGCGGCCTGTGGCAGGGGCAAAGGTTGATTGCGCGCCGCACCGTTCGCTGGCATCCTGCATCCATTCGCATTGCGTTCCGGGTCCGTTTCGCGCCACCCCCTGCCCCTGACCGAAGGACTCGCGCATGCCCGCGAACCCGCTGTTCGGCACGACCGGTCCCGACCTCTTGCAGACCGGCGACGGCAGCGATCTTGACACGATCCTGGCCGACGCGGGCCACGACACGCTGCATGGACTGGCCGCCGACGACCTGCTGTATGGCGAAGGCGGCGAGGACCGCATCTTCGGCGGCGAGGGCCAGGACGAGCTGGACGGCGGCGACCAGCAGGACCGGCTCTGGGGCGGCGACGGGCACGATCTGCTCGACGCGGGCTGGGGCAACGACGACATCTTCGGCGGGCGCGGCAACGACACGATCATCGGCAGTATCGGCAACGACGCGCTCTATGGCGGCAAGGGGCACGACCTGTTCCTGGTCACCGGGGCGTCGGAACAGGACCGCGACAGCGTCTATGGCGGCCTTGGCAACGACGTGGCCCTGTTCGTGCCGACGGCGGGCGGAGTGTTCGACGGCGGGGCGGGTGTGGACACGCTGGGCCTGTTCTGGGCGAACTTCTTTTTCGGCAACGTCGGGAATGTCCACATCGACATGACTGCCGCCAATCCCTTTGCGGTGTCCACGGGCGGGGCCGGCCTGGTGCAGCCCGACCTGCAGTTCACCGGGGTCGAGGTGTTGCAGGCGGTGCTGGACGACGGCGACGACACTGTCATCGCGGCGGACGGCGACGACAATGTTGCGCTGGAAGGTGGCGCGAACCGGGCCGACATGGGCGGCGGCGATGACGAGCTGTCCTACCTGATCGGCGATGCCAACACGCTGGAAGGGGGCATCGGCGACGACACGCTGGTGGCCGAAAGCTGCGGCTGCGATGCGCTGGCCTTCGACGCGAGCGGCCCGGCGGCGACCGACGGCCGGGGGTCGGCCCTGACGGGGTTCGAACATTTCGTCGTCTTCGGCAGCGGAATGGCCGACACGATCACCCTGGGCGACGGTGCCGACACGGGGTTCGGAGGGGTGGGCAACGACTCCCTGAACGGCGGGGTGGACAACGACTATCTGCGCGGCGACCACGGGCATGACGTGATCGAGGGCGGCGACGGCAACGACATCCTGATCGGCGGCGGGCACAACGACACGCTCCACGGCGGGGCAAACGACGACCGCATCTCGGCGGGCAAGGGCCACGACCTGGTGTACGGCGGGGACGGCAACGACACGATCATCTCGGGCCGGGGCAGCGACGTGTTCCACGGCGATGCGGGGGCCGATGTCTTTCGCTTCAACACCCTGCCCGAAGCGGGCGGACCCGGCGACACCATTGCCGATTTCGAGACGGGCACCGACCGGCTGGACTTTCAGCTGGCCCTGCTGCCCGGTGCGGCGGGGATCGGCCCGATCACGGGCGGCGACCTCGCGTTCGGTGCCCCGGTCGGTTCCGGGGCGCAGTTCGTCTATGACGCCACGGGACCGGACGGCCTGCTGTTCTGGGATGCCGACGGCGACGGCGCAGGGGCGGCGCAGCTTCTGCTCACGCTGACCGGCGCGGCGGCCCTGGCGGCCGGCGACATCTATGTCGTCTGAGCTTTGCGCGCGCGCACCCGCAGCATCGCCACCGCCCTGTCGTACAGCGACTGGTCAAGGCCGATCCAGGGCGCAAAGACCTCGCGCGCGATGTCGTTGTCGGGGGTCAGGGCCAGCGGTTGGCCCGCATTCTCGTGGATCGGCACGGGCTGCACATCGCTGCCCACGGCATTCAGCAGGCGCTGCTGGAACCCCGCCTGATCCTCGCAGATGCCCCAGACGGCGAACTGTTTCAGGTTGGACCGCGCATTGCGCAGCGACCCTTCGTCAGGCACCTGCAGGCTCGACTGCGGATTGCCGGTGACGAGCATGCGGACCTGCAGGTTGTCGAACAGGATGAAGTCCGGCTCGGCCTGCACCACGTCGAACAGCGCCTGAATATGGTCGCGCCGCTGGAAATCGGTCCGCGCCAGAACCTCGACCACCGCCCGCGTCGCCGCCGCCCCCCGCCCCGACGTCGGCAGAGGCTCGCCGTTGTTGAAGCGGTTGGTCCAGTTCACATGGCTGACCAGCCGCTGCCAGGGGTCGCGCAGGATGGTGGCGCGGGCATAGGCGTCCGTCTCGCGGTACAGCGCCCAGTGGCACAGCGGGAAATGCGCCGACACGCAGTCCACGGCCATCGTCGGCAGGCTGCCGTCCAACAGCTTGGGCACGGTGTACTCGGCATGCTCGATCAGGTTGCCGCTGCCATAGACGTCGGCCAGAAGCCGGTTGACGCTGGATCCGGATGTCTTGGGAATATGCAGGAAGAACAGCGGCGTGCGGTCGCCCCTGGGAACAAAGGGAATGGGCCGTTCGGACGGATGGACAAGCGGCTTTCGGGCCACCGGGGGCACCGCCAAAGCCGCCGCCTCGGCCGCCGTCCCGTCGCCCGCCACGGGGGCCCTGGGACGCCCCAGCTTGTGCAGCAGCCACTTCATGCAGGAAAGCACCCTTCCTTGTCACCGGCAGGCGGGCCTTTCGCGCGGGCGGCGCGAAAGGCCGCCGGGGTCACATGTCGTCCAGCGCGTCGACCGCCTTTTGCAGGTCTTCCTTCGACACGGTCCGTTCGGTGACCGTGGACGCCGCCACGATGTGATCGACGACCTTGTCCTCGAACAGGGGCGCGCGCAGCTGCTGCTGCATCTGGGGGTTCTTCTGGACAAACTCGAAGAACGCCCGTTCCTGCCCCGGATACTGCCGCGCCGCCTGCAGCACGGCCTGGGTCATCTCGGCGTCGGTCACGCTGATCTCGGCCTTGCGCCCGACCTCGGCCAAGAGCAGGCCCAGCCGCACGCGGCGGACCGCCAGGGCCTTGTGCTCGTCGGTGGGGTCGACCGCGCCGTGGTTGTGGTCGTGCACCTCGGGGTTTTCCTCGTGCCACAGCTGGTGCGCGATCTGGGCCGCCTCGGCTTCGACCAGTTTGGCGGGCAGGTCGAACGTCACCTGCGCGTCCAGCTGGTCCAGGAGCGAGCGCTTCATCACCGCGCGCGCGGCACCCTTGTATTCGTTGGCCAGCCGTCCCGCGATCTGTTCGCGCAGCGCGGCCAGGTCGGCGGCACCGTATTTCTTGGCCAGCTCGTCATCCAGCACCGCAGGCTGCCCCTGGTTCACCGCCTTGACGGTGCAGGCAAAGACCGCCGCCTTGCCCGCCAGATGCTTGGCCCCATAGCCTTCGGGGAAGGTCACGTTCGCCGTCACCTCGTCGCCCGCCTTGGTCCCGACAAGCTGTTCCTCGAAGCCGGGGATGAACGAGTTCGATCCCAGCACCAGCGGATAGTCCTCGGCGCTGCCGCCCTCGAACGCCTCGCCGTCGACGCTGCCCTTGAAGTCGATCACCACCTGGTCGCCGTCCTGGGCCTTGGCCCCCTTCTTGCGCGCCTCCCAGGTCTTGGCCCCGTCGGCCAGCCGGGCCAGCGCCTCGTCCACCGCCGCGTCGTCGGCGGCCACGGTCAGGCGGTCCAGCGCCAGGGCGGCAGTGTCCAGTTCCGGGATCGGGGGCAGCGCCTCGTAGGTCATCTCGACGACCACGTCCTGCCCTTCGGCCCAGGTGTCGCCGCCGACCATCTTGATCTCGGGCTGCAGTGCGGGGCGGTCTCCGCTGGTGTCGAAATGCGACTTCATCGCTCCGTCGATGGCCTCTTGCATGGCGTCGCCCAGGATGCGCGGGCCGAACTGCTTGCGCAGCATGGCCATCGGCACCTTGCCCTTGCGAAAGCCCTTCATCTCGACCTCGGGCTGTGCCTCAACCAGTTTCGCCTGAACCTTGCTGTCCAGTTCCGCCGCCGACACGGTGATCGTGTAGCCGCGCTTGAGGCCTTCGTTCAGGGTCTGGGTGACCTGCATCTTTCGTCCTTCCGTCCGTTCGCCCGGACCTTGCGCAGGCCGGGATGCAAAGCAAAGGCCCCCGGGGATCGCGCCGCGGGGGCAGGAAAATCTGCGGCCTTCTAGCAAAGGATTCGGGGCGATGCGAGGGGGAAAACAGCCGCCCGCCCGGACGCGCGTCCCACCCGTGCCGCGCCCTGCCCCGGCTTGTCTTCCGGCACGGGCTTCGACAGTCTGTCCGCGCGCAGCTTGCGGGGTACGGGCATGGCCATTCCCTTTGCCGATCCCTGGTCGGACCTGTCGCTGGCCGGCCAGTTCGCCGTGGCCGGAGGGGTGGTGCTGGCCGTGGCGGCGGTGGTGGCGGGGTTCTTCGTGTCGGGCCGGATCGAGGATGCGGTGGTGCGCAACACCGCGACATCGACCGCCCTCTACATGGACAGCTTCGTGGCCCCCCTGACCCAGGAACTGGCGACACGACCCTACCTGTCCGCAGCCTCGCGCGCCGAGATCGGGCGGCTGTTGTCGGATACGGCCCTGGGGCAAAGGGTGGTGTCCTTCAAGATCTGGCGCGAGGACGGCCTGCTTGTCGATGCGTCGAACGCCGCCCTGGTCGGCCGCCGGTTTCCTCCGACCGACAATCTGGCCCGCGCCTGGACGGGCGAGGTGCGGGCCGACTTCAACGATACCGGCGACGTGGAAGACGTGGCCGAACACGCGCTTGGCCTGCCGCTTCTGGAGATCTATGCGCCGATCCGCGACCGGCGGACGGGACAGGTCATCGCGGTGGCCGAGTTCTATGAGGTGGGCACCCAGTTGCTGGTCGATCTGGTGCGCGTGCGCAGGCTGGCCTGGGGCATGGTCGGGGCGGCTGTCGCGGTCATCGGCGCCACGCTGTTCCTGATCGTGCTGCGCGGCAGCCGCACCATCGACCGCCAGATGGCGGCGCTCAAGGAACTGGCCAACCGCAACGTCACGCTGCGCCTGCGGGTGCAGGGCGCGGCGGCGCGGTCATCGGCGGTCAACGACCAGTCACTGCGCCGCATCGGGGCCGACCTGCACGACGGTCCGGCGCAACTGATGGCCTATGCCGCGCTGCGGCTGGAAGCGCTGCGCGGGCAGGTCGCGGGTGGGTCGGCACAGGCGGTGGTGGACGAGATCGACCGCGCGGTGAAGGATTCCATCGTCGAGATTCGCAACATCTCGCGCGGGTTGTCCCTGCCCGACATCGAGCAGCGCCCGCTGGTCGACATCCTGCAGGGCCTGGCCGAGGCGCACGGCGCGCGCACCGGGGCCGAAGTGGCGGTGGACGTGCCGCCGGGCACCCTGCCCGAGGTACCCATTGCGGTCAAGATCTGCTGCTTCCGCTTCGTCCAGGAAGGGCTGAACAACGGCTGGAAACATGGCGAGGGCCGGGGCCAGGCCATCGCCCTGCGCCTGCGGGCACAGCGCCTGTCGCTGTCCGTGCTGGACCGCGGCCCCGGTTTCGCCGGCCTGCCCGCCGATGTCAGCAGCGGCGAGGACGGTCTGGGGCTGGTCGGCCTGGCCGACCGGGTGGAAAGCCTGGGCGGATCGATCGACGTGCGCAACCGCGACGACGGGCCGGGGGCGGCGCTGACCATGGAGCTTGACCTGGAAGGGGCGGTATGACCGGGGACAACCACGCGATACGGCTGGTGCTGGCCGATGACCATCCGATCTACCGCGAGGGGGTCGCGCGGATTCTGGCCGAGGCGGGGATCGACATCCTGGCCCAGGCCCGGGACGGCGAGGCGGCGGCGGACCTGGCCGAACGGCTTTCCCCCGACCTGGTGCTCCTGGACATCTCGATGCCCGGGGGCGGCGGGCTGGGGGCGCTGCGCCGGATCATGCAGATGACGTCACCGCCCAGGGTCGCCATGCTGACCGCGTCCGAGGACGAGGCGCAGGTCATGCAGGCGCTGAAGCTGGGGGCGGCGGGCTATGTGCTCAAGGGGGTGGGCGCGTCGGAACTGGTCGATGTCGTGCGCGACCTGGCGGCGGGGCGGTCCTATGTGTCGCCGGGGCTGGCGGGGCGGCTTCTGGTGGCGATGCGCGGCAAGCCGGCCGGCACGGCCGCCCCCGACCCCCTGGCCGACCTGTCGCGGCGCGAGGAGGACATCCTGAACCTGGTCGCGCAGGGCCTGAGCAACAAGGAGGTCGGCGCGCGGCTGGATATCCAGGAAAAGACCGTCAAGCACTACATGACGTCGATCTTGCAGAAGCTGCACGTCCGCAACCGGGTCGAGGCGGCGATGCTGGCGCGCAGGCCGGCAGGCCCCTGACGCCGCGCCCGCGTCATCAGACCTTGGTCCGATGCGACGGCCCCATTTCGGCGGCCCATGGTCCCTGATGCCGGGCGGCGGGCGGGGGTAGCTTGGGATCATCAGACAAGCAAAGGAGACCCTGATGAAATCCCTGATCCTGGCGGCAACTGCCCTGACCTTCCTGATGCCCGTCACCACCGCCGCCCAGGCCGGTGTTCTGGCAGACGGCCTGTACCCGGTCGAGAAGATGATCGACGGCACCGTCGAGAAGCGCCGCAAGCGGCGTATCCCCGGCGGGTCGGGCTGCGACGATCCGCGCGACCTGATCGAATACCCCGAATGCGCGGGCTGACCGTCCGAACATGTCGGCGAAAGGGCGGGCCACCGGGCCCGCCCTCTTCGTCTGCGCGATGGCCTGTGGTGCGGGTGAAGGGACTTGAACCCCCAAGCCTTGCGGCGCCGGAACCTAAATCCGGTGCGTCTGCCAGTTCCGCCACACCCGCCCCCTGCCCAGTTAGCAAACCTTGGCGCGGGGCGCGAGGGGACTGCCCCAATTTTGCCCCGACCTTAACCTTTTGTTGCAACAATCATCGCCAAATGATGACCACGACGCGAAGAGAGGGCTGAATGATGCAGGATGCGAACACCGGACTGGTCGAAGGCAGCATCGTGATGACGCTGAAGGGCGCGCGGGCTGTCGAGGCGCTGGCACCCGGCGACCGCATCGTGACCCGTGCCGGGGCGCTGGTGCTGCGCGACATCGCGGTGCGCCGCGACCGCCACGCCCGGCTGGTCCGCATCTCGGCCAGTGCACTGGGGAACGAACGCCCGGACGAGGATATCGTCGTCGCCGCCGACCAGCCGATCCTGGTGCGCGACTGGCGCGCGCAGGCCCTGGCCGGTGCGGCGCAGGCGATGATCCCGGCGGCACGTCTGGCCGACGGCGAATATATCCGGGCCGAGGCGCGGCGCGACATCCGCGTGTTCCGCCTGGTGTTCGACCAGCCTGCCGTGATCTACGCCCAGGGGCTGGAATTCGGCTGCGAGGCGGTCGCGGTTCCGGCCTGATCCGTGCTTCCCAATGGCGCTGCCCGGTTGCGCGGCGGCGGACCAAAGCCGGAATTCTCGAAAATTCCGCTCCGATTTCTTTGAAGAAATCGGTTTTGGCGCAGCGGCTTTCGCGACAGGCGCGCCTACCGCGGCGCCACCGCCCAGTCCCGGCTGACCACCGGCTCCGCGTTCGACGGGGCCAGGGGCGCGCGGCCCAGGATGTGGTCGGCGGCCTTTTCGCCCACCATGATCGAGGGCGCGTTCAGGTTGCCGTTGGTCACGCGCGGGAAGACCGAACTGTCGGCCAGCCGCAACCCGTCCACCCCGATCACGCGGGCCTCGGGGTCGACCACCGCCAGCGGATCGTCGCGCCGCCCCATGCGGGCCGTGCCGCAGGGGTGATAGGCGCTTTCGGCGTGCGCCCTGATGAAGGCGTCGATCTCGGCGTCGGTCTGCACGCCCGCCCCCGGCTGGATCTCGTGCTTCACATGCGGGGCCATGGCACTTTGCGCGAAAATCTCGCGCGTCAGGCGCACGCAGGCGCGGAATTCGGCCCAGTCATCGGGATGGGACATGTAGTTGAAGCGGATCACGGGCGGGGCCTCGGGGTCGGGGCTGCGCAGCGTGACGCTGCCACGCGATTTCGACCGCATCGGCCCGGTATGGGCCTGGAACCCGTGCCCCTTGGCCGCGACCTTGCCGTCATAGCGCACGGCAATCGGCAGGAAATGGAACTGGATGTCGGGATAGTCGATGCCCTTGTCCGACCGGATGAACCCGCAGGCCTCGAACTGGTTCGACGTGCCCAGCCCCCGCCGCAGGAACAGCCACTGCGCGCCGATCACCGCCTTGCTGACCAGGTTCCAGTGCTTGTACAGCGTGATCGGCTGGCGTGCCGCGAACTGCATGTAGATTTCCAGATGATCCTGCAGGTTCGCGCCCACGCCGGGCCGGTCGGCCACCACCGGGATGCCGTGCCCGGCCAGATGCGCAGCAGGGCCGATGCCCGACAGCATCAGAAGCTTGGGCGAGTTGATCGACGACGCCGCCAGGATCACCTCGCGCGCCGTCGGAATGACCTCGACCGTGCCGCCGCGCCGCACCTCGACGCCCGTGGCGCGCCCGTCCTCGATGATCACGCGCCGGGCCAGCGCCCGGATCACCTGCACGCGGCCCGTCTTCTGCGCCGGCCGCAGATAGGCGTTGGCGGCCGACCAGCGGCGACCCTGCCAGATCGTCGCCTCGAAGGGGCCGAATCCCTCTTGCTGGGCACCGTTGTAGTCGGGGGTGACGGGATAGCCCGCCTGCCGCCCGGCCTCAATGAAGGCCGCGAACAGCGGGTTGTCGCGGGGCCCGCGCGTGACGTGCAGCGGCCCGTCGTGGCCGCGCCAGGCGGGATCGCCGCCGTCGGCCTGCCCGTGCCAGGACTCCATCCGCCGGAAATAGGGCAGCACGTCGGCATAGGCCCAGCCCGTCGCGCCGGTTTCCGCCCAGTGGTCGAAGTCGCGGGCGTGGCCGCGCACATAGACCATGCCGTTGATCGACGACGACCCGCCCAGCACCTTGCCGCGCGGCACATGCATGACCCGGCCCCCCAGGTGCGGCTCGGGCTCGGACTTCAGGCCCCAGTCGTACAGCGACATGTTCATCGGATAGGACAGCGCGGCCGGCATCTGGATGAACGGCCCCGCATCGGTTCCGCCATGCTCGATGACCGTCACGGTGCGGCCCGCCTCGGCCAGCCGGTAGGCCATCGCGCAGCCTGCGCTGCCCGCGCCCACGATCACATAATCCGCCCCGGCCACCGCTATTGCCCCTGCCGCCCCGAAAGATGCGCCGCCAGATAGTCCTGCAAGGTCGCCACCGCCGCCGCCGCATCGGGCGTGCCGTCCTTCAGCACCTCGCGCAGGTAGACGCCGTCGATCATCGCCCCCAGGCCGTCGGCCACCGCCACCGCCCGGTCGCCCATCAGCGGGCGCAGGTTCGACACCAGGTTCGACCGCAGCCGCCGCTGGTACACCGCTAGAAGGCGCTTCGCCTCGGGTGTGCCCTGTGCCAGGACCCAGAAGTTCAGCCAGGCCCCCACCACCTCGCGCCGGAAGTTGGACCGCCCGAACGAGGCCGCGAAGATCGCCTGCAGCCGCGCCTCGGGACCCTGCGCCACCGCCAGCGCGCCGCGCACCTCGGCCCCGTACAGCGTGAGCACATGGCGCATCGCGGCCAGGAACATCGCCTCTTTCCCGCCGAAGTAATGGTGTGCCAGCGCCGTCGACATGCCCGCCCGCCGGGCGATCTGGCCCACCGTCACGTCCAGGCTGCCCGCCTGCCCGATCTCGATGATCGTGGCTTTGACGAGGGCGGCCTTTCGGATAGGCTCCATCCCTAACTTCGGCATGTCGGTCTGGCCCTTCGGGAAAAAACACTTGCCAAACCAGATAAGCGTGAAGTTTATTGACTCGTCAATCAACAAAAACAGGGAGCCCTCCATGACCCTTCACTCCGCGCTGCTTGCCGGTGCCGCAACGCTGGTCCTGTCCTCGGCCGCCTTGGCGCAAAGCTGCGACAAGGTCACCTTCTCGGACGTCGGCTGGACCGACATCACCGCCACCACCGCCGCCACGACCGTCGTGCTCGAGGCGCTCGGCTATGAGACCGAGACCAGCATCCTGTCGGTGCCCGTCACCTATGCGGGCCTGGCGGGCGGCGACATCGACGTGTTCCTGGGCAACTGGATGCCCACGATGGAGGCCGACATCGCCGCCTACCGCGAGGCCGGCACGGTCGAGACGGTGCGCACCAACCTGGAAGGGGCCAAGTACACGCTGGCCACGAACGAGGCCGGGGCGGCGCTCGGGATCAACGACTTCAAGGCCATTGCCGCGCAGAAGGACGCGCTGGAAGGCAAGATCTACGGCATCGAGCCGGGCAACGACGGCAACCGCCTGATCATCGACATGATCGCCTCGGGGCCGTTCGGCCTGGACGGGTTCGAGGTGGTGGAATCGTCCGAGCAGGGCATGCTGGCCGAGGTCCGGAAGGCGACCGAGGACGGCAAGCCGATCGTGTTCCTGGGCTGGGAGCCGCACCCGATGAACGCGAACTTCAAGATGACCTACCTGACCGGCGGCGATGACTATTTCGGGCCGAACCTGGGCGGGGCCATCGTCGCGACCAACGTGCGCAAGGGCTATGTCACCGAATGCCCGAACACGGGCAAGCTGCTGCAGAACCTGTCCTTCACGCTGGCCATGGAAAACGAGATCATGGGCGCGATCCTGAACGACGGGGCCGATCCGGCCGATGCCGCCCGCGCCTGGCTTGCCGCGAACCCCGCCGCCTGGGAAGCCTGGCTTGACGGTGTGACGACCAAGGACGGCGGCGATGCCAAGGCCGCCGTGGCCGCCGCGCTGCAGTGACCCCGCAGGCCCCGGACCGCCGGTCCGGGGCCAAGTTCCATCAAGCCGGAGGCAGCGCATGGACTGGCTGTTCAGCCCCGACAGCTTCATCAAGATGATGAGCGCCGAAGGCGTGAAGATCGGCATCGGAAAGGCGGCCAAGTCCGTCTTCGACTGGATGAACGACAACCTTGGCGGCGTGTTCGACACCATCTCGACAGTGATGGAGGCGATGATCGACGCCATCCTGTGGGTGCTGCAGACGCCCCATCCGCTGATCATCATCGCGGCCTTCGTCGCCCTCACCTGGGCCTTGCAGAAGAACTGGAAGGTCTGCCTGGGCGTGGTGCTGGCCTTCCTGTTCGTGCTGAACCAGGGCTACTGGGAGGAGACGACGGAAAGCCTGACGCTGATCCTGTCGGCCTGCGTCGTGTGCATGGGCCTCGGCGTGCCCATCGGCATCGCCGTGGCGCATCGGCCCCGCCTCTACCGCGCCATGGTGCCCGTGCTGGACCTGATGCAGACGCTGCCGACCTTCGTCTACCTGATCCCGGCCATCGTGTTCTTCGGCCTGGGCATGGTGCCGGGCCTGATCGCCACCGTCATCTTCGTGCTGCCCGCCCCCATACGCCTGACACATCTGGGCGTGTCCACGACACCGACGGCCCTGCTGGAGGCCGCGACGGCCTTTGGTGCCACCCCGTCGCAACGGTTGTGGAAGGTGGAACTGCCCTACGCCTTCCCGCAGATCATGGCGGGGCTGAACCAGACCATCATGCTGTCGCTGTCGATGGTCGTCATCGCGGCACTTGTGGGGGCGAACGGCCTCGGCGTGCCGGTGGTGCGGGCGCTGAACAGCGTGAACACCGCGCTCGGCTTTGAATCGGGGTTCATCATCGTGGTGGTGGCCATCCTTCTGGACCGCATGCTGAGGGTATCGCGCGCATGAACGCCCCCCTTCCCGCCGTCGAATTCGACAAGGTGAACATCGTCTTCGGCGACAACGCCGCCGCCGCCCTGCCTCTGATGGACGCCGGCCGCGACCGCGCCGACATCCAGACCGCGACGAAACAGGTGCTGGGCGTCCATGACTGTTCGCTGACGGTCGGCAACGGCGAAATCCTTGTGCTCATGGGGTTGTCGGGCAGCGGAAAGTCCACCCTGCTGCGTGCAGTCAACGGCCTCAATCCGGTTTGCCGGGGCGAGGTGCGGGTGCTGGACGGCGGCAAGATGACCTCGGTCACCAGGGCCGACCCCCCCACGCTGCGCCGCCTGCGCCTGTCGACCATCGCCATGGTGTTCCAGCAGTTCGGCCTGCTGCCCTGGCGCACGGTGCGCGACAACGTGGGCCTGGGCCTGGAGCTTGCCGGCCTCACGCCGGAGGGGCGGCGCGAAAGGGTGGACCGGCAGCTTGCGCTGGTGAACCTGTCGCAATGGGCCGACCGCAAGGTGGGCGAGCTTTCCGGCGGCATGCAGCAGCGCGTGGGCCTGGCGCGCGCCTTTGTCACCGAAGCCCCGATCCTGCTGATGGACGAGCCGTTCAGCGCGCTCGACCCGCTGATCCGGTCGAAACTGCAGGATGAACTGCTGGACCTTCAGGCGCGGCTGAAGCGGACCATCATCTTCGTCAGCCACGACCTGGACGAGGCGTTCAAGCTGGGCGACCGCATCGCGCTGATGGAGGGCGGACGCATCGTGCAGTGCGGCACCGCGCGCGAGATCATCGCCAACCCGGTCAACGACTATGTCGCCGATTTCGTGGCCCACATGAACCCGCTGGGGGTTCTGACCGCGCGCGACGTGATGGAAGCGGGCAGCCCGTCACCCACCGCCCGCGTGCTGCCCGCCGACATGCCGGTCAAGGACATCATGGCAATGATGTCGCAGGGCGTGACCGACATGGTGGTGCAGGAAAACGGGCGGAACCTGGGGATGATCGGCACGGCGGGGCTGATGGCCCGCCTGATCAATCCGCGGGGGTCGCAGGGCTGACGGCGGCGTTCAGCCGCGTCGCGCGGCGGATCGCCTGGCGCGTGGCGCGGTCCACGCGGGGTTTCTCCTCGATCACGTCGCGCAGGGCTGCCACGCGCGCGATGTCCTCGGGTGTCAGCAGGGCGCGGTCGATCACATGGTGCGGCAGGGTCGAGGGCGCCATGGACCGGGTCAGCGCGGCATAGCTGCCGAACCCCGCCTCTTCCATGATCGCGATGCCGGTCGCGGCCATCTTCGCCCGCTGTCCCGGCGCATAGATGGTGAAGTTCGCGACATCCTCGGGAAACACCGCGCCGTCCGACAGCAGCCGCGACAGCGCGCGGCGGCGGATCTTGAAGCCGATCTGCACCTCGAGCCAGGGCAGGTGGACCAGCGCGACCTGCCCTTTCAGGCTGGGGCGCTCGGTCGGCCCGACCTCGCGGCTGGGCGCATCCAGCAACCCCTCGGGCAGCGACAGCCGGGCCTCGAAGGTGCGCAGCACGTTGTACCCGGGGGCCGCCGTCATGATCTCGAAATCGTCGCGCATGCGGGCTTTGATCATGTTCAGCCCGGCCAGGAAGTTGCGCATCCACTTCGGGCGCGACCCCAGAAATTCGTCGAAGGTCCAGTCCACGGCCCGAAAGCGGGTGGTCTGGAAATACATCGATTCCAGGAACGACGTCATCTCGCGCAGCACGATGATCGCCGATCCCTGCATGCCGGGGCCGGGAACGGCCATGAACTCGGCAAAGGCCGGGGCCAATTCGACGCCGCAGAGGTTGACCATCCCTTCCGAAGACACCAGCGCCATGCGCGGCGCGGGGTCTTCGGCACAGGCGGCGGCCACCTCGCGGCCGAGATCCGCCAGAAAGGCCGCGCGCTCTGCCGGTCCCTGTTCGCGCAAGGTCTGGGTCAGGGCGTGGTGGGCGACACCCGCCCGCCCCGCGCGGGGATACAGCACCCCATGCTCGCGCAGCGTGACCACCGCGCGTGCCATCGTGCCCTGCAACAGCGAAGTGCCGGTCTTGGGCATGCCGATGTGATAGAGGATGCGCGTCATGATGGTCTCGTCCGTTGGGTCTTGGCCTTGGCCATGGACTGGGGCTGTACAACCGGGCCACGGTCATGCGCAAGTCGGTTGCCGGGCGGTCAGGGGGCCCGCGTCATCAGCATCTCGCCCGCGCCCGACCGATCGACCAGCGCCATCCGGTCCAGCGCCGCCTGGGCCACGCGATAGCAGGTGACCGCCTCGGGGTCGCCCCCCATCTCGGCCAGCGTGATCACCGTGCCGCCCGCCGCAACCCCGTCGCCGCAGTCGGCGCGCAGTTGCAGCAGCGCGATGCCGGTCAGGTTGCCGCCCACCGTCACCGACCATTCCGACCCGTCGATCTGCACCGTCGCTTCGCCGCTGCTGTAGGTCCAGGTGCCCTGCATCAGCGCCCGCAGACGCGCATGTTCGTCGCGCCCCTGCGTCAGGTCGGAGACGGCGGTCATCACGGTGATGTCGCCCATCTCGATCATGTCGCCGGTCATCTCGACAGGCGCGTTGACCGGCAGCACCGTCAGCATGCGGTACAGGTCGGGCGGCGTCGGCCCGGCGGCATCGACCAGCCAGCGCCACCCCTCGGCGTTGACCACGCAGAACGCACCCTCTTCGTCGGCCATGCAGCCCTGCACCAGCCCCTGTACGGTGAACGGCTCGCCATGCGTGCCGGGGGCAAAGGCGGGTTCGGCCAGCACCGGCAGGGGCAGCAGGGCAAGCGCGGTTGCGGCAAGGCGGATCGGCATGGGCGGGGCACCCCGGCAAGGAACAGCCCCGACTCTAGACAGGCCCACCCCGCCTGTGAAGCGGCAATCAGGCCGCGCGGGTGGCGGCGTCGCGCAGGCGGCGGCGGGCGCGGGTCAGGCGGGCGATATCGCGCGGGGTCAGCGCGCCCATGGCAAAGGTCGCATGCGGCGCGCGGTCGGTCGCGGGGTCGGCGGCGGCGGCAAAGACGCGGGCATAGTCGGGCAGCCCGCCTTCGGTCGCCATCGCCGCCAGCCGTGCCGCCAGCGCCGCGCGCGCGCCGGGCGGATACAGCGAATAGCGGGTGATGTCGTCGCGGAACTGCAGCCCGGTCTGGAACGCCTTGACCAGCGCCTGCCGCCGCATCGGAAACCCCACCGCCGCCTCGACTGCTGGCAGGTTGGCCAGCACGACCTGCGCCTTCCAGCTGAGTTTCGACGTCGGCGGAACCCCGGCGGCAAACCCGCGCAGGTCGTCCAGCGGCAGGGCCAGGCGGTCGGCAAAGTCGGTCAGCACGTCATAGCCGGGTTCGGCCAGCCGCACCTCGAACGCATCGCCCAGACGGTCGCGCAACAGCGCGATCCCGGCCAGGAAATCGGCCCACCAGCGTTCGCGCGGGGCGACATAGGCCTCGAAATCCTGGGCCATGTGGCCGAAGCGGGCGCTTTGCAGGTACATCGATTCCAGAAACCCGGTCACTTCGCGCACGATCAGCACGGCGCGCACCGGCACCGCCGCGCCGACCGCCTGCAGGAAATCGCCCAGCATCGGGGCCGGCTTGACGCCGCAGAGGTTGGCAAATCCCTCGGACGAATAAAGCGCGACGCGGATGCCCGGCCCGACCGCCGGGTCGGCGGCAAGGTCGGCCACCAGGTCGGCAGCCAGCCGGGCGGGATCGCACCCCTTTGCCGCGCCGGGGCGCAGCGCCTCGGGCAGGATGTGATGGGCCAGGGCGCGACCACGGCCAAAGGCCGGATAGTGGACACCCCCGACCGGCCCGCCGCTGGTGGCCAGGTGCAGCACGTTCTGCAGCAGGCTGGTTCCTGTCTTGGGCATCCCCAGGTGGAAAAGCGCCGTCGCCTGCATCGCGGTCAGAGCGCCCTCGCCCTGGGGGCAGGTCCCGGTCTGGCCGGGGCTTCGATCACGTCGTCCGTCGCGTCCTGGGGGGCCGCCTTGCCTGCCCGCGCGGGGGTTTTCCTGGTGGCCGGTTTCTTGGCTGCGGGTTTCTTGGCGGCAGGCTTCTTGGCCGGGGCCTTGTCGGCCGTCGCGGCCTTGGCAACCTTTGGTTTCTTCGGTGCCTTGCCCCCGCCCTTGCCCGCCTTTTCGGCCACCAGCGCCAGCGCCTCGTCCAGCGTCACTGTCTCGGGCGACAGCTCCTTGGGCAGCGTCGCGTTGACCGATGCCCATTTGACATAAGGCCCGTACTTGCCCGGCATCACCTGCACGATGCCGCCGTCCGGGTGTTCGCCCAGTTCGCGCAACGGGCCCGCCACCGCCGTCCGGCCCGGCCCGCGCGCGGCCTTTTGCGCCAGCACCTCGATGGCGCGGTTCATGCCGATGGTGAAGACCTCTTCGGGATCGGTGATGTTGGCATAGACCGTGCCATGCTTGATGTACGGCCCGAAGCGCCCGATCCCGGCCTCGACCATGCCACCCTCGGGGTGCATCCCCACCGGGCGCGGCAGGTTCAACAGCAGAACCGCCCGCTCCAGCGTCAGCGTGTCGGGCGACCAGCCCTTGGGCAGGCTGGCACGCGGCGGCTTCGGCGCCTCTGCCGTCGCCTCGCCGCGCTGGACGTAAGGCCCGAAGCGGCCCGCGCGCAAGGAGATGTCGATGCCGTCGTCCTGCCCCAGGACGCGCCCGTCGGCCCCGCCTTCTTCGCCGCCGGTGATGGGGCGGGTATAGCGGCAGACGGGATAGTTGCCGCAGCCGATGAACGCCCCGCCCGACCGCGCGGTCTTGAGGTGCAGCCGCCCCAGGCCGCAGGTCGGGCAGACGCGCGGGTTGCTGCCGTCGGCGCGCGGTGGATACAGGTGGGGGGCGAGGAATTCGTCGATCTTTTCCAGCACCTCGCCGATGCGCAGGTCCGCCGTATCCGCCACCGCC
>JBQTJI010000043.1:0-94971 GCA_052387255.1 Gemmobacter sp. | reverse complement strand
GGGGGCCCCCCCCCCCCCCCCCGCTTCGGCCCGCCGCGCACGGGCGCTGCGGCGACAGGATCAGTGCGCGACTTCCGCCGCCGTCCCTTCGACCGACAGCGGTGCCGAGGCACCCCGCGCGATGGCGATGCGGCGCGGTTTCAGCGCCTCGGGCGTCTCGCGCACGAGGTCGATGTGCAGCATGCCGTTCTCGTGCAGCGCGCCTTCGACGCGGACATGGTCGGCAAGGGCAAAGCGGCGCTCGAAGGCGCGGGTGGCGATGCCGCGGTGCAGATAGCTGCGCGGCGCTTCCTCGGGGGCCTTGCGGGCGGCGACGACCAGCGTCGCGTCCTTGACCTCGACCGACAGATCGTCGGGCGCAAAGCCCGCGACGGCGACCGAGATGCGATAGGCGTTCTCGTCCGTCTTCTCGATGTTGTAGGGGGGATAGGTGGTCTGGCTGACATCCGAGGCCAGGGCCCGGTCCATCAGGTCGGCGATGCGGTCGAAACCGACGGTGGCACGGTAGAGCGGCGTGAAATCAAGGGATCGCATGGGTCATCCTCCATCGAGCGATGCTGTGAACCCCCCCTTGTCAAGGGGGGGCGGTGGCATCCGGGCCCGTTCGCGGCACCCGGACAGCGTTCATCTGGGAATGCCCGGGCGGCCTGTCAAGACCCTCAGGGGCGCAGGAACTTGGCCCCGCCGACCGCCTCGCGCCCGACACTGCCGGGCCGCTGGAACGGGCCGGACCGGGCGCGCAGTTCGGCCAGCAGGACACCCAGGGGCGCACCGGACCCGGTGCCCAGCGTGGTCCCAAGCGCCACCTGGCGACCGTCGAGGTCCGCCTTGGCCGAGATCACCGATACCACCCGCACCTCGCCGTCGCGGATGGCAAAGATCGGCGCGCCCGACGATCCGAAATCGACATTGCACGACAACACCAGCACCCCCAGCTGACGCGCCAGCACATGGCAAACCTCTTGCAGCGACGGCGCTTCGGCGCGGTCCTGTGCGTAGGAGACGACGCCCACCTCGTCGCCCTTGGCCGGGCGGTCGTCGGTGGCAAAGGGCGTGATCGAGGCCAGCCGGATCGGCTGGTCCAGTTCGATCAGCGCCAGGTCGAAGGCCACGCGGTCCAGTTCCTCTTGCCCGCCATAGACGAATTCGGGATGCGCGACCGCCTGCTTGACCCCGCGATAGGCTGCCGCCCGCCCGTTGCGCCAGCCCGCCAGGAACTTGATCTGGCCGACTTCGATGCGCGCGCCGGTATCCTTGTCGAACAGGCAGTGCCCCGCCGTCAGCACCAGGTCGGGCGCGATCAGCGCCCCCGTGCAGAACCCGCGCTGGCCCAGGTCGATGCGTCCGACCGCGTCCCACCCCCGCGCCTGGTCGGCGGTATCAAGACGGGTCAGCGCACGGTCGTCGGTCTGGGCCTTGGCGGGAAGGGCTGTGGCACAGGCCAGCAGGGCCAGGGCCAGGATGCGGCGGAACATGCAACCTCCGGTGTTTTCAGGCACGTGCTTGGCCGCCAGTTGCGGCAGATTTAAGGCCAGCGACAACGACGACCACAAGCTGTTGCGCAATGCGGCGGTTCCTTGCCGGGGTCAGGCGGCGGGCGGTGCGGTGGTGGCGCGGGTTGCCGACCACGCGGCCAGCGCGCGCGGGCAAGGGCCGCCGGTCGCCCAGTCCAGCAGCTCGACCGTATGCACCACGGGCACGCCCGTGCCCGACCCGATCTGCATCATGCAGCCGATGTTCCCCGCAGCGATCACTTCGGGCACCTTGGCCATCAGCGTCGCGACCTTGCGGTCGCGCAACTGCGCGGAAATCACCGGCTGCATCAGGTTGTAGGTTCCCGCACTGCCGCAGCACAGGTGGCTGTCTGCCGGCTCCACGACGGCAAACCCCGCGCGCCGCAAAAGGTTTTTCGGCGCGGATTTCACCTGCTGGCCGTGCTGCAGCGAACAGGCGGCGTGGTAGGCGACCGTGATGCCCTTCGGCGTGCCCTCGGGCAGGCCGATCCGGACCAGCAGTTCCGTGATGTCCAGTGCCTTGGCAGCCACCGCCGCCGCCTGATCCGCCAGAGGATCGTTGCGGAAAATATGGCCATAGTCCTTCACCGTCGTGCCGCAGCCGCTGGTGTTGATGACGATGGCCTCGAGGTCCAGCGTGGCGGTCCAGGCGCGGATGTTGGCGGCGGCGGCGGCATGGGCCATCTCGGCCTTGCCCATGTGATGCGTCAGCGCCCCGCAGCACCCGGCCCCTTCCGCCACCACCACCTCGCAGCCCAGCCGGGTCAAGAGGCGGATCGTGGCATCGTTGATGTCGGTGTTCAGCGCCTTCTGCGCGCAGCCGGTCATCAGCGCCACCCGCATCCGTCGCGGGCCTGCGGCAGCAAAGGTCTGCGGATCGTCGTTGCGGCTGACGGGGGGGATCACTTTCGGGGCCATCCGCAACATCGCTTGCAGCCGCGCGTCTGGCATCAGAGGGGCCAGCGGCCGGGCCACCTTGGCCGCCAGCAGCGCCATCCGGAACCGCATCGGGTGGGGCAGCACGCGCGCCAGCACGGCCCGCAGCATCCGGTCCATGAAGGGACGGCGGTAGGTGCGTTCGATGTACTCCCGCGCGTGGTCGACCAGATGCATGTAATGCACGCCCGAGGGGCAGGTCGTCATGCAGGACAGGCACGACAGGCAGCGGTCGATGTGCAGCACGGTCCTGGCATCCGCCGGACGCCCCTTTTCCAGCATGTCCTTGATCAGGTAGATGCGCCCGCGCGGGCTGTCCAGCTCGTCCCCCAGCACCTGATAGGTCGGGCAGGTCGCCGTGCAGAACCCGCAATGCACGCAGGACCGCAGGATCGCGTTCGACGTGGCCGTGGCGGGATCGCGCAACTGGTCGGGGGTGAAGCTGGTCTGCATGGGCGGCCCCTACTGCATGGCGCGCAAGGGCGCAGTCAGGGCAAGCGGCTGCGTCGCAAGCCCGGCTTCCAGGAAATGCACGGTGGCGGCCCCGGCCCAGGGCCGCGCCGCAAAGGTGGACGCCAGCAGGTTCAGGCCCCGGCCAAGGTCGGACATCCCGAAATCGAGATAGACCGCCTCGTGCCCGTGTCCTGCCGCCACCATCCCGCCGATCCCCGCCCGCGACAGAACCGCGTGCAGGCTGTCCTCGATCTCGGCCCGCACCATCACGTCCGTGCCGAGGCCGGGCATGCCTTCATGCGGGATGCGCAGAAAGGCGAACCACTCGCCGTGTCGGCTGTGGTTGCAGGACGCAAACGCCCGCCCCTCCAGCGCCGACTCGGCATAGGGCATCGAGGCGGTGCTGAACGTCGCCAGGTCATCGCGCCCCGCCCCTTCGGGCAGGCTGCCGATGGTCAGCAACGTGGCAGCCCGCGTCTGCGGGTCCTGCGCGGCCAGCGGGTCGGGCAGGCCGTCGCGGATCGCCGCCACCTGCGCCGCAAACCCGTCCAGAAAGCCTGCGGCGTCAAAGGGTGCCAGGCGTCCGGTCAGGCGGCGCAACGGGCCGGGCCGCGCCCCGACCGTCACCGGACCCAGCCAGTCGCGATCCGCCTCCTCGCCCAGCAGCATGGTTGCCAGCAGCAGCGCCTGGTTGATCAGGCCGTCGTCGGTGCCGTCGCCCGACACCGCGATGCCCACCTTGTTCGCCGGACCGGGCACGGCCTGCATGGCGCGGACACACAGTGGCTGCTGTCCCCGCGCCTCGAAGTTCGCCACCGAGCACAGCGCCCCGAGCGGCTCTCGCGCGTCGGTGAACCGCCAGCGTGGCAGGTCCGGCGCAGCGACCACGACGGCCCGCGCAAGCGCGCGCAGTTCATACCGCCACTCTGCAGTGATGCACAGGGCTTGCCCCCGGTCCGACGGCCCGAACTCCCACATCAGATCGGGATGCACGTCCCGCAGGGCCGCCATCACCGCGCTGGATCCGCCGGGGTCGCCGCTGGAAAACCCCCGGTCCAGGGCATCGGCGGCCTCGGCAAACTGCACCCAGAAATGCAGGATCGCGGACGCATGGGCGGCCATCAGCCGGGGCGCGACCACGTCGTGCGGCGTGACAGGCGTCATGCAGGGGCCGCCGTCCGAAACAGGCCGCGCGGATCGAAGGCCCGGCGCAGCCCCGCGCTCAGCGCCGCCACGGCCGGAGACTCGGGCGGCAGGACCGGCACATCCCGCATGCCCGCCGCCGCCCGCCACAGAGTCGCATGTCCCCCGACCGTCGCCACTGCGTCCCGCACCCCCGCATCCGGCGGGGCCAGCAGCCAGACCAGCCCGCCGCCCCAATCCAGGATCGCCGGAACCCCCGGCAACCGCGCCAGCAGGCCGGGCGCATCGGACGGCCTCAGATGCACCCGCCAGACCGCCCCCGCCCGCCCGGCAAAGGGCGTCACGTCGCGCACCTCTGTCCAAGTGTCCGGCCCCTCGTCCCACCCGGCTCCCAGAAGCGACCGCAGCCGCCCCCTGCGATAGGCGACCGACCCCGCCAGCCCCTCGATCCGCAGCCGCGTCTCGGCGCCTTCGGTCAGATGCGCCGCCCCCGTCACCTCGTAGGGCGACCCCAGCGCCCGCGCCATCGCCGCCACCGCCTGCGCGACGGACAGCCCCCGCGCCACCAGCGTCGCCTGCGTTTCCGGCACCGGCAGCACCTTGAGGCTGACCTCGGTCAGGCAGCCCAAGGTCCCCCTCGACCCCGCCATCAGCTTGACCAGGTCGAGGCCGGTCACGTTCTTCATCACCCGCCCGCCGTTCTTCACGATCTCGCCCCGCCCGTCCACGAACCGCACGCCGAGACAAAAGTCCCGCGCCGCCCCCGCCTGCACCCGGCGCGGGCCGCTGGCGTTCATCCCCACCACGCCGCCGATGGTGGACATACCATCGGTCCCGAACAGACCCCGCATGTCCGGCACCTCGAAGGCCAGCCGCTGCCCCTCGGCGGCCAATGCCGCATCGACCGCTGCCACCGGCGTGCCCACCCGCACCACCAGCGTCAGGGCACCCGGTTCGTACAGCACGATGCCCGACAGCCCGCCCGTCTCCAGTACCTCGCCCGGACCGCCCCCGAGGCCCCGCGTGCCCCCACCGCGAACCACCAGCGGCCCGTTCGCGCCGCGCACGATCTCGGCCAGTTCCGCCTCGCTGCCGGGTCGCACCTGCTTGCCCCTTTCATCTGTTCCCAAATATCCCACGGGGGGTCCGGGGGGTGTGAAACCCCCAGGTCCTGTCCCATCACCCCGCGCGACGCGCCGCCGTCACATGCAGCGGAAACACCTTGGCCGGATTGAGCAGCCACTTCGGATCGAACACGTCCTTCACCCGCAACTGCGCCTCCATGTCCACATCCGAAAACTGCACCCCCATCAGGTCACGCTTTTCCACCCCCACGCCATGCTCGCCTGTCAGGCAGCCGCCGACCTCGACGCACAGCTTCAGGATATCCGCGCCCAGTTCCTCGCACCGCTCCAGATCGCCGGGCTTGTTGGCATCGAACAGGATCAGCGGGTGCATGTTGCCGTCGCCCGCGTGGAACACGTTGGCCACGTCCAGCCCGATGGCGCGGCTCATCTCGGCGATGCGGCGCAGGACATGCGGCAGGGCCGACACCGGGATGGTGCCGTCCAGGCACATGTAATCGTTGATCTGCCCCATCGCGCCGAAGGCCGACTTGCGGCCCAGCCAGATGCGTTTGGCCTGGTCGTCGTCCGCCGCCTCGCGGAACTCGACGGGGTCGTGGCGCAGCGCGATGGCCTTGATCCGGGCCAGTTGCTCGTCGATCTCGGCTGCCGACCCCTCGACCTCGACGATCAGCAGCGCCTCGCAGTCGGGATAGCCCGCCTTGGCAAAGGCCTCGCAGGCGCGGATGCAGGGGCGGTCCATGAACTCGATGGCGACGGGCAGCAGGCCCGCCTTGATGATGTCGCTGACGCAGGCCCCGGCCACCTCGTTCGAGTTGTAGCCGATCAGCACGGGCCGCGCGCCCTCGGGCTTGGGCAGGATGCGCAGGGTGGCTTCGGTGACGACACCCAACTGCCCCTCGGACCCGCAGACGACGCCCAGAAGGTCAAGGCCCGGCGCATCCATCCATGGCCCGCCCAGTTCCACGACGGTGCCGTCCATCAGCACCATGGTGACGCCCAAGAGGTTGTTGGTGGTGACCCCGTACTTCAGGCAATGCGCCCCGCCCGAGTTCATCGCGATGTTGCCCGCGATGGCGCAGGCCAGTTGGCTGGACGGATCGGGGGCGTAGAAGAACCCCTCGGCCTCGACCGCGCCCGTCACCGACAGGTTGGTGCGGCCCGTCTGCACGCGGACGTACCGGTTGGGATAGTCGGTCTCGAGCAAGGCGTTCATCCGTGCCACACCCAGGATCACGCAATCCGCCGTGGGCAGCGCCCCACCGGCCAGCGAGGTGCCCGATCCGCGCGGCACCACCGGCACGCCCATGCGGTGGCACAGCGCCAGCACCGCCGACACTTCGGCGGTCGAGCGCGGCAGCACGGCGGCCAGTGGCGGGCAGCGATAGGCCGTCAGCGCGTCGCATTCATAGGCGCGCAGTTCGGCTGCGTCCGAGATCACGGCATCGGCGGGCAATGCGGCGCGCAACCCGGCGATGATCCGGTCACGCCGGTCCAGAACCCGCGCATCGGCGATCGGCATGTCCATGGCAGTTCCCCCCCGACGTCCCGAAAGGTAGTCCATTGCCCCGCCAACGCAAGCCTTGCCGGGGCGGCCGGAACCGGTGCCGCCCCGATGTGTAACCTTTTGGAACAGTTCTAACGTAGCATTTACCGACGCCCGCAGGGCGGTCAGGCTGCGCGCCATCGCTGGCCTGCCGGTCGGCCCGCGTCTGCGCCCTGCGCGTGGCCGCAGAGCCTTCTGGACGAGGGTCAGCGACAACCGCGCCGTCGCGCGCAAAGGGAGGGACAACCATGCCACTGCTGACTGCACTTGCGATTTCCATCGGGGTTCTCGGCGGCCTTGCGACCTGGCTTTTCGTCGGACCCGCCGCAGGTCTCGGCCTGCAAATCTGGGCGGCCTTCATCGCCTGGGCCGCGTTCTACCATTCGGGCGGCGGGACGGCGGCGCTGACCAAGAACATCCCCGCCCATATCTTCGGCGGGTTTGTGTGCCTGATCTCGCTGATCGTGATCGTCAATACTGCGGGCTCGCTGGGCCTGCCGGTGGCCGCGGGAATCTTTGTGGGGATCGGTGCTGCGACCCTCGTGGTCGCGGCGAACGTCCCGGCGCTGGCGGTGATCCCGTCCCAGGTCTACGGCTTTGCCAGCACGGCGGCCTATGCGCTTCTCAGCCCCGGCAAACTCGATACGCTGACCTCGGTGTCGCTGATCAACAATCCGTGGCTTTGCATTTCGGCGTCGATGATCGTCGGGGCGCTGTTCGGCTATGCCTCCGAAGCGGCGGGCAAGGCGATGGCGGGCAAGCCTGCCACCGCCTGAGGGCAATCAGGCGGAACGGCGCAGGCCGTTCCGCCCTTCGCGCAACCCCGCCACGATGGCCTCGCGCCGCACCAGAATGCGCGTGTCGGCAACCGACATGTCCGTCGTCGGTCCTCCCCTGGGATGCCCCCCAACGTACCGCAAAACCCGTCGCGCAGGCATCCGTCCGGGTCTGCACCCCGACGGGCGCCTGAGGATGGTGTGTCCGACCATCGCGGCACCGGTCAGACGTTCCGTCGGCTGGTGCGATTGACCGGCCCGTCCCTCTGGCGCATAACGCCCACGTCGATGCCCTGCGCTGCCGATGGAATCTCCGATGCCCCTGACCCACCGGATCGACGCCGCCATAGACGCCGCCATGGAGCACCGCATCGTGGGCTGCGTGGTGCTGGTCCACCGCGATGGCGAACCCGTCTACGCCCGTGCGGCAGGTTTGGCCGACCGGGAACAGGGCACGCCGATGGCCCTCGACACGATCTTCCGTCTGGCCTCGGTCACCAAACCCATCGTTGCCACCGCCGCGTTGCGGATGCTTGACCGGGGCCTCTTGACGCTGGACACGCCGGTGGCCGGGATCCTGCCGTGGTTCACCCCGCCTGCACCGGACGGCAGCACGCCCGCCATCACGCTGCACCACCTGCTGACCCACACGTCGGGCCTGACCTACGACATTCCCGATGACATATCGTACGGGCTGTCAGGCCCGATCCTGACGCTCGAGGAAAACCTGCGGCGGTTGGCCCGCGTGCCGCTGGCCTTCGCGCCCGGAACCGGCTGGGCTTACGGCATGGGGATCGACGTGCTGGGCGGCGTGATCGCCGCCGTGCAGGGTGGCACCCTGGCGCAGGTGGTGGCGGATCATGTGACCCGCCCGCTGGGGATGACCGACACGGCGTTCCATGCGGTCTATACTGGACGCCTCGCCACCCCCTATGCCGACGCCCGACCGCCGATACGGATGGCTGAACCACAGGCGGTCGGCGACGATGACGAGGGCATCACCCTGTTTTCCCCCGCCCTCGTCTTCAACCCCGACGCGTGCCCCTCGGGCGGGGCCGGGATGGCGGGAACGGCGGCTGACGTGATGGCGCTTCTGGCGTCCTATCAGGGCGAGACCGGGTTCCTGCACCCCGCCACACGCGCCGCCGCGATGTCAAACCAGATCGGCACTCTTGCACGGCACCCGAAGGACGCCGGCAAGGGGTTCTGCCTGATCGGTGCCGTGGTGACCGACCCGGACCTTGCCGCCACGCCCTGCCCGCAGGGCACGGTCGATTGGGGCGGTGCCTGGGGTCACAACTGGATCATCGATCCGGTGAACCATCTGACCATCGTCACCTGCACCAACACCGCGTTCGAGGGCTGCGACGGCGCCTTCCGCGAAGACATCCGCAACGCCGTCTACGGCTGAAACGCCGACCAAAGCCGGGGCGACTGCGCCCGGTCGATGGCGGTGAATCCCATTTGGCGCGACCGACACTACGTCTTTGGCTGCACTGCCGGGCGGCAGGCAAGGCACTGGCGGGCAGCCCCGCCACGGCCTGAGCGTCAGGCGGAGCGGCGCAGGCCGTTCCGCCCCTCGCGCAACCAGGCGGCGATGGCAAGTCCCGCCGCCAGCAGCAGCCAGGCCCAGGCGGGCAGAATCTGGCCCACGCGGATATCCTCGGTCACATAGGCCCCGCGCGGGGTGATGCCGAGCCAGCTTCGTCCCGACGCCGCCCGCCCCGCCGACACCTGGCGCAGGTCGGGCAGCCCGTCCTCGATCCGCAGGATGCCGCCGCGCGCAGGCTCGACCAGCGGGCGCAGCTTGTCGCCGCTGGCGATGGTTTCCTCGAACTCGCGCGGGGCGCTCGGACCCAGGGCCATCACCGTCGTCAGATCGCCCTGCGCCAGCCGGTACAGCCCGATCTCGGGCGCGTCGAACTGCGCGACGAAGCGGCCCGGTTCCACCTCGACCATCGGCAGGTCGGTCTCGGTGCCGTCGGGTGCGGTGATGGTCACGGCACCCGGATCCTCGCCCACGGTGCGGCGCGTGATGGTAAGGCGCTGGCCGTCGGGCACGGCGACCAGGGCCTCTTCCTCAAGTTCGGGTTCCTTCATCATCCAGTGCGCCAGGCGGCGCAGCAGTTCCAGTTGCGGCCCGCCGCCGTCATAGCCCCGGCCCCAGAGCCAGAGCTGATCCGAGGCGAGCACCGCCACGCGCCCCTCGCCCTCGCGGTTCAGGATCAGCAGGGGGGCCTCGTTCGGCCCGGTCATCACCACCTGCCCGCCCCGGTTGGTCACCTCGACGGCGCGGAACCAGCGGCCCCAGCCGCCCGGCGGGGCCAGCTTGTCCAGCCCTGCGGTAACGGGATGGCGCTGGCCGAGGTCGGTCAGCACGGGGCGGAAAGCCCCCTCGATCACCCGGCTGGTGGCATCGACCGGCAGGATGTCGGCCAGGGGCGACCGCCACAGGCTGTCGGCTGATCCGAACTCGGGGCCTGCCGCGACCAGCACCGTGCCGCCGCGCCGGACATAGTCACGGACGTTTTCCAGGTAGGCAGTCGGCAGGATGTCCCGCAGCCGGTAGCGGTCGAAGATGATCAGGTCGAACTCCTCGATCTTCTCGACGAACAGCTCGCGCGTCGGGAAGGCGATCAGGGACAACTCGCTCACGGGAATGCCGTCCTGCTTTTCCGGCGGGCGCAGGATGGTGAAATGCACAAGGTCCACCGAAGGGTCGGACTTCAGCAGGTTGCGCCAGACCCGTTCGCCCGCGTGCGGCTCACCCGACACCAGCAGAACCCGCAGCCGGTCGCGCACGCCGTTGATCTGCACGACGGCGGCGTTGTTGCGGTCGGTGATCTCGCCCGCCACGGGTTCCACGGTGAACTGCAGCACGTTCATCCCCCCGCGCGGCAGCGTCACCGGCAGGTCGATGTCCTCGCCCACCGGCATGCGGTAGACCTGCGGCTCGCCGCCATCGACGGCGATGGACAGCGACGCCACCCCCGCCTGATCGGCCGGCACCGCTCCCTGGTCCTCGATCCGCAGGGTCAGGGTCACGGGTTCGTCCAGGATGGCAAAGGCTGGCGCGTTCCGCACGATCAGGCGGCGGTCCCAGTCGGTTTCGCGCCCGGTCAGCAGCACATGCAGGGGCGCGGGCAGGTTTGGCGCGATTTCCAGGTCATGCACCTGCCCGTCGGTGATCAGCACAGCCCCCGCAAGGCGCGCGCGGGGTTCCTCCGCCACCGCCTCGGCCAGCGCGGTCAGCACGCGCGACCCGCCGTCGTCCTCGGCGTCGCCCACGGTGGCCACGCGCAGTTCCGTGTCGGGCAGCGCCGCCACCTCGGCCTGCAGGGCGGCCAGCGCCGCCGCCGACTGCGACGGGCGGTCGCCGATCCGCTGGCTGGCACTTTCGTCCACGACGGCGATGACGATGTCGGTCAGGGGATTGCGGTCTTCTTCCTGCAGCGACGGGTTGGCCAGTGCCGCCAGCAGCGCCACCGCCGCCAGGCCCCGCAGCCACCAGCCCGCCAGCCCGCGCACCAGCGCCAGCAGCACCAGGGCCACCGCAAGTGCCGCAAGCGCCGCCAGCACCATCAGCGGCAACAGCGGGTCGAAGATCACCGTCCCCGTCATTGCCCCAGCCTTCTCATTGCCCCAGCCTTTCCAGCAGGGCGGGCACATGCACCTGGTCGGATTTGTAGTTGCCGGTCAGCACATGCATGATCAGGTTGATGCCGAACCGGGCCGCGATCTCGCGCTGCCGCTCACCGCCATAGCCCCGCCCGACCGGCAGCAGGGGTGACCCGTACCGGTCCACCGCCCAGGCCGATGCCCAGTCGTTGCCGCCGATGACCACCGGCGTGACGCCATCATTCAGGTTGCGAAACGGCATCCCCTCGGCCAGTTCGGCATCGGGGGGGGCCGCCTCGACCCACAACGACCGGCTGTTGAAACGCCCCGGAAAATCCTGCAGCAGATAGAAGCTGCGGGTCAGCACATGATCCTCGGGCAGCACTTCGAGCGGCGGAATGTCCAGCGGCGCGGCCAGCCGTTGCAGCATCTTCCCCTCGGGCGTTGTCGAGGCCCCCGACACGTCGCCGTCGCGGGTGTCGAACAGGATCATGCCGCCGGTGCGAAGGTAGCGGTTGAGCCTGGCATAGGCCGCAGCGGACGGCATCGGCTGGTCGGTCGTGACCGGCCAGTACAGGAACGGGAAGAACAGCAGCTCGTCGGTTTCCAGGTTCACGCCCATGGGCGCTGCCGGTTCGATGGTGGTGCGTTCGTACAGCCGCTGGCTGATCCCCAGAAGCCCGGCCTCGGACACGCTGTCGATCTGGCCATTGCCGGTCATCACATAGGCCAGGCGCAGTTCGGTCGTGGCCTCGACCGCCTGTGCCTCGGCGGCGGGGTCCATCGGGGCCTGCGGTGCCGGTGCCTCCTGCGCCGTGGCGCGGGGTGCGGGGTGCGCCAGGACCAGGGCGATCACCGCCGTGCCGATCCCGCGCGCCAGCCGCCCCGAGACCAGCAGTGCCGCCAGAACATCGACCATCAGCAGCGCCAGCGTGGCGGCCAGCAGCGTGCCCTTCAGCGACTGTTCCGCCGGGGCCTCCAGCCCCTCGCGCGCGACATCGGCGGGCCAGATGGCTGGGGCGAGCGTAGCCCCGACGCCGAAGGCATTCAGCGCCACGCGCCGGTCCTCGCCCGCGTAAAGCCCCGGCGGCAGCTTGGCCGATGGCCCGCTGGCCAGGGCCGCGCCCAGGGCCGCCCCGTCGATGCCGGCCTGCTCGCCTGCGTCCTGCAGCGCCCCGAAGGCATCCAGCGCGACCTCGGGCACGAAGACCTGCCCATCAAGGTCTGCCGCGCCCGGGGCGAGCGGACGCGACGACACCGCCAGCCGTTCGAGCATGCCCGTGTACAGCCCCGACAGCGGCAGCGTGGACCATTCCGCGTTGGCGGTGACGTGGAACAGGACCACCTGCCCCAGGCCCAGCCCCTTGCGCGTGACCAGGGGCGTGCCGTCGGCCAGGGCGGCGATGGTGCGCGTGGCAAGGTCGGGGTCAGGCTGCGCCAGGACCTGCGCCATCACCTGCACCTCGTCGGGGACGGCAAGGCCGTAGAAGGGCGAGTCGGGGTTGAAGGGGGCCAGCGTCTTGGGGTCGCCCCAGGACATCGCGCCCCCCACGCTGCGCCCGCCTTCGCGCAGCCGGACGGGCATCAGGGGGTCTTCCTCGGTGCGGCTGACATCGCTGGACGCCAGGCGCGGGCCGGCGAAGCGCAACAGAAGCCCGCCTTTCTCGACCCATTCCTGCAGCGCCGCCGCCTCGCCCTCGGCCAGCCGGGCCACGTCGGCCAGCACGATCACGTCGGGCGCGGCCAGCACGACATCGGCCAGCGTGCCGTCGATCAGCTCCGCCACAGGCTCCAACGCCTGCCGCAGGTAGTGCGTGGGCGACAGCAGTTGCAGCCCCTCGGCATCGCCCTGCCCTGCGATCAGGGCAATCTTGCGCCGCTTCAGGCTGTCGTCGGTCAGGCTGACCGCGCCCGCCGAGCGCACCCCCGCCACCTCGAAGCGCGAGATGCGGTTGCGCAGTTCGGGGGGCAGGGTCAGGTCGGCGGTGCCCTCTGCCGACCCCGCCTCGAAGCCCAGAGGCGCCCGCGCCAGTTCCCGCTCGATCCCCGCCGGATCCAGGCCGCGCGCGGACACCTCGACCTGGCCTGCTTCCGAGAAGGGCAGGCGCAAGGCCGTCAGGCGGATCGCTCCGTCCTGGAACGTGGCAGGCCGCAGGGCCACCACCGCACGCGGGCTTTCGAACACGGTGACCGCGCCGCGCGCCCTGACCGCGTCCAGCAGGGCTGCGCGCCCCGGATGGTCCAGCCCGTCCGACAGCCAGTGCGTGTCAAAGTCGCCCTCAGGCAGCGCCGCGACCCAGGGCTCGTGATCCGGCAGCCAGGCCTGCGGCTGCATCCCCGCAAGTCCCGGCGCGACGGCACCCGCCGACTGGAAGACCACCTCGCCCGGCGCGTCCGTCAGGCGGATCGCCGCGACGGTGCGCCCCTCGCGCCCCGCCTCTTCGGCCACGGCAAGTGCCCTTTCGATGCGGCGCGGCCAGTCGCGCGCATCGGCCCAGCCGCCGTCGATCAGGATCAGCACCGGCCCCGTCCCCGCCTCGCGCCGGTCGGGGTTCAGGACGGGCCCGGCAAAGGCCAGGATCGCCGCGCCGATCGCGGCCATGCGGAGCAAAAGTAGCCACCACGGCGTCTTGTCCGTCTCGGTATCGTCGTCCCTCAGGCCCAAGAGCAGCGCCACCCCCGGGAACCGCCGCCGGATCGGCGCGGGCGGCACCGCGCGCAGGATCAGCCACAGGACCGGCAGGCCCACCAGCCCGACCAGCAGCAGCGGCGCGGTGAACCCCAGGGGGCCGATCATCCACATCAGTGGCCCCTTTCCAGCGCCCGGAACAGCCACAGCAGCGCGCCCTGCGCCGGTTGCCCGGTGTGGTGGCACAGATAGTGCCAGCCGCTGGCCTGCGCCAGGGTCAGCAGCCGCGCCTTGCGTTCGGCCAGCCGGTCAAGGTAGCGCGTCCGCAGGTCGCCCGCGCGCAAGGTCTCGTGCCGCACGGTGCCGCCCATCGATTCAAAGATCGTGCGCCCGTCAAACGGGAACTCTTCCTCCGCCGGGTCCAGCACCTGTACCAGCGCGCCCCGCACCCCCTTGTCGGACGCCCAGCCGAGGGCGGTCTCGACGCCCTGCGGATCGCCCAGAAAATCCGACAGGAACACCGCCCGCCCGTGCGCCGCCACGCCCGAGACATCGGGCGTGCCGTAATCGTCGGCCCCGTCCTCCAGCCCCTGCATCAGCCGCAGCATCTGCGCCCGGCCCGACCGGGGCGGCACCTCGGCCCCCAGGCCCACCCGCTCGCCCCCGCGCAAAAGCAGCACAGCCACGGCCAGGGCCAAGAGCCGCGCGCGGTCGCGCTTGGGCGCGCGGCCCTTGTCCCCCGAAAACCCCATCGAGCGCGCCGGATCGACCCACAGCGCCACTGTCTGCGACGCCTGCCATTCGCGTTCGCGCACGAAATGCGCGTCCGACCGGGCGGAACGCCGCCAGTCGACCATGCGCGCCGAATCCCCCACACCCGCCGGGCGGTACTGCCAGAACTCGTCACCCATCCCTGCGCGCCTGCGCCCGTGTTCGCCCAGGATCACGGTCGCCGCCAGATGCTCGGCCTCGGCCAGCAGCGGCGGCAGGGATTGCCCCAGCGTCTCGGCCTCGGCGCGCAGGAGGGTGAGGTCGGTCATGCGGTGCCCACCGGAGTTTTCGAAAACTCCGGCCCGGAAACTTCAAAGTTTCCGGCACGATTTCTTGGAAGAAATCGTTCTGGCGCTTCCACGGTCACGCCGCCGCCCCCAGCCGCAGCGTCCGGTCCGCCACGCCCGAAATGATTGCGGCCAGGCTTTCGCCCCGCGCCCGCGCGGCAAAGGACAGCGCCATGCGGTGCGACAGCACCGCCTGCGCCAAGGCCCCCACATCCGCGACCGACGGGGCCAGCCGCCCGTCCAGCAGTGCCCGCGCCCGCACCGTCAGCATCAGCGCCTGCGCCGCGCGCGGCCCCGGCCCCCAGGACAGGTGCCCCTCAAGCGCACGCCCCTCGGCCTCGCCCGGACGGCAGGCGCGCACCAGATCCAGGATCGCCTCGACCACCTGATCGCCCACGGGCATGCGCCGGATCACGCCCTGCGCCGCGATCAGGTCATCGGCGGCGAACACCTTATGCACCGCAGCCTCCTCCGCCCCGGTCGTCGCGATCAGGATGTCGCGTTCGGTCGCGCGGTCGGGATAGTCGACGTCCACCTGCACCAGGAACCGGTCAAGCTGTGCCTCGGGCAGGGGATAGGTTCCTTCCTGCTCGATCGGGTTCTGGGTGGCCAGCACATGGAAGGGGCGCGGCAGGGGGCGGTGCTGGCCCGCAATGGTCACCTCGCGTTCCTGCATGGCCTGCAGCAGGGCCGACTGGGTGCGGGGGGACGCGCGGTTGATCTCGTCCGCCATCAGCAACTGGCAGAACACCGGCCCCTCGATGAAACGGAACGCGCGCGCACCGTCCGCCCCGGTGTCCAGCACCTCGGACCCCAGGATGTCGGCGGGCATCAGGTCGGGGGTGAACTGGATGCGGTTGCCCTTGAGGCCCATCACCGTGGACAGGGTATCGACCAGCCGGGTCTTGCCCAGGCCCGGCAGGCCGACCAGGATCGCATGGCCCCCGCACAGCATGGCGGCAAGGACCAGGTCCACGACCTTGCCCTGGCCGATGAAGCGGCGGTTGATCGACGCCTTGGCGGCGGCCAGCCGGTCGCCCAGCGCCTCGATCTCGGCCACAAGGGCCGCTGTGTCGGTCGGTTCGGGCATGACAAATCCTCGGCTGTCCCTATATTCGCCAGTAAAGCGAGTTATGCCGCAGGGCACAAATGGCAAAAGGCGGACCGGCACAATTGATCGTGAAACCTTCGGCCGAAAGCGTGATGGCAGGGGCGACCAAGGCCGCCAAGGGGGCCGGTCCGGCCCCTGTCCACCTGTGGAATCCGCCGTTCTGCGGCGATCTGGACATGCGGATCGCGCGGGATGGGACGTGGTTCTACCAGGGCACCCCCATCGGCCGCGCGCCGCTGGTGAAACTGTTCGCGAACATCCTCAAGCGCGAGGGCGATGCCTATTTTCTGGTCACGCCGGTCGAGAAGGTGGGCCTGACGGTCGAGGACGCGCCGTTCGTGGCGGTCGATTTCGACGTGGCGGGCAGCGGGGCCGACCAGGCGGTGACCTTTGTCACCAACGTGGGCGACCGCGTGACGGCCGACCCCGGCCACCCGCTGCGCGTGGTGCGCGACGACGCCACGGGTGCGCCGTCGCCCTATGTCATGGTCCGCGCGGGGCTGGAGGCGCGGATCGACCGCAAGTCGTTCTACCGGCTGGTCGATCTGTGCCACGACGAGGTGGTCGAGGGCGTGGACTGGTTCGGCCTGCGGTCGGGCGGGGCGTTCTTTCCGGTGATCCCCTCGTCCGACCTTGCCACGGCGCTGGACCGCTGAGATGCGCTTTGCCGCCAACCTGACCTGGCTGTTCACCGAAAGCCCGATGCTGGACCGCCCCGCCCTGGCGCGTGCCGCCGGGTTCGACGGGGTCGAGATGCTGTTCCCCTATGACCACCCGCTGCCCGACTGGCAGGCGGCGCTGGACGGCCTGCCCGTTGCCCTGATCAACACGCCCCCCGGCGACTGGGCGGCGGGCGAGCGCGGGTTTGCCGCCATCCCGGGGGCCGAGGCGCGGTTCCGTGACGACTTCCGCCGAGCGCTGGAAGTGGCGGCGGGCCTGCGGGCCGCGCATATCCATGTGATGGCAGGCAACGCCGAGGGGCCCGAGGCCGAGGCCACATTCCGCGCGAACCTGGTCTGGGCCGCCAGTTTCGGCCATCCGCTGACCATCGAGCCGCTGAACCGGTTCGACATGACCGGCTACTTCCTGAACGACTACGATCAGGCGGCCCGCATCCTGGACGACCTGGGCCAGCCCGACATCGGGATTCAGTTCGATCTGTGGCACGCCGCGCGCATCCATGGCGATGCAGGCGCGGTCTGGGCGCGCCATGCGGGGCGCTGCACGCATGTGCAGATCGCGGGCTTTCCGAACCGGCACGAACCCGGCGGCGGCGGCTTCGACCTGGCGGCCTTTGCGGGCGGGCTGACGGCGCAGGGCTATGCCGGATGGCTCGCCGCCGAGTATCGCCCGGCGCGCGATACCCTGTCTGGCCTCGGCTGGCTGGCGGCACTGCGGTCGCGCGATACGCTGATCGGCGGCTGATTTGGGGCTTGGCCCCCTGCCGTGCCGCCGCTAGACTCGGGGCCCTGCACCTGCAAAGGACCCCCCGATGCCCGTCCCCGTGCCCGAGACCGAAACCGTCACCACCTGGAAGGTCGCCTGCGACGGCGGACAGGGCGCGCTCGGCCATCCCCGTGTCTGGCTGACCATCCCCGAGGATACCGGCTGGGTCGAGTGCGGGTACTGCGACAAGCGGTTCATGATCGACCGCGCCCATGCCGGAGGCGACCACTGACGATGGCCCATGCGCCGCTGCTGGACCTGATCGCCGCGCGGGCGGCGCGGGTGGGGGTGATCGGCCTTGGCTATGTCGGCCTGCCGCTGGCGCTGACGGCGGCACAGGCGGGGTTCACCGTCACGGGGTTCGACATCGATCCGGCCAAGATCGACGCCATCGCCCTGCGCAAAAGCTATATCGAGGCCGCGCCCGATGCCGTGCTGGCGGCCGAGGTGGACGCAGGGCGGTTCGCGGCGACCTGCGACTTTGCCGGTCTGGCTGCCTGCGACGTGATCATCATCTGCGTGCCCACGCCCCTGACCCGCCACCGCGAACCCGACCTGACCTACATCACCCGCACCTGCGAGGACATCGCGCGCACCCTGCGCAAGGGCCAGCTGATCGTGCTGGAATCCACCACCTATCCCGGCACGACCGACGGCCCGGTGCGCACCATCCTGGAAAGCACCGGCCTGACATCGGGCCGCGATTTCTTCCTCGGCTTCTCGCCCGAACGCGAGGACCCCGGCAACCGCGCCTTCAACACGGCCACGATCCCCAAGGTCGTGGCAGGCGACGGGCCAGAGGCCGGGGCGCTGGTGCAGGCCTTCTACGGGGCCGTGGTGACATCCGTGGTCCCGGTCTCGTCGACCGCCACGGCCGAGGCGGTCAAGCTGACCGAGAACGTCTTTCGCGCCGTCAACATCGCACTCGTGAACGAGCTGAAGGTGATCTACGAGGCGATGGGCGTGGACATCTGGGAGGTGATCGAGGCGGCGAAGACCAAGCCCTTCGGCTTCATGCCGTTCTACCCCGGCCCCGGCCTGGGCGGCCACTGCATTCCCATCGACCCGTTCTACCTGACATGGAAGGCCCGCGAGTACGACCTGCACACGCGGTTCATCGAACTGGCGGGCGAGATCAATTCGGCCATGCCGCGCCATGTCGTGAACCGCCTGGCCGAGGCGCTGGACCTCCGGGAGGGCCGCGCGCTCAGCCGGTCGCGCGTGCTGGTGATCGGCCTGGCCTACAAGAAGAACGTCCCCGACATCCGCGAAAGCCCGTCGCTCAAGCTGATCGAACTGCTGGAGGAACGGGGGGCCGAGGCGGCCTTTCATGATCCCCATGTGCCTGTGATCCCCAGGACCCGCGCCTATGGCGCGTTGATGGGGCGGGCGTCGGTGCCCCTTGCCGAAGACGCGGTCCGCGCGTTCGATGCGGTGCTGGTTTCGACCGACCACGACGGCATCGACTGGGCTGCCCTGGCGCGGTGGTCGAGCCTGATCGTGGACACCCGCAACGTGTTTGCCCGCAACGGCATCGCCGCCGACCACATCGTCAAAGCCTGACCGCGCGATGAGCCGCCTTGACAGCTTCATCCGCCGGTTGACCGCGCAGCGCGACATCCTGAACGCGACCGCGCCGCTGGTGCCGCCGCAGGGCGACATCCTGGAAATCGGGCTGGGCAACGGGCGCACCTGGAGCCATCTGCGCGCGCTGTTTCCCGACCGCCGCATCGTGGCTTTCGACCGGGCGCTTGGCGCGCACGGCACCTGCATCCCTTCCGCGGACGACCTGGTGCTGGGCGAGATCGCCCAGACCGCCGCTGCCTTTGCCGGGGGCGGGGCGGCGCTGGTGCATGCCGACATCGGCACCGGCCATGACGACCGCGATGCGGTCACGCTGACCTGGCTGCCCGCGCTGGCGGCGGACCTTCTGGCCCGGGGTGGCCTGGCGATCAGCGGGCTGCCGCTGGACCAACCCGCGCTGGTCGCGCTGCCCCTGCCGCCGGGGATCGAGGCCGACCGGTATTTCATCTGCCGCAAGACGGCGTGATGGCCGCCGCAGGCCCATTCCGCCTGGCTATCGTCGCCGACACGCATTTCCACGACCCGCATGGCGAGTTCGGCGGGGCGGGGTCCATGGTCGACGGCGAAAGACTGGTCCTGCGGTCATGGCGCGACACGCGCGGCGGCATTCGCGCCGTGAACGAAAGCGCCACGGCACTGACCGCAGCACTTGACCGGATCGTGGCTCTGGGCCTGCGCCATGTCGTGCTGGCGGGCGACTACAGCGACGACGGCCAGGCCGAGACGGTGCGTCGGCTGGCCATCCTGCTGCACTGCTACCAGGACCGCCACGGCCTGCGGTTCCATGCGATCCCCGGCAACCACGATGTCCATGCCGCCCAGGGCAAGCACACTTCGGCACGCATCGTCACCGGGCCGGGGCAGACGGCCCTGCTGACCAGCGATCCGACCCTGGACGGCCATGTCACCCCCGCGATGCGTTGCCTGGGCCAGCCCGAGGGGCTGAGGCCGATGGCCGCCTTCGGCCTGTTCCGGCAGGCGGATCACCTGCATTGGGAAAGCCCCTTTGGCCCCGACGATGCGCCACAGGCGCGGATGTACGATGCGACAGCGGCGGACGGCACCGTCGCGCACCGGCTGATGGACGCTTCGTATCTGGTGGAACCCGAGGCGGGCCTGTGGCTCTTGATGCTGGATGCGAACGTGTACGAGCCGCGACCGGGCCGCCGCGACCCCGCGCGCAAGAAGGCTTTCCTCGACCCGTCCGAGGCGGGCTGGAACGCCCTGCTGCGGGTCAAGCCGCATCTTCTGCGCTGGATCGCGGATGTCACCGCGCGGGCGGCGGCGCAGGGCAAGGTGCTGGTGACGGTGTCGCACTATCCGGTCCTGGACCCGTTCCTGCCTGCCGCCGGGGCCGAGGCGGCGCTGACCCCCGCCAGCAGCCTGGCCATCCGCACGCCGGGGCCTGCCGTGGCGCAGGCGCTGATCGGGGCCGGGCTGCGCTGGCATGCCGGGGGCCACCTGCATGTGCATGCGACGAACACCCTGCGCACGGCCGAGGGCACGCTGACCGACGTGGCCCTGCCGTCGCTGGTGACGCATCCGCCCGCCTTCACCGAGGTCACGGCGGGGCACGACGGGACCGCGACACGGGCGCATTCGCTGGCCGACCTGCCGCCCGATCCGGTGTTGACAGCACTTTATGCCGCCGAGGGGCGGACCGATCCGCCGATGGATTACGGCGATTTCCTGGCAGAACAGTTTCGCACGCGGGTGCGCGAGGTGCGCTTGCCGCGCGACTGGCCGCAGGAGGTGCTGGACTGGTCGCGCGGGCGGCATGCCGGGGACCTGATCGACATGCTGGGGGGCAAGACATCGGCACTGACCGCCGCCGACATGGCAGACTATTCCCTGTTCGACCTTGCCGCCGACATCCACCTGCTGCGCGAAGGCGGTTCGTTGGCCGTCGCTCACATCTTCCCCGACCGCCTGGCCCTGTGCCATGCCCTGTGCCGCCACGGCGATCCCGCCGCCGATCCGGGGGCGTCGGTCGCCGGATTCTGGCGGCGGTTCCTGTCGGTACTGCCGGACGTCTGACTCAGCGCCCGGTCAGTTCGCCCGTCAGGTTCACCGGCCCGACCGCGCCCTTCAGCCGCGCGCGGTAGATCACCAGCGATTCGGACACCCGCATGACATAGGTGCGCGTCTCGCCGATCGGGATCTGTTCCACCCAGTCGACCACATCGACCGACGGCGACCGGGGATCACCAAAGGCCGTGATCCAGCGGCGGGGGCGCGTCGGCCCGGCGTTGTACCCGGCGGCGACCAGGGCGACCGCCGGGCCGAATTCGTCGATCAACTGGCGCAGATAGGCCGACCCCAGCGTCACGTTGTAGGCGGGGTCGGTCGTGAGCCTGCCCTTGGCGTAGGGTACCCCCACCTGCGCCGCCATGTCCTTGGCCGTGCCCGGCATCACCTGCATCAGCCCCATCGCCCCGGCTCCGCTGACCACGGCCGGATCGAACTCGCTTTCCCGGCGCGCGATGGCCAGGGCCAGGGCCCGGCTGACCAGCAGGCCATCGGGCACCAGCCCCACCAGCGGATAATAGTAGCGCGGCAGGATCGCGCCGCGCTCCGCCGCCGCCTTGGCCAGCACCAGCGCGACATGCGGCTCGCCCATCGACAGGGCCAGATCGGCCAGCTGCGCGATGCCCGAGGCGTCGAGGCTTTGGGCCAGATGCAGCATGAACCGCTTGCCGTTGGCCCGGTCGCCCGCGCGCAGGAACAGGCGTGCGGCCGTCAGCACCGACGACCGCGCGAAGGGGGCCTGCCGCCAGTCGGCGGGCCGCGCATCGGACAGAAGCGCTGCATCCAGGGGCTGCCCCAGCCGTTCGGCAGCGAGCAGACCGTAGTAGGCGCTGGAATGGACCGCAGCAGCCCGGTAGGCCGCCGTAGCCGCATCCTTTTCGCCCAGCACCTCGGCGGCGCGACCCTCCCAGTAATGCGCGCGCGACAGGCTGATGCCGGTCTTCACCACTGCGCGCAGCGCGACGAAATGCGCCTTTGCCGCCCTGGCGTCGTCCAGTTGCCGCAAGGCGATGAAGCCCGCCAGAAACTCCAGGTCCGCGTGGTCGGCCCCGCCCTGCAGATTGTGCGACGCGGCGACCCGGTACGCCAGCCGCGGCTGCCCCCGCTCGGCCAGTTCGCGCGCCAGGCTGGCGCGGCGTTTCGCCCAGGCGGCGGGGTCGCCCAGGCCCTCGACCGCGGCCGAGCGTTCCAGGATCAGTTCCGCCGCCGAGTCGTACAGCCCATTGTCCATGCGCCACTGGAACCGGTCATGGGCGAGGCCCGGGTCGGATTGCAGGTCGGCAGGTACGGCGGCGATCAGGGCGTTCACCCCGTCGCCCCCGGCCTGCAGGGCGATCCGCGCCTCGGCCAGACGGCGCTGGTCGGGCGACAGAAGGGGCAGCATCCGCAGGGCGGATTTCGGCGCGCGGTCCCACAGCAGGCGGTCCGTCCGCGCGGCGTGGGCGCGGGCCACGCTGTCGCCCGCCAGGGTGAGGAAGGCGGTCTGCTCTGCGCCCGAAAAATCCATCTCGACCCAGACGCGCCGTGCCTCGGCGGCGGCATCCTCGGCCCGGCCCGTGGCCCGCAGGGCGGCGATCAGCGCCATCGCCCCCTCGGGCGTCGAGGCGCGGTCGGCGGCGAAATAGGCGATCACACGTTCGGGCGTGTCCGACCGCGCCGCCGCTTCTTCCCCCTTCTGGTGCAACAGCGCCAGGCCAGGCCAGTCGGGATGCGCCCTGAGGAACACCTCGTAGTCGCCCAGCCGCCCCTGACCGGCCCGCAGGCGCATCCATTCGACGATCTCGGCCCCGACCGCGCCCGCCGCCCGCGCCTCGAGCGCGGCACCTTCCCAGTCCCTGGCCGCCGCGGCGTCGAGTGCGGCCCGCAGCGCCGCCGCCTCATCGGCGCGGGCGGGCAGGGCCAGCAGCAGGATGGCCAGCAGGGGGAACACCAGACGGCGGATCATGCCCCGAACCTGCCGCAACCGCCCTTTCCCCGCAACTCACATCGACGCCAGCGCGTCCGCCGCTTGGCATTGCAGGGCGCTTCGGCTAGGACGGGCGCGCCATGCGGGACGGCCCGCGTCATCGGAGGGTGTGCCATGAGGATCCAGGGGTCGCTGCCTGCGCTGGTCACGCCGTTCAAGGACGGCGCGCTGGACCTCGACACGCTGCAGGCGCTGGTCGACTGGCACATCGCGGAAGGGTCGGACGGGCTGGTCCCGGTGGGCACCACGGGCGAAAGCCCGACGCTGAGCCACGAGGAACACGAGACCGTCATCCAAGAGGTCGTGCGTGCGGTGGCGGGCCGGGTGCCGGTGATCGCGGGGGCCGGGTCGAACAACACCGTCGAAGGCATCCGCCTGATCCGCCACGCGGAAAAGGTGGGTGCCGATGCAGCACTGGTGGTGACCCCCTATTACAACCGGCCCACACAAGCCGGGCTGATCGCGCATTTCACGGCGCTGCACGACTGCTGCACGCTGCCCATCGTCATCTACAACATCCCCGGCCGGTCGGTGGTGGACATGACGCCCGACACCATGGGCCAGCTGGCCCGCCTGCCGCGCATCGTGGGGGTCAAGGACGCCACCGGCCGGATCGAACGGGTCAGCCAGCAGCGCGCCGCTTGTGGCAAGGATTTCATCCAGGTCTCGGGCGAGGATGCCACGGCGCTGGGGTTCAACGCGCATGGCGGGACGGGCTGCATCAGCGTCACCGCCAACGTCGCCCCCCGCCTGTGCGCCGAATTCCAGGCGGCGACGCTGGCCGGAGATTACGCCAAGGCACTGGATTATCAGGACAGACTGATGCCGCTGCACGAGGCGATCTTCATCGAGCCGGGGCTGGTCGGGGCGAAATACGGGCTGTCCCTGTTGGGCCGCTGTTCCGAAGAGGTGCGGCTGCCCCATGTCGGGCTGACGGACGGCACGAAGGCCCGCATCCGGGCGGCGATGGTGCACGCGGGGCTGGTGAACTGAACCGTGGCCGGTCGGCTGGCCATCTCGATCTACACCGACCGCCCCACCACCGACTGGGCCATGGGCCGCGCGATCCTGGGGGCCTTCTGCGACCCCGACCCCCGCCTTGCCCCACAGACGCTGTCGGTATGGTCCACCCAACATGGTGACTTCACGGGGATCGACGCCTGTGAACCCCTGTGGGCCATTTCCACCGAAAGCCGGGTGGATGGAAGGAAGTGGATCACAACCTTTGGGCTGGGGTGGCGACGCGCCCAGGCCCCGCAGTACCGGGCCGCGATCACCAACCACACCGCCACCAGTGCCAACGGCGCGCCGCTCCAGGGCCGCCTTGCCCTTGACGGACCCTATCACAAGGGCAGCGACTGGCTGGCACTGTTCATCCGGCTCTGCGCGGCGATGGGGGCGTCCGAGGGACTGCTGACCACCCATCTCAAGGGGGGTCAGGTTGTGTCGGCCCCCCTTGCTGGACCATCCCGCGACTATGCGGGCGTTGGCAGCGTGATCGCCCTGCCGCTGTCGCGGGTGACGGCCAACCACCTGCGATGCATGGTAGAGGCCGGGTTCGGCATGGCCGAACTGGAAACGTGCATTGTCGTTGGATTGATGAACGGTCTGGCCGAGGCGAGGGCCGATGTACCGGCGCTGGAAGCGCGGCAGGCCGAACTGGCGGCCATTCTGAACGACGGCACATGGACACGGCCAAAGCGCGCCTCGTGGTGGGACGGGCGCTAGCCGCCTCTGCCCTGCCGACGATGGACCATGCAACACCGCTCCGGCCCCTTGACCTTCGCCTGCCCGGCCCCAACACATTGCGGGGCCGGATGGAGGGGCGGGAATCATGGAATACAGGACACTTGGACGGTCGGGCCTCAAGGTCTCGGCAATCTCGATGGGCACCTTCACCTTCGGCGGCAGCGGCCCCTTTGCCATGGTCGGAACCCAAGGGGCGGCAGATGCGCGGCGGCTGGTGGACCTGAACATCGCGCATGGCGTCAACCTGATCGACTGCGCCAACATGTATTCCGCCGGTCTTGCCGAGGAGATTCTGGGCGAGGTGCTGGAGGGGCGGCGCGCCGACGTGCTGGTCACGACCAAGGCGCGGATGCCGGTGGGGCCGGGGCCGAACGACCAGGGCACGTCGCGCCACCACCTGATCCGCGAATGCGAGAAAAGCCTGAAGCGGCTGCGCACCGACTACATCGACATCTACTATATCCACGAATGGGACGGCACGACCCCGGTCGAGGAAAAGCTGGCGGCGCTGGACACCTTGGTGACCCAAGGCAAGGTGCGCTACATCGGCTGTTCCAACTATTCCGGCTGGCACGTGATGAAATCGCTGGCCGCCAGCGACCGCGACTGCCGCCCGCGCTTTGTGACGCAGCAGATCCACTACACGCTGGAAGCGCGCGAGGCGGAGTATGAACTGCTGCCGATCTCGGTCGATCAGGGCCTGGGCGTGCTGGTCTGGTCGCCGCTGGCGGCGGGGCTTCTGACCGGCAAGCACCGGCGGGGCCAGCCGGCCCCGGCCGGGTCGCGGCAGGCGAACGGCTGGACCGAGCCGCCGATCCGCGACGAGAACCGGCTGTGGAACATCGTCGACGTGCTGGTGTCGATCGGCGAGGCGCGCGGCATCTCGGCGGCGCAGGTGGCGCTGGCCTGGCTGCTGGGGCGGCCCGGCGTGTCGTCGCTGGTCGTCGGCGGGCGCACCGAGGCGCAGTTCCTGGACAATTTCGGCGCGGTCGGGCTGGTCTTGACGCCCGAGGAACAGGCCCGGCTGAACGAGGTCAGCCGTCTGCCGCTGATCTATCCCTACTGGCACCAGGGCAATTTCGCGACCGACCGGTTCAGTGCCGCCGACTGGGCGCTGCACGGGTCGTATCGCGCCTAGACGTCCTTCAGCATGGCTGAAGGGTCGAGCAGATAGCGCTGCGACAACGGCACGGCAGCAGCCCCCAGGGTGCGGGCCTGGGGGCCGATGGTGCCTTCGCGGATGGCGGGCGGGGCAATGCCGGAATGGTCGAGGCCCCCGAAGGCTGCTTGCGTGGCCTCGGTCATCCTGCGGCGGACATCGGCGGGCATCCAGCCGTCGATCAGGACGGCGTCCAGTTCCAGCAATGCCGTGGCGCTCATGATCGCGCTGGCCAGGCCATCGGCGGCCCGGCCGATCCAGTCGGACAGCACGCGGGCATCGACCTGCCAGCGGTCGGGTTCGTCCCACAGGGGGTCGGGGTTCTTGCCCGCCGCCCGCATCGCGGCGGCCAGGGTCGACAGCGACGCCACGGTCAGCAGGCGGCGCATGCTGCCGTCCCGGCCGGGCACGGGCATGGGGCCGACGCCCGCCGCATTGCCGGTGCGCCCGGTGAACAGCCGCCCGTTCAGCACAAGCCCGCCACCGATGAAGTAGCCGAAGTAGAAGTACAGGAAATCGCGCGGACGCTCTCCGGTGCCGAACACCAGTTCAGCCCCGCAGGCGGCGGTCGCGTCGTTCTGGACGAAGGCGGGCAGGCCCGACAGGGCCGCCACCTCGGCCTGGATGTCGCGGTCGCGCCAGGCATCCATCTCGGCCTGGGGGGCGTTCAGGTGGTCGGTCCAGCTCCACAACTGGAAGGGCATGGCGATGCCGATGCCGCCGATCCGGCCCTGGTGGCCCTGGGGCAGGGTCGCGGAAACGGCGGGCAGGGCCTCGGCCAGAAAGGCCAGGACGGCATCGGGCGTGGGATAGCGGTAGATGCGGCGACTTGTGGCGCGGGCCCGTCCGGTAAAGTCGATCAGCGTCAGGTCGGCCGACCGCCGTCCGATCTTCAGTCCCAGAAAGTAGGCCCCCTCGGCGATCAGGTGCATGGGGACGGACGGCTGGCCGATGCGGCCCCGCACCGGAATGCCCCGCCCCAGCAGGCCATCGGATTCAAGCGCGCGCATGATCACCGACACGGTCTGCGCCGACAGCCCGGTGATCCGCGCGATGTCGGACTTCGCCAGCGCCCCGTGCTGGCGCACCAGCGACAGGACCAGTCGTTCGTTGTGCGCCCGCATGCCCTGCTGGTTCGACCCGCGCCGACCCGGATCATCGGCGGGATAGCCGCGTTCGGCGGCGCTGTCGGCAAGGGGGCTCATGCACCCGCCGCGGCGATGACGCCCTTGCGCAGGATCACGTTGGCGAAGGTCTGCATCTCGCCGGTCGCGACCAGCGCAAAGGCCGCACCGATGCGGGGATAGAGATGGGACCCTGCCAGCGGGATCACGGCGAAACCGGGTGCCCGTTCGGCACACAGCGCGTCGATCCTGCGGTGGATCGGGCCTGCCTCAGCCGGGTCGTTGTTCAAGGCGGCACGGAAGATTGCGCCGGCCCCGTCGCGGTCAAGCGGCAGGACCCGCAGCACCGCCTCGAGCACGTCGATCAGGGCCAGCCCGTCGGCCCGGATCAGGCGGCGGGCCTGCGCCGCCGCAGGATAATTGGCATCGACCAGCGCGATTTCGTCGCCGTGGCCCATGGCGCGCAACGCATGCAAAAGGTCTGGCCCCAGAAGCGGCGGGATGCCGATCAGCATGCGGTCGAACTCCATCTTCTTGCGCCAACAGGCCACGATGCGGCATGGTGCGTGCCATGCCCTGTGGTCTGGCAGCCGTTCCTCCCTGGGCGGCCCGCATCCGGCGAACCCTCCCCTCCACCGCCGACACTGCGGGGCGCGGGGGCGGGCTGTCAATACTAAATCAGATTGATTTATTTAACTTGACGCCGGGACGGGAATCGGGTCATCTGCGTTTACCGCAGCGGGAGGAACGTCTGCGTCGAGCTTGCAACGACCCTTGGGAGGAACACGGATGAAACTGAAAGCAAAGGCCCTTTGGGGCGCTGCTGCGCTTGCGCTGATGTCGGCGGCCCCCGCGATGGCCCAGACCTCGGCCTGCCTGATCACCAAGACCGACACCAACCCCTTCTTCGTGAAGATGAAAGAGGGTGCCGAAGCCAAGGCCGCCGAACTGGGTGTGACCCTGAAATCCTATGCCGGCAAGATCGACGGCGACCATGAAAGCCAGGTTGCCGCCATCGAGGCCTGCGTGGCCGACGGAGCCAAGGGCATCCTGATCACCGCGTCCGACACCAAGGCCATCGTCGATTCGGTCAAGGCCGCCCGTGACGCCGGCGTTCTGGTGATCGCCCTCGACACCCCGCTCGACCCGATCGACGCGGCAGACGCGACCTTTGCCACCGACAACTTCCAGGCCGGTCTGCTGATCGGCCAGTGGGCGAATGCCACGCTGGGCGCCGAAGCCGCCAACGCCAAGATCGCCCTTCTGGATCTGGCGATCAGCCAGCCGTCGGTCGACGTGCTGCGCGACCAGGGCTTCCTGCAGGGCATGGGCATCGACCTTGGCGATCCGAACAAGTGGGGCGACGAAACCGATCCCCGCATCGTCGGCAACGAGGTGACGGCGGGCAACGAAGAGGGCGGCCTCAAGGCGATGGAGGCCCTGCTCGCCAAGGACCCCGACATCAACGTGGTCTACACGATCAACGAACCCTCGGCTGCGGGTGCCTTCGAGGCGCTGAAGGCCGCGGGCAAGGAAGGCGTGCTTATCGTGTCGGTCGATGGTGGCTGCCCCGGCGTGGCCGACGTCAAGGACGGCGTGATCGGGGCGACCTCGCAGCAGTATCCGCTGCTGATGGCGTCGCTTGGGATCGAGGCGATTGCCAAGTTCGCGGCGGACGGCACCAAGCCCGCGCCGACCGAAGGCAAGGCGTTCTTCGACACGGGCGTCGCGCTGATCACCGACAAGCCGGTCGATGGCGTTACCTCCATCGACACCGCCAAGGGCACGGAGCTGTGCTGGGGCTGATGCGCCCCGTCGCAAGCCGCAGTTGATTTGTGGCGCAACCTGACCGAACATGAACCCGAACAAGGGCGGCCTTTGTGCCGCCCTTGTCATAAGTACCGCCCGGACAGGGGCGGGCCCAGGGGAGGGGACCAATGGCCGAAGACGCAAAGGCGGTCTCGGGCACCTATGAGGCGGGCCTCAAGGGTGCGACCGAGAAAGTCGCCGAGTTCCACGAAGACACCTCGGCACTGAAGAAACTTCAGCACTGGCTGCATCAGACGCCCTCGGCGGTGCCGATGATCGTGCTTCTGGTGGCGCTCATCATCTTCGGCCTTCTGTCCGAAAACTTTTTCAAGGCGGGTACTCTGTCGGTCATCCTGCAGCAGATCGCCATTGTCGGCATCCTGGGCTGCGCGCAGTCCATCGTCGTGCTGACGGCGGGCATCGACCTGTCGGTCGGGGCCATCGCGGTGTTCTCGTCGGTGCTGATGGGGCAGATGACGTTCCGCTACGGCATCCCGGCCCCCGCCTCCATCGTCATCGGCCTGGCGCTTGGCACCGCCATGGGGGCGGTGAACGGCTGGCTGATCGCCAAGATGAAGCTGCCGCCCTTCATCGTGACCCTTGGCACCTGGCAGGTGCTGCTGGCGTCGAACTTCATCTTCTCGGCCAACGAGACGATCCGATCGGCCGATATCGAGGAAGTGGCCCCCGCCCTGCAATTCTGGGGCCAGTCGATCCAGCCGGGGGGCGTGAAGATCCTGTACGCCGTGTTCCTGATGATCGCGCTGGTTGCGGTCATGTCCTATGTGCTGCGACAGACGGCCTGGGGGCGATACGTCTATGCCACCGGGGATGACCCGGCGGCGGCGGAACTGGCGGGCGTTCCGACACAGAAGGTGCTGATCCAGGTCTATGCCCTGGCGGGCCTGTTCTGCGCCATCGCCGGATGGGTGATGATCGGGCGCTTCGGGTCGGTGTCGCCCACGGCCTCCACCGGCCAACTGGGCAACATCCAGTCGATCACCGCCGTGGTGATCGGGGGCATATCGCTGTTCGGCGGGCGGGGCAGCATCGTCGGGATGTTCTTCGGCGCGCTCATCGTCGGCGTGTTCGAGATGGGCCTGCGCCTGGTCGGGACCGACCCGCAATGGACCTTCTTCCTGATCGGCGTGCTCATCATCTTTGCGGTCGCGGTCGACCAGTGGATCAGAAAGGTGTCTGGCTGATGGAACCGATTCTCAAGGCGCGCGGGTTGTACAAGCGCTACGGCAAGGTCACCGCGCTGAACAACTGCGACTTCGAGCTGTATCCGGGCGAAATCCTGGCGGTCATCGGCGACAACGGGGCGGGCAAGTCGTCGCTGATCAAGGCGATCTCGGGTGCCGTGATCCCCGACGAGGGGCACATCTGGCTTGAAGGCCGCGAGATCGCCTTCAAGACCCCCATCGAGGCCCGCGCGGCGGGGATCGAGACGGTGTACCAGACGCTGGCCATGTCGCCCGCCCTGTCCATCGCCGAGAACATGTTCATGGGGCGCGAATTGCGCAAGCCGGGGATCATGGGTCAGGTGTTCCGCCAGCTTGACCGGGCACGGATGGAGAAGTTCGCCCGCGAGAAGCTGAACGAACTGGGGCTGATGACGATCCAGAACATCAACCAGGCGGTGGAAACCCTGTCGGGGGGCCAGCGGCAGGGGGTGGCGGTGGCGCGCGCCGCCGCCTTCGGGTCCAAGGTCGTGATCCTGGACGAACCAACCGCCGCCCTGGGGGTGAAGGAATCGCGCAAGGTGCTGGAACTGATCCGGGATGTCCGTTCGCGCGGCATCCCGATCATCCTGATCAGCCACAACATGCCCCATGTGTTCGAGGTGGCCGACCGTATCCACATCCACCGCCTGGGATCGCGGCTGTGCGTGATCAAGCCCGGCGACTATACCATGTCGGATGCTGTGGCCTTCATGACCGGGGCTAAGGTGCCCGAAGGTGTCGTGGCAGCGGCATGACGGCAGAGGAACTGGCCCGGCTGATTCGGGGGCGCGCCACCGGGCCGGGCCGGTTCATCACCGCCCTGGCGGGGCCGCCCGGCGCGGGAAAGTCTACACTCGCCGCAGCCCTGGTCGCGTCCCTGGGTCCCGGCGCGCGGGCGGTGCCGATGGACGGGTTCCACTATGACGACGCCGTGCTGGACGCGCGCGGCCTGCGGTTGCGCAAGGGTGCACCCGAAACCTTCGACGCCGCCGGTTTCCTGCACCTGATCCGGCGGCTTCGGGCGGGAGAGGAAGTGGCGATCCCGATCTTCGACCGCTCGATGGAACTGTCGCGCGCCGCCGCTGATGTGGTGACGGCGGACGACCGGCTGCTGGTGGTCGAGGGCAACTACCTGCTGCTGGACGAAGACCCCTGGCGCGACCTGGCCCCGCTGTTCGACCTGACGGTCTACATCGACGTGCCCGAGGCCGAGTTGGACCGCCGCCTGGTCGCCCGCTGGGCCCACCATGGGCGCGATCCCGTGGCGGCGCGGGCCTGGATCGACGGCAACGACATGCCGAACATCCGCCGCGTGATCAACGGATCGCGAAGGGCCGACGTGGTGGTCGGCCCCTAGGCCGGTGCGTCCATCTGCCGGGCCGATGCCTCGGCCAGTTCGCGCGACAGCCGCGCCTCTTCCGCCGCCTTGGGCTTGGACAGCCCGGCCAGCAGCAGATAGGCGACCGGCGTGATGTAGAGCGTGGCAATGGTGGCCAGCCCCAGCCCGCCGACAATGATCCAGCCCAGCACCTCGCGCGCCTCGGCCCCCGCGCCGGTTGCGAACACCAGGGGCAGACCGCCCAGCACCGTGGCCACCATCGTCATCATCACCGGGCGCAGGCGGATGTTCGACGCAGCCTCGATGGCCCGGCGCACATCCGCCCCCTCGTCCCGCAACTGATTGGCGAACTCGACGATCAGGATGCCGTTCTTGGCCATGATGCCGACCAACAGGACAAGCCCGATCTGGCTGTAGACGTTCAGGCTGCCCCCCGTCGCCACCAGCGCGAACACCGCGCAGGCCAGGCCCAGCGGCACCGTGGCCATGACGATCACGGCCGAGACAAAACTTTCGAACTGTGCGGCCAGCACCAGCAGCACGACCACCAGCGCAAAGCCGAAGGTCAAAAGCAGGCCCGACGAGGTTTCGCCCAGCGATGCCGCCTCGGCCAGGGGCTCGATCCGGGCGTCCGGCGGCAGCAACCCCTCGGCCAGCCGCCGGACCTCGGCCAGCGCCTCGCCCAGGCCCGTTTCGGGGGTCAGCCCTGCCGTCACCGGCACCGACCGCAACTGCACCTCGCGGCTGAGTTCGGGGGCGACAGCGCGCTCGGTCAGCGTGACGAAGGCCGAGATCGGCACCATCTGGCCGTCGTCCGTCGGCACGAAGATGCGCTCGAGGTCGCCCGGATCGTTCACGGCGACACTGGTGGACACCATCTTGATGTCGAAACTGCGGTCACCCAGGTACAATGCCCCCACCGACCGCCCGTCCAGCACGGCCTGCAGCGCCTCTCCCAGGCCGTCGATGTCCACGCCCAGATCCTCGGCCCGCGTGCGGTCCACCTCTATGAACAGCTGCGGCTGCGTCGTGTCGTAACCCAGGCGCACCTGTCCGAAGGCCGGGTTCTCGCCCATCACATCGACCAGCGCGCGGGCGGCGTCGGCCAGGGAGCCGTAATCGTCGCCCACAAGGGCAAAGCTGAGCCCCTGCCCCGCCCCCCGGATGCCCAGCGAGTTCGGCTGGATGGCAAAGGCACGCACCCCGATCACGCCGGACAGTTGCGCGTTGATCTCGGCTGCAATCGCCTGCTGGCTGCGGACGCGTGCCGACCAGTCGGCCAACGAGGCCACCATGAAGCCCCGGTTGTCCTGCCCCCCCTGCCCGGTGATGGCAAAGACGCTGATCACCTCGCCGCTGGCGCGGTAGGGTTCCAGGATGGCCTCGATCTGGCGCATCTTGCCGTTGGTGTAGTCCAGCGCCACGCCCTGCGGGGCCTGCACCTGGAACAGGATCACGCCGCGATCTTCGGGCGGGGTCAGCTCCTGGCGCAATCCGCCGAACAGCAGCACCGCCGTCGCGGCAAACAGCCCGGCCACGGTCAGCGCCACCAGCGGCGCATCGAGACAGCGGTGCAGCGACCAGCGGTAGAACCCGGCCAGCCGGTCGCCCAGCCACACAACCGGCCCCCCCGTGGCGTGCCCCGCATCAGCCCCTTTCAGCATCCGGCTGGCCAGCACCGGGCAGAGCGTCAGAGCCGTGACCGACGACAGAAGGACCGAGATGGCCAGCGTGAACCCGAATTCGCGGAACAGCCCGCCGGTCTGGCCCGGCAGGAAGGACAGCGGAATGAACACGGCGGCCAGTGTGGTGGTGGTGGCGATCACGGCAAAGAATACCTGCTGCGTGCCCAGCACCGCCGCCGCCCGCGCGCCCATCCCTTCGGAGCGTCGTCGCACGATGTTCTCCAGCACGACGATGGCGTCATCGACCACCATCCCGGTGGCCAGCACCAGCGCCAGCAAGGTCAGGATGTTGACCGAGAACCCCACCAGCCAGATCGCCGCCAGCGTCCCGATCAGCGACACCGGCATCGCGATGACCGGGATCAGCGTGGCACGGACATCCTGCAGGAACAACCAGATGATCGCCGTCACGATCAGCACCGACAGGCCAAGCGCGATCTCGACCTCGTGGATTGCGCCTTTGATGAACGTGGCACTGTCGGAGGTGATGAAGATGTCCACGCCTTCGGGCAGGATCGGGCGCAACTCGTCTATCACCTGCGCCACGGCCTCGGAGATGTCCAGCGTGTTGCTCTGCGCCTGCCGGATGATGCCCAGCCCGATTCCCGTCTGGCCGTTCGCGCGCAGGATCGACTGGCCGGTGTCGGGCCCCAACGTGACCATCGCCACCTCGCCCAACCTGACGTTGGGGGCCACTTCCAGCGCCTCGAACTGGGCTGCGGTGGTGATCGAGGCGGTGGTGCGCACCAGAAGGCTCTGGCGGTCGGAACTCAAGCTGCCTGCAGGCGCGTCGAAGGCGACGTTGCGCAGCGTGTCGCGCACATCGGCCAGCGTCAGCCCGCGCCCTGCCAGCTGCATCTGGTCGATGTCCACCCGGAACACCTGTTCGCGGTCCCCGAAGACCTGCAGGTCGGCAACGCCGGGGGCCGACAGCAGCCGGTCCTCGACCAGGTCCTCGACCAGCAGGGTCAGGTCCTGCGGCGACAGCCTGGCCGAGGTGACGGCAATGCGCAGGACCGCATCCGAATTGGCATCGGCCTTGACCGTGCGCGGGTCCTCGGCCTCGTCGGGCAGGGTGTTCGCGATGCGGGCGATGGCGTCGCGCAGGTCGGTCGCGGCCACGTCCAGATCGACGTCGTCGCGAAACTCGACCGTGACCCGGCTCGCGCCGAACCGCGAGCTGGACGAGATCGACTTGACCCCCGCCACCCGGCCCGCCGCCCCTTCGATGGCCGCCGTGATCTCGCGGTCGACGGTTTCGGGGGCCGCACCGGGGAAGTCGGTCGAAACGGTGACAACGGGGCGGTCCACGTCGGGCAGTTCGCGCACCTCGGTCGAGGACAGCGCCGCAAGCCCCGCCAGCACGATCAGCGCGTTCAGCACGAAGGCCAGGATCGGGCGACGCACGAACAGGGCCGTGCCGCTGGCGTTCAGGGCGGCGCTGTCGGTCTTGGTGCCGGACATTCCGTATACTCCTTCGTGGAAGGGTCAGCCGCGCGGCGCGGGTTGGCCGCTGGCCGAGGCCGACGCCCCATCGCCCGGTGCCACCCGGACGTCGGTCCCCGGACGCAGGGCCTGCACGCCCTCGGTCACCACCAGGTCGCCCTCGGCCAGGTCGGCCTCGACCAGCACGGCATCGCTGTTGCGCTGGATGATGCGAACGGCCAGACGCTGTGCCTTGCCGTCCCGCACGATCCAGACAAAGGCACCGGTTGCATCCCACTGGATCGCCAGCGGATCGACGGCCGGATAATCCCCGCCCGTGAAGTCCAGAACAACCGAGAACGCCATGCCCGCGCGCAGGGCGTCTTCGGCATTGTCGATGGAGGCCTGCACCAGCAGGCTGCGGCTGGTTTCGTCCACACGGTTGTCCAGCGCCACGATGCGGCCCGGCAACAGCGCGCCGGGATCGGCCAGCGGCGTGACGGTCAGGGCATCGCCCGGCGCCAGGCGGCTGACCACCCGTTCGGGCACCCGGAAGTCCACGATCAGGCTCGACCGGTCCTCGATCCGCGTGATCTCGACACCGGGGGCGATGCGGTCGCCTGCCTCGACCGCCAGGATGCCGACCCAGCCCGAAATCGGGGCCTCGATGCGGTGGCGATCCAGTTCGAACAGCGCCTCGCGGTGCTGCAGTTCGGCGGTCTTCAGCGCCAGGTCCGCCTCCTGCACCTGCAGGTCGGTGGCCGACCCCCGCGCCTGCAGCGCCAGCACGCGCTCGGTCGTGGTGCGCGCGTCGGCCAGGATCAGCGTCGCGCGGTCCAATGCGATCTGCGCGGCCTCGATGTCCAGTTGCGCGATCACCGATCCGGCCTCGACATACTGGCCCGGCTGGACGTCCAGCGACAGGATCTGCCCCAGAACTTCGGCCTCGATCACCACCGACCGCGCGCCCCGCGCCGACCCCAGGGCCGTGACGCTGTCCACCAGAGCCCGCATCGCGGGGGCCTTGGCGACAACCACCGGTCCGCCCGAGGGCGATGCCTGCCGCTGCACCGCAGCCGCCTCTTGCACCGGCGCGACCAGTCCGAGGTCCTGCAGCGGCTGCAGCAGCCCCGCCCAGTCCAGCCAGGGCCGTGCCGCAGGCACGTAGGCCGCCCACCCGGCCACCGCTGCGGCCACGACCAGACAGCCGAGGACGAGTTGCTTCCAGATCGACATGTTCCCCTCCGGCGCGGCAGGGCCGCGATGGTCGCGGTCTGCCGCCATGGTAGGGCAAGACCCACCGATTGGAACCCCGATCGGCCCCGCTGCGGAATTCGTGATCCGCCGTGCCGTGACCTGCCCCCCGGTCGCCCCTCGTTCAAGGCGAGAGTCCTTGGGGTTGATGGTGGTCGGTTTCGGTTCGGGCAGCAGACGAGGTCGAGGCCCGGTCCGAGAGTGCGGTCGTGGGCGCGGCACACCCATGACGAACTTGTCCCAAAGTCCTACCTTCCACTCCTTCGAAAGGATCGCACCATCAAACCGTGGGATCAAGAACCTACTGCTCGCTCGCCCGCGGTGAGATCTTCAAGCACCGGCTTTTTTCGGGCATCGGCGAGTGCAATGGAAAGACTGCGGCGCAGGTGGCGCTGCGGTGGATCCTGCAGACGGGCGTGGCACTGAACACGATATCGACCCGCAAGACGAACATGCAGGCGAACTTCGACATCGTGGACTTCCAGCTAAGTCCCCACGAAATGAGGCAGATCGATTCCCTGACCTCGGCAAACTTCCGTATCAGCAACATCGATGTCGTCCCCCATGCCCCGACCCGGGACTGCCGAGCCGGCTCAGGTGGCGTGAACGACGCGTTGACAGATGATCGAATCTTTGTAACTCTCCGGTGGGTGAATAAACCAGCGGATGAGGAACTCACCGTGATCGAAGTGTCGGCCTGTGCGGCAGCCGGGACCATCCGGGATGGCGACGTGGTCGCGATCACCGGAAATGGCGGCGGCATGCTCGAGGCGGATGCGATCTTCGCGGCCATCGAGGAGCGGTTTCGGGCGACGGGCCATCCGCGCGATCTGGTTCTGGTCCATGCTCTGGGGGTTGGCGACGGCAAGGCGCGCGGGGTCAACCGTTTTGCCCATCCGGGCATGGTGCGGCGCGTGATCGGCGGCCATTGGTCCTGGTCGCCGCGGATGCAGGCCCTGGCGCGCGAAAACCGGATCGAGGCGTTCACCCTGCCTTCCGGGGTCATCTCGCTCTTGATGCGGGAAACCGGGGCGAATCGTCCGGGCCTTATCACACGCGTCGGACTGGACACTGTCTACGATCCCCGGTTCGGCGGCGGGGCGGCGAATGAGGCGGCCAGAAAGGCGGGACCGATCAGCGAGATCGTCACTCTCGGCGGCGAGGATTACATCCGCTATCTGCCGATCCGTCCGGATGTGGCGATCGTGCGCGGTACCTATTGCGACGAGCAAGGCAACATTTCCTGCGCCGAAGAGGCCGGTGATCTTGATGCCCATGTCGTGGCGCTGAGTGCGCGAAATTCGGGCGGCCGCGTGCTGGCGCAAGTGCGTGAGAAGCGGCGGGGCAAGGACTGCCTTGCCCGCCTGGTGCAGATCCCGGGCGTGCTGGTCGATCAGGTCGTTCTGGCACCGGACCAGCCGCAAACCCATGCAGGCGGCTACGAGCCGAGCCTTGCGGGCCTGCCCCACGTCAGCGTGGTCATGGACGCAAAGTTTGATGGCCTTGCCCTGCCGACCGGCGCACGTGCCGTCATTGCCCGCCGGGCCGCAATCGAGATCAGCGTGGGGCAATCGGTCAACTTCGGTTATGGCATTCCGGGCGGCATTGCGGCTGTCCTTGCCGAGCAGGCCCGACTGAAGGACATCTGGCTGACGGTCGAACAGGGCATTCACAATGGCCAGCTGATCGACGGGGCGCTGTTCGGTGCCGCGGCCTTCCCCGGTGCCATCATGCGGTCCACCGACCAGTTCGATTTCTACAGCGGCGGCGGTGTCGACATGGCCTTTCTGGGCGCTGGCGAGGTGGATGCCGAGGGCAATGTGAACGTGTCCCGTCTTGGTCAGGACGTGGTGGGCCCCGGCGGATTCGTGGATATCTCGCAGGGCGCGAAGGCGGTTGTCTTCTGTGGCACGTTCGAGACGGGCGGTCTTGATGTCCAGGTCGGTGACGGCATCCTGACCATCGCTCGCGAGGGGCGTATCCCGAAATTCGTCGGGCGCGTCCGCGAGGTGACCTTTTGTGGTCCCGCTGCCCGCGAGCGGTCCAAGCCCATCACCTATGTGACCGAACGCGCGGTGTTCAAACTGACGCCTGACGGCGTGACGCTGGTCGAGATCGCACCCGGGACCGACCTGCAACGGCATGTGCTGGACCGCATGGCGTTCCTGCCCGTGATTTCACCCGATCTCACGCTCATGGACCCGGGTTGCTTCGTCAGCGATGCATCCGGGGCAGAAACCCGAGTTGAAAAGGCGGGCGCTCGACATGCTTGACCTGGCCGAACGTATCTTCGCCGCGCCGACGCGGTACCGGAACTTCATCGCCGGGCAGTTTACCGATGCCGTGGATGGTGGCGTGATATCCCGCGAAAGCCCGGCACATGGACGGGTGGTCAGCCACTATCCGGCCTCCACCCGGGCGGATGCGGTGGCTGCCATCGCGGCGGCCCGGTCCAGCTTCGAGGCCGGGACCTGGGCCTTTGCCTATGGCGGTGATCGGGCGGGCGTGCTGCGAGAGGTGGCGGAGGCCTTGCGGCGCAATGCCGACGAACTGGCCCTGATCGAGACGCTGGAGACGTCGAAGCCGCTGGCCGCCTCGAAAGGCGAGGTCCTGTTTGCGGCCGAGCTTTGGGACTATGCCGCCGGTGCCGCGCGCACCTTGCATGGTGACAGCCACAACACGCTGGGAGAAGCGATGCTGGGCCTTGTGCTGCGCGAACCGATCGGGGTCGTCGGCATCATCACGCCCTGGAATTTTCCCCTGCTGATCCTGTCCGAACGGCTGCCGTTTGCGCTCGCGGCGGGATGTTCCGTCGTGGTCAAGCCCAGCGAGTTCACCTCGGGCACGGCGCTGATGCTGGGCCGCTACCTGAAAGAGGCGGGGCTGCCAGACGGGGTCTGCAACATCGTGGCAGGCACGGGCGACCCTGTGGGCCAGGCGCTTTTGGATAGCGACGATGTGGACATGGTGGCCTTCACCGGATCAACCCGCGTCGGGCGGGCGGCGATTGCGGCCTCGGCGGTCAACATCAAGAAACTGTCGCTGGAACTGGGGGGGAAATCGCCCTCGGTCGTCTTTGCCGACTGCGATCTGGACGCCGCTGTGGATGGCGTGATCAAGGCCGCGACGATCAACATGGGCGAATGCTGCATCGCAGGCTCGCGCCTTCTGGTCGAAGCACGGATCGCCGAGGCGTTCGAGAACCGCCTCGCCGAGAGGCTGCAACTCCTGCGGATGGGGGACCCGCTGAATCCGTCGTCGCGGATCGGGGCGATCATCAACCGGGCGCAGTTCGACCGGATTGATGCCTCGGTCCGCGATGGCGTGCGGAACGGCGCGCGGATCATTTGCGGGGGAGATCCCGAGAACCATTCGGGGCTTTATTATCCACCCACGGTTCTGGCGGATGTGACGCCCGAGATGGCCGTGGCGCGGCAAGAGATCTTCGGGCCTGTCCTTGCGGTGATGGCCTTCGACGGTCTGGACGAGGCGATCCGGCTGGCAAACGACTCGGACTACGGATTGGCCGCCTATGTCTGGACCAACGACCTGTCCACGGCGCTTGCCTGTTCGCGGCGGATCAGGGCGGGCCGGGTCTGGGTGAACTCCGCCCTGCAAGGCTACCCGGAGCTGCCTCTGGGCGGGTTCAAGCAATCCGGCAACGGACGCGAGACGGGCCGCTACGGAATCGAGGAATACACGGAACTCAAGTCGGTTCACCTGCACATCGGCACCCAGGCCGAAAGATGGGTGGAGGGGGCATGAGCGGGGGCCACGAAACGATGGGGCGGGGCGTGATCCCGGGTTGGTACACAAATGGCTGATGTCATCCTGAAGAACGTGCGGAAATCCTTCGGTTCGGTCGATGTCATCAAAGGGGTCGACCTCGAAGCCAGGCACGGTGAGTTCGTGGTCTTCGTCGGCCCGTCCGGGTGCGGCAAGTCCACACTTCTGCGGATGATCTGCGGCCTGGAAAAGATCACGTCCGGTCAGTTGCTGATCGGCGACGAGGACATGAGCGAGGTCGAAGCGGCGGATCGTGGTACCGCGATGGTGTTCCAGTCCTATGCGCTTTACCCGCATATGACCGTCGCCGAGAACATGAGTTTTGCCCTCCGCATGGCCAAGACTCCGCAAGCGGAGTTGGAAAAGCGGGTCCGCAAGGCCGCCGATATCTTGCAGATCACTCACCTTCTCCAGCGCAAGCCCAAGGACATGTCGGGGGGGCAGCGGCAGCGGGTTGCCATCGGTCGGGCCATCGTGCGCGAGCCCAAGGTATTCCTGTTCGACGAACCCTTGTCGAACCTCGACGCCGAGTTGCGCGTGCAGATGCGCGTCGAGTTATCAAAGCTGCACAACGAAATCGGCGCCACGATGATCTACGTCACCCATGACCAGGTCGAGGCGATGACGATGGCCGACAAGATCGTGGTGCTGCGCGACGGCAGGGTCGAACAGGTCGGTTCCCCGCTCGATCTTTACACTTCGCCTGACAACCAGTTTGTGGCGGGGTTCATCGGCTCGCCCCGGATGAATTTCCTGAAGGCGCGGGTGGTCAATCGCGCGCAGACCGAGGCGCAGGTTTCGGTGCCGGATGCGCCCGACCACATCCTGCTGATCCCGCTAAGAGAGGCTGCGTCTGTCGTTCCCGGTCAGGAGGTGACCATCGGCATCCGGCCCGAGCATTTCGCGGGAACCTCTGCCGGTCCCGGGCTGGAAGTCCGGATCGACGTGGTCGAGAACCTGGGCGGGATCGCCTATGCCTATGGCAGGACCAAGGCCACGCAGGACATCATCATCAAGGCCGACAGCGAGCGACCGCCACGCTCGGGCATGACTGTGACCGCCATGATCCGCGATGAATACTGCCACCTCTTTGACAGCAATGGTCAAACCCTCAGCACGTCGGCCGGTGTCGTTCGAGGCCACGAGGCGGCAGCATGATGGACAGCAAGGCCCCGCCCCTGCCCGCCGGCAATTACTTCTACGACGACCTTCACGTCGGGGTGTTTTTCCGTACCGGCCGGATCACGGTGACCGAAGCGCATATCGTGGCTTTCGCCGGCATGTCGGGCGACTTCTTCGACGTCCACATGGATGACGTTTTCGCGCGGGAACAGGGCTTTCCGGGACGGATCGCCCACGGGCTGCTTGGTCTCTGCCTTGTCGACGGGTTGAAGAACCGGGCCGAGGCGCAGTTGCAGGCGGTGGCTTCGCTGGGCTGGAACACATGGTCTTTCAAGGCGCCCATCTTCGCTGGGGACAGTATCTCGGCCACGATCAGGGTCGCAGAGATGCGCCTGACATCGTCGGGCGACCGGGGGATCGTTCAGCTTGAGTTCGAGGTGACCAACCAGGACGGCGTGATGGTGCAGTCCGGTCGGAATGCGCTTCTGATGCGCAGACGCCAGCAGGAGTAATGCCTTGGCGCAAAAATAACTCACTGGTGAGTAACATCAGGAAAACAGCAGTCCCGCTTTGGCGGGCAAGGGGTTGGCCAAGCCGATTTGGCCGAGGATCTGGCCCGCAGGAAGCGGTCGGAAGAAATGGGAGGAAGAAGAATGAAATACATCAAGACAGCGGTGTGCGCCGCAGCGCTGACGGTCCTTGCGACGTCGGTCTTCGCACGCGATCTGGTGATGAATGCCAACACCTCGGACCCTGCGCAGAAGCAGGCGATGGAGGATCTGATCGCCGATTTCGAGGCGGCCTATCCCGACATCGACGTCAAGTTCAACCTCTATGACCACGAAGCCTTCAAGGTGGCGATGCGCAACTTTCTGGTGTCGGATGCGCCGGACCTGATCACCTGGAACGCCGGAAACCGGATGAAGGTGTTCGTCGATCTCGGCCTTCTGGACGATGTCTCGGACGTCTGGGCGGCGGAAGGCCTTGCCGAAAAGATGCCGGCCGTCCTGACGGCGTCGTCTGTGGACGGCAAGCTGTATGCCGTGCCCTATGCCTATTACGCGTGGGGCTTCTACTATCGGAAGGACCTGTTCGAGAAGGCCGGGATCACCAAGACACCTGAGACCTGGGAAGAGCTTCTGGAAATCGGCGCGCAACTGAACGCTGCCGGGATCAAGCCGGTCACCATCGGATCGAAAGAACTGTGGCCCACCGCCGGCTGGTTCGACTTCCTGAACATGCGGGTCAACGGCGGCGCGTTCCATGCCCAGCTGATGGACGGAAAGGTTGCCTACACCGATGACCGGGTGAAGGCCGTTTTCCAGAAATGGGGCGAACTGGTCAGCGCGGGCTTCTTCATCGAAAACCATCCCGCCTATTCGTTCCAGGAAGCGCTGCCCTTCATGAACCAGGGCGACGCCGCCATGTATCTGCTTGCGCCCTTCATCGTCTCGATGTTCCCCGAAGACGTGCGCGCGCAGGTGGAATGGTTCCCCTTCCCTGTCATCGACCCGGCGGTCGGGATCTGGGAAGATGCGCCGACCGACGCCTTCATGATCCCCAAGAACGCGACGAACAAGGAAGACGCGCGCCTGTTCCTCGCCTTCGCGGCACAGGCCGCTGTGCAGACCAAGACGGCAGGCACGCTCGACATGCTGCCGCCGAACGTCGGTGCCTCGGTCAAGGATGACCGCTTTGCGAAGGGCGGGTTCGAGCAGCTCGGCAAGGCCAGCGGGATCATGCAGTTCTACGACCGCGACACCGACCCGGCGCTGGCCAAGGTCGGGATGGAGGGCTTCCAGGAGTTCATGCAGAACCCCGACCGGCTCGACGCGATCCTGGAACGGATCGAGGCCGAGCGCGAGCGGATCTACGGCAAGCTCTGAGCTGTGCATCCCGGGACCGGCGCTCCCTGCGCCGGTCCCCTTTCGACCGGGGACGGAACGATGGCTGACATCCAGGCAGTGGCGACCTACAGGCCGCGAAAGACGGGCACGTTCTTTCGCCGCAACAAGCTGGTGATCATGCCGCTTGTCTTCATCGCACCGGCCTTGTCGATGTTCTCGCTGTTCGTGATCTGGCCGATCATCCAGTCCGTCGGTCTGTCCTTCGTGGAATGGCAGGGCATCGGGCCGAAGACATGGGTGGGTCTGGACAACTACCGCGAACTCTTTCGCGACCGGGTGTTCTGGACGTCGCTGGTCAACAACATCTATTGGCTGGTGCTGTTCCTGCTGGCACCCGTCATGGGCCTTTTCATCGCACTGTTCCTGAACCAGAACGTGTTCGGCATCCGTCTGGTCAAGTCGTTGTTCTTCTTTCCCTTCGTCGTGTCACAGATTGTCGTGGGGATGATCTTTGCCTGGTTCTACGATCCGGCCTTCGGCCTGCTTGCAACCCTGCTGAAACCCCTGGGCATCGGCATCCCGGCGATCCTCGCTGACGAGGATTGGGCCACCTTCGGCATTATCATTGCGGGTCTCTGGCCGCAGACCGCCTATTGCATGATCCTCTACCTGACCGGCCTGAACAGCGTGAACCCCGAGATGATCGAGGCCGCGCGCCTTGATGGGGCCAAGGGCTGGCGGCTTCTGGTCAGGATCGTCCTTCCACAGCTGCGCGCGGCGACCTTCATAGCACTGGTCGTGACGGTCATCGGCGCTCTGCGCTCGTTCGACCTTGTCGCGGTCATGACCAGCGGCGGCCCCTACAACTCGTCCAACGTGCTGGCCTACTACATGTATGACAACGCGATCTCGCGCTACCGGATGGGTTATGCCTCGGCCATAGCGACGATCCTGTTCCTGATCATGGACATCTACATCGCCTGGTTCCTGATGCGCCTGCTCCGGAACGAGAAGGGAGCCCGCTGATGTTTCCCCGCCCCATCCAGGAAACCAGCCGCCGCCGTCAACTGATGTACAAGGTCGCTCTGCCGATCTCTCTGGTCATCTGGCTGCTTCCAATGATCGCGATCATCGCGACAGCAGGGCGGTCGCTGTCGGACCTGAACCGCGGCAATTACTGGGGCATTCCCAGCGAATGGGCCTTTGTCGACAACTTCCTGGCGGTTTTCGGGTCGTCCTCGGTCGGCGTCTACCTCTTGAACAGCGTCATCATCACGCTGCCGTCGATCGCGGGCGCGCTGTTCCTGTCCACCCTCGCAGGGGCAGGTTTGGCGCTTTACAGGTTTCGCGGTCGCTTTGTGATCCTTGCCCTTTTCATCGCGGGGAACTTCGTTCCGTTCCAGATCCTGATGATCCCGGTCCGGCAGTTGACGCTGGACCTCGGGATCTACGACACCTACTGGGGCGTCATCCTGTTCCAGATCGCCTTCCAGACCGGCTTTTGCACCTTCTTCATGCGCAACTTCATCGCCGAGTTGCCTTTCGAACTGGTTGAGGCCGCGCGGGCCGAAGGGGTGGGCGAATGGAAAATCCTGATCCATGTCATCGTGCCGCTGGTCCGTCCGGCGCTGGCAGCCTTGGCGGTGCTTCAGTTCACCTTCATCTGGAACGACTTCTTCTGGCCCCTCATCCTCATCCAGTCTGACGAGCTGCGTCCGATCACACTCGGCCTGACAGTTCTGAAGGGTCAATACATCTCCTCGTTCAATCTCCTCGCCGCCGGGTCGTTGATTGCGGCGCTCCCGCCCGTCATGATGTTCTTCGCAATGCAGCGTCACTTCATTGCCGGGCTCACGCTGGGTGCCAGCAAGGGCTGATCTGCGAACGAACAGCGGGGGATCGGACATGATCGAAGCGGACGGCACGACGGCCAAGGTGCGTCGCATCGGACGGAATGCAGACCAGGCGAAGGCGGATCTGGTGGAATCGGCGCGGCGGGAATTTGCCGACAAGGGCTTTGCCCTGGCCGGGATCGAAGCCATCGCCGAGCCGACGGGCCTGAACAAGAAGATGATCTACCACTACTTCGGCTCAAAGGAAGATCTCTACATCGCGGTTCTGGAAGAGGCCTATCTCGGCATCCGGAAGATGGAAGAGGCGCTTCCTCTCGACGACCTTGAACCGCTGGATGCGATCCAGAGGCTGGTTGAAGGGACATGGGACTACTATGTCGCCAACCCCGATTTTATCGCGCTGGTGAACCAGGAAAATCTGCTGGGCGCGATCTACCTCAAGAAATCAGGAATCGTGAAGCGCCGGACGAGCGTGCTTCTTGGCCGCGTGACGGCGATCCTGAAGAAGGGCGTCGAGCAGGGCAGGATCCGCCCCGGCGTGGACCCGATGCAGCTCAACCATTCGATTGCGGCGCTGGGTTTCTATTACTTGAACAACCGTTTCACCAACTCGCAGATCTACAATTTCGACCACATGACGGACGACGCCTTGGCCACCAGACGCGCCTTCATTGTCGATTTCGTCCTGCGGGCGATCATGTCCAAGGAGGAAATCGCCCGCGGCGGGCGATGAGGAACCATACCGGACGTAGGACACTGCCACATCTTCGTCGGAGGCGGTACTGCTGGCTGCGTGCTGACCTGCCACCGGTCTTTCATCCGGTCACGACCGGAGCCCGGTGGTTGTTTACGCCTGTTGGCGCGGGTTGAGCAATCGCCCGGGGCGCGGATCCCTCATCGCGCGCAGCGGGTCGGGCGGTTGCGGTGGTCATGTGCAGGGCAAAGCCAGCGGGTGTCTGGTAGCCGAGGGCCGAGCGGGGCCTTGCGGCGTTGTCGTCGGTGACCCATGTGGCGATCAGATCGCGGGCATGGGCGCGGTTTCGGAACAGTGTTTCGTTGAGGAATTCATCCCGCATCCGACCGTTGAAGCTTTCGACAGAGCCATGTCTCGCATCGGCTTGCCTGGCGCGATACAGTGCCATTCGACCTTGTGCTCGGCGCACCACTTCAGGTTCGCGTTCGAGGTCTGTTCTGTCCCATTGTCGCTCACGATCATTCCGGGCTTGCCGCGCCGTTCGATCAACGTCGTCAGCTCCCGCGCCATAGGTGCGGTCACTGGCCTTGAAGCTCATCTCGATCACTGTGACAAGCTTGGCGTCATGGGTCGCGCGGGTGCTGGTCGGGCGGTTGAGCCAGGCGTGGAAGCCAGAAGGTGAGACCTCCAGCACTTCGCAGAACCAGCTGACCGGCCAGACGTGGCGGTGTCTGGCAATGAAGGCGAACCTCATCATACCATCGGCCTTTTGGGCTGATTCTTGGGGGGATTCCCGTCACACAGGCCGTGGGATAGGTCTCTCCCGGGAAAGGGGCAGTCCGACCGTCAGCCGATTTGTGCATCAGTGCCCCCGAAGGTAACCCCGTCCCGTGTGCGGGCGCTGCGCGAGCTGCTCGACGCGGGATGAGGCGTCGGCCAGAAAGGTCAGCCGTTCCCCTGGTCCCCAGACCGAATCTCCGTTCGCCGAAGTGTCCGACGCAGGATCGGCCATGACATCGGCTACGATCTGGACTGGACAACATCCGGACCCTGTTCCGGTTTTCCTGTCCGGGAAAGTGTTCCGGGCGGGAAAACGTCCATCATATAACTAATTGATTTTTCGGGATTTTTTCTATTGGTCGGAGCGAGAGGATTCGAACCTCCGACCCCCTGCTCCCGAAGCAGGTGCGCTACCAGACTGCGCTACGCTCCGACCGTGCGGCGGGGGTTACCCGGTCGGTCGCGGCTTTGCAAGGGCCATCACTTGCCCGTCGTCACTTGCCCGACGGCGCGTCGTCGTGGCGCAGGCGCGGGCCGCCCGAGCGGCCGCCGATCCCCATCAGGCTGGACATGCGCGGCAGAAGGCCGGTCTCGGGCCGCACCTGGGTGCGCAGGACGGGGGCCTTGGACCCGGTCGATTTCCGGCCCTCGCGCAGGACGATGTAGATGCCGGACGCGATGATGATGGATGCGCCAAGGATCGTGTATACATCGAGCCCCTCGTCAAAGATCAGCGCGCCATAGACGGCGGCCCAGATCATCTGGCTGTACTGCATGGGTGCCACCACCACCGCCTCGGCGCGCCGGTACGCGGCGATGATGAACAGCATGGCGATGAAGCCGAACAGCGCGATGATGCCGATCATGCCCAGATGCTGGATGGGCATGGGCTTGTACACCAGCGGCAGCGCCGCCCCCAGCACGACGAAGTTCGCCAGCATCGGGTACAGCAGCAGCACCGCCGCCCGTTCGTCCGCGCCGATCTTGCGCACGATGACCGAGGCCAGCGACGAACACACCGCCGCCGTCAGCGCCGCCGCGTGGCCCAGCGACAGCTCGGCGTCACCGGGGCGCAGCACCACCATCACCCCCAGCAGCCCCACGACCACCGCGATGCCGCGCCGGATGCCCACCTTCTCGCCCAGGATCGGAATCGCCAAAAGCGTGATCAGCAGGGGCGTGGCGAACAGGATGGCATAGGTCTGCGCCAGCGGCAGGACCGAAAAGGCATAGAACGCCGTCACCCCCGTCACCACGGCGGCTCCCGTGCGCAGCGCGGTCCACCACGGATGGCGCGGGCGCAGGTTGCCGTCGGACCGGTCGCGGATCAGCATCACCATGACCAGCGGAAAGCCCATCAGCACCGAGAAAAAGATGATCTGGATGGCGGAGTACTGGCTTCCCAGGAACTTCACCACCACGTCATGCGTGGCGAAGATGCCGAAAGAGATCAGCGCCAGCAGCGCGCCGAATGCATTGTTTCCGCCCATCGAGGTCCCGTCCCGGCCACCCTCGGCAGCCCTGCCCGTGCCCGTCTGCATGTCGCGCCTCGGTCCCGAAAGCGCAAGCGGGAAGCACCCTCAGGCGCGATTTTCCGCAAGCGGGCGATGCGTCAGGATCACCAGACCCGAGGCCACGATGATCAGGATGCCGATGGCCGTGGGCAGGTCCAGCCCCTCGTCGAAGAACAGCGCCCCGAAGGCCACGCCCCAGAGGATCTGCGAATACTGCATGGGGGCCACGACGATCACCGGCGCCGCGCGATAGGCCGCGATGATGACCAGCCCGCCCGCCACCAGCTCGACCGCCATCAGCAGGGTCAGCGCCAGGTCCGATGGCGGCATCGGCCGCCACAGGAACGGCATCGCAAGCCCGGTCGCCCCCAACTGCACCGCCATCGGCCAGAACAGCAGCACCGCCGGACGCTCGACCCGCCCGGTGCGGCGCAGGATGACATAGTTCAGCGCGCCAAGCGCCGCCGCAGCCAGCGCCGCGAGGTGCCCCGCCGTCACCGGTGCCTGCCCCGGCTGCAGGGCCACGGCCACCCCCGCCAGCCCGCACAGGACGGCCAGCCCGCGCCGCAGGTCCATCGGCTCGCCCAGCAGGAACACGCCCAGAAGGGCGATCATCAGCGGCATGGTGAAGAACACGGCATAGGCCTCGGCCAAGGGCAGCAGGGCAAAGGCAAAGGCCCCGAGCACGCCGTTCACCAGCGCCACCAGCGCGCGCAGGGCCATCCAGCCCGGCAGCACGGGCCGCAGGCCTTTGGGGCCTGTCGTCGCCTGCACCTGTGCCAGAACCATTGGCAGGGCAAACAGCCCGGCACAGAACAGGATCTGCACCGGGCTGTAGGCACCGCCCAGGTACTTGATGGTGATGTCGTACAGGGCGTACAGGCCGAAGGCGGCCAGCCCCAGCAACGCCCCGCGCAGATGGGCGGGCACGACCGCTGTCAGAGGCTGGCCTCCAGCGCTGCGACCACCGCGTCGCCCATGGCTTGCGTCGACACCGGCACGCCACCTTCGGGACCCATCAGGTCGGCGGTCCGCACGCCGTCGGCCAGCACCTTCTCGACCGCCGCCTCGACCCGCGCCGCCTCGGCCCCGAGGTCGAAGGAATAGCGCAGCGCCATGGCGAACGACAGGATGCAGGCGATGGGATTGGCGCGGCCCGTGCCCGCGATGTCGGGGGCGCTGCCGTGGACGGGTTCGTACAGCGCCTTCGGCCGCCCGTTCGCCATCGGCAGGCCCAGGCTGGCCGAGGGCAGCATCCCCAGCGACCCGGTCAGCATCGCCGCCATGTCCGACAGGATGTCGCCGAACAGGTTGTCGGTCACGATCACGTCGAACTGCTTGGGCCAGCGGCACAGCTGCATCGCGCCCGCATCGGCGTACATGTGGGTCAGCGCCACGTCGGGGTATTCCTTGTCGTGCACCTCCTGCACCACGTCGCGCCACAGGATGCCCGATTCCATGACGTTGGCCTTCTCCATCGAGCAGACCTTGTTCGACCGCCGCCGGGCCAGCTCGAACGCCGACCGCGCGACCCTTGCGATCTCGGATTCGGTATACCGCTGGGTGTTGATCCCGACCCGTTCGTTGCCCTCGGTGAAGATGCCGCGCGGCTCGCCGAAGTAGACGCCGCTGGTCAGTTCGCGGACGATGACGATGTCGAGGCCCGCAACGACCTCTTTCTTGAGGCTGCTGAAGTCGGCCAGCGCATCGAAACACTGCGCCGGGCGCAGGTTCGAGAACAGGTCCATCTCCTTGCGCAGCCGCAGAAGGCCCCGTTCCGGCTTCACGCTGAAGTCGAGCTTGTCGTAGGCAGGCCCCCCCACGGCCCCCAGCAGCACCGCGTCGGCAGCCTGCGCCTTGGCCATCGTCGAGTCGGTCAGGGGCACGCCGTGGGCGTCGTATGCACAGCCCCCCACCAGATCCTCGCTCACGTCGAACACGATCCCCCGGCGGCTGCCGAACCAGCCGATGATCTTCTTCACCTCGTCCATGACTTCGGGGCCGATGCCGTCGCCGGCCAGGATGAGAAGGGAAGGGTTGGCCACGGGCTCGGCTCCTGTTCGGGGGTCGCGGGTGGCCTAGCCAATGCCACTGACGGGGTCAAGCGGGGTCGCGCGGGCCTAACACGTGTGTTAGGAGCATCAAGCTATTGATAAACAACAGACTATCTCATTCCGCTAACGCTTTCTTCACAGTTGAGCTTGCGCACTCCTCGCCCCACTGTGCCCCCGTAGGCATCGCGTTGTCTCAGTCTTCCTCGCCGCTCGCCTCGATCTCGACAGAAGCCGCGCCGCCAAGGGCGTGGTAGCGGCGATCCGCCAGCCATTGGAGCCTTTTGGCTTGGGTCAGCAATACCCGACGCAAGCCGCCTTGGACCTTGCGCTCGGCGATGACCTGAGCCAGGCGCGAAATGATCAGCGCACGGCGAGCTGTGCGAAAGTCGGGGTGTGACCTGATCCTGTGCACATGCTCTGAAACGATCCGATGGCGCAATGACGGTGGTGCCATGACAGCAACCGTCGGCGCGGGCGGATCTTTCTCATTCAACACAGCCTTGAACGTGCTGTCGGCCACAGCAGAGGTGTAGACAAGGTGCTCTAGCGCGTCCAGATGGGCCTTGGCCGCAAGGTCCGCCTTCGACGTCTTCTCAAACTGCGGCAGCGGCCACACTTCGATTTCGTAGACCTCGAACGGGTCCAGCACAGACATAGCAGCGGCATCCGTGCGCTGGTTGGTCAGGTGCCGCCGTATGCGCGTGCTGATCTTCTCTTTGGTCTGGCCAACATAGATCGGCTCCCCGTCATAGTCGAAGAACGCGTACACGCCCCAGGTGAACGAACCTACCGGACGGGCACGGCCCAATACAGGATCGTTGAACGGCGCGGCAATGAAAGCGGCAAGGTTCGCCCGAAGATCCTCGGTCTCGAAAGGTGGAAAGTTGGTATCATCCGGGTTTCGATCGGCCATGATCGATACCTAACGGAAGTCACGCGACCAAGGCCAGTCGATTGCGCCGCAACACGGGTTCAAGAATCGACGCCGCCAGATGGCGGACAACAGGGACAACCACGCCATCCCCTGCCAATTTGTAGGCATCGTTGTACCGGGTCGGCAGTTCATAGGTGTCGGGCAGGCCCATCAGCGCAGCCGCTTCGCGCGGGGAAAGCAGGCGCGAACGTACCGTATCGCCCTCGACGATCATGATGGTCTGTCGGCTCGAACCACCTGCGGGTGTGCGCAGGCATCCTGCGATGTCATCGAAACGAACCTCAGCCCGTTGACGCTTTACGCCTGCCGAGTCGGGCCGCGTGCGGCGATAGATCGTGCCGACGACCCTGGAACCAAGCAGCCTGGCCGCCTCGACCTTCTTGCGGTTCAGATCGGTCATCATGTCGAGCAGGTATTTCGTCTCTGCTGTCGTATGCCACTTCACGCCCTTGGGGTCTGCCTCTATCAGGCCGGACAGCGACGATTCGCGCGCTTGCGGAACTGGCAAGTTCCACCAGAGCCAGCGAGACTTGGCCTTCGCCGACAATAGGCCATGGCCTTCGATCAAAGCTGGCGGGTGCCAGACAGCCGATGGAGCATGCTGTGCTGCACCATCAGGAACACAAAGATCACCTCGAACGCCTATGATGAAGAACCGTGGGCGCGACTGAGGCAGGAAGTGAACCGCATCGACGACCACTGCACCAAAATGATACCCCAAATCGGAAAAGGATGCCGCAAGCGTTGCAAAGTCGCGCCCGCCATTGTTTGTGATCGCCCCATAGACGTTCTCGATGGCGACCATCTTCGGGCCCCGCCTTCCGGCGTCAAGGTCGCGGACAAGCTGCCAGAAAGGCTTGAACGTGCCGCTGCGCTTGCCTTCCAGTCCGGCACCCTTGCCCGCCAGCGAGAGATCCTGGCATGGGAACGAGGCCCAAACCAGATCGGCAATGCCGGGAATCTCATCCGGGGTGACCCTTGCCACGTCCTTGAGCAAGAGTTCCTTTCCTTCGCGTCGGTTGGCCCGGTAACTCGCGGCCTTCTTTTCGTCAATGTCGTTCGCGAACAGGCACTGCCATTCCGAACCGAGTCCAAACCCGGCCATGCCGCCCCCGGCAAAGAAATCATAGTAGGTGTATCGCATGGTCTCGGAGTGCCTACATGTTGAACGTCAGGAAGCATTGTCGGCGTTCGAATCCTATCATTCGGTGACGTGCGATGCTAGCCGGGCAGAGACCGAATGGCAAGAACGCAAAGTGAACACTGTGGGGTGTGGAAAGCCTCGGGTCAGGGGCTCTGCGCTCTGCGCGAGCCACTGCCAAGTCATGGGAGCCGTGGGCGTGATCGGAGGGTGGGCAAGTCGACCTCCACCCAGACCGGCCTGTGGCGGCTTGCCGTGCGCAGCGTGGCGGCCAGCGGGTCGCCGTCGGGCGGCCACAGCACACCCGATGCGGTCACGGTCAGGTCGGCCGAGGGCAGGACCAGGTCCACCCGCAGGCCCCCCGGCCCCGGATCGAACAGCGCGGTGTCCAGCGCTGCGTCGCCCTTGTGGGCGGGCTCGGTGCGGCCGTGCGTGCCCTTGGGCGCGGGGTCCTGCAGGGCGGGGTGGGACAGCAGGGATCGGATGGCCTGCCTGCGCCCCTCGCCATCTTCGGGATCAAGGTTGGCGTCGCCGATGATGACGAACGGCACCTCGGGCACCGGGCCGAGCGTGCCCTCCATCAGCCGCAGCCACAGCGCTGCCTCGTCGTGGTTGCGCCGCCCGTTGCGGTCTTCGGGGCCGTCGAAGACCGGGGGCGTGGCGTGCCAGGCCAAGAGCGTCAGGCGGCCCCCGCCGGGCAGGACCAGCGGCACCACCCAGTGCCCCGTCGTGGACAGCCGCTGCACTGCGGCGTGGGCTTCGAGGTATCCGGGCGGCAGGATCGCGCCCGGCAGGTCGCGCCACAGCATCGCCGACAGGTCGCGCACCGCCGAGCGGTCGACCGGAACGCGCGACAGGATCGCCATCCCGCCCGCACCCGCGAACCGGCCCCAGCCTTGCGCGTCGCGGGGGCTGCCCAGCCGTCCGTCGCCGTCCAAATCCAGCCCCGTGGCCATGCCGGTGTTGGGCCGCAGGGCCAAGAGGTGCGGATAGCCCGCGCCCGGCAGCAATGCTTCCAGCGCCGTCAGGGCCACCAGCCCGTGGTCGAAATCGACCCCGGTCAGCAGCAGCACGTCGGCGTCCAGCGCCGCGATGACCTGCACCGCCGCCGCGATCTGGGGGTCGTCGCCCTTCAGGATGTCGCGCAGCAGCAGCCCCGGCCCCGCGCGCCCCAGTTCGGCATTCCACGTCGCCAGCCGCAGCCCCTCGGCCATGACAGGCCGCGCCAGCACCAAGAGCAGGATCAGACCGGCGAGAACTCGCCCGCCATACCTTCGGCCACCTGCCGCCGCCGGTCGCGGATGCGCGACGCGATGCGGCCCATGGCGATGCCCCGCATGAACAGGCTGGCAGGCAGGAAGGCCCAGGCGGAAATCGTCCATATCAGCGTCTGCGGTGCCGCGAGGTCGAAGGTGCCAAGGCCCATGCCCCCCAGTTGCATCACCGCCGGAATGACGAAGGGCAGCACGAACCCCATCGCCAGATTGGCACGCGCGTCGCGTTCGAGTCGAGCCACCACGTCGCCGCCTGCGGTCGGATCGAAGGTCGGCAGGTTCACCCAGACGTTGAACGCCCGGTCCTGCCCCGGCCACTGGCGCAACCGCAGCACCAGCACGAACACGCACAGGACCAGCAGCGCCACCATGTAGGCCGCCCCCGCCGCCGCGCGCACGTCCTGGGCCATCGCCGGATCGCGCCCCTCGGTCAGCATCAACGTGACCAGCCGCACCGGGCTGTAGGGAAAGTCCAGCGCCGCCCCCATCACATGCGCCAGGGCCGCCACCAGCGCGCCCGTGGTCGAGGGCGCCACGTCGTTGCGCGCCGCGACCGACAGCAGGAACACCATCAGGAACAGCATGACATAGCGCGTGCGGTTGTAGGGGGCTGCGTCGCGGAACTCGATCAGGCCGGGATAGGTCGAGAAATACTCGACAAACGTCAGGATGCCCGCGAACAGCGCGACCAGCGCCACCATCTGCTTGCCGTCCATGCCGGTGCCCGGCACCAGGACCGACGGCGTGGCGACCAGCACCATCACCAGCACAGCCCTGACCAATGCGCCCGTGATCTGCGACAGCACGCCTGCTTCACCCTCGATGGGGCGTGATGCGATCTCTCGCCGCACCTGTCGCCCGATATCCCGCACTTTGTGGCGGATTGCCTCAATCTTGCCCAATTTGTGCCTTCTTTCGGTCGACCTCGCAACGGTGCAGAAAGATTAACCCCGCCGACGTGGCGCTTTCGGGGCAAAGGTGTTGCAAGATTGAAGCAAAGTCGCGCCGTCGTTGCGATGCTTTGGCCCTACCTGAGGAACGTGCCGCAAGATATTGCGGCAGGCGGGTTTTTCGTCACAAGCCTGCGCCGCGTCCGGCATCGCACGGGCCGATGGTTCGCGGCACTACCGAGCCACGGCGGCCTCGGCGGCGCGCAGGGCCAGCGCCATCACCGTCAGCGCCGGTGCCTCTCCGAACCCCGTGCCGGGAAAGACCGAGGCGTCGGTGATCCACAGGTTTGCGTGGTCATGCGCCCGGCAATCGGGGCCTGCGACCGACAGGGCGGGGTCGGTTCCCATCCGGGCGGTGCCGAACACATGGGTCGACAGAAACCCGTCGCGGCTGCCCGCCTCTTCCGCCAGCGTGGCCCCGGCTTCGGCCAGAACGGCGCGGGTGGCGTCGCGCATCGCCCGAAGCCGGTCCAGCGATGCGCCTGTCAGAACCGAGGATATCCGCGCCAGCGGAAGCCCACGCTCGTCGCGCCCCGAAGGGTCCAGATCGACGCGCGACCGGCCGTCGGGCACGACCTGCCCGATCGCCACGACCGCCAGTGCCGACCCGAACCCTGCGCGCAACGCCGCCTTCAGCCCCGCGCCGAACCCCGGCATCAACCGCGACACATAGCTGATCGGGCCGTTCAGCCCCCGCTCTGCCGTGCCGTGGTTCAGCCGGAACCCATGCGCCGGTCCCGGCCCCCACCAGACGGCATCGGCCGGCAGGCCCAGGTGGCTGCCGGTCAGGCCCGGCACCAGGCCGGCCGCGCGCCAGGCCAGCGTTTCCATGAAGTGCCGTCCGACCTGACCCGAGGCGTTGGCGATGCCGTCCGGCGCGTCGCGCCCGGCGGACAGCAGCAGCAGGCGCGGCGTCTGCACCGCCCCCGCCGCCAGGAACAGAAGCGGCGTCTCGACCTGTTCCACGCTGCGGCCCCGCACCACCGTCAGCCGCGCGATGCGCCCGTCCGGCGCGGGGTGCAGGCGCGTCACAATGGCATCCGCCACCAGATGCAGCCGCCCCGTGGCCTGCGCCCGGCGCAGGAAGGTCACATCGGCCGACCCCTTGTCGCCCAGCGGACAGCCCCGCGCGCACTGGCCGCAATAGTTGCAGGCGGGCCGGTCGTCATAGGGCATCGACAGGACGGCGCGGGGGTTGACCTGCCACGCCTGCCCGATCCGCGCCCCGGCGGCGACCAGCGCCAGGGCACCGGGGCCCAGCGGATGCGGTGGCAGGGGATAGTCCGTGCTGCGCCAGCGCCCATCCGTGCCGGATGTGGCCCCCGCGACACCGATCACCGCCTCGGCCCGCGCATAGTGGGGTTCCAGATCGTCGTAGGTCAGCGGCCAGTCCTGCCCCTCGCCGGTCGCGGCACGGGGGCGGAAGGCCGCAGGGTGCAGGCGGTGCGCCTCGCCGACAAAGTGCAGCGTGCTGCCGCCCACGCCCCGCACATGGGCATAGCCCCCGGCCACCGGGGGGCGGGGGGACCCCGGCGGCAGCCGCCAGGGAAAACCCGCCGCCGACCACGATGCAAGATCGTCGTCGGCAGGGTCCAGCCTGCCCAGATCGCCCCAGGCGACGGTGGCCCGGCTGCCCGGCCTGACCGGAAAGCCCCGCCGTTCCCACCCGGGGCTGTCCAGCGGATAGTCGGTGACGGGGTCAAAGGCCGGACCCGCCTCCAGCAGCAGGACGCGCAGGCCGAGGTCGCACAGCCGCCAGGCCGCCGCCGCCCCGCCCGCGCCGGACCCGACGACGACGGCGTCGTGGCCGACCGCTAGCCCCATCGCGGCGGGTCGCCCTGGGGCGGATAGCCGAAAGGCTGCGGTGCCGGCCGCAGCGGCAGGCCCGCCAGCGCCTCGGGCCGGGCATAGTACAGTTCGACCGCCAGCGCGCGGACGACGTGGTAGAACCGCCCCGGGATCAGGTTCGGGTCCGACGCCGCCATGGCCGCCAGCATCGCCGTGCGGTCGGCAGGGGAAAGGTCGCGGAACGGGCGCGGTCCCTGGCTGTCCATCCAGTCGAGTGCCGTGGCGAACAGCCGCGACAGCAGGTCATTCCCGGCCAGCAGGTCGCGCAGTTCGGCGTCAAGGCCCAGCGCGGTGGCAGCGGGCGTCAGCCCGTCGTCCGGCAGCAACGTGTCCAGCACGGCCCCAAGCGCGGCATGGGGCGCGTCGGCCCAGGCAGCGGATGGCGGCAAGAGCGGGGCCAGCCCGACCGACAGCATCGCCGACAGCGCCGCCCGCCGCGACGGCCCGCCACCTGCCGCCTGCCGCCCGGTCAACAACTCACTCTTCGGGGGGGGTGTAGGTCGAGGTCGTCGTGTCCGGCTTCTTGGTGCCGCCCAGGCCCACCTGCAAGCCGCGCTTGCAGATGTCATAGCCGAAGGTGACCGTGGCATCGTCGGCGTTGTAGGCCAGCCCCAGGTCGCAGCCCCAGGTGCCGTCGAAGTTGTAGGTCACCCCGCCGGCAAATGCCCCGGCGTTGCGCTCGTTCGTCGACAACAGCTTGAGCGTCAGACCGGCACTGCCCCCCGCGCTGGACGGCGACGACGCCAGGCCTTCGCCGCCAAAGGTCCAGGCGAGGCCGAGGAACAGCGAGGGGTCATTGTTGGTGGAAGAGGTCGTCGGAGGGGGCAAGTCACCGGCCCGCGCAAGACCGGCGACAACGGCAAACGGAAGGGCAAGGGCAAGGCATTTCATGATCGAACTCCCAGCGAAAAACTCCGTGTCCGAAAAGTCTAACGTCTGTCACATGCCGCTGCCAAGCGGGATTGTCGGGTCTGACCGATCCCTGCAACCGCTGCGCCACCGCCGCCCCTGCATTCCCCTCATGCCCAGGGCTGCTGCGTCGCCGCGCGACGTTCATAGGCGTCGATGGCGGCACCCTTCTCCAGCGTCAGGCCGATGTCGTCCAACCCGTTCATCAGGCAGTGCTTGCGGTGCGCATCGACGTCGAAGGCGAAGGATTGCCCGTCCGAGGTGGTGACGGTCTGCTCCGCCAGGTCCACGGTGATCCGCGCATTCGCGCCCTTGCGGGCGTCGGCCATCAGGATATCGACGGCCTCCTGCGGCAGCACCACCGGCAGGATTCCGTTCTTGAAGCAGTTGTTGAAGAAGATGTCGGCGAAGGAGGTGCTGATGACGCAGCGGATGCCGAAATCCAGAAGTGCCCAGGGCGCGTGTTCGCGGCTGGACCCGCAGCCGAAGTTGTCGCCCGCGACCAGGATTTCCGCGTGGCGGTAGGCGGGCTGGTTCAGCACGAAGTCCGGGATCTCCGCGCCGTCCTGCGTGTACCGCATCTCGTCGAACAGGTTCTTGCCCAGGCCCGTGCGGGCAATGGTTTTCAGGAACTGCTTGGGGATGATCATGTCGGTGTCGATGTTGACCAGGGGCATCGGGGCGGCGATGCCGGTGAGGGTGGTGAAGGGGGTCATGGATAGCTCCTTTCGCTGTGACGCGCTAGTCAGCAGGCGCGACTATGTGTCGGACTGCCATGCAGCCCCGGGGCATAAGTGACCGTCAGCCAGCGAACCAGCCTTTCGATATCGTGTTCATCACCCGTCACGCGATGACCGATGCCCCGCGCAGCAAGCGGCATCAGGTAGGCAGGCAAGGCCACGGGTCGATTGCCGAAGTACCATGTCGCGGCGGGATCGAAGATCAGGATGCCCGCCCCGAGATCCTTGGCCACCTGAGCCGGATTGTCGTGGTATCCGGGACGCAACCGTTCGAAGCCGCCCGAGACGATGGGGCGGTAACAAGCATCGCGTCGACTGGGATAGCGCGCTGCATAGCCCAACCAATCCTCGGTCGTGGCAATCCGACCCGCCCAGACAAGCAAGCCTGTAGGAGCGGGGCTTGCGGAAAAGGCTGCTACCCAGTCGCCGACCCGCGCTGTGCGGCGAATGACGGGCTTGCAAGTCGCCAGCGTGACCGTGGCGTTGTCGATGCATGGCGCATCGCCACCATCCGTCACAATCACATAGCGATACAACCGCGTCATGCCGCCATCCTTTCGAGTATGTTCTCCGTCCATCGGTTGGCCTCATCATCCTCACCGATGTCAGTTACGAATTCCTGACCCCGCGCCACTGCACGCAGCCGACCCGGAACCAACCAACGCGCAGGGTCCTCATGATAACTGAGGCGTCGGCGTGCCAACCAATCGGGCACGGCCCAGTCTGTTAGTCCACCATCCCCCGCTGTAAGGCAAAGTGCAGGGTCGACTGGGGCGTTTGTTCCGCCCGGACCTAAGTAGATCGCGTTATTCTCGTTCCAGTTGCCCATTGCATGTGGATGGTGTCGGGGTCCCTCCAATACGAACTGGGGTTCCGGTGCAGGGCCGACATGCCGTCGCTCCTGAACCCTTAACCAGCCGAACAAGCGATGACGGCGCTGCCTGCCATCGCCAAAAACCCCGAAAAACAGGAACAAGTCGCCTACACCAACGTTCTGGTTTGCAAGGTGTGATTGCGCTGCGCCAACTTGGCCGAAGGCTGCTCGCCCTTCCCGAAACTCAGGATCGGCGTGGCACAGGTTGTGTCCAGCCAGCCGTCCGCGCGTGGCCCGTTCGATGTGAACGCCAAGCCCCAGATCGGCATAGGTGGTAACGCTATTGCGCACTGTTGGAATGGGAAGTGAAAGGCACCGACCCTCCACGACCGGTGAGGCACAGCCACCTGCGCCGCTGTCCACCCCCTTCCGGCTGAAGATGATGCGCACTACACCCCCTCCCCCATCATCTCCCTGACATCCGTCAGCCGCCCCGTGATCGCCGCCGCCGCCGCCATGGCGGGCGACAGCAGATGCGTCCGGCCGCCCCGGCCCTGCCGCCCCTCGAAGTTGCGGTTGGAGGTGGCGGCGCAGCGTTCGCCGGGCGACAGCTGGTCGGGGTTCATGGCAAGGCACATCGAGCAGCCGGCCAGACGCCACTCGAACCCGGCGTCGATGAACACCTGCGCCAGACCCTCGGCCTCGGCCTGGGCCCGCACCAGACCCGATCCCGGCACCACCATGGCGCGCTTGACCGCGATCTTGTGGCCCTTCAGGATCGCCGCCGCCGCGCGCAGGTCCTCGATGCGGCCGTTGGTGCAGGAGCCGATGAACACCGTGTCGATGGCGATGTCGGACAGGCGCTGACCCGGCACGAGGCCCATGTAGTCGAGCGAGCGTTGCACGGCCTCGACCTTGCCCCCCGTGAAATCCGAGGGCGAGGGCACCACGCCGGTGATCGGCAGCACGTCCTCGGGGCTGGTGCCCCAGGTCACGACAGGGGCGATGTCCTCGCCACGGATCGTCACCACCTTGTCGAAATGCGCACCCTCGTCGGTGAACAGGGTCTGCCACCAGGCCAGCGCCGCCTCCCACTTCGCCCCCTTGGGCGCATGGGGACGCCCCATGCAGTAGGCGAAAGTCGTCTCGTCGGGCGCGATCAGGCCGGCCCGTGCGCCGCCCTCGATGGCCATGTTGCAGACCGTCATGCGGCCTTCCATCGACAATTCGCGGATCGCCTGGCCGCAGTATTCGATGACATGGCCGGTGCCGCCCGCCGTCCCCGTCTCGCCGATCACCGACAGGGTGATGTCCTTGGCGGTGACGCCGGGGCGCAAGCTGCCCGTGATCTCGACCTTCATGTTGCGGGCCTTGCGCTGGATCAGCGTCTGGGTGGCCAGCACATGTTCCACCTCTGAGGTGCCGATGCCGTGGGCCAGGGCCCCGAAGGCCCCGTGCGTGGCGGTATGCGAATCGCCGCAGACCACGGTCATGCCCGGCAGCGTCCAGCCCTGTTCGGGGCCGACGATATGCACGATGCCCTGCCGCACATCCGACACGGGGTAATAGTGGATGCCGAAGTCGCGCGCGTTCCGGTCCAGCGCCGCCACCTGCACGCGGCTGTCCTCGGTCATCGTCGCGGCATCGGCGCGGTCCGGCGTGGTCGGCACGTTGTGGTCGGGCACGGCAATGGTCTTGTCGGGCGCGCGCACGCGGCGGCCCGCCATGCGCAGGCCCTCGAACGCCTGCGGGCTGGTCACCTCGTGGACCAGATGGCGGTCGATATACAGCAGGCAGGTGCCGTCCGGGGCCTCGTCCACCAGATGGGCATCCCAGATCTTGTCGTACAATGTCTTTGCAGCGGTCATGGCGTTCACCTTGGCGAATGGCTGTCAGGGGATGGCAAAGCGGGCCGCTCGGCCCCACAGGCGTTCAGGCCCGCGCCAGAACCGTCCGGGCAGCCCCGAAGAACCGCTGCGGCAAGCGCGCGTGATCGGTGATGTCGAAATAGATGAACCCGGCCATGGGCGTTGGTTCTACTCTGGAACGCGGTGCAGGAAAAGGGGGGCGCGCGTTCCGGTTTGTGCCGGGCGGCGCTTCGGGGCAGTGTGGGCCCGACCCCTGCAACGGACCCCTTGGCATGACCAACCCTTCCGCCTGGCTTCCCGCCGCCGCCACCGCCCGCATCGCCGTCATCCGCGCCGCCCTGCAAGGGGCCGATGCCGAAACCCTCGGCCTGCGCATCGAGGCCCTCGCCGCGGAAAACCGCGCCATCCACGACCGCGACTGCTTCAACCTCAACCCCGCCACCAACGTGATGAACCCGCGCGCCGAGGCGCTGCTGTCGAGCGGGCTGGGGTCACGCCCCTCGCTGGGGTACCCCGGCGACAAGTACGAGATGGGGCTTGAGGCCATCGAGGAGATCGAGGTCATCGCCGCTGACCTGGCCTGCGAAATCTTCCGCGCAAGGCACGCCGAGATTCGCGTCGGCTCGGGCGCGCTGGCCAACCTCTATGCCTTCATGGCCACCACGAAACCGGGCGACACCATCATTGCGCCCCCGGCTGCGGTCGGCGGCCACGTCACCCACCATGCGCCCGGCTGCGCGGGGCTGTACGGGCTGAACATCGTCGCCGCCCCGGTGGACGAAGGCCGCTACAGCGTCGATGTGGACGCCTTGCGTCGGCTGGCCCACGAAACCAGGCCCAAGCTGATCACCATCGGGATGAGCCTGAACCTCTTTCCCCACCCCGTCGCCGACATCCGCGCCATCGCCGACGAGGTGGGGGCCTATGTCCTGTTCGACGCCGCCCACCAATGCGGCATGATCGCGGGCGGCGTCTTTGCCGACCCCCTCGCCGAAGGCGCGCATCTGATGACGATGAGCACCTACAAGAGCCTCGGCGGACCGGCGGGCGGGCTGATCGTGACCAATGACGACGCCCTGGCGCAAAGGCTGGACGCCATCGCCTATCCCGGCCTGACCGCCAACTTCGACGTGGCCAAATCCGCCGCCCTCGCCATCGGCCTGCTGGACTGGCGTGAGCATGGTGCCGCTTATGCGCAACGCATGGTCGACCTGTCGGTGGCCCTTGCCGCCGCCCTGTCTGACCAGGGCCTGCCGGTGTTCACCACCGACCGGGGGGCCACCGCGTCGCACCAGTTCGCGCTCGAGGCGGCGGCTTTCGGCGGCGGCCAGACGGCGGCGAAAAAGCTGCGCCGCGCAGGGTTTCTGTCCTGCGGCATCGGCCTGCCCCGTGCCGCCGTTCCGGGCGACGTGAACGGCCTGCGCTTCGGCACGCCGGAACTCGCGCGCCGGGGCATGCAGGTGGCCGACATGGCCCGACTGGCGGTGCTGATCGCCGAGGCGCTGCGGTCGAACGCGCCCGAGGCGACGGCCCCGAAGGTGGCCGCGTGGCGGCAGACCTTCGGCGGGCTGCACTTCGTGCGGTCCTCCTGATCACAAGGCCGGTGGACGCACCGGATGCGCCCATCTAGGGTGACGCGTCCCACAAGGCCGGAAGCCCTGCACATGACGGAAGCCCCCGCACAGCGCCGCCTTGCTGCCGTGCTGGCGTCCGATGTGGTGGGCTACAGCCGCCTGATGGGGCTGGATGAGGCCGGAACCCTGGCGGCGCTGCGAACCCTGCGGCAGACCCTGACCGACGCCAAGATTTCCGAACATCAGGGGCGCATCGTCAAGCTGACCGGCGACGGCATGCTGGCAGAGTTTCCCAGCGTGGTGAACGCCTTGGCCTGCGCTGTCGATATCCAGCGCAACATGGCCCGGCGCAACGCGGGTGCGCCGCCCGAGACCCGCATCGAGTTTCGCATCGGCGTCCATCTGGGCGACATCATCGCCGAAGACGGCGACATTTTCGGCGACGGTGTCAACGTTGCGGCCCGGATCGAGGGCATCGCCCCGCCGGGCGGCGTCAGCCTGTCAGGTTCGGTGCGCGACAATGTCGGCAACCGGCTGGACCTTGTCTTTCACGACCGGGGAGAGCAGGCGCTGAAGAACATCGACCGCACCGTCCGGGTCTTCGACGTGGTGCTGGAGCCTTCGGCGCAGGGCCGGGCCAGTCCGGCGGCTGCGGCAGGGTCCCGGCGGACGATTGCCGTCCTGCCTTTTGCCAACATGTCCGGCGACCCCGAGCAGGAGTATTTCTCGGACGGCATCACCGAGGACATCATCACCAACCTGTCCAAGGTCTCGGCGCTTGGCGTGATGGCCCGCAATACCTCGTTCCAGTTCAAGGGAAAGTCGGTCGACGTGCCGCAGATCGCGCGGCAACTGAAGGTCAGCCATGTGCTGGAAGGCTCGGTGCGCAAGGCGGGGGGCCGGGTGCGCATCACGGCGCAACTGATCGACGGGGCCTCGGGTGAACACCTCTGGGCCGAACGCTATGACCGCGACCTGTCCGACATCTTTGCCGTGCAGGACGAGATTTCCGAAACCATCGTGGGCGTGTTGAAGCTGAAACTGCTTCCCGCCGAAAAGGCCATCATCGGGGCCCGCTCCACCACCAACCCGCAGACCTACAAGCTGTACCTGATGGCGCGGCACTATTCGGTCATGGGGTCGATGCGGCACCGCCCGATCATCGTGCGCATCTGCCGCCGCGCGGTGGAACTGGACCCCGGCTTTGCCCCGGCCTGGGCGCTGATGTCGATTGCGTTGTCGGTGGGGCGCCTGGTGGGCTACCAGCCGATTGAAAGTCCGGAGGAGGCGGCCAAGCGCGCCGTCGCTTTGGACCCGAACCTTGCCGATGCCCACGCAGCCCTTGGCCGGGCGCTGGCCGGAGACGGGCGCTATGACGAGGCCATGGTGGCCCTGGCCCGCGGGTTGCAGCTTGACCCCGACTCTTACGAGGCGCACGCCGCTGCGGCACGCTGCACCTTCGCGCAGGGTCGACACCGTGAGGCGTTGATCCATCTGGAAAAGGCGGCGACCGTGCAGCCCACCGATTACTGGGCGCTCGGCATGTCGATCTTCGGGCATAACCATCTCGGGGATGCAGAGGGCGTGCGGTCCGCCGCGCACCGTACGCTTGACCGCGTTGCGGCGGTGATCGCTGCCGAACCCGACCATGGCAACGCGCTCAGCTTTGGCGTGATCGCCCTGATCTACCTGGGCGAGGTCGCGCGCGCCGAAGAATGGATCGAGCGCGCCCTGCTGATGGACCCCGACAACGGCAACATGCGCTACAACATCGCCTGCGGGTTGGTCTTTGCAGGCCAGCACGACCGCGCCATCGACATGCTGGAACAGGATCTTCCGTACTTTCAACCCGAAAGCCTGCGCTGGATCAAGCACGACTCCGACCTTGACCCGCTGCGCGACATACCCCGGTTCAAGGCCCTGATCGCCGAAACAGAGGCACGGCTGGCGGCGGGCGGCTCCACTGCAATTCCTAACAACACATGAATCCACCCATTCTAACCTGTTGATTTCAAACAGACCAACCGCTGTCCCAACGTGCGACGCACACATCCGTTCCGCACCCGTTGAGGTTGCCGCCCCCAGGTGATACCCTTGCGAAAACCCCGCGCCGGGGCGATCAGGCGTGTTTTCAGGAGGACGTCGTCCTGTCCCATTCCGATCCCGCGACCGGCCTGCCGGTCGGCCCGCGTGTGGCCCGTGCGGCCCCCCAGCCCCAAACCCCCGATCAGGTGCTGGCCGCCGTGCTGGCCTCGCTCGACGACGACAAGGCCGAAGAGGTCGTGCAGATCGACCTGCGCGGGCGGTCGGACATGGCCGATTTCATGGTGATCGCCCAAGGCCGGTCGTCACGCCAGGTCGCCGCGATCTCGGAAAAGCTGGTGGACCGGCTGAAGCAGGACCTGGGGATCGTGTCCAGGATGGAGGGCAAGGAAACCGGCGACTGGGTGCTGATCGATGCGGGCGACGTGATCGTCCACGTCTTCCGCCCCGAAGTGCGCGCCTTCTACCAGCTGGAAAAGATGTGGCTGCCCGCCGGGCAGACCTATACCGCCCCCGCGTGAGGACGTCGCCCTGATGAAGCTGACGGTCGCGGCGGTCGGGCGCTCACGCGACGCGACACCCGAGGCGGCGATGTTCCGCGACTACCAGACCCGCTTTGACCGCACCGGTCGCGCGCTGTCCTTGGGACCGCTGACGCTGACCGAGGTCGAGGACAAGCGTGGCACCGGCATGGCGGGCGAGGCTGCCCTTCTGTCCCGTGCGGTGCCGACGGGGGCCGTCGTCGCGGTGATGGACGAACGCGGGCGCGGGTTGTCATCGCCGGAACTGGCCACCGAACTGGTCCGCTGGCGCGACGCGGGGCGGCAGGACCTGGCCTTCGTGATCGGGGGTGCCGACGGGGTCGACCCCAGCCTGCGCGACCGGGCCGACCTGGTGCTGTCCTTCGGGCGGATGGTCTGGCCCCATATGCTGGCCCGCGTCATGCTGGCCGAGCAGCTGTACCGCGCCGCCACGATCCTGGCCGGGCTGCCCTACCACCGCGCCTAGTTGCCCGGCGCGGGTGGGCGGCGTAGAACGGGGCCGTCGCGAAGGAGCCTGCCGATGCCCGAACCCGGAACCGTGCCGAAACCCGTGGTCCTGTGCATCCTGGATGGCTGGGGCCTGTCGCCGGACCGGGCGGCGAATGCGTCGGCGCTGGCCCATACCCCGAACTTCGACCGGCTGATGGCGACCTGCCCGCATGCGACCCTGACAACCCATGGGCCGGACGCGGGGCTGCCGACGGGGCAGATGGGCAATTCCGAGGTCGGGCACACCAACATCGGGGCGGGGCGGGTGGTGGCGATGGACCTCGGCGCCATCGACCTGGCCATCGAGACAGGCGCGTTCCGGCAGAACGCCGCCCTGCGGGCCTTCATCGACGCCCTGCGGGCCACGGGCGGCGTGGCGCACCTGATGGGGGTGGTGTCCGACGGCGGCGTCCACGGCCACATCCGCCATCTGGTCGAGGCCGCCCGGACGGTCACGGCGGCGGGCGTGCCGGTCTGGGTGCATGCGGTCACCGACGGGCGCGACGTGCCGCCTTCGTCCGCGCCGGGGTACATGGCAGACCTGATCCACAGCCTGCCCGTCGGGGCCCGCATCGCCACCGTCACGGGCCGCTACTGGGCGATGGACCGCGACAACCGCTGGGAGCGGGTGGCCCGCGCGACCGCCGCGATGCTGCAGGCCGAGGGTGAGCATGCCCCCGACGCCGCCACGGCCGTGGCGCAGGCGGCGGTGCGGGGCGCGACGGACGAGTTCATCGCGCCCACCGTCATCGGTGGCTATGCCGGTGCGCAGGACGGCGACGGGTTCTATTGCCTGAACTTCCGCGCCGACCGGGCACGCGAAATCCTGTCGGCCCTGGGCGACCCCGCCTTCATCGCCTTTGACCCCGGCAAGCGGCCCCAATGGGCGGCGATGCTGGGGATGGTCGACTATTCGACCGCGCATGATGCCTTCATGACCACAGCCTATCCCAAGCAGGACATCCCCAACACCATCGGCGAATGGGTCGCCGCCCACGGCCTGCGCCAGTTGCGCCTGGCCGAGACCGAGAAGTATCCCCACGTCACGTTCTTCCTGAACGGCGGGCGCGAGGCCCCGTTTCCGGGCGAAGAGCGCCATATGGCCCCCTCGCCCAGGGTCGCGACCTATGACCTGCAACCCGAGATGAGCGCCGCCGAGGTCAGTGACCGGCTGGTCGCGGCCATCGGCGAGGGGTTCGACCTGATCGTCGTGAACTATGCCAACCCCGACATGGTCGGCCACACCGGCAGCCTGCCTGCCGCGATCCTGGCCTGCGAGGCGGTGGACCGGGGGCTGGGCCTTGCCCTGACCACGCTGGAGGCGGCGGGCGGCGCGATGATCGTCTGCGCAGACCATGGCAACTGCGAGATGATGGTGGACCCGATCACGGGCGGGCCGCATACCGCGCATACGACGAACCCCGTGCCGGTGATCCTGGTCGGTGGCCCCCCCGGCGTCCGGCTGGGCAGCGGGCGGCTGGGCGACCTGGCCCCGACGCTGCTGGCGCTGATGGGGCTGGCCCTGCCGTCGCAGATGACCGGGCGGAGCCTGATCCTGTGATCCTGCGGGCGGCCTGCATTGCGGTGCTGCTGGCCCTGCCCGCCCGCGCGCAGACCATTGCCGACACGGCGGCGGCGGCTTCGGCCGATCTTCAGGCGGCGATCACCGCACTGGACCAGGCGGCCACGTCGAAGGACCGCGTCGCCGCGCTGACCACCACCATCCGCGCCTATGAGGCGGGCCTGGCCGCCCTGCGCGAGGCCCTGCGCCAGGCCCGGCTGCGCGAGACGCAGCTGACCCTGCGCTTCGAGGCCGAGCGCGGGCGGCTGACGCAGCTTCTGGGGGTGCTGTCGCAGATCGACGCCGATCCGGGGCCGCTGTTGCTCTTGCACCCCTCGGGTCCGGTCGGCACGGCGCGGTCGGGCATGATCCTGGCCGAGATCGCCCCCGCGCTGCAGGCCGAGGCGGAACGCCTGCGCGCCGAACTGACCGAACTGCGCGACCTGCAGGCGCTGCAGACGGCCTCGACCGCCACCTTGGCCGAGGGTCTGGGCCGCGCACAGGTGGCGCGCACCGCCCTTAGCCAGGCGATCAGCGACCGCACCGACCTGCCCCGGCGCTTTGACGACGACCCGGCGGCGATGCAGGCGCTGCTGGACAGCGCGGGCACGCTGGACGCCTTTGCCGCCGGGCTGGCCCCCGATGCGGGCGGCACCGCCGACTTTGCCGCCCGCAGGGGCCGCCTGCCCCTGCCGGTGCAGGGCACGCTGCTGCGCCGCGCCGAGGAGGCCGATGCGGCGGGGGTGCGCCGCCCGGGGCTGACGCTGGCGACCCGGCCCCAGGCGCTGGTCACGGCCCCCCATGCCGGCACGATCCGCTATCGCGGGCCGCTTCTGGACTACGGAAATGTGATGATCCTGGAACCCGGCGGGGACTATCTGCTGGTTCTGGCGGGGCTGGAAACGGTCTATGGCGAAGTGGGCGAGGTGGTGGCCGAAGGCGCAGCCCTGGGGTTGATGGGCGGGGCCGAGGCCCCGGACGCCAGGGCCGAGTTCATGGCCCTGCCCGACGCCGGGGGTGCTGTTCGGGAAACCGAAACGCTGTATATGGAACTGCGACGCGGGACCGTGCCGGAGGATCCGGCCCCCTGGTTCGCCGCTTTGGGAGAGTAGGACGACATGAAAAAGGTCGCGATGGCCGCCTTGTGCGGAACGGTGGCGGGCGCTTTGTTGACCACGCAGGTGGCCGGTCCGCTGATCGCGCAGGAAGCGACCCGGTCGGCCTCGGTCTATGAACAGCTTGACCTGTTCGGCGACATCTTCGAACGCATCCGCGGCCAGTACGTGGAAGAGGTCGAGACCGACAAGCTGATCGAGGCCGCGATCAACGGCATGCTGACCTCGCTCGATCCGCATTCGTCGTACCTGCCGGCCGAGGCCTTTGACGACATGCAGGTGCAGACGCGCGGCGAGTTCGGCGGCCTCGGCATCGAGGTGACGCAGGAGGAGGGTTTCATCAAGGTGGTGTCGCCGATGGACGACACGCCCGCCGCCAAGGCGGGCATCCAGGCGGGCGACTTCATCACCCATGTGAACGGCGAATCCGTGCTGGGCCTGACGCTGGATGTGGCGGTCGACATGATGCGCGGGCCGGTCGGGTCCGAGATCATCATAACCGTGGTGCGCGAGGGCACCGCCGAGCCCTTTGACGTGTCGATCATCCGCGACACGATCAAGCTGACGGCGGTGCGCGGGCGCACCGTGGGCGATACGGTTGTGGTGCGCGTGACGACGTTCAACGACCAGACCTATCCGGGGCTGGAGGAACAGGTGGCCAAGAACGTCGAGGCCCTGGGCGGCTGGGACAAGGTCGCGGGCGTCGTGCTGGACCTGCGCAACAACCCCGGCGGCCTTCTGACCCAGGCGATCAAGGTGTCGGACGCGTTCCTCGACAAGGGCGAGATCGTGTCGACGCGCGGCCGCAACCCCGGCGACGGCGAGCGGTTCAATGCGACCGACGGCGACCTGACGGGCGGCAAGCCGCTGGTGGTGCTGATCAACGGCGGCTCGGCCTCGGCGTCCGAAATCGTGGCGGGCGCGCTGCAGGACCACCGCCGGGCCATCGTGGTGGGCACCAAGAGCTTTGGCAAGGGCAGCGTGCAGTCGGTCATCCCGCTGCGCGGCGACGGGGCGATGCGGCTGACGACGTCGCGCTACTACACCCCCTCGGGCCGGTCGATCCAGGCCCTGGGCGTGGCCCCCGACATCATCGTGATCCAGCCCCAGCCCCCCGCCCCCGGCACCGAGGAAGAGGAAGAGGAAAGCACCGCCGCCGCGTCGGGCCGGACCGAGGCCAGCCTGCGCGGCGCGTTGTCGAACGACGCGATCAGCGAGGACGAGCGCAAGCAGCTTGAGGCCGACCAGGCCCGCGCCGAGGAAACCGCCAAGCTGCGCGAGGAAGACTATCAGCTGGCCTATGCGGTGGACATCATCAAGGGCCTGTCGGTGGTGGCGGCGAGCGACCAGAATTGACGCCCGAGGACCTGCCCTATCGCCCCTGCGTGGGCGTGGTGCTGGTCAATGCGTCCGGCCTGATCTGGGCCGGACAGCGGCTCGACAGCCCCGTCCCCGCCTGGCAGATGCCGCAGGGCGGGATCGATGACGGCGAGAAGCCGCGCGCCGCCGCCCTGCGCGAACTGCGCGAGGAGACGGGAATCGGTGCGGGCGATGTCGCGTTCCTGGACAAGATGCCCGGCTGGGTCACCTACGACCTGCCGCCCGAGCTTCTGGGCCGCGTCTGGGGCGGCAAGTACCGGGGCCAGAAACAGAAATGGTTCTGCTACCGGTTCACCGGGCGCGACGACCAGGTGCGCATCGTCACCGACCACCCCGAGTTTTCAGCCTGGGCCTGGGTACAGGCCGATGCGCTGGTGCAGGGCATCGTGCCGTTCAAGCGGGCGGTCTACGAACAGGTCATTGCCGCGTTCCGTCGGCACCTGGCGTGACCTTCTGGTCCAGAATAACCACGCGCGCCCCCTTCCCCAAATGCCAAGGATGCTGTTATCTTTTGTGGATGTCCGCGCCCAGACACTCCGCCGAAGTGCCGATCCGCCCCCTTCGCGGGGACGAGACCCGCGAGGATGGAGAATACCGCATGTACGTGCTGGAGAAGATCGCGGCCGGTCAACGCAGCCTGCGTGACCAAGGCGGAATCTCCCAGGAGGAAGCGCGCAAGCGGTTCGCGACTTGGCTCGCCGACTGATCTGGTCGCCGAGAGCGCTGGATGACCTAGCCGAAATCTCAGCGTGGATCGCGCGGGATTCGTTGATCTACGCACATGCGGTCGTTGGACGATTCTTCGAACGTGCCGATGCTTTGCCGGATCAACCCGGTCAGGGGCGTCGCGTGCCTGAATACGAAGGCCCGGACGAGATGCGCGAGGTCTTCGTGCATCGCTGGCGTATGATCTACCAGGTCATGCAGGACCGGGTGGAAATCGTGACGCTGGTTCACGGTGCCAGGCTGATCGAGGGTGGTCAGACACTGTAAGCCCTTGCAACAAAACCATTTAGCTGTGCGATGCACGGGCTGTCGACGCCTTTCGCGGGATCTTTCGTTGTGTGCGGTTTCCGGCAATAACGCACATATACTACGGCGAAACGAACATTCGCAGCCGCAGAATGATCAAAAAACTAAAGTTTTAGTTTGACAACCCCGCCCCGCCTGTGCCGATATCGTGACCGGGCCGCTCGGGAGGTTGGCCCTTCAGAATCTCAGGGAGGAGACAGGATGCGGAAGTATCTTCTCTCCGCTGTGGCCGTGTCTGCGGTCATTGCGGGGGCAGGGTCGGCTTTGGCCGATGCTGCGGCTGCCACCAAATGGATCGAGAGCGAATTCCAGCCGTCCACGCTGACGAAAGAACAGCAGCAGGCCGAGATGGAATGGTTCATCGAGGCGGCCAAGCCCTATGCGGGCATGGAAATCAACGTGCTGTCGGAAGGGATTCCGACGCATGGCTACGAATCCTCGGTGCTGACCAAGGCGTTCGAGGAAATCACCGGGATCAAGGTGAACCACCAGATCCTGGGCGAGGGCGAGGTGGTGCAGGCCGTCCAGACCCAGATGCAGACCAACCGGAACCTGTATGACGGATACGTCAACGACAGCGACCTGATCGGCACCCACGCGCGCCTGCAACTGGCCTATCCGCTGTCCGACATGATGGCCGGACCCTGGGCCGCGACAACCAGCCCGACGCTTGACCTTGACGACTTCATGGGCCGCTCGTTCACCACCGGACCGGACGGCAAGCTGTACCAGCTTCCGACACAGCAGTTCGCCAACCTCTACTGGTTCCGCAAGGACTGGTTCGACCGGCAGGACCTGAAGGATGCCTTCAAGGCCAAGTACGGCTATGACCTGGGCGTTCCGGTGAACTGGTCGGCCTACGAGGACATCGCCGAGTTCTTCACCAACGACGTGAAGACGGTCGATGGCGTCCAGATCTATGGGCACATGGACTATGGCAAGCGCGCGCCCGACCTTGGCTGGCGCATGACCGACGCCTGGCTGTCGATGGCGGGTGCGGGGTCGCAGGGCGAGCCGAACGGCATCCCGATCGACGAATGGGGCATCCGCATGGAACCGGGTTCGTGCAACCCCGCCGGTGCCAGCGTCAGCCGTGGCGGCGAGGCGAACGGGCCGGCATCGGTCTATGCCATCGCCAAGTGGGATGAGTGGCTGCGCAAGTATGCGCCCCCAGGTGCCGCCAGCTATGACTTCTACCAGTCGCTGCCGGCGCTGAGCCAGGGCAACGTGGCGCAGCAGATCTTCTGGTACACCGCCTTCACCGCCGACATGGTGAAGCCGAAATCGGAAGGCAACAACACCGTCGATGACGAGGGCACGCCGCTGTGGCGGATGGCCCCCAGCCCGCATGGCCCCTACTGGAAAGAGGGCCAGAAGGTCGGCTATCAGGATGTCGGATCCTGGACCATCCTGAAATCGACGCCCGATGACCGCGCGCAGGCCGCCTGGCTGTACGCGCAGTTCGTGACCTCGAAGACGGTCGATGTGAAGAAGTCCCACGTCGGTCTGACCTTCATCCGCGACAGCACCGTGCGGCATGAGTCCTTCACCGAGCGTGCCCCGAAACTGGGCGGCCTGGTGGAATTCTACCGCTCGCCCGACCGCGTGCGCTGGTCGCCGACCGGTATCAACGTGCCCGACTATCCCAAGCTGGCGCAAATCTGGTGGCAGCAGATCGGTGACGTGAACTCGGGTGCCTTCACGCCCCAGGAAGCGATGGACCGTCTGGCCGAAGAGATGGACATCACCATGGGCCGGATGCAGCAGGCGGACGAGGCGGCCAACGTCTATGGCGGCTGCGGCCCGCGCCTGAACGAGCCGCAGGACCCGGCGGTGTGGTTCGCCAAGGCCGACGGCCCCAAGCCCAAGCTCGAGAACGAGAAAGAGCAGGGCGTGACGGTCAGCTACGACGAACTGATCAAGCAGTGGTCGGAAAACCAGTGACCTGATCCTGCCGGGGCGGCCCCTGCCGCCCCGGCCCCTCTGCCCGATGGGCGGCAACACCACCGTCACCCCGGGGAGGGGGCAAGATGGCGCTTGAACTGCAGGCCGTGACCAAGAAGGTCGGAGCCGTAACCCACGTCAAGGAATGCTCGCTGGTTCTGGAACCCGGACGCTTCAACGTTCTGCTGGGCGAGACCGGCGCGGGCAAGACGTCCCTGATCAAGACCATGGCGGGCCTCGACCGCGCGACATCCGGGCGGATCCTGATGAACGGGCAGGACGTGACCCGCGACAGCCCGCAGAAGCGCAACATCAGCCTGGTCCACCAGTTCTTCGTGAACTACCCGCACATGACCGTGTTCGACAACATCGCCTCGCCCCTGCGCGTGGCCGGTCTGGCGAAGTCGGAGATTCAGGGGCGGGTCGAGGCGGCGGCGGACGTGCTGCGCCTGCGGCCCATGCTCAAGCGCCGCCCGCACGAGTTGTCGGGCGGCCAGCAGCAGCGCACCGCCCTGGCCCGCGCCATCGCCAAGGAATCGACCGCCGTGTTTCTGGATGAACCGCTCGCCAACCTCGACTACAAGCTGCGCGAGGAGTTGCGCGACCAGTTGCCCGAGTTGTTCGCGGGCCGTGGCGCGGTCGTGGTCTATGCCACGTCCGAACCCGGCGAGGCGCTGATGCTGGGCGGCCATACCGCGCTGATGCACGACGGCCATGTCACCCAGTTCGGGCCGACGGCCGCCATCTACCGCCGCCCGAACACGCTGACTTCGGCCGCCGTGTTCTCGGACCCCCCGATCAACCGCGCGGCCGTGGTGAAACAGGGGGCGACCGTGCGGCTGGCCAGCGGTGCTGCCTGGCAGGTCGCGGGTAACGCGAGCGGTTTGCGCGACGGAGACTATACCCTGGCCGTGCGGCCCAACCACGTGGCCCCCGACAGCCGCGAAGGCGCGGTCCGCCTGACCGGCCGCGTGCTGGTGACCGAACTGTCGGGGTCCGAATCGAGCGCGCACTTCCGCATGGGGCAAGACACCTGGGTGTCGCAGGCCCCCGGCGTGCATGCGTTCCGCGTGGGCGAGGACCATGATTTCTACCTCGACACCAGGCACTGCTTCTATTTCGCGCCCGACGGCGCTTTGGCGGCTTGAGATGGCAAAGATCACCCTCGACCACCTGCGCCACAGCTACAGCGCCAACCCTTCGGGACCGTCGGACTATGCCCTGAAGGAAATCAACCTCGACTGGCAGGATGGCGGGGCCTATGCCCTGCTGGGTCCTTCGGGCTGCGGCAAGTCCACGCTGCTGAACATCATCTCAGGGCTGATGGTCCCGTCCGAAGGGCGCATCCTGTTCGATGGCCGCGACGTGACCCGCGACCCGCCCGACCGGCGCAACATCGCGCAGGTGTTCCAGTTCCCGGTGATCTACGACACGATGACGGTCTACGACAACCTGGCCTTTCCCCTGCGCAACCGGGGGGTGCCGGAGGACCGGGTACGCGCCCGCGTGACCGAGATTGCGGCGATGCTCGAGGTGACGGACATGCTGTCCACCCGTGCGGCAGGGCTGACGCCGGACAACAAGCAGAAGATCTCGATGGGGCGGGGCCTCGTGCGCGAGGATGTGAACGTCGTGATGTTCGACGAGCCGCTTACCGTGATCGACCCCCACCTGAAGTGGAAGCTCCGCTCCAAGCTCAAGGAGTTGCACCAGCGCATCCGGGTCACGATGATCTACGTGACGCATGACCAGACCGAGGCGCTGACCTTTGCCGACCAGGTCGTGGTGATGCAGGACGGCGAGGTGGTGCAAGCCGGCACGCCGGTCGACCTGTTCGAACGCCCGCAGCATACCTTTGTCGGCCACTTCATCGGCTCGCCCGGCATGAACGTTCTGCCCGCCGAACTGAGGGGCGACGGGGCCAGCGTGCAGGGCATTCCCGTCGCGCTGGAGGGCGCGGTCACCCCCGGCGCGGGCCGGATCGAGGTGGGCGTCCGCCCCGAACACGTCCGCCTGGTGGCCCCCGGCACGCCCGGTGCGCTGCAGGGCACCGTGCGCAAGGTCGCCGATCTTGGCCACCGCGCGGTGGTCGAGGCGATGGTCGGCGGCACGAAGGTCGCGGCGATCACCCACGGCGACCTGCCCGGCCAGGGCGACACCGTGCATATGTCCTTCGACCCCGCCCGCACCCGCGCCTACCGCGACGGCTGGATCGCCACCACCGCAAGGGGGACCGCCTGATGCGCAAGGTCAACCAGAAGGCCTGGTTTTTCGTCCTGCCTGTCCTCTTGCTGGTGGCGTTCAACGCGCTGATCCCGATGATGACGGTGGTCAACTATTCGGTGCAGGAGACGTTCGGCGACAACCTGTTCCTGTGGCACGGCCTGGGCTGGTTCCAGGACATCATCCGGTCCGAACGGTTCCACGCGGCGCTGGGGCGGCAGGCGCTGTTCACCTTCCTGATCCTGATCATCGAGGTGCCGCTGGGCATCATCATCGCGTTGTCGATGCCGAAACAGGGCTTCTGGGTGCCGGTGTGCCTGGTGCTGATGGCGTTGCCGATGCTGATCCCGTGGAACGTTGTCGGCGCGATGTGGAACATCTTCACCCTGCCCGACATCGGGCTGGCCGGGTATTTCCTGAACCACACGCTGGGGATCGACTACGACATGACCCAGAACCCCCTGGCGGCCTGGATCACCATCATCGTGATGGACGTCTGGCACTGGACCTCGCTGGTCGTGCTGCTGTGCTACGCAGGGCTGGTCTCGATCCCCGACGCCTATTACCAGGCCGCCAAGATCGACGGCGCGTCGCCCTGGGCCGTGTTCCGCTACATCCAGTTGCCCAAGATGAAGCAGGTCCTGACCATCGCGATCCTGCTGCGCTTCATGGACAGCTTCAACGTCTACACCGAACCCTTCGTCCTCACCGGCGGCGGCCCCGGCAACTCGACGACGCTGCTGTCCATCGACCTCGTGAAGATCGCGCTTGGCCAGTTCGACCTCGGGCCGGCGGGGGCCATGAGCCTGATCTACTTCGCCATCACGCTCTTCGTCTCGTGGCTCTTCTACACCCTGATGACCCGCAATGACCGCACCTGAGGCCTTCCCCTTCATCTGTTCCCAAATATCCCACGGGGGGTCCGGGGGGTGTGAAACCCCCCGGTTCCGTGCCGCAAGCGCGAGGTCCGCGACATGAGAAAACGCTCCCTCATCCCGATCCTCTACATCCTGTTCCTGATGCTGCCGATCTACTGGCTGGTGGCGATGTCGTTCAAGACGACGCAGGAAATCCTGGGCGGCTTCTCCCTGTTCCCCCAGGTCTGGACGCTGGACAGCTACCGCACGATCTTCACCGATCCCACGTGGTACTGGGGCTACATCAACTCGATCATCTACGTCTCGCTGAACACGGTGATCTCGATCACCGTGGCCCTTCCGGCGGCCTATGCGTTCTCACGCTACCGCTTCCTTGGCGACAAGCAGCTGTTCTTCTGGCTCCTGACCAACCGCATGGCCCCTGCCGCCGTGTTCGCCCTGCCGTTCTTCCAGCTCTATTCGGCGGTCGGCCTCTTTGACACGCACCTCGCCGTGGCCCTCGCACACTGCCTGTTCAACATCCCTCTCGCGGTCTGGATCCTTGAAGGCTTCATGCGCGGCATCCCCAAGGAACTGGACGAAACCGCCTTCGTCGACGGCTACTCCTTCCCCCGCTTCTTTGCCACCGTGTTCATCCCCAACATCAAGGCCGGCGTCGGCGTCGCCGCGTTCTTCTGCTTCATGTTCTCTTGGGTCGAGATGCTGCTGGCGAAAACTCTGACCGCCGTGGAAGCCAAACCCATCGCGGCGACGATGACCAAGACGGCCTCGTCCGCCGGCTACGAACTTGGCCTGCTGGCAGCCGCCGGAACGCTGACGATCATCCCAGGGGCCATCGTCATCTGGTTCGTGCGCAACTACATCGCCAAGGGCTTTGCCCTGGGGAGGGTGTGATGGCATTCCTGACGCGCGACCAGAGTGCCACTGCGGCAGTCCATGGCGCCCAGCGTGCCGCCGCGCCCCCTCTCCCCTCGGGGGAGAGGGCCGGGGTGAGGGGGGCGCAGCGTCACCGCCCCCGAGCGCGCCTGGCCGTTGCGCGCGTTCTCGGCATCCCTGCCTTCGCAGCGATGGCCCTCGCCCCCCTGCCCGCCCTGGCACAGGCCAAGGTCGGCTGGGGCAATCTCGGCAAGGAAGAGGACAAGGGCTTTTCCTGGACTGCCCCCCTCTGGCCCGAGTTCTGGATGGCCTGGACGCCTGCCACCTTCGCCCTGTTCGTCGGCATCTTTGCGGCCATGGGGGTGCTGACCGTCCTCGAAGTCCGCCGCCCCGGCGGAGACGAGCGGATGGGCGTGCTCGGCCTGACCACGACGCGCGGCGACCGGCTGTTCATCACGCTTCTGGGCTCGGTCTACATCTTCCTGGCCTGGCTCGGCCTTGTCGGCATGCCGCTGTGGGGACCGCTGGGACTGGCCGTCGTCTGGGGCATCTTCACCTTCTGGAAAGTCTGACGGCGCTTGAATGCAGCAGGGTGGCGGATAAGGATGATGGCCAAGGATCACGCGACGGACGACAACACGGACGACATGGCGCACAAGAAGATACGGTTCCTCACCGACGTCGAGCTTGAATTCATGACCCGGCTCTGGGAACTGGGCGAGGCCACGGTGCGCGACGTGCTCGATGCACTCGGGCCGCAGCGCAAGTTGGCCTATACCTCGGGGGCCACAATCCTGCGCATCCTGGAACAGAAGGAATTCGTGACCAGCACGCGGCAGGGCAAGACCTTTCTCTACAAGGCCACGCTGACCAAGGATGTCTATCAGTCGCGGTCGATCCGGAACCTGTCGGAAAAACTGTTCGGCAACGCCCCGGCGGCTCTGGTCGCCCGGCTTGTCGATGACGATCACCTGTCCGCAGAGGCGCTTGATGAAATCCGGGCGCTGATTGACAAGAGGCTCAAGGATGATCCCCGCTGAAGCGTTTCTGGATGTCTATATCGACATCAACATCCTCTTGCTGTTCGCCTGCGTGCTGTGGCTCTGCGCCAATGCGGGCCTGCGGGCGGCGGGCCTCGGCCACGCGGTCTCGGCGCGGCTGGCGGTGCTGCGATGGGGGTTCGTGGCGGTCCTGGCCAGTCCGCTGGTGGTGGCGATGGTCGCCGAAAGCCTGGCTGCCGGGTTCACGCTGACCGACGTCATCGTCGCGCAGTACCTGCAGGGCCGCGTCCAGGTAGATCCGTTCACGCTGGAAACCATGCTCACCCTGCGCGGCCAGACGACCGATGCGTTGCTGGCCCCAAAGGGCTGGGTGGCGGTGACGCTGGGGCTGGCCTTGCTCGCGGGTGTGCTGTTCCATGCGGCACGGCTGGTCCTGGCCTGGGTTCTGCTGCGCCGGGTGATGCGCGACAGCTATCTGTGGCGGCGGTTCGGCGCGGTCGAACTGCGCCTGTCCGACACCGTGACGGTGCCGTTTTCCACGCGGTCCTGGCGGGGTCGCTGCGTGGTGCTGCCCTCGGCCATGCTGGCGCGGTCCGACGACCTGCGCATCGCCGTCAGCCACGAGTTGCAGCACCTGCGCCAGGGCGATGTCGAGTGGGAGATCGGCCTTGCCTGCCTGCGCCCGCTGCTGTTCTGGAACCCCGCCTTCCACATCTGGAAACGCCAGGTCGAAGAGATGCGCGAGTTGTCCTGCGACCGCCGCCTGATGGCGCGCCGCCGTCTGGGCGTTGCCGCCTATTGCCGCTGCCTCTTGCGGGTCTGCGACGACAGCCTGACGCCGCGCCGCCTGTTTGCCGTGACGATGCCGGTCGTCGGCCTGCTGACTGCCGAACGCCGCCCCTTCGCCCCGCGCTCGGCCAGCCTGCTGCGCCGCCGGATGGAGGCGCTGGTCGAGGCGCGGTCGGAACCGGCCCCGGCCCGGCTGTCGCTGCTGCTGCTGGCCCCGCTGGCGCTTCTGACCTTCGCTGCCGCCCTGGCCATGCAAAGTGCCGGCGACTGGAGCCAGGATCGCCTGATGCTGTCCACCATCCTGAACCTGGAGCGGATGGATGCGCTGAATGCCAGCATTCCCAGCCTGGCCGTTCCGGGCTGGTAGCGCCGGGGCGTTCCCGGCGTCTTTCCCGGTTGGGCAAAGCGCGCTACACTGTTTCCAAACCACGAACAGTGGACAGGCAACATGCGGGCAATGGCGATGGTTCTGGGGCTGATGGTCGCGCTCTGGCCGGTCCATGGCGCACCGCAAGAGGCGACACCGGCCCCGGTGGCCGACGACGCGGGGTTGCAGCGCTGGCTGGCCGGGTTCCGTGACCGCGCGCTGGCCGCCGGGATCGCGCCCGCCACGCTGGAGACGGCACTGGCCGGTGTCCGCCACGACCCCGACGCCCTGCGCCGCGACCGCAACCAGGCCGAGTTCACCAAGACGATCTGGGACTACCTCGACACCGCCGTGTCCGGGGAACGGGTGGCGAACGGCAAGGCCGCCCTGGCACGCCATGCCGCCGTGCTGGACCGGATCGAGGCGCGCTACGGCGTGGAAAAGGAAATCGTCGTCGCCATCTGGGGGCTGGAAAGCGCCTATGGCAGCTTCATGGGCGACCGCCCGCTGGTGGGCTCGCTGGCCACGCTGGCCCATGACGGGCGGCGGCCTGCGTTCTTCGAGGAACAGCTGGTCGCCGCGCTGCGCATCCTGCAGGCGGGTGACGTGACGCCCGACCGCATGGCCGGCAGCTGGGCCGGTGCCATGGGGCATACCCAGTTCATGCCGACGTCCTATCTGGCGCATGCCGTCGATTTCAACGGCGACGGACGGCGCGACATCTGGGGCGAGGACCCGACCGATGCCCTGGCCTCGACCGCCGCCTACCTCGCACATTTCGGCTGGACCAAGGGCATGCCCTGGGGGCTGGAGGTGACACTTCCGCAAGACTTCGATTTCACCCTGTCGGGCGAACGGGTGACGCGGCCCGTGGCCGAATGGCCGTCGATGGGTATCCGTCCGGCGGCGGGCGGCCCCCTTCCCGACCACGGCCCCGCGTCCATCCTGCTGCCCGCCGGGCACCGGGGGGCTGCCTTCCTGATCTTCGCCAACTTCCGCGTGATCGAGCGCTACAACCCCGCCGATGCCTATGTCATTGCCGTGGGCCATCTGGCCGACCGCATCGCTGGGGGCGGGCCGATCAAGGCAGACTGGCCGCGCGAGGACCGCGCCCTGCTGGCCGCCGAACGGACCGAGTTGCAAAGCCGTCTCACCGATGCCGGGTTCGACACGCAAGGGGTCGACGGGCGCATCGGCCCCAACACCATCGCCGCCGTCCGCGCCTTTCAGCAGGCGCAGGGGCTGGTGCCCGACGGCTATCCCAGCCTCGACATCCTCACACGCCTGCGCTGAACCTCGGCCCCAGGAACGGAGAACACGTGTTCTCCGGGCCCGAAATCCACGTGGATTTCGTTTCCGGTTTCCGTGCGGAAACCGGCTATGCCGCAGGTGCGGACAGCACGCCGACCGCCTGCGGCAGCACCCATCGGCCCTGCACCGGGGCGGTGTTGACGCGGATGCCGGTGCCAAAGGCCGCCGACAGCAGCCGGTCCGTCAGCACGTCCTCGACCCGGCCCTGCCCGATCAGCGCACCGCCCCTGAGCAGCAGCACCCGGTCGGTCACCATCGCCGTCAGGTTCAGGTCGTGCATCACCATCACCACCCCACCCCCCGCATCGGCAAGGCGGCGGGCGATGCGCATGACCAAGAGCTGGTGCGCGATGTCCAGGCTGGCGACGGGTTCGTCCAGGAACAGCCACCCCGGCCCCTGCGGCGTGATCGGCAGCCGCGCCTGCGCCAGCACGCGGGCCAGATGCACGCGCGCCTGTTCGCCCCCCGACAGGTCGTGAAACCGGCGCGGCCCGTATCCGGCCAGGTCCACCTCGGCCAGCAGACGGTCGGCCAGCCCCGCATCGGCGGGGCCGATGCCCGCCTCCTGCCCGAAGCGCACAATCTCGCGCACGGCGAAGGGGAACGCCACCGCCGTCGATTGCGCCAGCACCGCGCGGAACCCGGCCAGCACGGGGGCGCGCGTCGCGGCCACGTCGTGCCCGTTCAGCCGCACCGTCCCGCGAAACCCCACCTCGCCCGTCAGCGCCCGCAGCAGCGTCGTCTTGCCCGACCCGTTCGGCCCGATGATCGCGGTGACGCTGCCCGGCAGGGCGGCAAAGGTCACCCCGGACAGCAGCCGGTGCCCGGCAAGGGAAACCGACAGGTCCTCGACATCCAGCATGGTCACAGCCCCAGGTCGCCGCGCCGGCACAACAGAATCCATAGGAACACCGGCGCGCCCAGGCAGGCGGTGACGATGCCGATGGGCAGTTCCGCCGGGGCGATGAGCTTTCGCGCCACCATGTCGGCGGCGACCAAGAGCGTCCCCCCCAGCAGCGCCGCCTGCGACAAAAGGCTGCGATGGTCCGGCCCGCAGGACAGCCGCAACAGGTGCGGCACAAGGATGCCGACAAAGCCGATGCCCCCCGCCACCGCCACCGCCGCGCCCGCCAGCAGCCCCATCGCCAGCCTTGGCAGGCGGATGTCGTACAGGATCACCGCCTCGCGGGCCGTCAGGCCATCGCCGGTGAACGCCGCAACCAGCTCCCCCAGCGGCAAACCCGCCGCTCCTATGCCCAGCGAGGCGACCGAGACCGCGACCATCAGCACCACAAGCGCCAGCGTCACCCGCGACGGTGCGGGCCGCCACACGGTGGCGCGGTCGCGCTGGGTCAGGGGCAGGGCCACCACGGCCTCAGCCCCCGCTGCCGTACAGCGCCGCATACAACTGGTCCGCCGCCTGCGGCGTCCTCGGGCCGAAGCCCAGCAGCAGCATCCCGTCCATGCGCAGGATGGCCCCCGCCCTGGCCGCAGGCGTCTCGGCCAGTGCCGGATGGGCCAGGACGTCGGCGTTGCCGATGGCAAGGTCGCCCTCGCGGTCCATCATCAGGATCAGGTCGGGCGCGGCAGCGATCACGGCCTCGTCCGTGATCTGGCGGTAGCCCTTGAACCCCGCCGCCGCATTCACCCCGCCCGCAAGGCGGATGATGCCGTCGGCAGAGCTTGCCTCGCCCCCTGCCATCACCTTGCCGCCCTGCAGCGACAGCACGAACAGCACGCGTTTCGGTGCCGCCACCGCCTCGGCCCGCGCCTGTGCCGCGTCCAGCGCAGCACCCACGCGCGCCGCCAGCGCAGCGCCCTCGGCTTCGTGCCCCAATGCGTCGGCGACCGTGGTGATCCTGTCCACCACCCCGCGCGGCGTCGGATCGCCGGTGGTGAAGACGATGGGAACGCCGGTGGCCTTCAGCACGGCGATCGCCTCGGGCGGCCCCGCATCATGCTCGGTCACGATCAGGTCGGGGTCCAGCGACAGCACGCCCTCGGGCGACAGCGCGCGGATATAGCCCACGTCGGGTAGCGCCACCACCGACGAAGGATAGGTCGAGGTCGAATCCCGCGCCACCAGCATGCCGGCGGCCCCCAGCGCCACGGCGATCTCGGTCACCGATCCACCCAGCGTGATCACGCGGCGGGGCGGTTCCTGGGCCAGCGCGGGCAGCAGCGCCACAAGGCCCGCCGTCAGTCCCAGATAGACCCCGGACAAGGTCGACAGCATCATGCCGTCACCTCGACCATCGCGGGCAGGCCATGCACCAGGGCGTTCCACGCATCGGCGGGCGTGTCCTTGCGATAGCCGAAGATCTGCAGGATCAGCCCACCGTCGCGGTCGAAGGCCTCGACGCTGATGGCAGGGCCGGTCTTCGTGGGCTTGGTCACGCGCCAGACCTCGGCGACGTGGTGGGTGCGCAGGTGCAGGTTAAACCGCGGGTCCAGCACGTTGATCCACGGCCCCATCGGCACGATCCGCTCGATGGGTCCGCCGTGGATCTGGATGCAGCCCTGGTTGCCGACAAAGATCATCACCGGGACCTTGCCCTCCGCCGCGCCCTCCAGCGTCTGCACCACGGCCCCCGGTTCCAGCCTTTGCGCGTGGCCTGTGCCGACAGTGCGATAGGCCCCCAGCCGGTTCATCTTCAGCCGCCGCACCATTGTCAGGAACGGGTGCGGATCGGTCATGCGGTCCCAGGCCGCGCGCAGGTCGTCGGCGCGGGCGGGGTTGGCGATGGCCTGCTCGACCGGCTTGCGCGGGATCAGGGTCAGCCGGTCAGGCTGCGCCCCGGTCCGCAAGGTGGCCACCAGGGCGTCAAACGCCGCCACATCGGATTCGGGCCCCAGATGCACCTTGTGAACGGCATCCCCCGCCGCATCGAACACCTACAGGCTGCGCGCCACGGTGCCATCCTCGCCGGTGGCCTGCACCGCAAAGCCATGCACCCATTGCGCCGGAAAGATGCGCAGGTCGATCTCGGGGTCCAGCACCATGGCGGCATGGGTGCCGCTGTGGAAATTGGTGTAGACGCCGCGCCGTTCATGCACGCAGGACGCATTCCGCGTCAGCGCCATCACGTCGCCGAGGGCTGCGATCAGCGGGAACAGACGGTCGGGCGTGGCACCGATCACCGTCGCCCCGTGGCCGACATGGGCCGCCACAAGATCGGCCTCGGTCCAGCCCTGGCTTTCGGCGAAGTCGCGGGCGCGGGCCTTGGGGTTCTGGCCACGCAGGGCGCGGATCACGGCGGGGTCGGGGTTGGTCGGGGGGGTCTGGCCATCGGCCATGGCGGCGTCCTTTCGTGGTGCGGTCAGGCGCATCACTGGCGGGGCCGCACAGGCAACGGGCCTGCGGTGCCGGGGCTGGGGCGCTGATCGTCAAGAATCCGTCGTGGATACTTGACAGTTACAGTCGGCATTTCTAGAAACCATTTCCTGACAGATCAAGTCGGAATATTTCTGCACCGCCAGCACCGCGCCACGATCCGCGGCCAGCCCTTCATTGCAGACCACGTCGAAGGGATGACCATGCCGTACCGCCATCGCACCCGTTCCGGGCGCTTCATGACCACCGTCGCGACCCTTGCCCTGCTGGCCGGCCCCGCCGCCGCCCAGGACGAGGGGCTGTTCCAGATGCTGGGCCGCATCATCCTGGGCATCGGCACCGCCAAGATCGCCATCGACACGCCGCAGTCGGTGTCGACGGTGGAGGCCGAGGAACTGGACCGCGACCAGCCGCAGACCCTGTCCGACCTGTTCAAGGCGACCCCGGGCGTGCAGGGCACCGGGGCATCGGCCCGGCCCCTTGGCCGGGCGTTCAACATCCGCGGCATCGGCAACACCGAACAATCCGCCTCCGAGGCGCGCATCATCGTCACCGTCGATGGCGCGCCGAAATTCTTTGAACAGTATCGCCTCGGATCGTTCTTCGGCGACCTGGAACTGTTCAAGCGGGCCGAGGTTCTGCGCGGGCCGGCCTCGTCCACCCTTTACGGGGCGGGGGCCATCGGCGGCGTGGTGAACTTCACCACCAAGGACGCCGCCGATTTCCTGGCTGACGGCGAGACCACCGCCCTGCGCTTCAAGGGCGGCTATGACACCAACGGCGACGGCACGCGGGCCGGGGTCATCTGGGCCACAAGGCGCGGCAATGCCGAGTTTCTGGGCGCGCTGAACCGGGCGGACAGCGACGACAGGAAGGACGGTTCGGGCAACATCCTGCCCGGTTCGGCGCATCTGGCCTGGTCCGGCCTGCTCAAGGGCAAGTGGACCTTCGGCGACGGCGACGACCAGAGCCTGACCCTGTCGCTGTCGCGCACCGACAGCGATCTGGATGATACCGTCGTGGCCCAGACCGGCGGTGCCGCCGTTCCGGCCTTTGGCACGGCGGACGTGCATACCATCGACGACACGGTGTCGCTGACCTGGAACCACGGTTTTGCCGACAACCCGCTGCTGGATGTGACGGTGCAGTTGTCCTACACCGACACCAACGTGGACAAGTCGAACTTCTCGCTCGCCGCCGCCTGCGCGCCGGGGCAGACCTCGGTCCTGTGCGACAGCCGCTTCGGCTATGCCACGACCACTCTCAGGATCGAGAACGTGGCCGACATCACCGGCGGCAACTGGAAGAACTACCTCACCACCGGCATCCAGCTGTCCGGGCAGAAGCGCAGCGCGTCCTCGTCGGTCGGGGCCCTGGCCTTCCACCCCGAGGGCACCGACCGCAAGGTCGGCCTCTATGCCCAGGGCGAATTCACCTGGAACGACAGGCTGACCATCATCCCCGGCCTGCGCGTCGATTTCGGCGATCTGAACCCCAGTGCCGCCGCCATCGCGGCGGGGGCCACGGCGCAGAGCGACACCGCCGTCTCGCCCAAGCTGGCGGTGATGTACAAGGTGAACGACGAATTCTCGCTGTTCGGCTCGGTTGCCCGCACCGAACGCATGCCGACGCTGGACGAGTTGTTTTCCTCCGAGGCCCCCTCCCGCGGCCTGCCCGCCCGGCTGCCCAGCCTGAACCTGGACAAGGAAGAGGCCGAGAACATCGAGATCGGGGCCGCATGGGCCCGCGAGGGGCTGTTCAGCGACGGCGACAGTTTCCAGGTCAAGGCCACGCTGTTCCACAACGACCTGACCAACATGATCGCCACCACCCCGCGCGTCGCGGGCGGCGATCCGGTGCCCTATTTCTCGAACATCGCGGCGGCCCGGCTGTGGGGGGCCGAGATCGAGGCGGCCTATGACGCGGAACGCTGGTTCGCCCAGCTGGCCTATTCGCAGGTCCGCTCCAAGGACCGCTCGACCGGCCTGACGCTGGCCGACACGCCCGCCGAGAACGTGGTGCTGACCGTCGGGGCCAAGCTGTCGGCGCAGGACCTGACCATCGGCTGGCGGGCGAGCTACGATGACGACATCGTCACCTCGTCGGCCACCACAACGGCGTCGCACTACGACACGCACGACCTGTTCCTGACCTGGTCGCCGCAGGACGGCATGCTGGCGGGCCTCGACGTGAACCTGTCGGTCGACAACCTGTTCGACGCGACCTGGCGCAACAACCTGTCGCTGGACAATGCGACGGGGCGGAACGCGAAGCTGTCGATCTCGAACAGCATCTCGTTCTGAGGGGGCGGGGGCGATGCGTCAGGTCCATGTGATCGCTGCCCAGATGGTCGCCGCTGCCCTGCCTGCGGCGGCGCAGGTATCCCCGGTACCCGTTCATGCCGGCGTGCCCGTGGTGCAGATGCTGGCCGATGCGCATTGGGTGGTGCAGGGGGTCAGCGCGATCCTGGGGCTGGCGGTGTTCGCGACGACGACGATCCTGATCCACAAGCTGGGCCAATTGTGGCTCGCCGCGCGCCGCCTGCGCCGCAGCGCCCGCCTGATCGCGGGCGCGCGCACCCTGGCCGAGGCGGCGCAAGCGGTGGCCACACGGCATGACCCCGCCGCGCGGATGGCCGTGGCGGCGCTGGACGAATGGCGGCAGTCGGAGCCGTCGCTCACCGCCGCAGGCCCGGCGGGCGTCAAGGAACGCGTGCGGGCCGCGCTGGAACGCATCGCGTTGCAAGGCACGACCCGGCTGCGCGCAGGCACCGGCATCCTTGCCACCATCGGTGCCACCGCCCCCTTTATCGGCCTGTTCGGCACGGTCTGGGGCATCATGTCCAGCTTCCTGGCCATCTCGGCGCAGAAGACCACCAACCTTGCCGTCGTCGCCCCCGGCATCGCCGAGGCGCTGCTGGTCACCGGCTTCGGCCTTGTCGCGGCGATCCCGGCGGTGATCGTCTACAACGCCACGGTGCGGCGGGTGGCCGCCTGGCGGCAGGATCTGGGCGGTGTCGCCGTGGCGGTGGAAACCCTGCTGGGCCGCGACCTTGACCGCCGCACCGCAGACCTCGCCCGCCCCTCGCGCGCGGCGGCCTGACCATGGCGGGCGGCTTTCCCAATGGCGACGATGACCTGGCCGAGGCGCACGAGATCAACGTGACGCCCTTCATCGACGTGATGCTGGTGCTGTTGATCGTGTTCATGGTGGCGGCACCCCTGTCCACCGTCGACATCGCCGTCACCCTGCCGTCGAGTTCCGCGTCGCCACAGGAACGCCCCGAAGACCCGATCCTGCTGACCCTGACCGCGACGCAGGAGATGTCGGTGAACGGCGAGCCGGTTGCGGATGACGCCCTTGGCCCCGCCCTCGACGCCGCCAGCAAGGGCAACCCCGAGACCCCCGTCCTGATCCGCGCCGATACCGCCCTGTCGTATGGTGACCTGATGGCCCTTCTCGACCGGCTGCGCGGGGCCGGATACCTCGAGGTCGGCCTTGTGGGCCAAGAGGCGCTGCCATGAGGGCGCGCGCCGAATGGGCGGGCTGGGCCACGTCCGCCAGCCTTGCCGCCATTCTTCTGGCCACCGCCGCGACCGCCGCCCTGCGGTTCGCACCCGCCGAGCCCCCGGGCGAAGCGCGGCAGCCCGCGATGATGGACCTGTCCATCGGCGTGGCCCTGCCCCCGGTGAACACGCCCCTCGCGCCCGTGGCCGAGGCCCCAGCCCTGCCCATGCCGCCGCAGATCACGCCGCCCATGATGCCCGACGCCGTCGCGGCCCCGCGCCCTGCGCCCACTGCCCCGTCGATGCCCCGGATGACGGCCCCCGAGGCCCCCCGGATGAGCAGCATCGCCCTGCCGCCCCCGCCCCCGGAGCCTGTGCCCGAACCGCCCAAGCGCGCGCCCGTGGCCGAGGCACCGCCCCCCTTGCCCGAACCGCCGAAGCAGAAGGTCACGAAACCCAGGCCGAAACAGCCGGAGGCACCGCCGGAAAAGGCTGCCGAAAAGCAGGCCAAGCCCGAAAAACTACCGAAAGCCAAGCCCAGGGCCACGCCCGCCCCCGGTGGCGCGACCTCCAGCCCCTCGAAACCTGCGAAAGCCGCGAAGAAGGGCGGCGGCACCGATGCGGCCCGGTACCCCCGCATGGTGCTGAAAAAGATCGCGCGGCAGAAACGCGGCACCTCGCCCGCGCGCGGCACCGCCACCGTGGGATTCGAGATCGCCGCGAACGGTGCGCTGAAACGCGTCGGCGTCGTCGCCTCGTCCGGGTCGTCCGCCCTTGATGCCGTGGCCACCGACCACATCCGCCGCGCCGCCCCCTTTCCGCCCCCGCCCGAGGGCGCGCAGCGGCGGTTCTCGTTCGAGTTCGTGGGCAAGTAGGAACCCAGCCGACACGCCGAAGTGATGCCCGGGCGGATTGCCGCCCATGGGGCCTCTGCTACCCTTTCCATGACAACCGACTGCCCCGAAACTGACTTGGTCAACCTTGCCCATGACCTGACAGAAGGCCCCGCAACCCATGGCCATCCTGCTGCCTGCCCGCACCGGATACTCGCGCGCCGAGAATGTCTCGGACGCCGCCGTCCATGTCTCGGGCATCGCCATCGGCGTCATCGCGGCCCCGATCCTGATCGGGCTGGCCGTCATCCTGCAGCAGGACCCTGCGGCCATCGCGGGCATTTCGGTCTATGGCGTGGCGATGGTGGCGATGCTGGTCTGCTCGGCGCTGTACAACATGGCGCAGCATGCCCGTCGCCGCGCGATCTTCCGCCACTTCGACCACACCGCCATCTTCTGCAAGATCGCCGCGACCTACACGCCGTTCGTGGTGCTGTCGGGGGGCCAGGGGGCGTGGCTGCTGACCGGGTTGTGGGGGGCGGCGGTGGCCGGGTCGGGCCTGCGCCTGTTCGTGCCCGACTGGAAGGTGATCGCCTGCCTGATCGCGCTTGGCATGGGCTGGGCCGGGGTCTTTGCGGGCAGCGATTTCTTCGACGGGCTGTCCACGGCGGTGATCGTGCTGATCGTGACCGGCGGCACCCTGTATTCCATCGGCGTCGCGTTCTTCCTGTTCGACCGGCTGCCCTTTCACTACACCATCTGGCACCTGTTCGTGCTGGCGGCGACGGGGGTGTTCTATGCCGCCGTGACGGTGCACCTGGTGCAGACGGCCTGACCTACAGCCCCGCCCACCGCAGCGCCGCCACGATCGCCACACCCGCCACCGCCGACATCACGTCGTTGCGGGTCACGACCGTCAGGGCCACGACGGCCCCCAGGGCCATGGCCTCGGCCACCTGCCCCCCGGCCAGCGCCAGCGCCGTGATCCCCGCCATCACCGACACCGGCGTCGCGCGCAGCGCGGCCTCCAGCCGGAGCGATCCGGGCAGCCAGGCCATCACCAGGAACCCGCCCAACCGGCAGGCCAGGGCCGCCGCAGCCATCACCAGCAGCATCGCGGGAAAACCGGGCATCATGCCTGCGGCCTCCACATCGCGGCGGCCACGGCACCCCCCGCAAGGCCCGCCGCGATGATGCCCCAGCTTGGCCCCGCGACCATCGCGATCAGCAGCGCCGCCCCTGCCCCCACCGCTACCGACACGAGCGCCAGCGGTACCTTGACCATTGCCGTCATCATCGCCGCCGCAAAGGCCGCCAGCATCAGGTCGAACCCCAGCACATGGGCGCTGGGCAGCACCCCGACCGCGCCCACCCCCAGCGCGGTGCCCGCCAGCCAGGCCACGACCATCGGCGCACCGGTGCCTGCCAGATAGGCGCGGTCGGCCTCGCCCGCTTCGATGGCCTTCATCGTCACCAGCCAGTTGGCGTCGCCCAACAGCAGCAGGCTGCCATAGGCGCGCAGGGGCGTCGTCTGCCCCAGCCACGGGCGCAGCGCCGCGCTGAACAGGACATAGCGCGCGTTAATCACCAGGATCGCAGCGGCCAGCGTGGCCAGCGTCGCCTGCCCCGACTGGATCAGGTTGACCGCCGCCAGCTGCGCCGACCCTGAATAGATCGCGGCACTGGTGACGACGGCCGATGTGATGCCAAAGCCCGCCTGCGCCGCGATCAGCCCGAAGGCCAGGCCATAGACAAGGATGCTGACGCCCAGCGGCAGCCCCGCCCGGACCCCCCGCCGGAAACCGGCGGCGGTAAAGGGAACGTCCGCCATGGTGGTCAGATCGCCGCTTTGCGCATCTCGTCGATGTAGATCTCGCGCAGCCTTGCCGCCACGGGGCCGGGCTTGCCGGTGCCCACCGCCACGCCGTCGATCTCGACCACCGGCATCACGAAGATCGAGGCCGCAGTCGAGAACGCCTCGTCCGCACCCTGGGCCTCGGCCACGGTGAAGGGCCGTTCCTCGACCTCGAACTGCGCTTCGGCGGCAAAGCGCAGGACGGATGCACGGGTGATCCCGTGCAGGATGTCGGTCGACAACTGGCGCGTGACGATGCGGTTGCCCGTGACGATGTAGGCGTTGTTCGAGGTGCCCTCGGTCACCGCACCGTCCTTTACGAACCAGCTGTCGTCGCAGCCGGCCTTCTTCGCCATCATCTTGCCCATCGAGGGGTACAGAAGCTGCGTCGTCTTGATGTCCACCCGGTCCCACCGCAGGTCGGGGATCGAGATCACGCGGAATCCGGTTTTCGCCGCAGGGGCATCGGCGAGGTTCGGTACGTTCTGAGTAAAGGCCACGACCGTGGGCGGCACGCTGGCATCGGGAAAGACAAAGCTGCGGTCGCCGGGATTGCCGCGCGTGACCTGCAGGTAGATCATCCCCTGGTCGATCCCGTTCAGCCGCACCAGTTCGCGGAACATCTGCGCAAGGTCCTCGGCGGCCATCGGGCTCGGCATGTCCAGTTCGCGCAACGACCGCTCCAGCCGCACCGCATGGCCGGGAAAGTCGATCAGCTTGCCGTCCAGCACCGAGGTCACCTCGTACACCCCGTCCGCCATCAGGAACCCCCGGTCGAAGATCGACACCCTGGCCTCGCCCTCGGGCAGGTAGTCGCCGTTCACATAGACGGTGCGTGTCATCGGGGGTCTCCGGATTTTGCCGTGCCGCTATGCCACGGTTTTCTTCGGCCTGCCACCCTTTGCTCCGTTCGCCCGCGCCGCCGCCGCCTTGGCCGGGCTTGTCCCTGACCCCGCGCGCGCGGCACGCTGGCGGTTCATCCAAGCCTTCGTGCCGAAAATCCCTGACATGAGGCCCGGGATCGACAGGTCGAGGTCAAGCGCGGGCCAGTGGAGGCCGTAGCCCACAGGTGAAATCTCGATCTCGCGTCGCTGTTCGTCGGTCGCGTCGCACAGGTCCTGGATCAAGGCCACCGGCACCGTCACAGTGACACCATTCACCAGATCGACAATCAAACGGCCAGCCCGCGCATCATAGAAGGCCGTTTTTGCCAGAACGCCTTCTGCAATGACGCGCTCGCCTTCCGCCGCGGCGGCGGCGTACATTGCCTCATCGAACTCGATTTCGGGTGCCATTGATCTCATTCCACCTCAGCAAAAAGGCCGCATGGTTGCTGGACACCTCGGGCAGCACACGCCTTACCACCGAGCAAGGCAGTCGCTTTACGTCCATGACTTTGATCCCCCTTTCCGGATCGATCTGCACCTTGACCTCGCCGCCATGCCCCAAGATGCGAAGATGGGCGGGTTCGTGATCGTCGGTGTAGATGACGAACCGGAATCCGTATGCCCTGTGAACCACAATCATCGATAACCCATCCCTGCTAGGTTTTCAACTACCCCCACAGCCCCACCTCCGGCGGATGCACCCCCGCCGCGTCGTACCTCAGCGGCACCTCGCGGTCCTGCGCCAGCAGCAACGGCCCGTCCAGGTCCACCCAGTCCGCCCCTTGGGCCAGCAGCACTGCCGGGGCCATGGCCAGCGACGTGCCGACCATGCAGCCGACCATCACCCCGAGCCCCATGGCGCGGGCCGCGTCGCGGGTGGCCAGGGCCTCGGTCAGGCCGCCGGTCTTGTCGAGCTTGAGGTTCACCACGTCGTACTTGCCCCGCAGGGCCGCCAGCGAAGGGCGGTCGTGGCAGCTTTCGTCGGCGCAGACCGGCAGCGGACGCGCCATTCCCGCCAGCATCCCGTCCTGGTCCGCTGGCAACGGCTGTTCCACCAGGGCGACCCCCATCGCCACCAGCCGGGGTGCCAGGTCGCCGTAGTCCTGCGGCGTCCACCCTTCGTTCGCGTCCACGATCAGCCGGGCCGCAGGGGCACCGGCGCGCACGGCCTCAAGTCGGGGCATGTCGTCGGGGGTCCCCAGCTTGATCTTCAGGATCGGGCGGTGGGCGTGGCGCACGGCGGCGCCGTGCATCGCCTGCGGCGTGTCCAGCGACAGGGTGAACGCGGTAACGACTGGCACGGGCGCAGCCAACCCCGCCAGTTCCCACACCCGCAGACCGGCCGCCTTCGCCTCAAGATCCCACAGCGCGCAATCCACCGCGTTGCGTGCGGCACCGGGGGGAAGTGCCGCTTGCAGGTCCTGCCGCGTCACGTCCTGCGGCAGCGCCGCCACCTGCGCCGCGACGCTGTCCATGGTTTCGCCATAGCGCGCATAGGGCACGCCCTCGCCCCTGCCCGTCACCCCGCCGCGCGTGACGCGGACGGTCAGCACCTCGGCCACCGTCCTGGCCCCCCGGCTGATGACAAAGGCCTGCGCCAGGGCAAAGCGTTCGGGTTCCCAGGTGATCATGGGCCAACCCTGCCCCGGTCCCAGCCCAGGGCGCAAGCCGCGCTGTTCGCGGCCCTACCAGATCGGAAAGACCGGGATCAACTGATACCCCTTCAGTTCTCGCACCAGTTCGGTCAGCGGAATCAGGCTAAGGAACACCAGGGCATCCAGCAGGTTCCGCCGCAGGTGCCCCACGCCGAACGTCACCTGATCCGCCGTGACGAAAAGCCTGGGGTCCGGTATGATCCTTGGCACTTCGGCCATGTAGCGGTCATAGGCCGCGCCATAGGTCGCGCGCAGCCATTCCTCTTCGGTGGCAGCGGTGATCGACAGGGTGACGTAGACGAGCAGTGGCCGTACGACGAGCAGCACCAGCGATCCCTGCAGAACCGCGAACCCGAAGACCGCCATCATCGAGAAGAAGTACAGCGGATGGCGGCACATCGAATAGGGACGGTCGCGCATCACCGTTACGTTCTTGTGCCCGCCGATGTACACGATCGACCAGAACCGCCCCAGAACGCCTGCAATCAGCAGCAGCAGCCCGATCATTTCCAAGACCTCGAACAGCCAGTGCGTGCCCGACAGCACCGGACGACCGAAGATCATCATCGGCAGCAAGGCCACAAAGATCAGCCGCAGCATGCCGATGCGCAGGCGGCGTGTTCCCGGTCGGGCAATATCATGGGCCAAGCTGGCGCTCCGTTCGCATGGTAGGGCGAGGGGTGCGTGTCGGCGTGGGGCAAGCCATGCGCCCAGCCGCGGATAGCGAGCGGTGCTTCCAACGTCGATGGCCAAGTTTGCGCGATGGCAAGACACCGCAGGCGACGGGTGCCATGTCCACGATGAACAATGTGGCGAGAAAGGTACAAAAGTACAGTGACGTCACGTCATTGACAAAGTGCCCCGAAAACGGGCAGTAAACGCGACGCGATGTTCGCCTGTGGGGCGAGTCGCAACAGGATACCCGCGCTGCGCATCAGGGAAGAGGAGGCCCGCGCAGCACAAAGGGGAGGATGCACGCCCCGTGGCCCGGCCCAAACCGGATCGCGGGGCGTTGCTGTTTCCGGCGGTGCACTCAGCCCATCAGCGGCAGGTGAATCTCGGTGACCAGCGCGTCGGGTGCCGTGTCCATCGGCGAATTGAGATACACCTCGAAAGGGGCCAAATCCGCAGGCGTCTCGCCCGACGCAGGCAGCCAGACACCGTAAAGCGCATCCCAGGCAGCGGCCAGACCGGCATAGGGGCCGGTAAAGGTCAGCACCGCCGCCCGCGATGCGGGCAGGTCAACGACCTCGATCGGGGCTTCGATGACGGTGCCGCGGCTGATCTGGAACCCCGCGTGACTGCGCAGGTCATCCGGGGCCGTGGCGGCAATGTCGTCGTAATACACCGCGACGATGCCACCCACATGGGCGAACAACCCGCGCGTGGTCATGATCGCGGACAGCTTCTGGAAGGTTCGCCCGATCTCGGCGTAGGGTCCCTTGTGGGGCATCGCGGCCAGTCGGCGGGCGGGGTCGTCGCGCCGGGTGACAGGAAACATCAGCGTCCTCCTCGGGGGTTTTGTGGTGTTGAACGGACGCAGTTCGCCGCGCTTGCGAAAGGCCAGCGGCGTCATCCCGTAGCTGTCGCGAAAGGCGCGGACAAAGCTGTCGGTGCTGTCATAGCCGACCGACAGCGCCACCCGGTCCACCGGCACCGCCGTCTGCACCAGGGCGACCGACGCGCGGTGCAGCCGGATGCGCCGCACCGCCTGGGCTGCCGTCTCGCCGGTCACGGCGCGGAACAGGCGGTGCCAATGAAAGCGGCTCAGCGCCGCCACCTCGGCCAGCGCATCCAGCGACAGATCGCCGTCGGGATGGTCATAGATGTGGTCCAGCACGCGCAGCACGCGCCGCTCGGTCGGATCGGTCATCGGCCCTGCTCGCCCATGGAAACGGCCTGCCTCTTGTGCCACCCGTCGGCCCTGCAAATCTTGCCGAGTTGCATCTTGGCCCTGTCACGGCCATATGCCACCCTGCCGACAGCGCGACGGTCCAAGGGGGTCATGCCATGAACTACCTCGAATTCGAGAAACCCCTGGCCGAGATCGAAGGCAAGGCCGAGGAGTTGCGCGCCATGGCGCGCGGCAACACCGGCATGGATGTGGCGCGCGAGGCCGAGCAACTGGACCGCAAGGCGGAAACCATGCTGCGCGACCTCTACCGCGACCTCACGCCCTGGCGCAAATGCCAGGTCGCCCGCCACCCCGACCGCCCGCATTGCAAGGACTACATCGACGCCCTGTTCACCGAATACACGCCTCTGGCAGGCGACCGGAACTTTGCCGACGACCATGCGGTGATGGGCGGCCTTGCGCGGTTCAACGACATGGCCGTGGTGGTGATCGGCCATGAGAAGGGCCACGACACCAAGACCCGGATCGAGCGCAACTTCGGCATGGCAAGGCCCGAGGGGTATCGCAAGGCGATCCGCCTGATGGACCTGGCGCACCGGTTCGGGCTGCCCGTCATCACCCTGGTCGATACCCCCGGTGCCTATCCCGGCAAGGGCGCCGAGGAACGGGGGCAGGCCGAGGCCATCGCCCGCAGCACCCAGAAATGCCTGGAAATCGGCGTGCCGCTGATTGCCGTGGTGATCGGCGAGGGCGGGTCGGGCGGGGCCGTGGCCTTTGCCACCGCGAACCGGATCGCCATGCTGGAACACTCGATCTATTCGGTGATCAGCCCCGAAGGCTGCGCCAGTATCCTGTGGAAGGATGCCGAAAAGATGCGCGAGGCCGCCGAGGCGCTGCGCCTGACCGCGCAGGACCTGCAAAGGCTGGGCGTGATCGACCGCATCATCAAGGAACCCCTGGGCGGCGCGCAGCGCGCCCGGCGCGAGACGGTCGAGGCAGTGGGCAAGGCGCTGGAGATCATGCTGAAAGAGCTGTCGGGCAAGAAGCCCGACACCCTGATCCGCGACCGCCGCACCAAGTTCGTCGAGATGGGGTCCAAGGGCCTGGCCGCGTGAACCCCTGGGTTCTGGTCATCATCGCGGGCCTGATGGAAACCGGCTGGGCCATCGGGCTCAGGTATTCGGACGGCTTCACCCGCCCGGTGTCAACCGTTCTGACCATCGCCGGGGCGCTCGGGTCGTTGTGGCTGCCCAACCTGGCGATAAAGGACCTGCCGGTCGGCGCCGCCTATGCCGTCTGGGTGGGCACCGGGGCGGTCGGCACCGCCGTCGCCGCGGTGTTCCTGTTCGCCGAACCCGTGAACGCGATGCGGGTCGCGGGGGTCTTGCTGATCCCCGGCGGCATCGCCGCGCTCAAATTCGCCTGACCCGTCACGCTGGCTTGATGACGGCAATTGGCAGGCGACAGCGCCGCGCGGCGCTGGCACAGTGGTGGCGGAGGTCCCCGATGCTGCGACTGCCTGCCCTGCTGACCCTTCTTGCCACCCCCGTCCTGGCAGGCGGCACGCTGGAAGGGCGCGTCGTCACCCTGAACGTGCTGACCTACGACGACCCCGCCGCCCCCATCCTGGAAAGCCGGGGCCGCACCGTCACTGTGGGCGAGGGGGTCGAGTTCGGCATGGGCCCCGAGTACCGCACACCGGGGTTCGACGTGGTCCCCGTGCAGGTCCAGATCGGCCCCGCCCGCATCGAGTTTTCCTATGGCGAAGGGAATGGCCAGTTCTGGGCCGCCAAGTTCAACGGCTATGTCCTGCGGTTCGTGACCGAATGCGCCCTGTTCGAAAGCGTGGCCATCGACGAGGCAGCCACCACGATGCCGGTGACGATGGACGACATCCGCGCCGATGTCGGCGCGCTCTACATCAACGTCCAGGGCCGCGACTATGGCCCGGACGTGACGCTGGCGCTCGATCTCGTCATCACCGACTGCCCGCTGAGTTGACCGGGGCCGCAGGGTGGGGCAACAGGCCCCCCGTGGGTAGCGGCGGGCAGATTGGCCCCCCAACACGGCGCGGGGCCGCCCCAGCGCCCGGCGCGCCCCCCCCCGCCGCACGGCCCAAGGCCGCCCCCC
>JBQTJI010000042.1:0-26315 GCA_052387255.1 Gemmobacter sp. | reverse complement strand
GGGCCCCCCGGCGCCGGCGGGCCCCCCCTCCCCCCGGGCCCCCCCTCGCCCCCGGGCCCCGGGCCTGCCCCGGGGCGACCGGCACTTTGGCGAGGCGATCCGATGATCTGGATCGATACCATCATCCAGGGTATCCTGCTCGGCGGCCTTTACGCCCTGTTCGCCGCCGGCCTCAGCCTGGTCTTCGGCATCATGCGGCTGGTGAACCTGGCGCATGGCGACCTGATCATCTTCGCGGCCTTCGCCATCCTGCTGATCGGCAGCGTCACGGGCCTGCATCCGTTCCTGGCCGCCATCATCGCCGCCCCGGCGATGTTCGCCCTGGGCTGGCTGTTGCAGCGCCATGTCCTGAACCGCGTGCTCGGACGCGACATCCTGCCCCCCCTGCTGGTCACTTTCGGGCTGTCGGTCACCCTGCAGAACGGCCTCTTGGAGGCGTTCAGCGCCGACAGCCGGCGGCTGCGGGCGGGGCCGCTGGAAAGCGCCTCGGTCGATCTGGGGGTGGTGACGCTGGGGTGGATGCCGCTTCTGACCTTTGCCACCGCCGTGGCGGTGATCATGGGGCTGAACGCGATCTTCTACCGCACCGCGCTTGGCCGCGCCTTCCGCGCCACCAGCGACGATCCGGTGACCGCGAGCCTGATGGGCATCGATCCGAAGGGCATCTTCGCCATGGCCACCGGCCTGGCCATGGTCACCGTCACCATTGCCGCGCTGTATCTGGGCATGCGGGCGAACTTCGATCCATCCATCGGCCCGGCCCGCCTGATCTATGCCTTCGAGGCGGTGATCATCGGCGGTCTGGGCAGCCTGTGGGGCACGCTGGCCGGGGGCATCATCATCGGCGTGGCGCAGACGGTGGGGGCGGCGGTCAACCCCGAGTGGCAGATCCTGGCAGGGCACCTGGCGTTTCTGGCCGTATTGCTGGTGCGCCCGAGGGGCCTGTTCCCAAGGGCGGTGGACTGATGATGCGCGTCTCCACCCGCACAAGGGCCGGCACCTTTGCCGGGATCGGGGCACTGGCGCTGATCGGGGTCGGCCTGGTCCTGCCCGCCTTCGCCCCGCGCAGCCTGATCCAGGACCTGTTCTTCATCCTGACCATGCTGACTCTGGCGCAGGTGTGGAACCTGCTGGCGGGCTACGGCGGGCTTGTCTCGGTCGGACAGCAGGCCTTCGTCGGCATCGGGGCCTATGCGATGTTCGCGGGCGTCATCCTGTGGGGGTGGGACCCGGTGCCCGCGATCCTGCTGGGGGGCGTTGCAGCCCTGGCCCTTTCCATCCCCACGGCGTTCTTCGCGTTCCGCCTGCAGGGGGCCTATTTCGCCATCGGCACCTGGGTGATCGCCGAGGTGACCCGCCTGATGGTCGCGCAGTGGAAGGCGCTTGGCGGCGGCACCGGCACGTCCCTGCCGCGCGAGGCGACATCCGACATCATGGGCGTGGCCACCGTGCAGGCCCTGTTCGGCGTGCGCGAGGCGGCGGCGCGGGATATCCTGGCCTACTGGCTGGCGCTTGGCCTTGCTGCCGTCACCATCGGCGCGATCTACTGGCTGTTGCGCAACCGCCTGGGCCTGGCCCTGGCCGCCGTGCGCGACAATACCGAGGCCGCGCGGTCGGTCGGCGTCGATGCGCGGCAGCTGAAATGGGCGGTGTTCCTGATCGCGGCCTTCGTCACGGGCCTGTGCGGTGCCCTGATCTATGTGCAGACCGCCCGGATCAGCCCCGACGCAGCCTTCAGCGTCACCGACTGGACGGCCTATGTCATCTTCATCGTGGTCATCGGCGGCATCGGGCGGATCGAGGGGCCCATCGTCGGCGTGATCGTGTTCTACATCCTGCAATCGACGCTGGCGGACTTCGGCTCCTGGTACCTGCTGACGCTGGGCCTGATCGCGATTGCGGTGATGTTGTTCGCGCCACGCGGGTTGTGGGGGCTGGTGGCAGAGCGGACAGGATTGCAGCTTTTCCCCGTCCAGCGGCGGCTGGTGGGGTTGGACGTCAAGGGAGGGAACTGATGGCGGATATCGTGACGGATGTGCTGGTGATCGGCACCGGCCCGGCAGGCAGCGCCACGGCGGCGCTGCTGGCCAGCCAGGGCGTCGAGGTGATGGTGGTCAACCGCTATCGCTGGCTGGCCAACAGCCCCCGCGCCCACATCACCAACCAGCGCACGATGGAGGTGCTGCGCGACCTGGGCGCAGAGGTCGAGCATGAGGCCTACCTGCACGCCACCCCCAACGACCTGATGGGCAACAACATCTTCTGCACCTCGCTCGCGGGCGAAGAGCTGGGGCGGCTGCCCACCTGGGGCACGCATCCCCTGTCGGCGGCGGAACATGCCCTGTCCTCACCCTCCCGGATGAACGATCTGCCGCAGACGTTCATGGAGCCGCTCTTGTTCAAGACCGCCTGCGCGCGGGGGGCCCAGGGGCGGATGAGCTGCGAATACCTGTCCCACGAACAGGACGCGGACGGCGTCACCGCCACCCTGCGCGACCGCCTGACAGGGCGGGATTTCACGGTGCGGGCGAAGTATCTGGTGGGAGCGGACGGCGGCAACAGCCTTGTGGCCGAGCATGCAGGCCTGCCCCTTGAGGGCAAGATGGGCATCGGCGGGTCGATCAACCTGCTGTGCAAGGTCGATCTGTCCCGTTACGTCGCCCACCGTCCGTCGGTCCTGTACTGGGTGATGCAACCGGGGTCCAACGTCGGCGGCATCGGCATGGGTGTGGTGCGGATGGTCCGGCCCTGGAACGAATGGCTGATCATCTGGGGCTATGACATCAACGGCCCCCGGCCCGAACTGACCGACGACCAGGCGAAGGGGATCATCCGCCAGCTGGTGGGCGACCCCGATCTCGACATCGAGATGACGGGGATCAGCTACTGGACGGTGAACAACGTCCATGCCACCCACATGCAGAACGCCCGCGTGTTCATCATGGGCGACGCCGCGCACCGGCATCCGCCGTCGAACGGGCTTGGTTCGAATACGTCAATCCAGGACGCCTTCAACTTGGCATGGAAGCTTTCCATGGTTCTGAAAAGACAAGCGGCACCTGCGCTTCTGGACAGCTATTCGCAGGAGCGCGCGCCGGTGGCCAAGCAGATCGTGACGCGCGCCAACAAGTCGATCCCCGAATTCGGCCCGATCTTCGAGGCGCTTGGCATGGACGGCAGCTTTGACCACGCGCGGATCGAGGCCAACATGGCCGCCCGCTGCGACGCCACCCCCGCCGCCGAGGCGCAGAGGGCCGCGTTGCGCGCGGCCATCGCCTACAAGAAGTACGAATTCGACTGCCACGGGGTCGAGATGAACCAGCGGTACCGGTCATCGGCCATCGTCACCGACGGGCAGGCGGAACCCGCGCCCGACCGGGACATGGAACTGCACTACCAGCCCACCACCTGGCCCGGCGCGCGCCTGCCCCATGCCTGGGTCTTCGACGGCCAGGGGCGCAAGCTGTCCACGCTGGATCTGTGCGGACGGGGCCGGTTCACCTTGCTGACCGGGATCGGCGGTGCCCCCTGGGTCGCGGCGGCGCAGGGTGCGGGTGCGGCGCGGGGGATCGACATCCGCTGCCATGTCATCGGCCCCCGGCAACCCATCGAGGATCACGCGGGCGAATGGGCCGCCCTGCGCGAGATTGCCGATGCGGGCTGCCTGCTGGTCCGGCCCGACCACCACGTCGCCTGGCGCGCCATGGCGATGACCGCCGATCCGGGGGCCGACCTTGCCCGCGCCCTTTCCTCCATCCTGGGACACTGACCATGACGAAACGGGCCTGGACCAAGTACCCCTACTTCGAGGAAGACACCTCGGCCGAGGTGGTGATCGCCCGCATGGGCGACGGCATCGACCCCCGCATCCGCGAGGTGATGACGAGCGCCATCACCCACCTGCATGCCTTCGTCAAGGAGGTGCGCCCGACCCACGAGGAATGGCTCGAGGTGGTCAAGTTCCTGACCGCCACGGGACAGATGTGCAACGACTGGCGGCAGGAGTGGATCCTGCTGTCCGACACGCTGGGGGTCACCATGCTGGTCGATGCGATCAACCATGCAAATCCGGGCGAGGCGACCGAGACGACGATCCTCGGGCCGTTCTACATCGACAACCCGCCGCAACGGGCGAACGGCGACACCATCTGCCTTGACGGCAAGGGTGTGCCCCTGCACGTCCGGGGCCGGGTGCTGGACCTGCGCGGGCAGCCGATTGCCGGGGCCACGGTGGACGCCTGGCAGACCAATGCCGACGGCTTCTATGACGTGCAGCAAAAGGGTGTGCAGCCCGACATGAACCTGCGCGGCGTATTCACCACCGACACGCAGGGGCGCTATGATTTCTGGACGGTCAAGCCGCGCTACTATCCGATCCCCGACGACGGGCCGGTCGGGCAGTTGTTGCACAAGATGGGGCGGGGGCCGAACCGGGCCGCGCATGTCCACTTCATCGTGAAGGCCGACGGGTTCCGGTCGGTCATCACCCATGTCTTCCCGCCGGATTGCCCGTACCTGGAAACCGACGCGGTCTTTGGCGTGAAGGAAAGCCTGGTCGGCGATTTCCGCCAGGTGGGTGACCACTGGGAACTGGACTGGGATTTCGTGCTGGCGGACGAACCGGGCGCAGCCTGACCGTCTTGGCGCTTGGCGGAACGGCGGTTCGGGTCTACCTCTGGTGGAAACGGGAGGGGGGCCCCGCAGGTGGTCGAGGCGGCGCATGATTGGCGGCTGGTGCTGGCCTCGCTGGCGGTGGCCATGATGGCAGGCTTCACCGGGCTGTCGCTGACGCAAGGGGCGGGGCGGCTGGACGCGGGGCCACGCAAAGCCGTGGTGTCGATGGCGGCGGTTGCGCTCGGGGGTGGCGTCTGGTCGATGCACTTCGTCGCGATGCTGGGGCTGAACCTGCCGTTCGCGTTTTCCTATGACCCGCTGGTCACGCTGATCTCGGCGCTTGCCTCGATCCTGATCACGGGGGTGGCACTGCTGATCCTGCACTTCCTGCCGCGCAGCCCGCGCACGATCACGACGGCGGGCGTCATCATCGGCATCGGCATCCCGATCATGCACTATATCGGGATGTCGGGGATGCAGCTGTGCCGTCCGGTCTATACCGTCTGGGGGGTGGGGCTGGCGCTCGCGGCGTCGATCGCGCTCAGCGTTGCGGCGGTCAGGCTGGCCTACAGCGAACGTGGGCGGCGCAACATCCTGCTCGGGACAATGGGCTTTGGCCTTGCCGTGTTCTCGGTGCATTTCATCGCCATGGCGGGCACCGGGTTTCTGGCGGATGCGACGGCGGCGGCGGGCGGGCCGCTTCTGCGCAACGAGACGCTGGCGATGATCGTCACGCTGTCGGCCTTCGTGATCTCGTCGGCCTTCCTTCTGACCGGCATCACCTTTGCCCCCGCCGCGCCGCCAATCGCCGCGCCCCCGGTTGCGCCCCCTTTTGCGGAAACGCCCGCCCCTCCGCCCCGCCCCGCCCCCGACGCCGCCCCCCCGCGCATCCCCTATGAGCGTGAGGGGAGGACCCTGTTCCTGGACACCGCCCGGCTGGCGGCGGTCGAGGCCGAGGGGCACTATACCCTGCTGCATGCGGTCGAGGGGCGGCTGTTCTGCCCCTGGTCGATCAGCGAGGCCGAGGCGCGCCTGCTACCCGTGGGGTTCCTGCGCGTGCATCGCGGCTGGCTGGTCAACCCCCGCCTGGTGACCGGGTTCGAGCGGCGCAAGGACGGCGGGTTCTGCCTGTTCGCCCCCGGCCCCCGCGTGCCCGTCGCGCGGTCCCGGCTGCCCGAGGTGCGGCAGGCCCTGGGCCTGTGACCCTTCGCATTTCGTGCAGCCATGGCGCATTTCGTGCAAATCGCGCCTCACTTCGCGTCTGGCGTGTAGGCGGGCCGGGGGTGGTGGCCTGACCATCGGTGCAAAGGTAAGTCAGCAGAGATTGCCAGCAGGGAGGAGCCCAGGATGATCCCCGGTGCGTTTGCGTACCACCGGCCCCCCGACATTGCGGGGGCCCTCGGCCTTCTGGCTGAACATGGCGATACCGCCCGCGTGATCGCCGGCGGCCACAGCCTGATCCCGATGATGAAGCTGCGGATGACGGCCATCGACCACCTGGTCGACCTGCAGGACATCGCAGCCTTGCGCGGCATCACGGTGTCAGGCGGCCTGATCGAGATCGGGGCGATGGTGACGCAGGCCGAACTCATCGCCCACGACGGCCTGGCTGCCGCAGCACCGATCCTGCGCGAGGCGGCGCTGCAGATCGCCGATCCGCAGGTGCGCTATCTGGGCACCATCGGCGGCAACGTGGCCAACGGCGATCCGGGCAACGACATGCCGGGGCTGATGCAATGTCTGGATGCGGTCTACACTCTGGTCGGGCCGCAGGGCGCGCGCAGGGTGGCGGCCCGCAACTTCTATCGCAGCGCCTATGAAACGGCGCGCCGCGACGATGAGATCCTGACCCTCATCGGCTTTGCCGCAACGACCGGCGGCCATGCCTATGAAAAGCAGAAACGCAAGATCGGCGACTATGCCACCGCCGCCGCCGCCGTGCTGCTGACCAAACAGAACGGTCGCGTGGCCACGGCCAGCATCGCCATGACCAACCTGCGCGATACCCCCGCCTTTGCCGAAGGCGCGGGCGACGCGCTGGTCGGCGGCACCTGCGATGCCGACAGCATCAAGGCGGCGGTCGAGAACATGCAAGGCGTGATCGACCCCGGAGCCGACAACCGCGGCCCCGCCGCCTTCAAGCGCCACGCGGCGGGGGCGGTGCTGACGCGCGCCATCCTGCGCGCCTGGGGCCGGGCCTGAGGAGGAACCCCATGGCAAAGATGCAAGTATCCCTGACCGTGAACGGCGAGGTGCAGGACTTCCTGGCCGAGCCGCGCGAACTCTTGATCCACACCCTGCGCGAGCGCCTGCACCTGACCGGTCCGCACATCGGCTGCGAAACCTCGCATTGCGGGGCCTGCACGGTGGACATGGACGGGCGCAGCGTGAAGGCCTGCACGGTGTTCGTGGCGCAGGCGAACGGCGCGCAGGTCACCACCATCGAGGGGCTGGGCAAGCCGGATGCGCTGCATCCCTTGCAGGCGGCGTTCCGCGAGCACCACGGGTTGCAGTGCGGATACTGCACGCCCGGCATGATCACCCGCGCCTGGCGTCTGCTGCAGGAGAACCCCGCGCCGACCGAGGCCGAGGTGCGCTTCGGCATGGCGGGCAACCTCTGCCGCTGCACGGGGTACCAGAACATCGTCAAGGCGATCCTGGCCGCCGCGTCCGAGATGAACGCCGCGAAGGAGGCCGCAGAATGAACGACCAGGCACCGTCGCGCGACGACCGGATCGCGAACCTCAAGGGCATGGGCGCCTCGCGCCGCCGGGTCGAGGATGTGCGCTTCACCCAAGGAAAGGGCAACTACATCGACGACATCAAGATGCCGGGCATGCTGTTCGGCGATTTCGTGCGCTCACCCTATGCCCATGCGCGGGTAAAGTCGGTCAATGCGGACGCGGCCAAGGCGCTGCCGGGGGTGATCGCGGTGCTGACGGCGGCCGACCTTGCGCCGCTCGGCCTGCACTGGATGCCGACGCTGGCGGGCGACAAGCAGATGGTGCTGGCCGACGGCAAGGTGCTGTTCCAGGGGCAGGAAGTGGCCTTTGTCGTGGCGAAGGACCGCTATATCTGTGCCGACGCCATCGAACTGGTCGACGTGGATTACGAGGAACTGCCCGTCATCGTCGATCCCTTCGCGGCCCTCGCCCCCGATGCGGCGGTCCTGCGCGAGGATCTGGCGGGCCAGACCAGCGGAGCGCATGGTGAGCGCCGCCACCACAACCACATCTTCCTGTGGGAGACGGGCGACAAGGAGGCCACCGAACAGGTGATCGACAGCGCCGACGTGGTGGCCGAGGAAATGATCTACTACCAGCGCGTCCATCCCTGCCCGCTGGAAACCTGCGGCTGCGTCGCCTCGATGGACAAGGTGGGCGGCAAGCTGACGGTCTGGGGCACCTTCCAGGCCCCCCATGTGGTGCGCACCGTGGCATCCCTGTTGTCGGGGATCCCGGAGTCAAACATCCGCATCGTGTCGCCCGACATCGGGGGCGGGTTCGGCAACAAGGTGGGGGTCTATCCGGGCTATGTCTGTTCCATTGTCGCGTCCATCGTCACCGGCGTACCGGTGAAGTGGGTCGAGGACCGGATGGACAACCTGATGGCCACGGCATTCGCCCGCGACTACTGGATGAAGGGACGGATCAGCGCCACGAAGGACGGGCGCATCACCGCGCTGCACGCCCATGTGACCGCCGACCACGGGGCCTTTGACGCCTGCGCCGACCCGACCAAGTTTCCCGCCGGCTTCTTCCACATCTGCACCGGGTCCTACGACATCCCGGTGGCCTATGTCGGCGTGGACGGGGTCTATACCAACAAGGCCCCCGGCGGCGTCGCCTATCGCTGTTCGTTCCGGGTGACCGAGGCCGCGTACTTCATCGAGCGGATGATCGAGATCCTGGCCATCGAACTGGGGATGGATGCGGCCGACCTGCGGCGCAAGAACTTCATCCGCAAGGAACAGTTTCCCTACCAGTCGGCCCTTGGCTGGGAATACGACTCGGGCGACTACCATACCGCCTGGGACAAGGCCTTGGCTGCGGTGGACTATGCGGGCCTGCGGGCGGAACAGGCGCAGAGGATTGCCGATTTCAAGGCGGGCCGCACGCGGAAACTCCTCGGCATCGGGCTGGCGCATTTCACCGAGATCGTGGGCGCGGGGCCGGTCAAGAACTGCGACATCCTGGGGATGGGGATGTTCGACAGCTGCGAGATCCGGGTGCATCCGACGGGGTCGGCCATCGCCCGGTTGGGCACGATCAGCCAGGGTCAGGGGCACGCGACGACCTTCGCCCAGATCATCGCATCCGAAATCGGCCTGCCCGCCGACAAGATCGTGGTCGAGGAGGGCGACACCGATACGGCCCCCTACGGCCTGGGCACTTACGGGTCACGCTCCACCCCGGTGGCGGGGGCGGCAACCGCGCTTTGCGGGCGGAAAATCCGGGCCAAGGCCCAGATGATCGCGGCCTGGCTCTTGGAGGTGCACGACGGCGATCTTGAATGGGACGTCGACCGTTTCGCCGTCAAGGGCGCGCCCGAGCGGTTCAAGACCATGGCCGAGATCGCCTATGCCGCCTATCACCACGCCATTCCGGGCATCGAGCCGGGGCTGGAGGCGGTCAGCTACTATGACCCGCCGAACATGACCTACCCCTTCGGGGCCTATGTCTGCGTCATGGAGCTCGACGCCGACACCGGCGAACACGCGGTGCGGCAGTTCTATGCCCTGGACGACTGCGGCACGCGGATCAATCCGATGATCATCGAAGGCCAGGTGCATGGCGGGCTGACCGAGGCCCTGGCCATCGCCATGGGGCAGGAAATTGCCTATGACGCCATGGGCAACGTCAAGACCGGCACGCTGATGGACTACTGGCTGCCGACCTTCGTCGAGACGCCGCATTACACCACCGACCACACCGAGACGCCGTCACCCCACCATCCCATCGGGGCCAAGGGGGTGGGGGAAAGCCCGAACGTGGGCGGGGTTCCGGCGTTCTCGAACGCGGTGCACGATGCCTTCCGGGCGTTCGGGCTGCGCCAGAGCCACATGCCGCACGATCACTGGCGGGTGTGGAAGATCGCGGATGACCTGGGGCTGCATGGATGAGGTCAGCCCCCGGCTGACCTGCCGGAGCGGGGGGGTCCACACCCCCCGCACCCCCCGTGGGATATTTGTGAACTGATGAAAGGGCAAGGGGAGGTGAACGGTTGGGACGCCGTTGCCGCTGATCTGGCGGGACAGGGCTATGTCGCCGCGCCCGACCTGGCGATGGCGGTGCATCTGGCCCTGTCGCTCGGGCGGCCCCTGCTGCTGGAGGGGGCGGCGGGGGTGGGCAAGACCGAGGTGGCGCGCGCCCTGGCGGCGGCGCGGGGGTGCGAGCTGATCCGGCTGCAGTGCTATGAGGGGCTGGATGCGGGCCACGCGATCTATGAGTGGAACTATCAGCGCCAGTTGCTGGCGATCCGCGCGGCGGCCGGGGGGGGCGAGACCGGGGCGGCGGTGGAAAAGCGCATCTTTTCCGAGGAGTACCTGCTGGAACGGCCGCTGCTGCGGGCCATCCGCCAGCCCGTGGCCCCGGTTCTGCTGATCGACGAGATCGACCGCGCGGATGAGGAGTTCGAGGCCTATCTCTTGGAAATCCTGTCGGATTTCGCGATCACCGTGCCGGAACTGGGAACCCTGCGGGCGGTCACGCGGCCCGTCGTGATCCTGACCGCAAACGGCACGCGCGATCTGTCGGACGCGCTGCGACGGCGGTGCCTCTATGCCTGGATGGACTATCCCGACCGCGCCACGGAACTGGCGATCCTGGCCGCGCGCCTGCCGGGGATGGAGGCGCTGCTGATGGGGCAGATCGTGGGCTTCGTGCAGGCCCTGCGGCGCGAGGACCTGGAAAAGAAACCCGGCGTGGCCGAGATGCTGGATTTCGCGGCGGCTCTGGCGGGTCTTGGGGTGGGCGACCTGACCGCCGATGCGGGGCTGTTGCAGGCGACGCTGGTGACCCTGCTCAAGACGCAATCCGACCGGGCGGCCGTGCCGACCGAGGTGGCGCAACGTCTGGCGGGGAAGGCTGCATGAGCCAGGTCACCCGCTTTGCCGCGCGCGATCCGGGGCCCGTGGCGCGGGTCGCGGGTTTCATGGCGCACCTGCGCGACAACGGGTTCCGGCTGGGCGTGGCCGAGACGGACCTTGCCTTGCAAGCGCTGTCGGTGACGGCGAGCGACGCCGAAACGGTGCGGCGCGCGGTCAAGGCGGTGGCCTGCGGCCAGCCGTCGGACTGGGCGCGGTTCGACGAGTTGTTCGCGGCCTTCTGGCGGAACGGCGGGCGGGTGCGGACCCGCGTGGCCCCGCCGCAAGGGTCGGCCCGGCCCGGCGCGCGCGGTGGCGACACGGGGCCTGCCGCAACGGGCGAGGGTGCGCCTGACGGGCCTGACGGATCGGGCGAGGCTGCGTCTGAAGGGACCGGGCGCCTGCTGGCCTCGACCGTGCGGAACCTGGCGAAGACCGACCTGCGCGATCTGGTCAGCGCCGCCGACATCCGCGCCGCCGAGGCCGTGGCGCGGCGGCTGGGGGCGGCCCTGCGCGACCGCCGGTCGCGGCGGCGGCGGGCGGTGGCGGCGGGGGCGCAGGTGGACCTGCGCCGCACGATCCGCGCCAGCCTGGGCACCGGCGGCGAACCCCTGCACCTGTGCCGCAGGGCGCGGCCCGACCGGCCGGTGCGGATCGTGGCACTGGTCGATGTCTCGGGGTCGATGGGCCCCTATGCGCGGGCCTTTGTGGCCTTCCTTGCCGGCCTGATGCGGGCCGACCCCGATGCCGACGCCTGGCTGTTCCATACCCGCCTCGTGCGCATCACCGAGGCGCTGCGCGACGGCGACGCGCTGCGGGCCCTCGCGCGGATCACCCTTCTGGCCGAGGGGTTCGGCGGCGGGTCGCGGATCGGGGCGAACCTGATGCAGTTCGCAAGCGGGCCGGCGCGGACCCGGGTGAACGGGCGGACGGTGGTGCTGATCCTGTCGGACGGGTATGACAGCGAGCCGCCCGCCACCCTGGGTGCGGCGCTGCAACGGCTGGCGCGGCGGGGCTGCCGTATCGTCTGGCTGAACCCGCTGAAGGGCTGGCGCGACTATGCACCTGTGGCGGGGGGCATGGCGGCGGCGCTGCCGCACCTCGACCTCTTCGCACCCGCCGGAACGTTGGCTGACCTGGCCGCGCTGGAGGGGGAGTTGTCGCGGCTATGACCCGGATGGACATGATCGAGACCGAGGCTACCCGCCTGCGCGCCGAAGCGCAGCCCTATGCCGTGGCGACGGTGGTGCGCACGCTGGCCGCGACCTCGGCCAAGCCGGGGGCGCGGGCGCTGATCCTGGGCGACGGCAGCATCATCGCGGGCTGGATCGGCGGGCCTTGTGCGCGGGGCGCGGTGGTCCGGGCGGCGACGGCGGCCATCGCCTCGGGGCGGCCGCAGTTCGTGTCGCTGCGCCCCGAAGAGGTGCTGCGGGATCAGGGGGTCGAGCCGGGGCAGGAACGCGACGGCATCCGGTTTGCCCGCAACGGCTGTCCGTCGCAGGGGTCGATGGACATTTTCGTGGAACCCGTGCTGCCCCGCCCGCATCTGGTGATCCTGGGGGCCGGGCCGGTGGCGCTTGCGCTGTGCGACCTGGCGGCGCGGTTCGACCTGCACCGGACGCTGGCGGCACCGGGGCTGGCCGATCCGACGCTGGCCGACAATGTGCAGGACAGCTTTGATCTGCCCCCCGGAGCCGGGCCGCCGCGCTATGTCGTGGTGGCGACGCAAGGGCGGGGCGACGAGGCGGCGCTGCGCGCGTCCCTGGCGGCGGGGGCGGCGCAGGTGGCCTTCGTGGGCTCGCGGCGCAAGTTCGCCACGCTGTCGGCGCGGCTGGCGGGCGAGGGCGTGGATACAGGATTGCTGGCCGCCGTGGCCGCCCCGGCGGGCCTCGACATCCACGCGATCACGCCCGAAGAGATCGCGCTGTCGATCCTGGCGCAGGTGGTGGGCTGGCGGCGCGCGGACGACCGGCCCGCGCCTGCACCTTGACGCGGGCGTCCCGCGTGTCACCTTCCGGCAGTGTTCGGCAGGGGTCCCGCCATGTTCATCGTCACGCCGCGCACGGTCTGGAACCCTGCCGCCCTTGAGGTCCGCCAGTTGCCGCGCCGCATCTTCGGGCGGGTCACGCTGTGGCCCCGGCGGGGCGGCACGGCGGGGCTGTGGCTGCGCATCCTGTTCGAGGTGGAACTGTGGCGCTATCTGGGGGTGCTGATGCCATTCGCCGCCGCTGCGGCGATCCTGCCCCGCTATGCCCTGGCCATCGCGCAGGCCCCGCTGCTGATGTTCATCGCCGTGCATCTGGCCGAGACCAAGCTGATGCGGCTGACGCCCGAGGCGCGGGCGCGCCTGGTGAGCCAGGCAGAGGCCGAGCGCGGGCTGGATCTGCTGCGGGTGCGGGCGCGGGCGATCCTGACCCGCATCGCGGCGGGGCGCGGGATGGCCAGGGGCGCGCTGCATCTGGTGGTCGAACAGTCGGAACTCGCCCGGATCGCGCCGCTGACCTTCGTCTCGGTGCAATGGGACGAGGGGCCGCAGGTGCTGGCCCTGACGGCGGCGGAAGAGGCGCTGATCCGCGACGGCCTGTTCGCGCCGGGTTTGGACGCGCGGTTGTTGCAGCGGATCAATCTGGCCGAAGGGGAGTTCCTGCGCGACGAGGTGCTGGAGGTGGGACAGGTCTCGGCCCATGCCCGGCTGGCGGCGATGATGGTGGTGGCGGCACCGGTTGCGGCGGCAGGACCGGGGGGCTTCGCGCCCCCCGGACCCCCCGCGGGATACTTGTAGACAGAAAAAGGGGTGACGCTGCGTCAGCGCGCCATCGACAGGACATGGCCGAAGGGGGGCGGTGTCAGGCCCCGGTCGTCGGGGACGGCCCAGAGCACGGGAAAGCGCGGGGGGGGGCCGGGGTCGCCGTCAAGGTCGGTGAGGATGACAGCAACGGACGGCTGCAGCCGCGCGGCCAGGCCAAGGGCGGGGCCAAAGGCGGTGCCGCCGCCGCGCCGAAGGGTTGCGGGCAGGGTGAAACGGGCGGGGTCGAGTTTCACCGGTGTGTCCGCCTCGTCGTCGAAGGGGATCAGCCAGACCTCGGCCATCACCCGCAGTGCGATGCCCTGCACCTCGGCCAGGAACAGCGCGAGGCGCGCGTCGTCGACCGATCCCGACATGTCGAGGCCAAGCGCGATGCGGGGGGCGGGGGCGGCGCGCGACATCCCCGGCTCGAACGGGGGCGCGGGCGCGGCGCTGCGCCGCGCCGCGTCCTCGGCGGCGAGATAGCGTCGTGCCGGGCGGCGGTGGTTGGGCCAGGGGAGGGGCAGCAGGGCACGGGCCAGGTGGCCGCGCAGCCGGATTTCCCAGGGGACGGAGGATGCGGGCAGGTCGGCCAGATCGCGGCCGACCATCCCGATGCCGCGCCCGGCGATGCGGCCCGCCTCCATCGCGCGGGCAAGGTGGGATCGCCAGTCGGCTTCCTCAATACGGTCGGGACCGTCCGGGGCAGCATCAGGGTGCAGGTCGGGGGCGAAGTCCTGACGGGCCGCGTGGGCCCGCGCCCGCGCGGCGGCCCCGTCGGGGCCGGTGCCGCCCGCCAGCCGCAGGTACAGCTTTTCCGCGTCCCATTCCGCCAGGGCCTGGCGCGGGGGGACGGTCTGGCCAAGCGCCTCGGCCAGCAGGCCCGTCAGGCGCAGGGCCGGGCGGGGCAGGGCGTAACCGGCCAGCAGCAGCGCCTCGTTGACGATGGCGTCGGTGGCGATGGTCCAGAGCGCAGGGTCGAACCGCTCGCCCAGGCGGCCCTGCATCGCGGCCATGCGGGCGCTGTGGCGCAGGGCGGCGTGCAGGATGTGGTGCGCGGCCAGGCCCTGCTGTTCATGCGCGGGCCGTCCGGCGAAGGCCGGACCATAGGTGATGGTGTCGCCGCTGGTCTCGGCCAGGGCCACGTCGCCGTCGCGGTGCGCGCACCACAGCGACAGGGCGGCGATGGCGGGGTCGAACTCGGTCAGCGCCTGCAGCGCGGTCTGCGCGCGGGCGCTGTGGCGGGCGGTCATTCCAGACCCGCCGCGCGGCGTTCGGCGGCATAGGCGGCATAGGCGCGCGAGGTCAGGAAGGCGTCCTGCCAGCCGCGTTCAAGCGCGCGGCGGATCAGCATCTCGAAGCCGTGGGTGCACAGTTCGGCCAACGGCAGGCGGGCGAAGATGGCGTCGTTGCGTGACGAGCCGAGGGCGCGGACCTCGGCCATGATGTCGATGGCGGCGGGCAACGTCGCGGCATCGGCGGTGGTGACAAGGCCATAGACCAGCGCCGTCAGGCCGTGCATCGTGGCCGGGTACATCGCCAGGCGCGCCCTGGGCGTCGCCGCCAGCATCTCGGCCACCTGCACGGTCGCGGCGATGTCGTCGGCGACCAGCGCGAACTCGGCTGCCGCCGCCTCTCCCACGGTTCCGGCGATCATGATGTTGCGCAAGGCCCGGTCAGGGACGGCGGACAGGATCGTCGCGACGCGGGCCCAGGACCGGGGGGTGCAGGCGATGGTCTCGCCGCGCCGGATCGCGGTTTCGGTGGTCTCCAGCAGGTCGGGGCGCGTGCGGATGAAGGCGATCACCGCCGGGTGCAGGCCGCGGGGCAGGGCATAGCGGTCGACCCAGTCGGTCGCCTCGGCCCGCACCAGCAGGTGGATCAGCCGGTCGGACAGGGCGGTGCCGAGGTCATAGGCAATCGCGCCATCTTCGACCCCGTTGCCCGCCGCCACGACAAAGGTCGTGTCGGGCAGGCGGTGGCGCCCGACGCGGCGTTCCTGCAGCAGGCCATAGACCGTGGGTTGCAGCATGGGCGAGGCCGAGGTGAGTTCGTCCAGGAACAGGATCGCGGGCCGGGCGGGGTCGTCGGGCAGATCCTCGGGGCGGTACCAGACGGTGCGTTTCGCGGCATGGTCATAGGTCGGCAGGCCGCGCAGGTCCTGGGGTTCGATGGTGGTCAGGCGCAGGTCAAAGAGGGTGGCCCCGGTCGCGTCGGCGATGCCTTGGACGATCTCGGTCTTGCCGATGCCGGGGCGGCCGTGCAGCATCCAGCTTGCCGTCATCGCGCCCGCACCTTGGGTGCGGAAGCCCTGCAAGAGCACGTCATAGGCCTGTCCGGTCGAGACGGGGCGGGTGTTCACGGCCATGGCGACACCTTTCCGCCGCCGGTTCCCCGGTGGCCATTGGTGGGTTGCCACAGATGGGATTCACCCCAGCACGATCCGGCCCTGTCGTCCCGGCGAAGGCCGGGACCCCCTCCCTTGGGGTGGGTTGATCGGGGCCCCGGCCTGCGCCGGGGCGACCGGTCCGGGGGGAGAACCCGAACGGATGCGACCGGCTCTAACACATATGTTAGCCGATCATTTATTGGCGAGATCAATGTGATGCGCGGACCCATTCAGGAATTCTTCACGCTTTTGCACATCCGCTGTCAGGACCGCTTGCCGGCAAAGCGCGCCTGCCAGTCGGTGCGTTCCTCATCCGTGATCTTGCGGTAGAGGTTCTCTGGGATGGTGAAGGCGTGGCCGACGGGCAGCTGCGACAGGGCCGCGCCGATGTCGGCGGGCCAGGTCCAGTCGTCACAGCCGAGGGCCGCCATCATCGCCGCAGCACCATCCGGGATGAAGGGGCGCGACAGGATGGCGTAGAGGCGGATCAGGTTCATGCCCGTGCGCACCTGGGCGGCGGCTTGGGCGGGGTCGGTCTTGAACACGGTCCAGGGGGCGGCGGACTGCAGGTATTCGTTGCCCGCGACCCAGATCGCGCGCAACTCCTGTGCCGAGCGGCGGACCTCCATCGCCTCCATCGCCGTCTCATAGGTGGCGAGACGTGTGGTGAGTTCCGCCGCAAGGGCGGCCTCGCGGTCACCGGATGTGCCACCTTCCGGCAGGGTGGGGCCGAACTTGGACGCGGCGAACTTGGTCACGCGGCTGACAAGGTTGCCCAGCACATCGGCCAGGTCCTTGTTCACCGAACCTTGGAAGTTTTCCCAGGTGAACTCGCTGTCGGATGACTCGGGGGCGTGGGACAGAAGCCACCAGCGCCAGTAGTCGGCGGGCAGGACCGACAGGGCCTGGTCCATGAACACGCCCCGGCCCTGGCTGGTGCTGAACTGGCCGCCGTCATAGTTGAGGTAGTTGAACGACTTGATGTAGTCCACGAGCTTCCACGGCTCGCCCGAGCCCATGATGGTGACGGGGAAACTGAGGGTGTGGAAGGGGACGTTGTCCTTGCCCATGAACTGGACATAGCGCACGTCGCCCGCCCCTTCATCCGTGCGCCACCAGCGGCGCCAGGCGGATTCGGGCAGGCCGTGCGCGTCGGCCCATTCGGCGGCGCAGGCGATGTACTCGATGGGGGCGTCGAACCAGACGTAGAAGACCTTGCCCTCCATCCCCGACCAGGGCTGGTCGCCGCGTCGCACCGGCACGCCCCAGTAAAGGTCGCGCGTGATGCCCCGGTCCTGCAGGCCTTCGCCGTCGTCCAGCCATTTCAGCGCGATGGAGGTGGTCAGGAGGGGCCAATCCTTTCGCGTGGTGATCCAGTCGCGCAACCGGTCGCGCAGCGCCCGCTGGCGCAGGTAGAGGTGCTTGGTCTCGCGCACCTCGAGGTCGGTGCTGCCGCTGATCGCGGAGCGGGGGTTGATGAGGTCGGTCGGGTCAAGCTGTTTCGTGCAGTTCTCGCACTGGTCGCCCCTTGCCCGGCCATAGCCACAGTTCGGGCAGGTGCCCTCGATATAGCGGTCGGGGAGAAAGCGGTTGTCGGTGACCGAGAACATCTGTTTTTCGGACACTTCCGCGATCAGGCCCGCCTCATCCAGCCTTCCTGCGAAATGCTGCGTCAGGCGGTGGTTGCGGGCGCTGGAGGAGCGGCCGAAATGGTCGAAGGACAGGCGGAACCCCCGTGCCAGGTCAGCCTGCACCGCCCACATCCGGGCGCAATAGTCGGCCACGGGCTCGCCGGTCTTGGCGGCGGCCAGTTCGGCGGGGGTGCCGTGTTCGTCGGTGGCGCAGAGGAACATCACCTCGTGGCCCCGGGCGCGGGCGTAGCGGGCGTAGAGGTCGGCGGGCAGTTGCGAGCCCACGAGGTTGCCCAGGTGCTTGATCCCGTTGATGTAGGGGATCGCCGAGGTGACGAGGATGCGGGCCATGCGGGGATCCCTTGCCGGACAGGTGGCCCCGTTTAGCGCAGTCCCGAAGGCAGTGCCAGACGGGCGTTTGGGCGCGCGCCCTGGCGTGTCGCACGTGTGGACAGGGCTTGGCCCCAGCGAAATCAAGGCGTTACGGGCGCGTCTTCATCGCTTGTTCACACTACACGACTCCCGCCTTTCGGAGTGTTTTTGGGAGGTTGCGCCACTCGGCGAGGGTTTCGGGGTGGTCTGATCGGAGACGGTTTCGCAGGAAGGTGAAGCCGGTTCGGAAGTAGGACCTTGCGAGGTATCCGTGGGTCTTTCGCGGCGGGGCGTCGTGGCCGAGGCAGGTTCTGGCGGCGCGGACGGACCAGGCGACGGCCAGTGCAATGAGGGCTGTGAGCAGATGCAGCTTGGCCGGGTCGGTCAGGCGGGTGTCCTCGAAGTTCAGGCCGCGGGTCTTGGTGTTGCCGAACAGCGTCTCGATCGCCCATCGCTTGCGGTAGGTGGCGAGCGCGTCATGGCCCGCGCGGTTGGTGGCCACGATGACCCAGTCGCCGTCCTTGGGTTTGAGGGCGGCGAAGTGCAGGGGGCGCGCCATGCCGTCGAGGGTGGCGGTGCAGCGCCGCCCGCGCTTGTGGTGGGTGATCTGGGTCGCAAGCCTCACCCGGCAGCCGTCGGCGCGGGTGGCGAGGCGGTTCTTCGCGATCCGGATGGTGAAGGGAATATCGTGTTCTTCCAGCCAGTTGAACCAGTCCTCGCCGATGAACTCGCGATCTGCCAGCAGCATCGCGATGCTCTCCCGACCGAAGATCGCCGCATAGCGCTCCATCAGCGCGATGCGATCCGGCGTGTCGGAATGGCCGGCACGGTCCAGCACCGTCCACATCAGCGGCACCTGACTGTGCCGGGTGCGGATCGCCAGAACGAGGATGTTGACGTGAGCCTCGCCGATCTTCCAGTTGGTCCGGTCCATGACCAGCGTGCGCTTGTCCGCGCCCCCGGCAAGGCGCGCGATCATTGGCGCGGCCCAGTCCCCGGGAAGCCTGACGTGCTGGAAGAACCGCTGCAGCCGACGATAGGTCGAGGCCGGATCGACCGTGCCCGATCCCCTTTCATCCGCCACATGAACCAGATTGACCGTCCGCGCCCCGATCATCCCGACCGTCAGAAGCGCCATCGTCTCCAGACGCGACTTGCCCAGATCGACATGACGGCGTAGCAGGGCCGCGAGGGCGGTGATCACAGGTCGGTCCATCGGGCGCTCCTTTGGCGAGGAAGAGTCCGACAGAAAACCACACTTCACCGTCCTCACAAAGCCAGTGTCGTGTAGTGTGTCGCTTGTTCACAATTTTCCGCAAAACCGCAGAGGGCGCGCCAAGGTGGCGCGCCCTGGCCGGGCCGGATCCGGCGCCCTGTCGCCGTCGCTATTCGACCTGGACGTTCGCGTCGGCCACCACGGGCGTCCATTTGGCCACTTCCGCCGCGACATGGGCCGCCAGTTCGTCGGGCGTCGAGGCGACGATGGTGGCCGAGAACTCGGCCATCCGGGCGGCGACGGCGGGGTCGGCCATGGTGGCGACGGCGGCGGCGTTCAGGCGGGCCACGGCCTCGGGCGGGGTGCCTGCGGGGGCAAAGAGGGCGTTCCAGGTGTAGGTTTCATAGCCCGGCAGGGTTTCGGCGATGGCCGGCAGGTCGGGGAAGGACGGCGCGCGGTCTTTCGTGGTGACGCCAAGCGCGCGCAGGGTGCCCGAGGTGATGTGGCCGGAACTGGAGGGCAGGTTGTCGAAGATGACCGGCACCTGGTTGCCCAGCACGTCGGTCAGCGCAGGCCCCGACCCCTTGTAGGGGATGTGCAGGATATCGACGCCCGCCATGGCCTTGAAGAGTTCGCCCGACAGGTGCAGGGGGGTGCCGTTGCCGGACGAGGCATAGGCCAGCACGCCGGGGTCTTTCTTGGCCAGGTCGATCAGCTCTTGCACCGTGGTGACGGGCAGTTCGGGGTTCACCGCCAGCACGTTCGGCACCACCACCAGCAGCGACACCGGCGCGAAGTCGGCCACGGGGTCGTAGGGTTTTTCCTTGAGGATCAGCGGGTTCAGGGCGTGGGTCGCGACCGTGCCCATTAGGATCGTGTAGCCGTCGGGTTCGGCCTGCGCGACCTGCCCGGCACCCAGCGAACCGCCCGCCCCGCCCACGTTCTGCACCACGACCTGCTGGCCCAGTTCCGCCGACATGCGTTCGGCCACGATGCGGCCCACCACATCGGTGGACCCGCCGGCGGCGAAGGGGATGATCAGGGTGACCGGACGGTCGGGGTACTCGGCCTGCGCCGGGGCGGCCAGGGCGGTCAGCGCCAGTGCCGCCAGTCCCATCGCGGTGCGGCGGGTGAAATCGATGAGCATGAGTGTCGTCCTCCCGAGGCTGTGTGCAAGGGGAAGGATGGGCGAGGGAGGGAGGGTTCGCAAGGCGGTCGTGGGGGAGGGGGGGGATTCTGGCGCAGGGGGGGGCGGGATGCCAGGTCGCGCGGCGGTGGATGGCCCCGGATGGGAGCATCTCATCGACAATCGGGGGCCGGGAAGAAAGGCCAGGACGACCATCGGCAGCTCGAACGGCATCTCGGCGATTTCATCAGCGCGGACACCCTTGGCCGACGATTGAACCTCCAGGGGCCTCCCGCCCTGCGCGTTCATCTGCAAATGCCGGACTTCCGGGCCGGATCGCGTTCTCCTCGAGCCGATCCACCGGATGCCGGGATCAAACATCGTTGGTGTCCCGGTCCTGCCGCAGATACCCCGCCGCCGATCCAGGCCAGGACCGGCGACGGGGTGGGATGCAGCGTCTGGCGAGGGTGGCGTCGGGATCGGCGGGAGTATCGGAGGGCCTGTCGACGACGGGTTTTGGCGCGGTGGACCCACGGCGTCCCGGCGTTCGGAGGAGCCGGGCGGCCGGCAGACCTCGCGGTCGCTCTCGGGGATGGCGCGGGGGTGTGGTGTGGCATCCAGCCCGGTCGGGCACCAGGAGGATGATGCGGCAGCGCGCGGGGCCCGGTCCCGGCGTGCGGTGCGGTTTCAGCCCGATCCGGTGTTCGTGGGGGGCGAAGACCTCGACGGCTGCGCCGGGGTGGCGTTCGGCCTCTGCGACGACCGCTGGGGCGCGCCGACTGTGCGTCCGGCGACGCCGCCCGGGCGCGGCGCGGTCGCCGGATGGTCCGGCCGATGGCGCGCAGTGCCTTCCAGCCGCGCTGTTCCTGCCAACCGCGCCAGCCCGGGCGTGGCCACCATTGCCGACGCCACATTCCTTGCGGCCGTGACCCCGCACCCGCGCGGACAGCAACGCCAGCTTCGCGGGGGTCAGGACCTGCGGCGCAGCGCCATCGAACCGCCGCCGGGCACCGGGCGAGGACGGGCCGAAGCGGCTGCAGCGACCAGTTTCTCGACCAAGCCGCCGCAGGAACCCGGCCGGCCCCGCCACCCCGGCGCAGTTCCGCCCCCCCGGGCCAACGGCCAGATCACCGGACAGTGCCACGCCGGCCTTGCAGTCCTGCCCCCGCGCCACAGCACCTGAGGCTCGGCCACCCCCGGATGACCCGAAACCTGCCCCCCGAGGGGGTCATCGGTCCAGAGCCCGCCCCCCTCGCGTCACCCTCGCGACGCCCTCAACGACGAGCCGATCAGACGGAGCCCGCATGCGGGGCGCGGCCGGGAGGGCGTCCCCCCTGGCGCGCGGCGCGACCATCCCGCACGCTGACCCCGCGCGGCAGGCGGCGCTGCCCGTGCCGACGCGCCCCCTCTCCCCCTGGGGGAGAGGGTCGGGGTGAGGGGGGCGAGCGCTGCAATCGGGCGGGGCCTTGCGGCGACAGCGCCCTCGACGCAAGGATGCGGCAGGGATAGCGTCGCCGCGACGTCCTGTCCCAACCCCCTGCGCGAAAGCCCCTTCATGCACGCCCACACCGTTCCGCCGATGGACCGCACCCTGGGTGCCCTGTCCAAGATCCTGGCCAAGGCCGAGGCACATTGCGCCGCCCGGACCATCAAGCCCGAGGCGCTGCTGGCCTTCCGGCTGTTCCCCGACATGTTCCCCTTCACCCGCCAGGTGCAACTGGCCTGCGACTTTGCCGCCCGTGGGGCGGCGCGGCTGGCCGGCGAGACGCCGCGCAGCTTTCCCGACACCGAGACGACCTTTGCCGAACTGCAGGCGCGCATCGCCGAAGTCCGCGCCTACATCGCCGCTTTCCCGGTGGCGGCCTTCGACGGGGCCGAGACGCGCGAGGTCGGCCTGAAACTGCGGGGCCAGGACGTGGCGATGCCGGGGCTGGCATACCTGACGGTCTTTGCCCTGCCGCAGTTCCACTTCCACGCGACGACGGCCTACAACATCCTGCGGCACAACGGGGTCGAGGTCGGCAAGATGGACTACATGGGCGCTGCCTGAAGGCGGCTCAGGCGGGCTGCGGGCGGTCTGCTGCGCGGGCGCGCGCCGCCGCCGCGACCACCGCCAGCAGCAGCAGCGCCAGCCCGGCAAAGGTGGTGCGGAAGCCCACGACCTCGGCCAGCACGCCGATCGACGTGGGCGCGACCAGGATGCCCGAATACCCCACCATCGTGACCACCGAGATCGCGGCCCCCGACGCCATGCCCGGATGATTGCCCGCCGCCGAAAACACGACCGGCACCATGTTGGCCACGCCGATCCCGGCCACGGCGAAGGCCAGGATGGCAACCTCGGCCGAGGGGGCCAGGGCCGCCCCCATCAGCCCCGCCGCCCCGATCAGCCCGGACACCCGCAGCGTGCGCACCGCGCCAAAGCGGTTGCGCAGGCCGTCGCCCAGGAACCGCATCAGCGCCATGGCCCCGGCAAAGAACGAATAGGCCAGTCCCGACTGCGCGACATCGGCCCCCAGATCCTGCTGGATGTACAACGCACCCCAGTCCAGCACCGCCCCCTCCGGCACCATGCACAGCAGCGAGATCAGCCCCAACAGCCACAGCGAGCCGTCGCGCGGGAACAGCCGCGTGCGGGGTTCGTCCGCGACCGGCGTCACGGCGCTGTCGGGCAGGAAACGCAGGGCCACCGCCACGATCAGCGCCACGATCACACCGACGGCCAGGGCATGCGCCTCGGCCCCCTGCGAGGCGATCACCAGACCGCCCAGACCCGCGCCGACGAAACCCCCAAGGCTCCAGAACCCGTGCGAGGACGACATGATGGCCCGCCCGAGCCGCCGCTCCACCTCGACCGCCTGTGCGTTCATGGCCACGTCCATGCAGCCGACCACCGCCCCCATCGCCGCCATCGCCACGGCCAGCACGGGCACCGAGGGGGCCAGCACCACGGCGGGCAGCACCGGGGCCAGGGCAAGGGCGAACACCGTCAGCGTCCGGCGCGATCCGATGCGGGCGATGATCTTGCCCGCGAACAGCATGGCCAGCACCGCCCCGATGCCAAGCGTCAGCAGCAGCAGGCCAAGCTCGGGCTTGGTGATGCCATGGCGCGGCAGCAGCAGCGGAATCTGTGGCGCAAAGGCCCCCATGACAAAGCCGTTGGCGGTGAACATCGCCGCCACGGCCCATCTTGCCTGCAAGTCCTTGCCCATGGGGCCACCCGTTGTCTGATCTCCGGCGGCTTGCCATAGTCCCGGGCTCCGGCGGGGAAAAGGCCCCGGCGATGACGGATTGTTTCACGTCCCGCGCGGCTTGGCCCGCAGCGTGGGTTCGGCCTGGGTCGGGTCCTCGGGCCAGGGGTGGCGCGGATAGCGCCCGCGCATGTCGCGCCGCACGTCCGGATAGCTGTTCCGCCAGAACCCCGGCAGGTCCGCCGTCACCTGCACCGGCCTGCCGCCCGGCGACAGCAGCGTGATGCGCAGGGGCGTACCTTGCGGCCCCACCGTCGGGTGGCGGGTGACCCCGAACATCTCTTGCAGGCGCACCTCGATGGCGGGGGTTTCGCCGTCATAGTCGATGGCGACGCGGCGGCCGAGCGGCGTGTCGACATGGGCCGGGAACAGCCGGTCCAGCGTTTGCGTCGCCAGATGCCCCAGAAGGCCGCGCAAGGGATCGGTCAGGTCCAGCGCGCGCAGGTCGGCGGTGGTCCGCACCTCGGCCAGCCAAGGCAGGATCCAGTCCGGCGCGGCCAGCAACGCGGCATCCGACGTGTCCGGCAGGTCGGCCCCGTCGCGGCGGGCCAGTTGCGCTCGGGCGCGCAGGCGGGCGGCGGGCGGGGTCCAGGGCAGGCCCATCTCGCGCAGGCCCATCTCGCGCAGGCCGGCCCAGGCGGCCAGGGCGCGCGCCTCGGGCGGGGCGTCGGTCCAGGGCGCTTCGGCCAGCACGATGGACCCAAGGCGGCGCTGCCTGCGGGCGACGATGCGGCCTTCGCGGCTGTCCCACTGGCAGATGTCTTCGGTGGTGGTCCGATGGCCGTGCAGCCGGTCGATGTCCTCCATCGTCAGGGGTGCCGCCTGCCGGATGCGCGCCTCGCGCGCCGAGCCGTCGAGGTCGGTCACCACGATCAGCCGTTCCTGCGACAGGGGCAGGCCGGCGTCCATCGCGGCACCCCGCCCGCCCGACAGCAGCCACCGGGGCGCGTCGCCCTTGCGGCGCAGGCCGATGCGGTCGGGATAGGCAAGTGCCGCCAGGGCCCCCGCCGACAGTCCCCGGTCGGGCGGGGCCAGGCGGCGCAGGCGCGCGGCCTCGGCGCGGATGCGGTCGATGGCGGGGCGGTCGGCCTCGGGGCCGGGCGCGCGCAGCGCCGGCAGGCGCAGCGACAGATCGGGCGGGGCCCCGCGCAGGGGGTCGCGGTCGGACAGCAGCGCCGCGAGGTCGGCGGCCAGCGGCCCTCCCCCGGCCAGCAACATGTGGCCAAGGCGGGGGTGCAGCGGCAGGTCGGACAGGGCGCGGCCATGGGCGGTGATGCGGCCACGTGCGTCAAGCGCGCCAAGCTCGGCCAGCAGCGCCCGCGCCTCGGCCAGGGCCGGGGCCGGGGGCGGGGTCAGGAACGCCAGGTCGTCCGACCCCCAGAGTGCCAGGTCCAGCGCCAGGGTGCAGAGGTCGGCGGCAGCAATCTCGGGCGGGGGAAAGGCGGCAAGGGCCCCCTCCTCGGCCCGTGCCCACAGCCGGTAGCACAGGCCGGGGGCGACGCGGCCTGCGCGGCCCTGCCGCTGCGTGGCCTCGGCCCGCGTCACCCGTTCCGTCACCAGCCGCGACATGCCCGAGGCGGGGTCGAACCGGGCGCGGCGGGCCAGCCCTGCGTCCACCACGATGCGGATGTCCGGGATGGTCAGCGAGGTTTCGGCGATGGCCGTGGCCAGCACGATCTTGCGGTGGTCGGGGTCGGGGGCAAGCGCCAACCTTTGGGCGATGGCGTCGAGCGCCCCGAAAAGCGGGCGGATCACGCAATTGCCCGGAAGGCGGGTCGCCAGAAGGGTGGAGGTGCGCCGGATCTCGCCCTCGCCCGGCAGGAAGGCCAGGATGCCGCCCGGGGCCTCGTCCAGCGCCTGCAGGATCAGGTCGGCCATCTGCGCCTCGATCCGCCGGTCGCGGGGGGCGGGGCGGGGCAGCCAGCGGGTTTCCACCGGAAAGGCGCGACCGGGGGCCGACAGGCGCGGCGCGTCGCCCATCAGCGCGGCAACGGGTGCGGCGTCCAGCGTGGCCGACATCGGCAACAGGATCAGGTCGGGCCGCAGCGCCGCGCGGATGTCCAGCGCCAGGGCCAACCCGAGGTCGGCGTTCAGCGACCGCTCGTGGAACTCGTCGAACAGGATCGCACCCACGCCGGGCAGGGACGCATCGCCATGGATCATCCGCGTCAGGATGCCTTCGGTCACCACCTCGATCCGGGTCGCAGGCCCGACCCGCGCCTCGCCCCGCATGCGGTAGCCGACACTCCGGCCGACCGGTTCGCCCAGGGTGTCGGCCATCCGCTCGGCTGCGGCACGGGCGGCCAGGCGGCGGGGTTCCAGCATGACGATGCGGCCCTGTGCCAGTCCGGCACCCAGCAGGGCCAGGGGCACCCGCGTGGTCTTGCCCGCCCCCGGCGGGGCCTCGAGCACCGCCATGCCCCGGTCGCGCAGGGCGGCGATCAGGTCGGGCAGGACAGCGTCGATGGGCAGGGTGTCAGGCATGGCCCAGCCATAGGGCAGGGATGCCACGGGTGCCAATGCAAACGCGCGTCTGCAGGCGTGGGGATCGGCCAAGCGCGGGTGCGTGCCGCGTTCGTCCGGGCTTGTCCGCCGGACAGGTCGCTCTGGCAAAGGCCGGGGCCCCGATGGTCGACGTGCAAGGAAACGAGGTCCCGGCCTTCGTGTCGTGTTTCGTCTGATTGTGTGGAACGTGACGGGGTGGCGCGGGGGATCGAGGTTGTGCGGGATCGGCGGCTGCGATGGCGCTGAAGCTGCATGCGAATGCGGCGACGACGCCCCGGACGCGCGCCTTGATCCGGGCCGGCACGGCCTCGGGGGCGGACCTCGCGCGGCAGGTCGGGATC
>JBQTJI010000041.1:0-115289 GCA_052387255.1 Gemmobacter sp. | reverse complement strand
CGCACGCTGGAGGCCTTGTCCTTCACCTTCGCAATGAAGGCCGGGATCTTGGAGGGCTCGCCGATCTCGGTGAGCATGGCCAGCGCCGCCTCGTTGGCGCCGCCATGGGCGGGGCCCCAGAGGCAGGCGATGCCGGCCGCGATGCAGGCGAAGGGATTGGCCCCCGACGACCCCGCCAGCCGGACGGTGGAGGTGGACGCGTTCTGTTCGTGGTCGGCGTGCAGCATCATGATGCGGTCCATGGCCTTGGCCAGGATCGGGCTGGGCTCGTATTCCTCGGCCGGCACCGAAAAGCACATGTGCAGGAAGTTCGAGGCGGAATCGAGCTTGTTCTTGGGGTACACGAAGGGCTGCCCGATGGAATACTTGTAGGCCATCGCGGCAATCGTCGGCAGCTTGGCGATCAGCCGGATCGCCGCCACCTCGCGCTGCCAGGGGTCGGTGATGTCGGTGCTGTCGTGGTAGAACGCAGACATCGCGCCGACGACGCCCACCATCGTGGCCATCGGGTGGCTGTCCCGGCGGAACCCCCGGAAGAAATAGTGCATCTGTTCGTGCACCATCGTGTGGTGCGTGACGCGGAACTTGAAGTCGGTCAGCTGCGGCCCGGTCGGCAGTTCGCCGTACAGCAGCAGGAAACAGGTCTCCAGGAACGACGACTTCTCGGCCAGCTGCTCGATGGGATAGCCGCGGTACAGAAGCTCGCCCTTGTCGCCGTCGATGTAGGTGATCGTCGATTCGCAGGCGGCGGTCGAGGTGAACCCCGGATCATAGGTGAACACGCCCCCCTGGGCATAGAGCTTGCCGATGTCGATCACATCGGGCCCAAGCGTCGGCGAATGGATCGGCAGGTCGATGGCCTTGTCGCCGAAGGTCAGCGTTGCGGTCTTGGTCTCGTCCATCCTGGTGTCAGCCATGTCTTCAGTCCTCCACTCCGGTTCCCGCGACCGCTGGCCCTCTGGGGACCGGCGGGTGTCCATCGCGGGAAGGACAGGGCCTCAGCCGCCCGCATCCTCAAGCCGCGCCAACGTCTCGTCGCGCCCGATGACCAGCATCATGTCATAGACGCTGGGGGTCACCGTCCGCCCCGCAAGGGCCGCCCGCAGCGGTGCCGCCAGCTTGCCAAAGCCGACGCCCGCCGCCAAGGCCGCGCCTGTCAGGACGGGTTCCAGACCCGCCTTGGTCCACTCTGCATTTCGCAGGTGCGGCGTCAAGGATTTGAGCATGTCGCGTGCCCCTGCGTCCAGCGCCGCCGCCGCCGCCTGGTCGGCCACGACGGGGCGCGATGTCAGGGCAAAGTGAGCCTTGTCAAGGACATCCGGCAATGTCTTCGCACGGTCCTTGACCGATGACAGGGCCCGCGCCAGGGCATCGCGCTGCGCAGGCAGCAGGGCCGGGCGCTGCGCTGCGGCCAGGAAACCGTCGATTTCATGCAGCAACGCAGCATCGTCCATCGCCGCGATATGCTGGCCCGACAGATTCTCCAGCTTCTTGAAGTCGAGCCGGGCGGGCGCGCGCCCGATTCCTTCCAGCCCGAACCATGCGCGGGCCTCGGCATCGCCGAAGACCTCGGCATCGCCATGCGCCCACCCCAGCCGCGCCAGATAGTTGCGCATCGCCGCTGCCGGATAGCCCATGGCCTGATAGTCGCCCACCGCCGTCGCCCCCTGGCGTTTGGACAGCTTCTTGCCGTCCGGCCCGTGGATCAGCGGGATGTGCGCCCAGACCGGCACTTCCCAGCCCATGGCATCATAGACCATCTGCTGGCGGGCGGCGTTGTTCAGATGGTCGTCCCCCCGGATCACGTGGCTGACCTCCATGTCGTGGTCATCGACCACCACGGCCAGCATGTAGGTCGGTGTGCCGTCCGAACGTAACACGATCATGTCGTCCAGCGTCGCGTTGGCGATCACCACGCGGCCCTGGACCTGGTCGTCGATCACCGTCTCGCCGCTGCGCGGGGCCTTCATGCGGATCACGAAGGGGGCGTCGGGGTGCGTCGCGGGGTCGGCATCGCGCCACGGCGACAGGAACACCGGATAGCGCCCCGCCGCCTCTTCCGCCGCGCGGAAGGCCGCGATTTCCTCTTGCGTGGAAAAGCACTTGTAGGCCGTTCCTCGCGTGACCATCGCATGCGCCACCTCGGCGTGGCGGTCTTTCCGCGCGAACTGGCTGACCGCCTCGCCGTCCCAGTCGAGGCCGAGCCAGGTCAGGCCCTGCAGGATCGCCGCCGTCGCCTCGGGGGTCGACCGCTCGCGGTCGGTGTCCTCGATCCGCAGCAGGAACCGCCCCCCCCGGCCCCGTGCGTACAGCCAGTTGAACAGCGCGGTCCGCCCCCCCCCGATGTGCAGATACCCCGTCGGCGAGGGGGCAAAGCGGGTGACGACGGGGCGGTCGGCGGACATGGGCGGGGTTAACCTTTCGGAAACCATGGCGGGGCTAGCTAGGCGTGTAGGCAATCGCGGGGAAAGGGGCAAGGTGGCGGGGGTCGCGGGCATTCTGCTCTGGCCGTTTCTGGCGCTGCAGGCGGCGCGCGGAACGCTGTTCCCCTGGGCGGCGGTCGCCATCGGCGCGGGCGTGGGCCTGTGGTTCCTGCTGCCGTGGGAGCCGGGGGCGATGTTCTATGTCGGGGTGGCGCTGGTGCTGGCGGCGGCCTGTGCGCTGCGCGCGTTCGGGCCTGAGCTTCTGGCCCCCGTGGCGGTGGTTCTGGCCTGTGCGGCGGCGGGGATGCTGGCGGCCGGCCTGCGAGTGAACCTGCAGGCGGCCCCGATGCTCGATTTCCGCTACTGGGGGCCGGTGCAGGGGCGCATCGTCGGCATCGACCGCTCGTCCTCGGACGCGATCCGCCTGACGCTGGACCAGGTCGTGCTGGAAGACACCGCGCCCGCCCGCACCCCCGACCGGGTGCGCGTGTCGCTGCAGGGCGAACAGCCCTGGCTGACGCCGGCGCCGGGGCAGGTGGTGATCCTGACAGCGCACCTGTCGGCGCCGCAGGGCCCGGTCGAACCCGGCACCTTCGATTTCCGCCGCATGGCGTACTTCGACCGCCTGGGGGCGGTCGGCTATACCCGCACGCCCGTCCTGCTGTGGGAGCCGCCGGTCGAAGGGGCGCTCTACATCGACCGGCTGCGCAGCCGGCTGTCGGCGGCGATCCAGGCCGGCATCCCCGGCGATGCGGGGGCCTTTGCCGCCGGGGCGATGACGGGCGACCGCTCGGGCATCAGCCAGGCCACGGTCGAGTCCTTGCGGGATTCGAACCTGGCGCACCTGCTGGCGATCTCGGGAATGAACATGGCCTTCCTGGTGGCCTTCGTCTTTGCGCTTCTGCGCACCGGCATGGCCGCCATTCCGCCGCTGGCGCTGCGCGTCAACACCAAGAAGGTGGCGGCGGTGGTGGCCTTTGGCGTGGCCTGGTTCTACCTGCTCTTGTCGGGGTCGAACGTCGCGACCGAGCGCGCCTTCATCATGGTGGCGGTGATGCTGGGGGCGATCCTGCTGGACCGGCGCGCGCTGACGCTGCGGTCGGTGGCCATCGCCGCGGCGATCCTGATCCTGTGGCAGCCCGAAAGCCTGCTGGAACCGGGGTTCCAGATGTCCTTCGCCGCCACGGTCGCGCTGATCGCGGGGTTCCGCGCCATCGACGCGCGGGTGACGCGCGAACGCCTGCCGCGCTGGATGCTGCCGGTGTTCACCCTGCTGCTCAGTTCGGTGATCGCGGGCCTCGCGACAGCGCCCTACGCGGCGGCGCATTTCGGGCGGTTCACCGACTATGGGCTGCTGGCCAACCTGCTGACGGTGCCCGCCATGGGCCTTCTGGTGATGCCGGGGGGGGCGATGGCGGCGCTGCTGGCCCCGTTCGGCCTGGCCGTGCCCGCGCTGTGGCTGATGGGGCTGGGGTCGTGGTGGATCCTGTTCATCGCGGGCTGGATCGCGGGGCTGGAGGGGTCGGTGACGGCGATCCCCGCGCCGTCGGGGTGGGTCTTGCCAGTGCTGACGCTGGGGGCGTTGTGGCTCGTGATCGGCACAGGGCGCGCGCGTCTGCTAGGGCTGGTGCCGATGGCGGCGGCGCTGGTCCTGTGGGTGCTGTCGCCCCGGCCCGACCTGCTGATCGACGCGGAGGGGCGGATCGTGGGGCTGATGACCGACCGGGGGCGCGCGCTGTCGGCCCCGCGCGGGGGCGGGTTCGCCGCCGAGAACTGGTTGCAGAACGACGGCGACCTTGCGTCGCAACCGGACGCCGCCGCGCGGCCCGGATTTGCCGGGCCGAAGGGGGTGCGGCGGTTTGTCGTCGGCGGGGTGCCGGGCGTCGCGTTGTCGGGCAAGGCGGGGATGGCGGCGGCCCCTGCGGCCTGCGCTGCGGGCGGGCTGGTGGTGCTGGCGGGAATGGCCGAGGGGATCGGCGGGCCCTGCGCCCTGATCGACCAGGGACTTCTGCGCCAGACCGGGTCGATTGCCGTCTGGGTCCGCGACGGCGGCCTGCACCTGGTGCCCGCGCGCGGGAACGCCCGCCGCTGGCAGCCCCCGCCTGCCGATCCCGCGATCCTGGCCGACCTCGCGCAGCGGGCGACCGCTGGCCTGCGACTGGCCCGGGCGGTGCCCTGACAACAGCGCGGGACGTCGGCGGCAGGTTCCGCTCCGGGACGGCGTCAGTAGCTGCGGATCAGCCCGACCAGCCGCCCCTGCACGCGCACCTTGTGGTCGGGCAGCACGCGGGTTTCGTAGGCGGCGTTGGCCGCCTCGAGCGCGATCATGCCGCCCCGGCGGCGGAACCGTTTCAGCGTGGCTTCCGCATCGTCGATCAGGGCCACCACGATGTCGCCATTCTCGGCCGTGGTCTGTTCGCGGATCACCACGATGTCGCCGTCGTTGATGCCGACATCGATCATCGAGTCGCCCTTGACCTCCAGCGCATAGTGCTGGCCCTTGCCCGACAGCATCGACCCCGGCACGGCCACATGATGCGACACCTCGGAAATCGCGGCGATCGGCACACCGGCGGCGATGCGGCCCATGACGGGCAGTTCCAGCGCATGCACCGCCTGGACCGGCATCGCGGCGCGGGGCGGGGCCGGATTGTCGACCACCACGCGGGGCGAGAAGCCGGGCCGTTCCATCGCCTCGGGCAGTTTCACGATTTCCAGGGCGCGGGCGCGGTGCGCCAGGCGGCGGATGAAGCCGCGCTCCTCGAGTGCCGTGATCAGGCGGTGGATGCCCGATTTCGACCGCAGGTCCAGCGCATCCTTCATCTCGTCGAACGAGGGCGGCACGCCGTCCACGTCCATCCGCGTCCGGATGAAGTCGAGAAGTTCCAGTTGCTTGCGCGTCAGCATGCGTTGTCCCCGCCCCGGCTGGTTCCCTGACTGTTCTGCCCGCGTTCCCGCTTTGTGTCAAGCCCGCCGTCAGATCGGCAGATAGTCCACCACAGTCCCCGCCGATTGCGGGCCGTCGCCGAGCGGGCGGATCAACAGGGCGTCCGCCTGCGCCAGAACCGACAGCAGCGCAGAGTCCTGGCGCGCGAAGGGGTCGATCAGCGGCAGGTCGGGCCCCGGCGACAGGCGGGCGCGCATCAGGTGGGTGCGGGGGCCCGTGGCATCGACCCCCGTGGCCAGCCGTGCCCGCTGCGGCACCGGCAGGGGGGTTGCGTCGCCCTGCATCGCGCGGATCAGGGGCAACATGAACAGATGCGCGCAAACCACGGAAGACACGGGGTTTCCGGGCAATCCGAGCAGCAGGGCGTCGGCCATCCGCCCGGCCATCAGGGGTTTGCCGGGACGGACCGAAACCTTGTGAAAGGCGAGGCTGCCGCCCGCCGCCCCGATCGCCTGCGCCACGAGGTCGTGGTCGCCGACCGAGGCACCGCCGATGGTGACCACAAGATCGGCCCCCGCCGTCATCGCCAGCACCGCCGCAAGGTCGGCGGGCGTGTCGCGGGCCAGCGGCAGCACCCGCACGACGGCCCCGGCCTGCCGCGCCAGGGGGGCCAGGGCAAGGGCATTCGACGCAACGATCTGGTCATCGCGCGGGTCCTCGCCCGGCATCACCAGTTCGTCCCCGGTCGCGACGAGGGCCACGACGGGGCGGCGCGCGCAATCGACGTGGGGCAGGTTCATCGCGGCCAGCAGGGCCAGGTCGACGGCGCGCAGGCGGCGCGGGCCGACCGCGCTGCCCGCCGCAAAGTCCTGCCCGCGCGGGCGGATGTGGGTGGCGGCATCGGTCCGGTCGCCAAGCGTGATGCGGTTGCCCGCGCGGATCGCGTCTTCCTGGGTCACCACGCGGTCCGCCCCTTGCGGCAGGGGCGCGCCGGTGAAGATGCGGATCGCCTCGCCGGGCGCGAGGCGTCCGTGCCAGGCGCGCCCCGCCGCCGCCTCGCCGACCAGCGTGAAGGACACCCCCGCCGCGACCGGGCCGCAGATTGCATAGCCGTCCATCGCCGAGGCGTCGAATGGCGGCTGGTCGCGCATGGCGGTGGCGGGTTCGGCCATCCAGCGCCCTGCGGCCTGCGCCAGCGGGACCCGTTCGGTCAGGGGCGGGCGGGCGAGCGACAGCACCGCCGCCTGCGCCGCCTCGACCGTCATCATGGCGCGGCCTCGAACCGGCCCGACGTGCCGCCGTCCTTGAGGATCAGGCGGATCCCTTCGATCACCATCGCCTTCTCGACCGCCTTGACCATGTCGTAGATGGTCAGGCAGGCCACCGACACGGCGGTCAGCGCCTCCATCTCGACGCCCGTCTGTCCGCCGGTCTTGACCGTGGCCTCGACGATGACGCCGGGCAGGGTGGCATCGGGGGTCAGGTCCAGCGCGACCTTGGTCAGGGGCAGGGGATGGCAGAGCGGGATCAGGTCGGCGGTGCGCTTGGCCGCCATGATGCCGGCCAGCCGCGCCACGGCCAGAACGTCGCCCTTCGCGGCGCGACCTTGCATGATAAGGTCAAGCGTTTCCAGTGACATGCGGACGGAACCTCGCGCGACGGCCAGGCGCGCGGTGACCGGCTTGTCCGAGACATCGACCATCTGCGCCGCGCCCTTGTGGTCGAAATGGGTCAGCGCCATCTACAGCCCTCCCTGCGCCGTCAGGGGCTGCGACAGGATCGCGCGCGTCGCCGCCGCCACATCGGCCTGCCGCATCAGCGCCTCGCCGATCAGAAAGGCGCGCGCCCCGTACTGGGCCACGTCGGCCAGGTCCGCCGGGGTGAAGAAGCCCGACTCCGATACGATCAGCCGGTCCTCGGGGACCAGGCGGGCCAGCGTCCGCGTGGTTTCCAGCGTCACCTCGAAGCTGTGCAGGTTGCGGTTGTTGATGCCGATCATGCCCGATTGCAGCAGGGCGGCCCGGTCAAGCTCGGCGCGGTCGTGGACCTCGACCAGCACGTCCATGCCATGGGACAGTGCGGCGGATTCCAGGTCCGCCGCCTGCGCGTCGCTGACCGAGGCCATGATGATCAGGATGCAGTCGGCGTGCAGCGCCCGCGCCTCGGTCACCTGCCAGGGGTCGTAGAGGAAATCCTTGCGCAGGCAGGGCAGGGCGGTTGCCGCGTGGGCCGCCGTCAGAAAGGCGTCGTCGCCCTGGAACGACGGCCCGTCGGTCAGCACCGACAGGCAGGTGGCACCCCCCTGTTCATAGGCGCGGGCCAGGGCAGGCGGGTCGAAATCGGCGCGGATCAGGCCCTTGGAGGGGCTGGCCTTCTTGATCTCGGCGATCAGGCCATAGCCCGACAGGGCAGCGGCGCGCAGCGCGCGTTCGAACCCGCGCGGGGCGGGGGCGGCGGCGGCGGCGGCCTCGATGTCGGACAGGGGCCGGGCAACCTTGCGGTCGGCGATCTCGGCCAGCTTGTAGGTCTTGATGCGGTCGAGGATGGTGGGCATGGGCACTCGGGGGGATGGGGACGCCTTCATGCCTAGTGCATGATCCGGGCGTAGGGCAAGCGCGCGCGTCAGGCCGACCAGTCGATGGGCGGGTCGCCCCGCGCCGCCGCCCAGGCGTTGATCGCCGAAAAGGGGCGGGAACCGAAGAACCCCCGGTGCGCCGACAGGGGTGAGGGATGCGGGGCCTTCAGCACCAGATGCCGGGCGGGGTCGGGCTGGATCGCCGCCTGCGCCTTGCTGCCCCAGAGGACAAAGGCCGTGGGCCGCGCCGCCGCCACGCGGGCCAGGACCTGCGCCGTCAGCCTCTCCCACCCCCAGCCGCGATGGCCGTCCGACTGGCCGACCGGCACGCTGAGCACGGTGTTGAGCAGCAGCACCCCCTGGCCCGCCCAGCCCGACAGGTCGCCATGGGCGCGGTGGATGCCCAGATCGTCATCCAGTTCGCGCAGGATGTTCCGCAGCGAATCGAGCGGGCGTTCGGCCCTGGGAAAGGCAAAGGCCAGACCCGTGGCGCGGCCCGGCGTGGGGTAGGGGTCCTGCCCCAGGATCACCGCGCGCACCGAGGTGGGCGGGGTCAGGTGCAGGGCGCGGAAGAGGTGGTCGGGGGCGGGCTGCCAGGCGGGTGCTGTCTGCAGCCGGGTCCAGAGGGCGGGCCAGTGCGCGGTGAAGAAGGGCAGGTCGGACCAGCCGTCGGGCGGGGCGGGGGGCAGGTCGGGCGGGGCGCGGTCAGCCAAGCTCGCCCTCGCCCGGAACACCCGGCTGCGGGAACAGCATCTGGTAGTCCAGCAGAACCGCCCGTTCCGACCGCCCGCTTTCCCGCGCCTCGGCCTTGATCCGGGTGCCCAGGCGTTCGGCGCGGTCCCAAAGACGGTTGCGGTCCCAACGTGCCACCATCTCGGGGTCGTTCGCAGTCCAGCCTTCGACCAGTTCGGCGGCCATCTCGTCCAGCGTCATCTGCCCCAGTCCCTTGCGTCAGCCCTGCGTGATCCGCGCCAGGATCGCCAGGCGGTCGCGGGCCGCCCCGCTGTCGAGGCTGGCGCGGGCCCGCTCGACCCCGTCCTTCAGGTGATCCGCCTTGCCCGCCACCACCAGGGCGGCGGCGGCGTTCAGCAGAACGGCATCGCGGTAGGCCCCCGTCGCGCCGTCGAGCAGCGCCTTGAGCGCGCGGGCGTTCTCGGCGGGTGTGCCGCCCAGGATGGCCGCAAACGGATGCACGGGCAGGCCCGCATCCTCGGGGTGCAGGGTGAAGTCGCGCAAGGTGCCGTGATCCAGCGCCACCACCGCCGTCGGCCCGGCGATGGAGCATTCGTCGGTGCCGTCCGACCCGTGCACCAGCCAGGCGGCATGCGACCCCAGCACCGCCAGAACCTCGGCCATCGGGCGGATCAGCGCGGGCGAGAAGGCCCCGGTCAGCTGCCGCCGCGCGCCCGCCGGATTGGTCAGCGGCCCCAGCACGTTGAACAGCGTGCGTGTGCCCAGCTCGATCCGCACCGGGCCGACATGGCGCATCGCGGGGTGGTGCATGGGGGCCATCATGAAGCCGATCCCGGCCTCGGCGAGACAGCGTTCCACCACGTCCGCGCCGACCATGACGTTGAGGCCAAGCTCGGTCAGCGCATCCGCCGCGCCCGATTTCGAACTGAGATTGCGGTTGCCGTGCTTGGCCACGACGACGCCCGCCCCCGCCACCACCAGCGCCGTCGCGGTCGAGATGTTGAGCGTGCCCTTGCCGTCGCCGCCCGTGCCGACGATGTCCATCGCCCCCGCCGGTGCCCGGACGGCCACGCATTTGGCGCGCATGACGGTTGCGGCGGCGGCGATCTCGTCCACCGTCTCGCCCCGCGTGCGCAGCGCCATCAGGAAGCCGCCGACCTGCGCGGGCGTCGCCTCGCCCTCGAACAGCGCGGTGAAGGCCATCACCGCCTCGTCCCGCGTCAGCGCCCGGTCGGCGGCGATGCCGATCAGCGGCTTCAGCCCGCTCATGCAGGCACCCGTGCCAGGTCGAGGAAGTTCTTCAGCAGGGCATGCCCGTGTTCCGAGGCGATGCTTTCGGGGTGGAACTGCACGCCCTCGACGGGGCGGTCGCGGTGGCGCAGGCCCATGATCGTGCCGTCGTCAAGCCAGGCAGTCACCTCCAGCGACGCGGGCAACGTCGCGCGGTCGACGATCAGCGAATGGTACCGCGTGGCCTGGAAGGGTGAGGGCAGGCCCGCGAACACGCCTTGTCCTGCATGGTGCATCGTGCCCATCTTGCCGTGCACGATCTCGTGGCAGCGCATGACCTTCCCGCCAAACGCCTGCCCGATGGCCTGGTGGCCCAGGCAGACGCCCAGCAAGGGAATGCGCGCCTCGGCGGCGGCATGGGTCAGGGGCAGGCAGATGCCCGCCTGGTCGGGGTCGCAGGGGCCGGGGGACAGCACGATGGCGGCGGGGTTCAGCGCCATGGCCTGCTGCACGTCCACCGCGTCGTTGCGCAGAACCTGCACCTCGGCCCCCAGTTCGCCCAGGTAGTGGACGAGGTTCCAAGTAAAACTGTCGTAGTTGTCGATCAGAAGCAGCATGTCGGCCCCGTTCCCGCCCGTCGCACGACCTTATCGCCGATCGGCCCCCGCCTGTAAACCGGACGCCATCCCCGACCGCTTGCCCTTCATCTGTTCCCAAATGTCCCACGGGGGGTCCGGGGGGTGTGAAACCCCCCGGTCCTGCCCCCTCAGCCGTCGCTGCGCGAGGCGCGCTTGCGGTCGTGGGGGTCGAGGATGCGCTTGCGCAGCCGCACGATCTTGGGCGTCACCTCGACCAGTTCGTCGTCGTCGATATAGGCGATGGCCTCTTCCAGCGACATGCGCACCGGCGTGGTCAGGCGCACCGCCTCGTCGGTGCCGCTGGCGCGCACGTTGGTCAGCTTCTTGCCCTTCAGCGGGTTCACTTCCAGGTCGTTGTCGCGGGCGTGTTCGCCGATGACCATGCCTTCGTAGATCGCCTCCTGCGCGCCGATGAACAGCTTGCCGCGTTCCTCGAGATTCCACAGGGCATAGGCGACCGAGGTGCCGTTCTCCATGCTGATCAGCACGCCCTGGCGGCGGCCCTGGATCGGGCCCTTGTGCGGCACCCAGCCGTGGAAGATGCGGTTCAAGACGCCCGTGCCGCGCGTGTCGGTCAGGAACTGGCCGTGATAGCCGATCAGGCCGCGCGACGGCACATGCGCCACGATGCGGGTCTTGCCGACGCCCGCCGGTTTCATCTCGACCAGGTCGCCCTTGCGCTCGCCGGTCAGCTTGTCGATGACGGCCCCGGTATAGTCGTCGTCGACGTCGATGATGACCTCTTCCACCGGCTCCAGCTTTTCGCCGCCCTCGTCGCGCAGGATCACGCGCGGGCGGCTGATCGACAGCTCGAACCCCTCGCGGCGCATGTTCTCGATCAGGACGCCCATCTGCAATTCGCCCCGTCCCGACACCTCGAAGGCGTCGCCGCCGGGGGTGTCGGCGATCTTGATCGCGACGTTGGTCTCGGCCTCGCGCAGCAGGCGCTCGCGGATCACGCGGGACTGGACCTTGTTGCCATCCTTGCCCGCAAGGGGGCTGTCGTTGATGCCGAAGGTCACGGTGATCGTGGGCGGGTCGATGGGCTGGGCGTGCAGGGCGGTATCCACCGACGGATCGCACAGCGTGTCCGACACGGTGGCCCTGGTCATGCCCGCAAGGGTGACGATGTCGCCCGCAAAGACCTCGTCGATGGCCGTCAGGGTCAGGCCGCGGAAGGCCTGGATCTTGGTCACGCGGAACTGCTCGATCCGCTCGCCCGTGCGCGACAGCGCCTTGAGCGTGGTGCCCACGGTCAGGCGGCCCGATTCCACGCGGCCCGTCAGGATGCGGCCGATGAAGGGGTCGGCCGACAGCGTGGTGGCCAGCATGCGGAACGGCTCTTCGGTGCGGGGCGTCTGGCGCGGGGCGGGGACATGGGCCAGGATCAGGTCGAACAGCGCCGACAGGTCCTTGCGCGGCCCGTCCAGGCTGTCGTCGGCCCAGCCCGAGCGGCCCGAGGCATAGAGGTGGGGGAAATCAAGCTGGTCGTCGTCGGCCCCGAGGTTGGCGAACAGGTCGAACACCTCGTTCAGGGCGCGGTCGGGTTCGGCGTCGGGCTTGTCGACCTTGTTCAGCACGACGATGGGGCGCAGGTTCAGCGCCAGGGCCTTGGCCAGCACGAACTTGGTCTGCGGCATCGGCCCCTCGGCGGCTTCGACCAAGAGGCAGACGCCGTCCACCATGTTCAGGATGCGCTCGACCTCGCCGCCGAAATCGGCGTGGCCGGGGGTGTCGATGATGTTGATCCGGGTGCCTTTCCATTCGACACTCGTGCACTTGGCCAGGATGGTGATGCCGCGTTCGCGTTCGATGTCGTTGCTGTCCATCGCCCGTTCGGCCACGGCCTGCCCGGTGCGGAAGGCCCCCGACTGTTTCAGCAACTCGTCCACCAGCGTGGTCTTGCCGTGGTCGACGTGGGCGATGATGGCGATGTTGCGCAGGTCCATGGGGGTCTCTTTTCCGGGGTTGCCGGGGCTCTATCTTGCAGCCGCAGAAAAGGCCAGCCGGAACCGCCGGGTTGTTCTGGACCATCGGATGGTCTATATTGAAGGTCTTGGACGGAGATTGGCGATGGACATCAGCGTGAGCGAAGCGAAGGGCGTTCTGACCGATCTGGTCCGGCGTGCCGAATCGGGAGAAGAAGTTCTGCTGACGCGACACGGCGAGGTCGTAGTGCGTCTCGTGCCCGTCAAACGAAAGCTGGCACCGGCGGAGTTCGACATTCTGCTCGACAATCTGCAGGCCATCGCCGCGCGAATTCCGATGCCGCAGACGGACGCCGCGCACAGTCAGGATTTCCTGTATGATGAAGACGGGTTGCCCGGTTGATCGTTGTTGATACCTCGGCCATCGTCGCAATGCTTCAGGCCGAAGCAACGGAACCCGCTCTGCGGCGCGCCCTGCGGGAAGCGTCGGCGGCCTGTATGTGCGCCGGCAGCCTGACAGAGTGCATGATCGTTGCGGGCAAGCGTGGACTGCACCGGCTGGCGCTGCGGCTGATCCGGGAAACTCCGATCGAAATCGTCCCGCTCGACGAAGCCCGTGCCCGGTTCGCAGGAGAAGTCTATCTTGGCTGGGGCAAAGGCAATCATCCCGCCAACCTCAACTTCGGCGACTGTTTCGCCTATGCGCTGGCCAAGACGCGAGATCTGCCGCTGTTGTATGTGGGCGACGACTTCGCGCAGACCGACGTGCGGTCCGCGGTTGTGCCGGGCTGAAGCCCGGCGTACTTGGCCAGTTAGTCATTGCTGATTGGCCATGTGCCGGAAAATGCGCGGCGCAGCAACAGGACCACTCCCACGATGATTGCGACGCTCACCGCATATGAAAAGCCGGTCGCAGCATAAGACGGACGCTCGCAAAGTGAACAAGTCTCTGCCGTCATGCTCCCCCAATAGTCCAGCTTCTGTCGCGAGTCTCTGGCCCTCTCAGCCCGCGAGGGCCTTGTTCAGGTATTCATCCACCTTTTCCAGATAGCCCATGGTGGTCAGCCATTTCTGGTCGGGGCCGACCAGCAGGGCCAGGTCCTTGGTCATGTGGCCATCCTCGACCGTATCGACCGTCACCTGCTCCAGCGTTGTGGCAAAGCGCATCAGTGCATCGTTGCCGTCCAGTTTCGCGCGGTGCTTCAGCCCCCCGGTCCAGGCGTAGATCGACGCGACCGAGTTGGTGGAGGTCTGCTTGCCCTGCTGGTGCTGGCGGTAGTGGCGGGTGACGGTGCCGTGGGCGGCCTCGGCCTCGACGGTGCGGCCATCCGGCGTCATCAGGATGCTGGTCATCATGCCCAGGCTGCCGAACCCCTGCGCCACCAGATCGGACTGCACGTCGCCGTCATAGTTCTTGCAGGCCCAGACATAGCCGCCCGACCATTTCATCGAACTGGCCACCATGTCGTCGATCAGGCGGTGCTGGTAGGTGATGCCGGCCTTCTTGAACGCGTCTTCGAATTCCTCTTCGTAGATCTTCTGGAACAGGTCGAGGAAGCGCCCGTCATAGGCCTTGAGGATGGTGTTCTTGGTGGACAGGTAGACCGGCCAGCCGAGGGTGAGGCCATAGTTCAGGCTGGCGCGGGCAAAGTCGATGATGCTGTCGTCCAGGTTGTACATGCCCATGTAGACGCCGGCCGAGGGGGCGCTGTAGACATCACGCTCGATGACGGTGCCGTCGTCGCCGGTGAATTTCATGGTCAGCTTGCCGGGGCCGGGAAAGCGGAAATCGGTCGCCTTGTACTGGTCGCCGAAGGCGTGGCGTCCGACGACGATGGGTTTGGTCCAGCCGGGCACAAGGCGGGGGACGTTGCGGCAGATGATGGGCTGGCGGAAGATGACGCCGCCCAGGATGTTGCGGATGGTGCCGTTCGGCGACTTCCACATCTGTTTCAGCCCGAACTCTTCGACCCGCGCTTCGTCGGGCGTGATCGTGGCGCATTTCACACCGACGCCGTGCTGCCTGATCGCCATCGCGGCATCGACGGTGATCTGGTCGTCCGTCGCGTCGCGCACCTGCACCGACAGGTCGTAGTATTTGAGGTCGATGTCGAGATAGGGCAGGATCAGCTTCTGCTTGATGAAATCCCAGATGATCCGGGTCATTTCGTCACCGTCGAGTTCGACGACCGGGTTGGCGACTTTGATCCTGGTCATCGGGGGGCTCCTGCGGCAGGATTCGGGCTGGATGCTGCATAGCAGAAAGTCGTGGTAGGCAGAAGCGGTATGCGATGGTATGCAGACTACTTAAGGAACTCAGCCTGCTGCTGTGCGGAAATGTTACCGAACAGGAATCGTCCGGTCATGCCGTTGCGAAGTTGAGCCTGCGCTGTGCCCGCGATACCACTTGCATCGCGGGTAGCGATCACGACGCCAGATTGTCCGTTGTTACAAGTCACTGGTACCGTGATAGTCGGGTTTGTGTCGTAGCCATTGTAAGATCCCGAGCATTGAAGACCGCGAAGAGTAGTCATCGAGAACGTGCCAACCCCTGACGCAGTATCAATGGTTACGCCACCCTGCGCTGTGTCACCGTTGCTCAACTTCCCGACGACGGGCAGGGATATTGTTCCGCCGCAGCCCCCAAGGACTACCAGCACCAGTAGCATTGCTCTTCTCATGCGGAGCCTTCTGTCATTCGATTCCATTGGCTGCATGACGGCTATCATAACGCGGCAAAGAAATGTGTCGCAAGTTTTCGTACGTATCTCCAAAGGACCGGTGCGCCTCCGTCTGCGGGATGGGCAGGGCGATGCGCCCTTCGCCGGGAGGTTTCGTCGTGATGGCCAGCAGCGCGAGATAGAGCGTGCCCTGGGCGTCATGAACCGCCGCTACAATTGCCGCAGGACGGTCCTTGCGCCCTTCGGTTTCTCCCTGTCTCGCCTGCCGATCCCACAGATAGGGATAGCGCCAGATATCGCCTGGGCGGGGATCAGGCACCGTCGAGTTCCGCGATCTGCCGGTCGAGCGCCGCGATCAGCAGGTCGGCGAGGTCGTCAGGCGTATCTTCGACCCGATACACCCTGCGGCTGTCTTTCGGTTCTCGCCGCTCATAGGCTTCCATGCTCATCAGCACATACCTTGGCGCGCCATGCCGGGTGATCGTCACCGGTTCGCGGGCGGCGGTGGCGAGGACGTCGCCGAGCGATTGCTTGAGGTCGGTGGAGGAGACGGATTTCATGGGGCACTCCTGTCTGGCTTGTCTAATATAGACAAAAGGGACAGATGGGACAAGTCAGCGGAAGAAAGGCAGCGCCTTCTTCCGTACATGATCCCAGAGACCGGGCAGGCCGCGCCTGACCTTCACCCCCACCCGCGTTTCCAACTGGTCCAGCGTCACGCCGTATGTGATCCACGTCCCGCCACCGCTGGCGATGTTCTGCATCACCGGCTGCACCCGGTCGAGGGATTTGGCGAAGATGGCGTCGGGGGTCTCTGCCGCCTCGAATTCTTCCCACAAAGCACGGAAGCTGTCGCAGAGGTCGGGGGGCAGCAGGCCGAAGATGCGGTCGGCGGCGCGGGCCTCGGCGGCTTGGGTTTCGGCAGAGGCATGGGCCGTGCCGTTGGCGGAATGGATCGGCACGTCGCCGGTGTCGATCTCGACCAGGTCGTGCAGGATCAGCATGGCGGTCACGCGGGTGACGTCGACGCCGGGGCCGGCCTGGTCGGCCAGCACCATGGCGTAGAGGGCGAGGTGCCAGGAATGTTCGGCCGAGTTTTCGGGGCGACCGTCGTGGCGCGCAGCACGGACTTGAGGCGGTCTGCCTCGTTCAGGAAGGCGAACTGGGCGTCCAGCCTCTCGCTCAATGCCCGGCGTCCGGACCGCGCGGTGCCTTGGGGGCCTCGGCCCCGGTGCGCCTGGCGTCCAGCGTGCGCTTGATGAAATCCAGCGTGCGGCGTTCGGCCAGCCGGGCGCGGATGGCCAGGGTATAGGCCTCTTGCACGGTGGGAGAGATGTCGCCCACGACCTTGGCCACCTTGTCGTAGAACCGGTCGTCGTCCAGTTCCGCCATCGCCGCCACCGTCTCGCGGGCCAGCATGTCGGCGATGTCATCGACGATGCTCATGTCAGCGCGACCCCTCGGTCAGGCGGCGGCGGACATAGTCGCTGACGGTCTGGATCATCGGACGCATGTGGGCCTCTTCGTCCTTGAAGAAGTGGTCGGCCCCCTCGATCTGGGCGTGGGTGATCTTGATGCCCTTCTGTTCGTGCAGCTTGTTCACCAGGATGCCGGTGTCCTTGGGCGGGGCCACCTTGTCGGCGGTGCCGTTGATGATCAGCCCCGAACTGGGGCAGGGGGCGAGAAAGCTGAAATCGTACATGTTGGCGGGGGGCGAGACGCTGATGAAGCCGGTGATCTCGGGGCGGCGCATCAGAAGCTGCATGCCGATCCAGGCACCAAAGCTGAAGCCCGCGACCCAGCAGTGTTTCGCGTTCTGGTTCATCGACTGCAGGTAGTCGAGCGCCGAGGCCGCGTCGGACAATTCGCCGATGCCCTGGTCGTATTCGCCCTGGCTGCGCCCGACGCCGCGGAAGTTGAAGCGCAGGACGGTGAAGCCCAGGGTGTAGAAGGCATAGTGCAGGTTGTAGACGACCTTGTTGTTCAACGAGCCGCCGAACTGCGGATGGGGGTGCAGCACGATGGCGATGGGGGCGTCGCGGTCCTTCTGCGGGTGGTAGCGGCCTTCGAGACGCCCCTCGGGGCCAGCGAAAATAACCTCGGGCATGCTGTCGCCTGACCTCTCGCCGTCCCCGGATGGACAAAACCGGGGCGTTGACCTAGCACAAAAGGGCAGGCCCGCCATGGCCGCGCCCCAGAGGGTGCAGTTAAGGCGCGCGCGACATGGCGTCAATGACGGAAGGGGGGCAGGGCATGAAACTCTCGACCAAGGGCCGCTATGCGATGGTGGCGCTGGCCGATCTGGCGCTGGCGGGCAAGGACGGGCTGGTGACCCTGGCCGAGGTGTCGAAGCGGCAGGACATCAGCCTGCCCTATCTCGAGCAGCTGTTCGTGCGCCTGCGCCGGGCGGGCCTGGTCGAGGCGGTGCGGGGCCCGGGCGGCGGCTATCGCCTGGCGCGCAGTGCCGATGCGATTCGGGTCAGCGAAGTGATGGAGGCGGTCGAGGAAACCGTCGACGCCATGCACACCGGCGCGGGGGCGAGCGGGGGCGTGTCGGGCACGCGGGCGCAGTCGATGACCAACCGGCTGTGGGAAGGGCTGTCGGCGCAGGTCTATGTGTTCCTGCACCAGACCCGGCTGTCGGATGTGGTGACGAACAAGATGGCCCCTTGCCCGGCGGTTCCGGCACTGTTCCGGGTGGTGGACGAGGCCTGAGACGGCGGTTCCTGCGGCAAGGCCGGGGGGCTGTCTGCCCCCCGGACCCCCCGAGGATATTTGGGAACAGATGAAGCGCATGAGACGGGTCTATCTGGACTGGAACGCCACTGCCCCGCTGCGGCCAGAGGCGCGGGCGGCGATGGCGGCGGCGATGGATGTCGTGGGCAACCCGTCGTCGGTGCATGCCGAGGGGCGGGCGGCGCGCGCGCTGGTCGAACGCGCGCGGGCGCAGGTGGCGACGGCGCTGGGGGCATCGGGCAGCGATCTGGTGTTCACCAGCGGTGCGACCGAGGCGGCGGCACTGGCCTGCGCCGGCCGGGGGCTGCGCTGCGCGGAGATCGAGCATGAGGCGGTGCTGGCCTGGTGCGAAGCCGGTCTGCCGGTCGATGGCGCGGGGCGGGTGCAGGCCGGCGATCCGGGGCGGATGGCGCTGCAACTGGCGAATTCCGAAACGGGCGTGCTGCAGGACCTGCCCCCCGGTCTGGCGGTCAGCGACCTGACGCAAGGGTTCGGCAAGGTGGCGCTGGCCTTCGACTGGCTGGGTTGCGACATGGGGCTGGTCAGCGCGCACAAGCTGGGCGGGCCGAAGGGGATCGGCGCGCTGGTGCTGCGGCGGGGGGTGGACGTGCCGCCGCAACTGCGCGGTGGCGGGCAGGAGATGGGGCGGCGGGCGGGGACCGAGAACCTGATCGGCATCGCGGGCTTTGGTGCTGCTGCGGCGGCGGCGGCGGCGCGCGATCTGGCCGACGGGGTCTGGGAGCGGGTGGGCCAACTTAGAAATATTCTAGAACAGGCATTGTCTGCCGATTTGAATGAGACTAATTTTGTCGGGTACGCGGGCCAGCGGTTGCCCAATACGCTGTGTCTGCTGGCTCCCGGATGGAAGGGCGAGACGCAGGTGATGGCGATGGACCTGGCCGGATTCGCCGTCTCGGCAGGGTCGGCCTGTTCCAGCGGCAAGGTGCGGGCCAGCCGGGTGCTCCGGGCGATGGGATACGGCGAGGCCGAGGCCGGGTCGGCGATCCGCATCTCGCTGGGGCCCGCGACGACCGAAGACGAGGTGTTGCGCTTTGCCGAAGCGTGGTTGAAGGGATACCGCAGGCACCGTGCGCGGGGTCAGGCGGGGATGGAAGGACTGCTGCGATGAACGACCTGGCCGTGATCGAGACCGAAGTGCGCGACGGCGTCGATGCTGCGACCATCGAAACCGTGCAGGCCATGGCCGGCAAGTACAAGCACGGCTGGGAAACCGAGATCGAGACGGAGTATGCGCCGAAGGGTCTGTCCGAGGACATCGTCCGGCTGATTTCGCAGAAGAACGGCGAACCCGACTGGCTGCTCGACTGGCGGCTGGCGGCGTACCGCCGCTGGGTGAAGATGGAGGAACCGACCTGGGCGATGGTCCGTTATCCGACCATCGACTATCAGGATCAGTATTACTACGCCAAGCCCAAGAGCATGGGGACCGCGCCCAAAAGCCTGGACGAGGTGGACCCCAAGCTGCTGGCGACCTATGCCAAGCTGGGCATCCCGCTGAAGGAACAGGCGCTGCTGGCGGGCGTCACGGCCCCCGAGGGCGAGCGGCGGGTGGCGGTGGACGCGGTGTTCGACAGCGTGTCGGTGGGCACCACGTTCAAGGCGGAACTGGCGAAGGCGGGGGTGATCTTCTGTTCCTTCGGCGAGGCGGTGCGGACGCATCCCGATCTGGTGCGCCAGTATCTGGGGTCGGTGGTGCCGCCGACCGACAACTTCTTTGCCACGCTGAACAGCGCGGTCTTCAGCGACGGGTCCTTCGTCTACATCCCCAAGGGGGTGCGCTGCCCGATGGAGTTGAGCACCTATTTCCGCATCAATGCCGAGAACACCGGCCAGTTCGAGCGCACTCTGATCATCGCCGACGAGGGGGCCTATGTGAGCTACCTTGAGGGTTGCACCGCCCCCAAGCGCGACACCAACCAATTGCATGCGGCGGTGGTGGAACTGGTGATCCTGAAGGACGCCGAGGTGAAGTATTCGACGGTGCAGAACTGGTATCCGGGCGACGAGAACGGGGTGGGCGGCATCTACAACTTTGTCACCAAGCGCGCCGATTGCCGGGGCGACCGGGCCAAGGTGATGTGGACGCAGGTTGAGACGGGGTCGGCGATCACCTGGAAGTACCCCAGTTGCATCCTGCGCGGCGATGATGCGCAGGGCGAGTTCTATTCCATCGCGATTGCCAACAACGCGCAGCAGGCCGATACCGGCACCAAGATGATCCACCTGGGCAAGCGCACCAAATCGCGCATCGTGTCCAAGGGGATCAGTGCGGGGCGCGCGCAGAACACCTATCGCGGGCTGGTCAGCATGCACCCCAAGGCCACCGACAGCCGCAACTACACGCAATGCGACAGCCTCTTGATCGGCGACAAGTGCGGGGCGCATACGGTTCCTTACATCGAGGTGCGCAACACCAGTTCCCGCGTCGAACACGAGGCGACCACGTCCAAGGTGGACGACGACCAGCTGTTCTATTGCCGGTCGCGCGGCATGGACGAGGAAGAGGCCGTGGCCCTGGTGGTGAACGGGTTCTGCAAGGACGTGCTGCAGGCCCTGCCGATGGAGTTTGCCATGGAAGCACAGGCCCTGGTGGCGATATCCTTGGAAGGTTCGGTCGGATGACAACGATGCTCTGGCAATCGCTGGTGACGGGCGTTATCGCAGCCTTGGGCTTTGCCCTTTACCTGCGGCTGGTGAAGGGGACCGATCCGCGTGGCATGGTGCAGCCGATCCTGACGGTCGGGGCCCTGGCGGCGGCGATCTCGTTCGTGATCCGCGTCCTGTTCTGACAACGAGGCAGACATGATCATGACAACGACCCCCTCGATCGAGGGGAAGAAGGTGACTGACTACCTGGGCATCGTGGTGGGCGAGGCGATCATGGGCGCGAACGTGTTCCGCGACCTGTTCGCCGGGATCACCGACATCATCGGCGGCCGGTCGGGTGCCTATGAAGGCGAGATGGCGACGGCCCGCGAAACCGCGCTGCGCGAGCTTGAGGCGCATGCGGGCGAACTGGGTGCCCATGCCGTGATCGGCATCGACCTGGACTATGAGGTCATCAACAACATGATGATGGTCACCGCCTCGGGCACTGCCGTCAGGCTGGGCTGACCGGATGGGCCGCACTTCTGACACCGGCGTGCCCGCGCCCGAGGCGCTGCGGCTTCTGATCGCGCGGCTGGCCCCAGCGCGGCGCACGCGGATCGTCGATGTCGGGGCCAATCCGCTGGACCCGCCGCCCTATCTGGCCCTGCTGGCCGAAGCGGCCTGCGAGGTTGTGGGGTTCGAGCCGCAGCCCGAGGCCTTTGCCAAGCTGCAGGAGACGAAGGGCGCGCACGAGACCTATCTGCCCTTCGCCGTCGGCGACGGCACCGACAGGACGCTGCGCATCTACCAATGGTCGGGGTTCACCTCGGTCTTCCTGCCCGACAAGGCGGCGCTGCGCGCGTTGGGGGCCAAGGCCTGGTCCAAGGTCGCCCGCAGCGAGCCCCTGACGACCGTGGCGCTCGATACCGATGACCGCGTGGGGCCGTTCGACCTGATGAAGATCGACGTCCAGGGGGGCGAACTGGACGTGTTCCGTGGTGCGGCCCGCAGTCTGGAAAAGGCGACAGCGATTGTCGTCGAGCTGCGCTATTTCCCGGTCTATCAGGGTGATCCGCTGGTGGCCGGGGTGGATGCGGAACTGCGCAGGCAGGGGTTCATCCTGCACAAGTTCCTGTTCACCAAGATGCGCAGCATCGGCAACAGCCAGGGCGCGCGGCTGCGCCACCGCCATGTGCAGGACCAGGCCATCGACGGCGACGTCGTCTATCTGCGGCGGCTGGAACGCCTGCCGGACTGCGACGACGAACAGCTGAAGCACCTGTGCATCCTGGCGGCGGGGGTGTTCCACAGCCATTCGCTGGTCGTCCACGTGCTGGACCTTCTGGTGGCGCGGGGCGCGGTCGAGGGCGACCTGCCGGCCGCCTATGTCGATGCCCTGCCGACCGAGTTGCGGGTGGCTGACTGATGGACGCGACGACCCGTCCGGAACTGACCATGCCCGCCCCCGAGGCCGAGGTGCTGCGCGCGGCCTATGAGGGCGCGTCGGTCATTCTGGAATACGGCACGGGCGGGTCCACCCTGATGGCCGCCGACATGCCCGGCAAGGTGATCTTCGCCGTCGAAAGCGACCGCCGCTGGCTGGCGATGATGCGCGACTGGATTGCCGTGCATCCGGGGGCCAGCCCGGTGCATCTGCACCAGGCCGACGTCGGGGCCACCCGCCGCTGGGGCCATCCCCGCAACGAGACCCGGTGGCGACAGTATGCCGACTATCCGCTGCGGGTCTGGGACCGCGACGATTTCCGCCACCCCGACGTGGTGCTGATCGACGGGCGGTTCCGCGTGGGCTGTTTCCTGGCAACCGCCTTCCGCATCACCCGGCCGGTGACGGTGCTGTTCGACGACTATGCCCCGCGGCCCGCCTACCGCGAGGTCGAGGCCTGGTGCGCGCCGGTGTCGATCACCGGGCGGATGGCGACGTTCCGCGTGGCACCCGCCGCGGTCGAGCCTGCCCGCCTGCGCCAGGTCATCGCGCTGATGCAGGAACCGGCATGACAGACCTGTCCCTTGTTCCTGACGGCGCGCAGGTGGTCGAGGCCGTCATCGACGGCGTCACCGTGCGCTTCTGCGTGGCCGACGCGGGCGACAAGATCCAGCGCAAGCACGCGCAGGGCAAGTTCTGGGAGCGGGACGAACTGGCGGTGATGGCCGCGCATTTCCCCAAGGGCGGCGTCCTTGCCGACGTGGGCGCGAATGTCGGCAACCACACCCTGTTTGCCGCGCTGTTCATGGGCGCGTCCCGCGTGATCGCGTTCGAGCCCAATCCCCCGGCCATCGCACTCCTGCGCGCGAATGTCGCGCTGAACGGGCTGGGAACCTGCGTCGACCTTTCCCATCTCGGGTGGGGGCTGGCAGAGGCCGAGGGGGCCGGATACTCGACCGTGACACGGCGCGCGAACCTGGGGGCGACACGGCTGGTCGCCGACGGGCAGGGGGCCATCGCGGTGCGGACGGGCGATGCGATGCTGGCGGGGGCGCGCGTGGACTTCATCAAGCTGGATGTCGAGGGGATGGAGATGGCCGCCCTGCGCGGGCTGTCCGGCACCATCGCCCTGCACCGCCCGCCGGTGTTTCTGGAACTGGACCACGCGAACCGGCCCGGCCTGGATGACTGGCTGACGGGCGCGAACTATGTCATCGCCCATGAAGGGCCGCGCTACCCCGCGAACCAGGACCTGCTGGTTCTGCCAAAGGAAAAGATGAATGCTTGAGATCAAGAACCTGCACGTCAAGCTCGAGGCCGAGGACAAGGCCATCCTCAAGGGGGTGGACCTGTCCATCGCGCCGGGCAGCGTGCATGCGATCATGGGGCCCAACGGGTCGGGCAAGTCGACCCTGTCCTATGTGCTGGCCGGGCGCGACGGCTATGCCGTGACCGACGGCACCGCGACGCTGGAAGGGGCCGACCTGCTGGCGCTGGAACCCGAAGAGCGGGCGGCGGCGGGGCTGTTCCTGGCCTTCCAGTACCCCGTCGAGATTCCCGGCGTGGGCAACATGACCTTCCTGCGCACGGCGGTGAACGCGCAGCGCAAGGCGCGCGGACAGCCCGAGATGAGTGCCGGCGAATTCCTCAAGGTGATCCGCCAGAAGGCGGCGGCGCTGAAGATCGACGCCGACATGATGAAGCGCCCGGTCAACGTTGGGTTCAGCGGCGGCGAGAAGAAGCGCAACGAAATCCTGCAGATGGCCATGCTGGAGCCGCGCATGTGCATCCTGGACGAAACCGACAGCGGGCTCGATGTGGACGCGATGAAGCTGGTGGCCGAAGGGGTGAACGCGCTGCGCGATGCGGGCCGGTCCTTTCTGGTGATCACGCATTACCAGCGCCTGCTGGACCACATCCGCCCCGATGTCGTGCACATCATGGCCGACGGGCGCATCGTGACATCGGGCGGCCCCGAACTGGCGCTCGAGGTCGAAAGCAACGGCTATGCCGACATCCTGCGGGAGGGGGCGTGATGGCCCTGGCGCAGGCAAGGGCCGATCTTCTGGCCGCGCGGATCGCGGGGCTGGAGTTCGAGGCGCACGGCTGGTCCGTCCCTGCGCGCGAGGCGGCCCTTGCGCGTCTGACGGCCATGGGCCTGCCGGGCAAGCGCGACGAATACTGGCGCTACACCGACCCCGCCAGCCTGACGGCGGCTGTCGCGGCGCCGGCCCCTGTCTTTGATCCCGCCGACGAACGTCCGGCCTTCGACGGCATCGAGGCCCTGCGGCTGGTGTTCGTGGACGGCGTGTTCGATGTGGCGGCCTCGGACGATCCGGCCCTGGCCGGGGTCGAGATCGAACGTCTGGATACCGCCGCGCATGCCGATATCCACTGGGCGCGCGAGACCTACGGCGTGCTCGAGGCGCGCGGTCAGTCGCCCGTCGCACGGCCCCTTGCCGCACTGAACACGGCCTTTGCGACCGACGGTGTCCTGATCCGCGTCACGGCACGGGCCGAGCGACCCGTTTCCCTGATTTACCACCATAGATCAGATATCTCTGACGCGATCCTCCACCATTTCGTGAAGATCGAAGCCGGGGCCTCGATCACCCTGCTGGAAAGCGGTCCTGGGGCGGCGCGGCTGAACACCGTGATGGAGGTCGAGGTTGCGGCGGGCGGGCGGTTCAACCACATCCGCCTGCAGGGCCGCGCCCATGACCGCCACGCGGTCACCCACACCTTTGCCCGGCTGGCCGACGGTGCCTTGTTCAAGTCCTTCACGCTGACCCGCAACGGGCGTCTCACGCGGAACGAGGCGGTGATCGAGTTGTCGGGCGACGCGGCAAGCGCCCACCTTGCCGGGGCGGCGGTCGGCGACGGCGATTTCCGGCATGACGACACGGTGTTCGTGACCCATGACGCGGTCGGTTGCGAAAGCCGGCAGGTGTTCAAGAAGGTGCTCAAGAACGGGGCCGTCGGCGTGTTCCAGGGCAAGATCCTGGTGAAACCCGGCGCGCAGAAGACCGACGGCTACCAGATCAGCCAGTCGCTGCTCTTGGACGAGGCCAGCCAGTTCCTGGCCAAGCCCGAGCTTGAAATCTACGCCGACGATGTGAAGTGCAGCCACGGGTCCACCTCGGGGGCCATCGACGAGACCGCGCTGTTCTACCTGCGCTCGCGCGGGGTGCCGGTGACGGCGGCCAAGGCCCTGTTGGTGCTGGCCTTTCTGGCCGAGGCCCTGGGCGAGATCGAGGACGAGGCCATCGCCGAGGACATCCGCTTGCGGCTGGAAGGCTGGCTCATGCGGCACGAGGGGCGATGACGTGGCCTTTGTCAGCGACATCGTCGAAAGCTGGCGGCACCCCGCGCGGGTGGTGCGGCGGCACCTTGACCGCAGCCATCAGGACGGGGGGCCGTCCGAGGCCTTTGCCTTTGCCCTTCTGCTGGCCTTCCTGATCCTGGCCTTCATCGCGCAATGGCCGGGCCTTGCGCGCAGCCTGGCGGCCACGCCCGAAGAGCCGCTGGCCCCGCACCTGCTGGGCCGGGCGATGGCGATTCTGGCGACGATCCCGCTGTGGTACGGGTTGGCCGCCCTTGGCCGGCTGGTGGCGCGGGCCTGTGGCGGGCAGGGCACCTGGCACGGCGCGCGCATCGCGCTGTTCTGGGCACTGGATGCGGTGACGCCGCTGGTGCTGCTGTCGGGGCTGGTCGCGGGCCTGATCGGGCCGGGGCCGCAGATGACGGCAGCGGGCTCCCTGACCTTTGCGGTGTTCCTTGTGTTCTGGCTGGCCAATCTGCGCGAAACCGAACGGGGGGCACCGGAATGGACCTGAGCCTGCCCGCCCTGCTGATGCAGGTGCGCGACACGCTGCGCGAACCGCGCGCAGGTGCGCGCCGCATCCTGGCGCTGCGGCTGGCGGCACCCGTCGCCTGGTCCGCCGTCGTGCTTCTGGCCTGCGTATCGACGCTGCTGGCCTATCTCAGCTTCTATCTCAGCCCGGCCGAAACGCGCGCCTTCTTTGCCCAGGCCATGGCGGTGCCGCTGCGCACCGCGTTCCTGCAGCTGTTCGTCTGGGTTGCGGGCACCTTTGCCATCTACCGGCTGGGCCGGGCGCGCGGCGGGCGCGGCACGATGGACGAGGCGGTGGCGCTGGTCGCCTGGCTGCAGTTCGTCATGCTGGTGCTGCAGTCGGTGACGCTGGTGGCGCAGCTTCTGGTGCCGCCGCTGGCCGGGCTTCTGGCCCTGGCCGAGGTTGCCGTGTTCTTCTGGCTGCTGGTCAGCTTTGTCGCCGAACTGCACGGGTTCCGGTCGCTGGCGGCCACGTTCGCGGGCGTGCTGGCCGGGCTGTTCGCTCTGTTCCTGGTGCTGGCGGTGATCCTGGCGCCGATCATGGGGCCGATGACGGTGGGGGGCTAGGCCATGTACGATGTCGCGCGCGTGCGGGCCGACTTTCCGATTCTGTCGCGCCAGGTGAACGGCAAGCCGCTGGTCTATCTGGACAACGGGGCTTCGGCGCAGAAACCCCAGGCGGTGATCGACGCGGTGACGCAGGCCTATTCGCAGGAATATGCCAACGTCCACCGCGGCCTGCATTTCCTGTCGAACCTTGCCACCGAGAACTACGAGGCCGTGCGCGGCAAGATCGCGCGCTTCCTGAATGCCGCGTTCGAGGACGAGATCGTGTTCAATTCGGGCACCACCGAGGGGATCAACCTGGTGTCCTATGGCTGGGCCGCGCCCCGGATGCAGGCCGGCGACGAAATCGTGCTGTCGGTGATGGAGCATCACGCCAACATCGTGCCCTGGCATTTCCTGCGCGAACGGCAGGGCGTGGTGCTGCGGTGGGTCGAGTGCGACGCGTCCGGCGACCTCGATGCGCAGGCGGTGCTGGACGCCATCGGGCCGCGCACGCGGCTGGTTGCCGTCACCCACATGTCGAACGTGCTGGGCACAGTTGTCGATGTGGCCGCCATCTGCGCGGGCGCGCAGGCGCGGGGGGTGCCGGTGCTGGTCGACGGCAGCCAGGCCGCCGTGCACATGCCCGTCGACGTGCAGGCGCTTGGCTGCGACTTCTACGCGATCACGGGGCACAAGCTCTATGGTCCCAGCGGGTCGGGGGCGATCTTCATCCGGGCCGACCGCCAGGCCGAGATGCGCCCCTTCCTGGGCGGCGGCGACATGATCCGCGAGGTCACGCGCGACACGGTCACCTGGAACGACGCGCCGATGAAGTTCGAGGCAGGAACCCCCGGCATCGTGCAGCAGATCGGCCTTGGCGCGGCGCTGGACTATCTGACCGGGCTTGGCATGGCCAACGTGGCCGCCCACGAACGCGCCTTGCGCGACTATGCGAAGGACCGGCTGGCAGGCCTCAACTGGCTGAACGTGCAGGGCAATTCGGCCACCAAGGGGGCCATCTTCAGCTTTACCCTGCAGGGTGCCGCCCATGCGCACGACATCAGTACCGTGCTCGACCGCAAGGGCGTGGCGGTGCGGGCGGGCACCCATTGCGCGATGCCGCTGATGGCGCACCTGGGGGTCACCGCGACCTGCCGGGCGTCGTTCGGCCTGTACAACACGCAGGCCGAGGTCGATGTGCTGGTCGAGGCGCTGGAACTGTGCCACGACCTGTTTGCCTGAGGCTTGCACGCCCCCCCGCCTGCCGCTATACGCGCAACCAGGCACCCGTAGCTCAGCTGGATAGAGCGCTGCCCTCCGAAGGCAGAGGTCACACGTTCGAATCGTGTCGGGTGCGCCATGTCCCACCTGCGGCCATTGACCGACGCTGAACCCTTGGAAGGTGAGGCGATTTGTTGGGGTTCGAAGTCGCGCGGTCCGGCGACATGCCGCTGGCCGGACAAGGCCAGCTTGAGGACCGTTTCATGCCATTCCGGCCCGCCCCCCCGCCGCCAAGAACCCGGAACAGGCCCGCCGACAACGCTGTGCGCAGGCACCAGGGCTTGCTGACCATCGGGTTCGATCCGGCCATGATCCGGGAGGCTGCGCCCACCTGCAAGCGCCGCCGACGGCCTGACGGCGGCGACGCCCCGATCCGGACCTGTCCGACGATGAAGGGGCTGTTCGGCATGGCGCTGCAACAAGCGGCGGGGTTCGCCGAGAGCCTGCCACGGTTGGTCAATCCGGCGTGGGCCGTGCCGCAGGTCGGCACCATCGACCTGCCCGCCGAGGTCCCTACCGGGCCCCTACGGGCCGTTTCCGGGCCTCCGGCGCGGACAGCCCTGCGGGCGGGGGTGCGCCGCGACCGACCCGCACCACGGTGCATCGCCTGTGTTCCGAGCCGCGCCGGGTGGTGGCAAGGGTGGCGGGACAGCTTTGCGACTGATCGCCGTCGGCGTTGATTGCCAACACTTCTTGAGGTGATTTGTGGCAGCCCGTAGGGAAGGGCACTTCTCTAGCAATATCAAGGGACTTGGATTGTCCAACCCCCTCTGAAAGCACCATTGAAAACACTGGCGAAATTCGGCATTTGTCCAACCGTTTTTCGGGTGCTGAAAACGAAAACCCCGGCGCGCTGGCGGGCGCATCCGGGGCAAACGTCAAAGCATTGCGGCTTCAGTCCGAAGATTACACCGACGTGCCGGGCGCTGCAAGGCGCGTCGATCAGAACGGCAACTGGAACCGCGCCCGATGGGGATGGCTGAAGGCGGTCACGAGTGACGCCGATTTGTCGCCTATGGCCCGTCTTCTGGCCCACGTCCTTGCCACGCAGTTTTCGCACCACGAGACGGCCCATTGCGCGCCGGGCACCGACACGCTTGCCGATGCCCTTGCAACCTCTGTCGACACGATCAAGCGCGCCTTGCGCGATCTGGCGGCGGGGGGATGGCTGATCAGGACGGAAGGGCGCGGGCGCGGCAATCGGTCGGAAATCTTCTTCCTTGGCGGCAACAACGTGGTGCCGATGATCTGTCCGAGGGGACCGGAAGCGTCTGGCGATGACCGCCCGGCGGCAACTTTGGGACCGGCGAAGAGATACGAAAAAGGGGGCAATTCTGCACCCCTTAATGACGGCGAAAGGGCCGCACAAAAGGGGGCAGATATGCGCGGAAAAGGGGGCAAATCTGCACTTTCCCATTATAAGGCTGACCCAAAGAACATCCAAAGGGAGCGCGCACGACCCGAAGCACCCGGTTCGCAGCCCCGATCTGGCCGACCGGACTACTCTGCCTACGACCGCGCCGTCGCTGCCAAATCTCAACCGCCCGAAGTTTGGAACCGTCCGCTTCATCCGATAAAGTCGGGTAGCGATGCAGAGGCGGATTGGAACCGATGGCTTGCCAAGAACGGGCATCCGACCGTCGCGCAGGTTGCACCGCAGAACCATGCTGGGGAATTCGGGGTGCCTTTCCGCAGGCCACCGAACGACGATGACGCGGGTATCGAAGCCATGCTTTCGCAGAAATGGGTTCGGGCTTTTGCCCACAAGGCGAAGGACCGGGCAAATGCTTGAGGAAGCAAAAGACCGATGGCTTCACGCCGTCATGCGCGACCGTGGCCTGTCCCCGGCTGCGCGGATTCTGGGCGCTGTCCTGATCAGCGACTTCCTTGAAGTTGCCCGCGCCCCGGATATCGACCTGTTCGCCAAGGCGATCTGCGCGTCGCCGCGCGTCACCCGGCGGGCGCTTGACCAACTGGAACAAGCGGGATGGCTGACCATCCCTGACCGCCCTAAGCGGGGCAACCCGCCCTGCATCATCCTGACCGAACGAAGCGCCGTGCTGCCCTTCCCAAGCCGTATTGCCAACCATCACCAAGGACCAAGCGCATGACCGACGAAGAACGCATCGAACTGAAGCAAGCGGCGGCGGATCATGCCGCGTCCTGCATCCGCGAATGCATGGCGCTGATGCGCGAAGGCGGGATGCCTTGGGACAGCATCATCGCGGGTGCCCATGCAGAAGTTATCAGCGCCATGACCATGGCCTTTGGCGGGCTGGTGGCATCGGATGCCTGCGCCCGCGCTGCCGAACGGGTCTATGCCCTGCCTTCGGCAGCGGATCACGCCCTTGCCTGCGCCCCGGCGGCGGGCAGCGCGTGACCATCGCGGGTCCTTGCCAGCCCTGACCTATACGGGGGGCAGAGGCGCGATGCTTGAAGCTATGCAATAATTTACAAGGGGTTAAAAGATGCGGATCATGTCGGAACTGCCGGGGCTGGGGGGCGATAAGCCCGTCCACCGCATTGGCGGGGCCTACCTTTGCGACCTGTTCGGCATCACGCCGGGAATGCTGACCACCCTTGGCAAGCGCGATATCGTGGTCCGCTTTGGCCATGATGCCTACGACCTTGAAGAAAGCACGCGGCGCTACATTGCCAGCCTGCGCGAGACGGCAAGCGGGCGGGGCGGCGAAGAACAGGTGCTGAACCTGACCAGCGAACGGGCGCGGCTGGCACGGGAACAGGCCGATGCACAGGCGCTGAAAAACGCGGTGCTGCGCGGCGAATACGTCCCGGCAAGCGACGTGGAACGGGCGTGGTCCGATACCCTGCGCGCCCTTCGTTCCCGGCTTCTGGCGGTGCCTTCCCGACTGCGCCAGTCCATGCAGCACCTGACAACTGGCGACGTGACCATGATTGACCGCGAATTGCGCGACGCCTTGCAGGAACTTGGCAATGCCGACGCTTGACCAGATCACGAAACAGGCGCTGCGCGCCTTGATCCCCCCGCCGCGCCTGCGCCTGTCGGAATGGATCGAACGGGAAATCGTGCTGCCCGACGGGGTGTCCGCCTTGCCCGGTCCGGTTCGCCTTTGGCCCTTTCAGCGCGAGATTGCCGACGCCATAGGCGACGCGGAAATCGAACGGGTGACTCTGGTGAAGCCCGTCCGGGTGGGCTTCACCACGCTTCTGACCAGCGCCCTTGCGTCCTTCGTCGCCAATGAACCCGCGCCGATCCTCTGCCTTCTGCCCGCAGAGGCTGATTGCCGCGACTACATGGTGTCGGATATCGAACCGATCTTCGGGGCCTCCCCGGCGCTTGCCGCTGCCCTGTCGGATGAACAGGACGAGTCCGGGCGCAACACGCTTCTGTCGCGCCGCTTCCCCGGCGGATCGTTGAAAGTGGTCGCGGCAAAGGCACCGCGCAACCTGCGCCGTCACAACGTCCGGGTTCTGTTCATGGACGAAGCCGACGGCATGGAGTCGACCGCTGAAGGTTCGCCGATCCTCTTGGCCGAACGCCGCACTATGTCGTTTCCTGACCGCAAGATCGTTCTGGGCAGCACCCCGGTTCACGATGAAACCAGCCATGTTCTGCGCGCCTATGCCCAATCTGACGCCCGAATCTATGAAGTGCCATGCCCCGAATGTGGGGCCATGAGCGAACTTCTGTGGCCCGATATCGTCTGGGATACAGGCGCGCCCGAAACGGCCCGTTGGCGTTGCCCGCATTGCGCCGCAGAGGTATCGGAACGGCACAAGCCGGATATGGTCGCGGCTGGCCAGTGGCGCGCCACACGGCCCGAAGTCCGGGGCCATGCGGGGTTCCGCATGAACGCCCTGATCAGCCTTCACACCAATGCCGCTTGGGGCAAGCTGGCCGTGGAATTCGTCCAGGCAAAAGACGATCCGACGACGCTGCAAACCTTCGTGAACACGATCCTTGGCCAAGGCTGGCGCAGCGCCGGGGATGAGCTGGCAGAAGATGAGCTGATGGCCCGCGCCGAACCCTTCGGGCTTGCCGCCGTTCCCGCCGAAGTGCTGACGGTTACGGTTGGGGTGGACGTGCAACACGACCGCCTAGAAGTCACCTATCTGGGCTGGACCGAAGGCGGCGTGGCGCTTGTGCTGGGGCATCGGGTTATCTGGGGGCAGTATGACGCCGAAGAAACTTGGGTCGAACTTGACGGGCTGATCGGTGCCCGCTTTCCCCATGCACTTGGCGGAAAGATCGGGGTGGACGCCTGCGCCATTGACGCGGGCGACGGGGTATCCATGCACCACGTCACCGCCTTTGCCACGCCCCGGACACGGCGCAAGGTGCTGGCTATCAAGGGCGCGCCGGGGAACCGTCCGATGATCGAACGGGCAGGATCGACCACCAAGACGGGCGCGCGCTTGTGGATCATCGGCGTGGACACGGTGAAACTGCAACTGTTCGGGCGACTGGCGCAGGCAGGCAGCTTTCGGTTTTCGGCCGATCTGCCCCCGGTATGGTTTGAACAGCTTGCGTCCGAACGGTCTGTGGTTCGCTACACCCGTGGCCAGCCGACGCGCAGCTTCATTCGGATTCCGGGGCGGCGGGCAGAGGCGCTTGACTGTGTGGTCTATGCCTTCGCAGCGCGGGGATTGCTCAATCTGGACTATGACCAGCGCCGCGCCGATCTTTCGACCGAAGCCGCGCCCGCGCCGAAGCGCGCGCCGGTGCTGGCGTCCAGTTGGATGCAGCGTTGACCACAAGAACGGACCTGCGATGATGCCCGCGTAGTTTGGAAAGAGGGGGCTTGTCTTGAACGAAAAACCTGATCGGAAGCCACACGTTATCGACATTGGTCGGTTGCCCGTGGGCTATCCTACTCAAAAGCATGACCCCGCATTTTGGGAACACTTAGGACGCACTGTCGCTACGTTCGGTTTCTTGGAGGAGGTTCTCGGAAAGGCGATCTTTTCCTTTACCGGCACGAAGCCATATGCGGAGTCTGAAGTTGAAGCAGCATATGCGGCTTGGCTGCCGAAACTTGAACATGCATTGACCGATGCGCTTGGAAAACTGATCGACTCATTCGGGAAGGCCGTAAAGGATCATCCGAACGCCACAATCGAAAATGTGGACGATCTGCTTTCCGATCTAAGGAAGGCTTCGGCTATCCGGAACGCCCTTTGCCACGGATCATGGAGGCTTCCCGATAGTCAGGGGGCTTCCGTTCCATTCTTCGTCAACACTCAGAAGATGATCTTCGATTCGGCAGTCGACATCGCGTTTCTGAAGCAGACGCAAAGACATGCGGCGGAACTGGCCTGCGCTGTGGTCAACACCGTCACGCACATGGGTTGGCAGTTTCCGGGTTCCGCTGGCCCCGGTGTGCCGATCTATCGTTAGCCCGGTCACGCGGCTATCTGGCAAACCAACTTGGGACGGTTGCGCCGGGGTCATCCTTTTTCACAGCGTCTTGGTGATTGTCTAGCATCCATATGCAGAACTCATCGGCTGCGTCTGCCGGGTCCATGCCGTCGGGAATCAATTTGCTGGCGCGGATCGCTTCCCGCATTACAATTCGCGCACCCGTGCTGGAATAGACGTGGCGATACTTGATTTTCCGTTCCTCATCTGTCGCCAAATTAACCGCGTTGGCGAGTAAGGCGGTCTGCACAATCCATAAAAAGTCTTCAGCCCGTGTCATTGTTTGCAGCCCTTGATTCAGATGGAAAACCTGTCGTCCACAACTTGGAATAGTCGCAACTTCGCACGGCCTCGAGCCGAAGGAAAGGTCAACTGACACGATGGTTGACAGGGTTCGAAAAATGACGCTAACTATGGCGAATCCATATCTATGGGGTAAGCCGTGGCAGACTATGATATCGACTACACCGATCAGGCCGAGTTCAGCGCGGGCGATGCCTTCAAGGTGTCCGGGGTGAACCAGAAACTGCAAACGCACTGGCGCAACCGGGGCCTTCTGTCCCCGATTGAAGGCCGGGGCCACGCGAGGTTCGAGATTGGTGAGGTTGTCCGCATGACGATCATGCAGCGCCTGTCCGAAAGCGGAATCAGTATCAAAAGCCTGCACAAGTTTTCCGGGCTGGCCGCGCACCACGCAACCGCGATGCTGATGGCGATGCCGGGTGCAGTCGCGGTCAAGGCCGACACACCAGAGGCAGCGGCGCAGGAACGTGAGCGGATTGAAAGCTGGGCAGCATCCGGCAACGTTCGCTATGCGTTTATGCCCCTTCCCGAACGGGACGATCAGGGCGGGCGCATCGCGCAATACCTTCGGGCTGACCTGTCGGACCTGCACGAACTGGTTGATCAAGACGGGCTATTCCACGGCCTTCTGATCGACCTTGAGGCGGTTGCGAAGCTGGTCCACAGCCGAGTCACGCTGCCCCTTGAAACCCACGTCGTCACCCTGCGTCGGACGGGCGGCAACGACAAATGAGTTTCCTGTCGCGCCTTTTCGACCGGATGACCGGCCCGGCCAAGACCCGCCAGATTGAGGCGGGCGGCGGCGGGCGGCGGTGGCAGGGCGCGGCGATGATGGCTGCGCCCCAAGCGTCCATCCTTGCTGCCCGTGCGCCTGCCAAGGCCCGTGCGGCGGCGTTGACCATGAACAACCCGACTGCCGCCCGGATTGTCGAGACATGGCTTGCGAACCTTGTCGGCAAAGGCTGGCAGGCGCAGTCGCAGCATCCCGACCAAGGCGTCCGGCGCGACCTGAATTCCGCCTTTGAAGAATTGACGCTGACCCTTCTGCCCGTCGCGGTGCGCGCGCTGGTCAGGGATGGCGAGGCGTTCATAAGAACATCCGTTGGTGGCAGCGACGCCGACGGATCAGGACGGGCAGCGTTTTCCTCTGTGGCGCTGCCCGCCGACCAAATCGACCCGTCCTTGACCCGCGACCTTGGCGATGGCGGACGGATCATTGCCGGGGTTGAATTCGATGCCCGCGACCGGATCGTCGCCTATCATGTCCTGCCCGACGCGCCCGGAACGCCCTTCGGCATGATCGGCGCGCCCGTGCGGGTTCCGGCCAGCGACGTTCTGCACGTCTTCGACCGCCTGTTTCCCGGCCAGACGCGGGGGATATCATGGCTGGCCCCGGTCCTGCTGAAATTGGCCGACTTCGATCTGGCCAGCGACGCGATGCTGAAGGCGTTGCAGGTGCAATCCTTGATGACCGGCTTTATCCGTGACGCCGAAGGCGGCACGGCGGGGTTTGAGGCGGCAAGCAACGACATGAACGTCAGCCTTGAACCCGGTGCCATGCGGGTTCTGCCTTTTGGGTCGACCGTCGAGTTTTCGACGCCGGGGCAGGGCCTGTCGCAAGCGGTGGACTTTGTGAAAGGCCAGCAACGGGAAATCGCAAGCGGTGTCGGGCTGACCTATGAAATGCTGTCGGGCGATCTGTCCGGGACTAATTATTCCAGCGCGCGGGTTGGCACTCTGGAATTCCGCCGCCGCTGCGACATGCTGCAACGCACCCTGATTGAGGCGCAGTTGCTGCGACCCCTCTGGCGGCAGTGGATCGACGCCAAGGCATTGGCCGGGGAAATCAGCGCGTCCGAATCCGAATTGGCCGATTACCGCGCCGTGAAATTCGTCGCGCCCGGCTGGCAATGGGTCGATCCTCTAAAGGAAGTGAACGGCGAAATCCGCGCCATTGAAGCGGGCTTGAAATCCCGTGCCGAAGTGGTGGCGGGCCGGGGCCGCGACGTGGCCGAACTGGATGATGAAATTGCGGCCGATACTTTCGCCCGCGCAGCAAAACCCCAAGGAGTCTGACATGCGAAATTCCCTGTTCTCGGGCTACAACGTGACCTTGCCCGCGCCCTATGCCCTGCAATCGGGCCAGATGGCACAGGTCGGGTCGATCATCGGCGTTGCGCAGGCCGCAGCCGCCGCAGCCGCCGACGTGGTGCTGGTCCGCCATGGTGTGTTCACGCTTGCCAAGGCGACCGGGCAGGCATGGGCACTTGGCGCGACCCTGTATTGGGACAACGCGGCCCGGAACGTCACGACGGTCTTGACCGGAAACAAGATGATCGGCGCAGCCTTCGCCGCCGCCTCAGCGGGCGACACCACAGGGTCCGTCCTGCTGGACGGCGCAATCCGCGTGTGAGGTGACGCCATGACCCTTCATCTGCGCGCCGCCGCCCTGCGCCCGTCCACCTTCGACCCCGATGCCCGCACGATTGAGGCTATCGTGTCGACGGGTGCCTCCGTGGCCCGCGCAGGTTACACCGAAGTCTTGGACCTGCGCGGCGCGGACCTGTCCCGTTTCGTCGGTGCCCCGGTGCTGGACGGGCACCGTCGGGACACAACCCGCGATCAGCTTGGCGTGATCGACGCCGCGCGGATGACGCCCGACGGCCTTCTGGTGACGATCCGCTTTCGCGAGTCGACCGGGGCCGCACAGGTCATGCAGGACGTGGCCAACGGCACCCTGCGCGGCCTGTCCATCGGCTACAGCATCGAACAGACGCGCGAGGCCAAAGACGGCACCAAGCGCCTGCGCACCGCCATTCGGTGGACCCCTATCGAAGTGTCCATCGTCCCCGTCCCTGCCGACCCCGGCGCACATTTCAGAACTGGAGCAAATCCCATGCCGACCCCCGAAGATGACGTGCAGGTGCTGACCCGCGCCGAAGCGAACGCGCAAATCCGGTCCATCGCCGAACTGGCGGGAATGGACCGGGCTTGGACTGACGCCCGGATCGACGCCGAAGACATGCCCGACACGGCCCGTGAACTGGCCTTCGCCGCGATGGCGCAGCGCCAGGCATCGACCCGCACCCGCACCACGGCGCAGGTGACGTTCGATCACAATGACCCGGCGGTGTTCGCCACGCGGGCCGGGGAAGCCCTGTTCGCGCGGATGCACCCCGACCACGAGATCAGCGCCCCGGCGCGCCAGTATGCCGGGATGCGCCTGCCCGATCTGGCCCGCGAGTCCGCGCGCCGTCACGGCGTTGTCGTGCAGGGCCTGTCGGACGCGCAGGTGTTCACCCGCGCGGGCACGATGGTCACGGGCGATCTGGCGGGCATCCTTGGCGACTCGGCGGGCCGGTCCCTGCGCGTGGCCTATGATCAGGCCCCGTCTGGCCTGCGCCCGTCCGCCCGGCAGGTGACGATTCCAAACTTCAAGGTCCAGACCCGCTACATGCTGGGCGACGCGCCGCCGCTGCGCCGGGTGCTGGAAGGCGGGGAATTCCCGATGGGCAACGTGTCCGAACAGCCGAACACGAATTCCCTGTCGACCTTCGGGTCGATCATCCCCTTCACCCGGCAGATGCTGATCAACGACGATCTGGGCGCGCTGGCCGACTTCAGCCGTCGCATGGGCATCGCCGCACGGGAATTCGAGAACGCGCAACTGGTGTCTGCCCTGACCGCGAACCCGATCATGGGGGACGGTCTGGCCCTGTTCGTGGCCGGGCACAACAACCTTGACGCGGCATCTGCCCCGTCCGTGACCAGCCTGAATGCGGGCCGGGTGCGGATGCGCAAGCAGACCAGCGCAAATGGGATGCCAGTCAGCGCGCAGCCCCGGTTCCTGATCGTCCCGCCCGAATACGAGACGATCGGGGAGCAGCTTCTGACGACGCTGGCCGCAACCGCCGTGGTCGACGTGAACCCCTTCGCCAAACTGACGCTTCTGGTCGAACCGCGCCTGACCAATGCGACGCAATGGTATCTGGCGGCGGACCCGGCCAATATCGACGGGCTGGAATACGCTTACCTTGAAGGCGCGCCCGGTGCGCAGGTCGAAACGTCGGTCGGCTTCGAGGTCGACAGCATCATGATGAAGGTCCGTGTCGACTTCGGCGCAGCCTTCATCGACCATCGCGGCTGGTATCGGAACGGCTGATGGCGATCAACGTCACCGAACTGGAATCGCTGCGCGACGCCCTGATCAGGACGCGCGCTGCGGGCACCCGCGTGGTGCAGTATGAGGGGAAGCGGATTGAGTATCAGACGGATGCGGACATGGCGAAGGCCATTGCCGATCTGGAAAGTCGCATCCGAAACGCCAGCACCCCCCGGCCCGGCAGCGTCACCTTCGCAACGTCAAAGGGGGTGTGACGGGGCACGATGACTGCGCGCCCTGCCGCGAGGATTGACAGGGACCGCCAAATGACCATATCTATGGACAATGGAAACTTGTGAAGCCCCGATGGCAAATCGTCCCGCCCTTCTGAAGCAATCCGACCTGACTCGCTACTTCAAGGCGATGAAGGCGGCTGGCTTTGATGAAGGGCGGGTCGAGGTCAAGCCTGATGGAACGCATGTGATCGTCGCGGGCGGCGCGGACCCGAACGGCGGCGTCAACCCTTGTGACAGGTTGCTGAAATGATCCGGCGCAAGAACCCCTTTCCGGGTGTGACCCGGATCGTCGATCAGCACGGCAAGACGCGCTTCCGGTTCCGCAGCAAGGGGTTCACCACCTACCTGCCCGGCCCCTATGCCTCTGTCGCCTTCCGCGCGGCCTATGACGCGGCGATTGAGGGGGCCAAGGCACCGAACCGTAGCACGACGCCCCATGGCAGCGTGGCTTGGCTGATCGAACAGTATCTGGCCAGCCCGAAGTATCGGAACCTGTCGGACAGCCGCAAGCGCAGCATCCGGGGGGAACTGGATTGGCTGCGCGGCGTCGCGGGCGATCTGCCCTTTGCCAAATTCGGAACGCGGCACGTCGAGGCCCTTATGGGCAAGAAGACCGGCCCGACCGCTGCGAACACGGTCAAGAAGAACCTGTCCATGCTGTTCAACTTTGCGATCAAGCGGGAAATGGGCGTCACCTTCAACCCGGCCCGATTTGCGGACCGGCGCAAGGAAAATGCCGACGGATATCACACTTGGACGGACCAAGAGATTGCCCGGTTCAAGGAACATCACCCGACGGGCAGCAAGGCCCGGCTGGCGATGATGCTGTTCCTCTGGACAGGTGCATCGCGGCAGGACGTGGCGGCGATGGGCTGGCGCAATGTGCAGGGTGACAGGATCACCTATCGGCGCGGCAAGACGGGAATCGGGGCCGATCTGCCGATCCATGAGGAACTTGCCGCCGAACTGGCGCACGTCCCGCGTGATCAGTTTTTGTTTGTCACGCATGGCGACGGGCTGGCCTACAAGCCGACGACTCTGGGCAACTGGTTCAAGGATCAGTGCAAGGCAGCAGGCAACCCCCTGTGTTCCGCGCATGGCCTGCGGAAGTCGCTGGCAACCTTGATGGCGAACGCCGGAAAGTCACCCGACGAAATCCGCGCGGTCATGGCTCACAAGACCAACAAGGAAGGCGCGACCTACACCAAAAAGGCGGATCGTTCGCGGCTGGCCGATAGCGGCTTTGTCGGACTATCCAGCACGGAAGCGGAACAGAAGTTGTCCAACCTGCCAGTAAGGTTGGACACAACCAGCGTCCAACCCATTGAAAGGAAAGCGAAAAAATGAGTAAGTGGCAGCCCGTAGGGGAGTCGAACCCCTCTTCCCAGGTTGAAAACCTGGTGTCCTAACCGATAGACGAACGGGCCAGACCTTGGCGTGCGGCGGTGTTTAGCGGCGGGGGGGCGGGGGCGCAAGTGAAAAATCGGGGATGCAGACGCACCCTTTCACCCCGTCGGCGCGGCGTGGTTCAGGCGCGGTTCATGCCCGGTCCGCCCGTCCCACAGGATGCGGTCGGGCCGCCCGGAGCAGTGGTGGCGCTTGCCAAGGGAAGTGTTCCGACCTATGCAAAGCCTGCGATTGCAAGACATTCTCACTCTCATGAGGCCACGCCGTGTTTGACGACAGCAAACGTCTGGATGCCCTGGAAGCCACCGTCAAGTAGCTGGAGGTCGGCGTTTCCGACAGCCAGACATTCGATTACAATTTTACCAAGAGCATGCAGGACGCCAACAAGGAGTTGCGGGCGATCATCAGCAATGCCGAGAAGGCGACCGCGGCGGTCGAGAAGACCGCGACCGACCTGCCCGCCCGGGTCAAGACGCTTGAGGGGCAGGTCGCCAAGCTGTCGAAGAAGTAGGCCTCCGTCAGGCTGCGGGTGCGGCATCCTCCAGGCGCAGCTCTGCCTTCGTGCGGCCGTTCCAGGTCGACACCGACAGCCGTCCGGCCACATGGAACCGCCGGTGTCCCGGTGCCGACAGCAGCGCGCCGAGCGGGCCTTCCGTCGCGCCGAAGGCCATCGCCTCGGCGGTGGCCCCCGTGGCATCGCGCAGTGTCGCCTTCAGGTGGTTCTCGCCCACCCGGCGCGCCGTGACCGCCACGTCGGCAAAGGCAAAGCGCGGGGCGGGGGCGGCCTGGCCGAAGGGGCCGGCCGTCTCGATCTCGGCGCACAGCGCAGGCGTCAGGGCCGACAGGGTCAGAAGCCCGTCGATGGTCAGCGCGTCCGGTCCCGCCGCCCCGGCCCCCTGCCGCGCCAGAAGGTCGGACAGGCGTTCCATCGCCGCCTCGATCCGGTCGCGCGCGACGGTCAGGCCGGCCGCCATCCGGTGCCCGCCGCCCTTTTCCAGCAGCCCCTCGGCCGCCAGCCGCTGCACCGCCGCCCCGAGGTCGATGCCGCCGACCGACCGGCCCGAGCCCTTGCCGACATTGCCGTCCAGCCCGATCACCACGGCGGGGCGGTCGAAGGCCTCTTTCAGCCGTGCCGCGACGATGCCGACGACGCCGGGATGCCAGCCCTCGCCCGCCACCCAGACCAGCGGGCCATCCACCCCCCGCGCCACCGCCTGGTCCATCGCGGCGGCGCGCACGGCGGTCTCGATGGCGCGGCGCTCGGTGTTCAGGGCATCGAGGCGCGCGGCCAGGGCCTGCGCCTCGGCCAGGTCGTCGGTGGCCAGAAGTCGCGCCCCGAGGTCGGCTTGGCCGACCCGGCCCCCGGCGTTGACGCGCGGGCCCAGCAGGAACCCAAGCGCATAGGTGTTGGGGGCCTCGTTCATCCGCGCCATGTCGGCCAGCGCCACCAGGCCCGGGCGGGCGCGGCGGGCCATCACGCGCAGGCCCTGGCGCACGAAGGCGCGGTTGACGCCGGTCAGCGGGGCCACGTCGGCCACCGTCGCCAGCGCCACAAGGTCGAGCATCGCCATCAGGTCGGGGCCGGTGGTGCCTTGCGCCCGCAGACGCCGGTTCGCCTCGATCAGCACCAGATAGACCACGCCGGCGGCGCAGAGGTGGCCGAGCGTGCCATCCTCGTCCTGGCGGTTGGGGTTCACCACGGCCAGGGCGGGGGGCAGCGTTTCGGCCCCCAGATGGTGGTCCAGCACGACGACATCGGTGCCCTGCGCCGCGGCGATGGGATCGTGCGACAGGGTTCCGCAATCGACGCAGAGGATCAGGTCATGGGCCGCCGCAAGGCGCTGCATCGCGGGCACGTTCGGGCCATAGCCTTCGTCCAGGCGGTCGGGAATGTACAGGGTCGCGCCACGCCCCATGCCGCGCAGCCAGTCGATCAAGAGCGCCGCCGAGGCCCCGCCGTCGACATCGTAATCGGCGAAGACGGCGATCCTTTGCCGTTCGGCCACCGCGCGCAGCAGGCGGTCGGCAGCAGGCCCCATGTCGCGCAGGGTCATGGGATCGGGCAAGAGGTCGCGCAGGGCGGGCGACAGGAAGGACTGGGCCGCCTCGGGGGCCACGCCGCGCCGCGCCAGCACGCGCGCCAGCGGCAGCGACAGGCCTGCGGTCTGGGCAATCGCCTCGGCGGCGCGGGTCGCAGCCTCGGTCGGGCCGGTCCAGCGGCGACCGGTCAGCGAGGTTTCGACGCCCAGGAACGCGCGCTCGGTCATGGGCCGAGGACATGCCCGATGTGGCCTGCCGGTGCAAGCGCGCCTGCGCGGCTTGCCCGGAACGGGGCAGGCGCGTAGGGTCGCGGCCATGCGACGCCTGATCCTGCCCCTGCTGCTGTTGTCCGCCTGCGCGCCCTTTCCCGAGGTGGACCGCGCCGAACGGCTGCTGGGCGACGGGCCGGCCCCGATCCTGCTGCCGACGCAGGACCTGCTGGCCCGCGTCGATGCGCCCTCGCGCGTGGGGGACGCGCAGGCGACGCTGGCCGCGCGCGCCGCCGCGTTGCGCGCGCGTGCCGCCGCGTTGCGGGCAACGCCGGTCGGCTAGTGGTGCAGGCCACCCGCGTCGTTGCAGTGCCGACAGCGATGGGCTAGCAAGCGCCGACCCAACGGACCCCGGACGGAGCGCACCCATGGTTTCCCCCCTGCGACGAGGCCCCCTGCGACTGGGATTGGCCGGGCTTGGCACGGTGGGGCAGGGCGTGGTCAAGATCGTGCAGGGCCATGCCGACCTGATCGCGGCCCGCGCGGGGCGGCCCGTTGTCATCACCGCCGTCAGCGCCCGCGACCGGGCCAAGGCGCGCGAGGTGGACCTGTCGGCCTATGCCTGGGAGGCCGATCCGGTGGCACTGGCCGCCCGCGACGACATCGACGTGTTCGTCGAGGTCATGGGCGGGCATGACGGCCCCGCCCGCGACGCGACCGAGGCGGCGATTGCCGCCGGAAAGGACGTGGTCACGGCGAACAAGGCGCTGCTCGCGCACCACGGCCACGCACTTGCGCTGGCCGCCGAGGCGAAGGGCCACGTGATCCGGTTCGAGGCGGCGGTGGCGGGCGGCATCCCGGTGATCAAGGCGCTGACCGAGGGGCTGGCGGGCAACGCCATCCGCCGGGTCATGGGGGTGATGAACGGCACCTGCAACTATATCCTGACGCGGATGCAGGCCTCGGGGCTGCCCTATGCCGAGGTCTTCGAAGAGGCCCGCGCGCTGGGGTATCTCGAGGCCGACCCCAACCTCGACGTGGGCGGCATCGATGCGGGCCACAAACTCAGCCTGCTGGCCGCCATCGCCTTCGGCGCGCAGGTCAGCTTCGACGCCGTGGAACTGGAGGGGATCGGCAACGTCAGCATCGACGACATCCGCCAGGCCGCCGACATGGGGTACCGCATCAAGCTTCTCGGCGTCGCGCAGATGACGGGCCGGGGGCTGGAACAGCGGATGACGCCCTGTCTCGTGCCCGCCGACCATCCGCTGGGGCAGTTGCAGGGCGGGACGAACATGGTGGTGCTGGAAGGTGACCATGTCGGCCAGATCGTGCTGCGCGGGGCGGGGGCGGGGCAGGGGCCGACGGCCAGCGCGGTGATGGGTGACGTGATCGACATCGCGCGGGGGGTGCGGGTGCCGACCTTCGGCCAGCCTGCAGCGGGGCTTGTGCGCCCCGTCGCCGCGGCGGTGGCAACGCCTGCCCCCTGGTACCTGCGCATGGTGCTGGTGGACAAGCCCGGTGCCCTGGCCAAGATCGCCACGGCGCTGGGCGAGGCGGGCATCTCCATCGACCGGATGCGCCAGTACGGCCATGCGGATGCCCATGCCCCGGTCCTGATCGTGACGCACAAGGCGACGCGCGACGACGTGGCCCATGCGATGGGGATGTTCGCGGCCACGGGGGTGCTGGTGGGGTCGCCCGTGGCGCTGCGCATCGAGGAGGTGTGACCTGCTCAGCCACGTCACGATCGGTTGCGATGATTTCGAGGCGGCACTTGCCTTCTGGTCGCCCGTGATGGCGGCGCTTGGCGCGCACCTGCGGTTCGTGGAACGGGATCGGCCATGGGCCGGATGGCAGCCGGGCAGCGGCGGGCGGCCCCTGTTCATCATCACCGCGCCGCAGAACGGGGCCGCCGCGATTCCCGGCAACGGCACGATGACCGCGTTCGAGACAGCGGACCGCGCGACGGTCGATGCCGTCCATGCGCTTGCGCTGTCCTTGGGGGCCGTCTGTGAAGGGCCGCCGGGCCTGCGCCCCGCCTATCACGCGGATTACTACGGGGCCTATTTCCGCGATCTATCGGGAAACAAGGTGGCGCTGGCCTGTCATCGTTCGGAACCCGCCTGACGGATCGGTCCTTGCCCCGTTCCCCTGCGGCAGGCTAGGGGTGGCGAAACAGCCGCCAAGGGGACAGCGCATCATGTCGGACATCGCCAAGTTTCAGGATCGCCTTCTGTCGCTGGGCCTGGCCCGCGTGTCCGAGGCGGCGGCGCTGGCCTCGGCCAAGCTGATCGGGCGGGGCGACGAGAAGGCCGCCGACCAGGCCGCCGTCAACGCCATGCGCGAGCAGCTGAACGAACTGGACATCGCCGGTGTCGTGGTGATCGGCGAGGGCGAGCGCGACGAGGCCCCGATGCTGTACATCGGCGAAGAGGTCGGCACCGGCAACGGACCGGCGGTGGACATCGCCCTTGACCCGCTGGAAGGCACCACGCTGACCGCCAAGGACATGCCGAATGCGCTGACCGTGATCGCCATGGCCCCGCGCGGCACGTTGCTGCACGCGCCCGATGTCTACATGGAAAAGCTGGCCATCGGCCCCGGCTACAAGACCGGCACCGTGACGATGAACATGACACCCTCCGAGCGGGTGTCGGCCCTGGCCGCCGCCAAGGGCGTCTCGACCGAGGACATCATGGTCTGCGTGCTGGAGCGCCCCCGGCACGAGGCGATGATCGCCGAGATCCGCTCGACCGGGGCGTCGATCCGGCTGATCACCGATGGCGACGTGGCCGGCGTCATGCATTGCGCCGAACCCGAGATCACCGGGATCGACATGTACATGGGGTCGGGCGGCGCGCCCGAGGGGGTGCTGGCGGCGGCGGCGATGAAATGCATGGGCGGGCAGTTCTACGGCAAGCTGCTGTTCCGCAACGATGACGAAAAAGGACGGGCCAAGGCGGCCGGGATCACCAACTTCGACCGGGTCTATACCCGCGACGACCTGGTGCGCAGCGACGTGATCTTTGCAGCGACAGGGGTGACCAGCGGGTCGCTTCTGGCCGGGATCAAGCGCGAGCCGGGGTGGGTGACGACCGAGACGCTGTTGATGCGGTCCAAGACCGGGTCGGTGCGGCGGATGACCTACCGCAGCCCGGTGCGGTGATCCCCCCTCACCCCGGCCCTCTCCCCCAGGGGGAGAGGGGGCGCGGGGGGCGACGGTGGCGCGGCACGGAGGACCTTTCGCGATGGCCAGGATCGTCTTCGCCATGAACCTGTCGCTCGACGGCTATGTCGACCATGACCGCTTTGCGCCCGACCCGGTGCTTTTCCGCCACTGGATCCAGCAGGTACGCCGCGCGTCGGCCTGCCTCTATGGTCGCCGCCTGTACGAGATCATGCGCTACTGGGACGAGGACCGCCCCGAGTGGACGGCGGACCAGCGCGATTTTGCGGTGGCCTGGCGGCGTCTGCCGAAGTGGGTTGCATCGCGGTCGCTGGCGGAGGTCGGCCCCAATGCCACGCTGGTGCCGGGTGACATCGGGGCCTTCGTCCGGGGGCTGAAGGCCGGACCCGAGGGCGAGATCGACGTGGGCGGCCCCGTTCTGGCTGGGCATCTGTCGGGGCTGGGCCTGATCGACGAATACCGGCTGTACCTCCATCCCGTCGTGCTGGGGCAGGGAAGGCCGTTCTTCACCGGGCCGCGCCCCCCGCTGCGCATTCAGGACACCGACCGGATCGGCGACAGCGTGGTGCGGCTGACCTGCGTTCCGGCCTGAGCGGTCAGTGCGCGGCCCGGATGAAGGTGCCGTTGCGCAACTCGGCCATGGCCTGCTGGATTTCGCCCTGGGTGTTCATCACGATGGGGCCGTGCCAGGCAACCGGTTCCTTCAGCGGCTGGCCCGAGATCAGCAGGAACCGGATGCCCTGCGGCCCCGCCGTCACCGTCACCTCGTCGCCCGTCCCGAAGCGGACCAGCGTGCGGTTGCCCGACAGGTCGCGGATGTTGACCTCCTGGCCTGCCACCTCTTTCTCCAGCAGCACGCCTTCAGGCGTGGCGGCATCGCGGAAATCCCCCGCCCCCTCGAACACATAGGCAAACGCGCGGCGCCAGCGGTCCAGCTTGAAGGTGCGACGCCGCCCGGCGGGCACCGAAATGTCCAGGTACTGCGGATCGGCGGCGATGCCGTCGACCGGGCCCTTCGCGCCCCAGAACGAGCCCACGATCACGCGCACGCGGGTACCGTCATCCTCGGTCACCTCGGGGATGTCCGCGCCGGCCACATCCTGATAGCGGGGTGCCGTCATCTTCATCGATGCGGGCAGGTTCGCCCACAGCTGGAACCCGTGCATCTGGCCCGCCGCGTTCCCCTTGGGCATCTCCTGATGCAGGATGCCGCGCCCGGCGGTCATCCACTGCACCGATCCCGCCCCCAGCGTGCCCCGGTTGCCCAGACTGTCGCCGTGGTCGACGGTGCCCGCAAGAACATAGGTGATGGTCTCGATCCCCCGGTGCGGATGCCATGGAAAGCCGCGCTGATAGTGGCGCGGATCGTCGTTGCGGAAATCGTCGAACAGCAGGAACGGGTCGGCGAGCGTGGGGTCGCCGAAGCCGAAGGCGCGGTGCAGGTGCACGCCTGCGCCCTCCATCGTCGGCATCGCGGCAGACTGTTCCAGAACGGGGCGGATCGACATGGCGGCTCTCCTGCTGGTGCCGCCTGAAGCTAGGGTGCAGGGGGTCGGCGCGCAACCGGCCCCGGTCGCAGGGCGACTGTGCAGCCAGGCACAGCGCTACTGGTACACGATCCGGGGGGCAAAGCGGGGCGGTGTGACCACGAACTGCGACATCCGCATGTCCTCGACCCCGCCGAGCGCCAGCGTCGCGTCATACTCGACCCAGGTTTCCACGATCACCGCCGTGTCGCCGTCGTCCATCCGCGGGATCTTCGACACCAGCGGGGCCAGCGTCGAGGTTGTCAACAGCGGCGACAGCGAGCCCGACACTGCCGACCATTCCACCTCGTAGCGGTTGCGCACCTCGCTCCAGGCGATCGAGGTCACGCGCAGTTCGGTGTTCATGTCGCCGGGCAGGATCTGGTCCATCGACCGGCGCATGCCGTCGATGTAGTCGGCGTTGATCGGGCGCTGTTCGCGCGACACGAGGTCAGCGATGGCATAGGTGGCCTTCTGCACCTGCGTCGCCGACCTGTAGCCGTCCCAGTAGCTGTACAGCGCGACGAAAGCCCAGCACAGGAAGGGCAGGGCCAGCACAGTGTCCACGACCATGTAGCCATCCTCGCGCCGCGCAAAGCGGCCGAGAGCTCGTAGCGGGGCGCGTGTCGTGGTGCTGAACCAGCAGGACATTTCGACGGGACTCCTCAGGTCGGTTCGTTGACAAAGCCGGAGACAGAGATGATGCGATAGCCTTCCTGTCCGTCGGCCTCTTCCAGGCCCCGGCCGATGCTGGCACCGGGGAACATCGCATCCTGGATGACGCAGACCCGGACGAGCATCAGGTCGTTGGCCGCACCGGGGTTGAACGACAGGGCAGGCTGAACCTCGGCCCCCCGGTCGATGCAGGTCGCGTCTGTCGTGGGCAGGTTCCACATCGTGGTCGAAACCGGCACGAGTTCGACGCGGATGTTCTCTTCGCAGCGCGGAATGGCGGGCACGTTCTCGCAGATGTTGGTCTTGATCACGTCATGCGACGGGTTCGGAATGTTGCCCAGGCCCAGGTCGCGCATCGTCGCGGCCACGGCATGGTCCAGCAGGATCTGGCGCGCGGTGTACAACCCGGCCTCGGCGCTGGCCATGAACAGGAACATCACGACCGGCAGCATGATGACGAACTCGATCACCCCCCCGCCGCCCGCTTCGCACCGGGCGAACCGGCGGAAGGGGGCACCAAGGCGGTGGCGGAAGGGTGCGCGGATCATTGCGTCAGCCTCAGCTGGCTGATGTTCGACGCGATGGCGCGGAAGGCGGTCTGAATCTCCAGGCCGTTGGCGTCGAAATAGTGGGCGGGCGAGGACGCGCAGTTCAGGATCTGCGTCCGCCCGTTGGTCGGGGCTTCAAAGGCGATGCCGTAGACGACGACGCCGTTGTCCTTGGCCAGGGCGCAGGACTGTTGCAGCGTGCTGTTCATCGCGGCCACGCTGGCCCAGGTCGACTGCATCGCCGCCAAGGTGTTGTTGTACACCGTTGTGCGGCTGCTGCTCGACGTGCCCAGGGCGCGGGCATACAGCTGCCAGGCCACCCAGGACACGCGCTGGTTCGCCCAGACGTCCTGCCATTGCATCTGGGCGACGCCGCCGCCCGAGTTCCAGGGCGTCGACTGCCAGGCGCTGCGGTGCGGCACGTAATACTGGTTCGTCAGGGTCACGCCGGCCAGGCTGGTGGTGTGGCGGATCGAATAGTTGCCGTCGCCCGCGCTGCGATAGATCGGCGACAGGCCGGTCTTGTAGGCGTCGTTGACGCGGGTGTGGGCCACGTGTTCGCCGTCCGTCATCAGGATGATGACCTTCATCGAGTCGTCGTCCACCCAGCTGTACGGGCGGCCCGAGGCTTCGGTCGGGATTTGGCCCGCGTTGATCAGCGTGTTGAACATCGGGCGCGCGTTGGGTTCGGTCAGGGCCAGGCCCCACTTCATGCCCAGGGTGATCGAGGTGTTGCCGGCCGCGACCAGCGCGTCGATGTTGTTCTTGATGGTGGTCGTGTTGATGCTGGGCAGGCGCACGATGTTGGCGGCGGTGTTGCGGCAGAACGGGTCGTTGGTGTCGATCCGCGCGCCGCTGTTCGCCGTCGAGGTCCAGTTCGTGTAGCTGTCCGACTGCGGCGTGCCCGACACGGTGTCGGCAAAGGCCATCATCGGCAGCGCCGAGTTGCGCGAGATGGTGGCGGACGAGAACACCCCGGTCGGAAGCTCGAGGCAGTTCACGTTCGTCACGTTGTGCAGGTTCGTCGCGTTGTACTGGCCGCGCAGCGTGGCCCCCAGGTTCACCTGCGCGTTGTAGGGCACGACGGTGATGGTGATGCGGTTCTCGGTGTCGCGTTCCTTGACGGTATCGACGAATTCCTTGGCGGCGGTCTTGAGGTTGGCGATCTTCGCCCCTTGCATCGACCCCGACACATCCAGCACCATGGTGATCTCGACGTTGGTGATGCGCTGTTCGGCGGTGGACGCGGCAGGCACCTCCAGCCGGTCGATGTCCATCATCTGCATGAAGAACGGCTGCAGTTCCGCCTCGGCATCGACCTGCACGGTGCGGAAGTTCACGCCTTCATCGACGTTCACGGACCGCAGGTATTCGCTCAGCCCGGCCTTGTCGAAGTAGTCCTCGACCACCGAGGTCGGGTCCAGGTCCTGCGTCAGCTTGGCGGCGGCCAGGCTGGCGCGGTCCGAGGTCTGCTGCAACAGCGTCTGGCGCTGTTCGTAGCGCATCAGGTCCACGGCCATGCCGCCCAGCATCAGCATGATGATGACCAGCGACAGCACGAAGATCATCATCGACCCGTCGTCGTCTCGGGCGAACCGGCGCAGGGGGTGACGGGGGGCGGTGCGATTGGCGTTCTTGAGGCGAGCGGTCATGGCAGTGTCCTTGTTCCTCGGGTCGTTCCGTGGCGGTCGTTGATCGGTGACCGTGGTCACGGTCGGAGAGCGTTCCCTGGTCTGCGCGTCCGTCGCACGTCGTAAACGACACCCGGCGCACACCATGGGCCGCAGACGACTAGGGGCGTGATCTGGGGCGAAAATGTGGCGCATCCGGCGGGCATCGCGGCGAAATCGACAGGTCCGGAAACGGTGCCGGGACGCCCACCGGATTGTCCGGCGCGAGGCGACAACGCGGCCCGGAACCGGTTGCGGACAGGGCCGAACCGCCGTCATCGCGGTTAATCCGGTGCCCGCTACGCACGCCCGTCGTGACGTTTCGCGAATCACCGCAGCGGCAAGGTCGCCCGCCGTGGCGCGGGCCTGCATTTGGTGATGAAAAAAGCGGCAGTACCCGCTAAGGTCCGCGTCAAGGGGGGCGGCACCGGGCCGCCTGCAAGCCCTGCAGGGAGGGACGACCATGGATGGTGCCGCACACGGGGCCAACGAGCCGAGTTTCCGCCAGTCGGTGGACCTGATGTTCAACCGCGCGGTGCGGCTGATGGACCTCGGGCCGGGGCTGGAGGAAAAGATCCGCGTCTGCAACAGCACCTACACCGTGCGCTTCGGCGTGCGCCTGCGCGGCAAGATCGAGACCTTCACCGGCTATCGTTCTGTGCATTCCGAACACATGGAGCCGGTCAAGGGCGGCATCCGCTATGCCCTGTCGGTGAACCAGGACGAGGTCGAGGCGCTGGCGGCGCTGATGACCTACAAATGCGCGCTGGTGGAAACGCCCTTCGGCGGGTCCAAGGGGGGCCTCTGCATCGACCCGCGCGCCTGGGACGTGCACGAGCTGGAACTGATCACGCGCCGTTTCGCCTATGAACTGATCAAGCGCGACCTGATCCATCCGGCGCAGAACGTGCCCGCCCCCGACATGGGCACGGGCGAGCGCGAGATGGCCTGGATCGCCGACCAGTACGCGCGGATGAACACCACCGACATCAACGCCAAGGCCTGCGTCACCGGCAAGCCGCCCCATGCGGGGGGGATACAGGGCAGGGTCGAGGCGACCGGGCGCGGCGTGCAATACGCCCTGCGCGAATTCTTCCGCCACCCCGAGGATGTGGCCAAGGCCCGCCTGTCGGGCGGGCTGGACGGCAAGCGGGTGATCGTGCAGGGCCTGGGCAACGTCGGCTACCACGCGGCCAAGTTCCTGTCCGAGGAGGACGGCTGCAAGGTGACGGCGGTGATCGAGCGCGACGGCGCGGTGGTCGATGCGCGCGGCGTGAACGTCGAGGACCTGTACCAGTGGATCCGCAAGCACGGCACGGTCAAGGGATATCCCGAGGCCGATTTCGTGCCGAACGGGTCGTCGATGCTGGAGGCTGACTGCGACATCCTGATCCCGGCGGCGATGGAGGGGGTGATCCACCGCGGCAATGCCGCGGGCGTGAAGGCCCCGCTGATCGTCGAGGCGGCAAACGGGCCGATCACCTTCGGCGCGGACGAAGTGCTGCGCCAGAAGGGCTGCGTCATCATCCCCGACATGTTCGCCAATGCAGGCGGCGTCACGGTCAGCTATTTCGAATGGGTCAAGAACCTGTCGCACATCCGGTTCGGCCGGATGCAGCGGCGCGCGGAAGAGGCGCGCCATATCCTGCTGGTGAACGAACTGGAGCGGCTGTCGGGCGACAAGGGCCTGGGCTGGACCATGTCGCCGGGGTTCAAGGAGAAATACCTGCGCGGGGCGGGCGAGCTGGAACTGGTGCGCAGCGGCCTCGATGACACGATGCGCGGGGCCTACCAGGCGATGCGCGAGATCTGGCACGGGCGCGGCGATGTCGAGGACCTGCGGGTGTCGGCCTATCTGGTGTCGATTTCCCGTATCGCCGCCACCTACCAGTCGAAGGGGTTGTAGGCGCTCCCGCGGGCTTTGCCCTTGGGCCGGGCAAGGGGGCGCTAGCGCCCCCTTGGACCCCCCGGCACCAGGCTGGGCGGCGTTCGCGCGGGTGGCAGGGGGGCGCTGCCCCCCGGGCTTCGCCCTCCCCCCGGGATACTTGGGGACAGAAAAAGGATCAGGCCGGGGTGAAGGTTAGCGCCAGGCCGTTCAGGCAGTGGCGCTTGCCCGTGGGGTCGGGGCCGTCGTCGAAGACATGGCCAAGGTGCCCGCCGCAGGTGGCGCAATGCACCTCGGTGCGGCTGCCGAAGGCGCCGGGATCGTCCCTGGTGCCGATCGCCCCCGGCAGCGCGTCCCAGAACGACGGCCAGCCGGTGCCGCTGTCGTACTTGGTGGACGAGGGGTAGACCGGGGCGTCGCAGCCCCCGCAGCGGTAGGTGCCCTTCCGCGATTCCCGGAGAAGGGGCGAGCTTTCGCCCATCAGGCTGTTCGAGAAGGCGCGTTCGGTGGCCTCTTCGCGCAGGATGGCGAATTGCGCAGGGGTCAGGCGGGCGCCCCATTCGTCGGCGCTCAAGGTCACGGGAAAGGCGGCCAGACCGCGCCGGGCGAGGCCCAGGGAGGGCAGGGCAAAGGCGGACAGGCCGCGGGCGGCGAACTGGCGGCGGGCGAGCATCGGAGCCTCCTGCTGGGATACGGTCGGTACGAGCCACAGGTCGGCAAGGTTTCATCGGGCTGTCGCGGACCCGCCTGGCCCATGCCTTCGGCTTGCCCTACCCTGCCTTGCCCTGACCCTCCGGCTGTGACAGATTCGGGTCGCGCCGTCCGCGACGGTGCATGTCGCGTCTGGCGCAGGCGCGGCGACCGCCGTCAGGCATATCTGCGCCAGACGCGGCCTGGATGGCGCGGACCGACAGGGGCAAGGCATGCGATATTCAGGCTTATCCGTGATCGCCCAGGGCCTGACCGGCAACCGGGGCTGGACCCCTGCCTGGCGCGACGCCACCCCCAAGGCCGCCTATGACGCGGTGATCATCGGCGGCGGCGGGCACGGGCTGTCGACGGCCTATTACCTGGCGAAGAACCACGGGATCACCAACGTGGCGGTGCTGGAAAAGGGGCTGCTCGGTCAGGGCAACATCGGGCGCAACACCACCATCGTGCGGGCCAACTACTTTCTGCCCGGCAATTCCGAGTTCTATTCCCACAGCCTGAAGCTGTGGGAGGGGCTGGAGGCCGAACTGAACTACAACGTGATGCATTCGCAGCGCGGCCTGATCAACCTGTTCCATTCGGACGGGCAGCGCGATGCCTTCGTGCGGCGCGGCAATGCCATGATCAACCAAGGCGACGATGCCATCCTCTTGGACCGCGAGGGGGTGCGCGAGGAACTGCCCTATCTGGATTTCGAGCAGACCCGGTTCCCGATCTATGGCGGGCTCTGGCACAAGCGGGGCGGCACGGCGCGGCACGATGCGGTGGCCTGGGGCTATGCGCGCGGGGCGGACAAGCGGGGCGTCGACCTGATCCAGAACTGCGAGGTGACGGGCATCGACATCGAGAATGGCCGTGTGACGGGGGTGCAGACCACGCGCGGGGCGATCCGGGCGGGCAAGGTGGGGATCGTGGTGGCCGGGCGGTCCAGCCAGGTGGCCGCCATGGCCGGGATGCGGCTGCCGATCGAAAGCCATGTGCTGCAGGCCTTCGTGACCGAGGGGCTGAAGCCCGTGATCAACCACGTGGTGAGCTTCGGCATGGGGCATTTCTACATGAGCCAGTCGGACAAGGGCGGCCTGGTCTTCGGCGGCGACCTCGATTTCTATGCGAGCTATGCCGCGCGGGGCAACCTGCCGATGGTCGAACATGTGATGGAGGCAGGCATGACGCTGATGCCGATGATCGGGCGGGCGCGCGTGCTGCGGTCCTGGGGCGGGATCATGGACATGTCGCCGGACGGCTCGCCCATCATCGACAAGACCCCGACCGAGGGCCTGTTCCTCGATTGCGGCTGGAACTACGGGGGGTTCAAGGCGGTGCCGGCATCGGGCTGGTGCATGGCGCATCTGATGGCCACCGGAGAGAGCCACGAGGTTGCCCGCAAGTACAGGCTCGACCGTTTCGCGACCGGCCATGTCCTCGACGAAGAGGGCACGGGGTCGCAGCACAACCTGCACTGATGCGCGCGGTTGTGGCCCTGATGACGTTGGCTGGACCGGCGGTAGCCGAGCCGACGTGCCTGATGGTGGGCGGAACCTGCGTCGGGGCGGCAAACACTGTGGCAGTGGTGCTGCAGCGCGCCATGCCGGTTGATTTGGAGGGCAGTACGTTGATGTACGCGATGACAGACGGCTGGTCGGTGGTCGTCGGGACCAATTCCAAAGGGTCTGATGCGGCGAGCGCCTGGCTTTGCGGACAGGAAGCGGCGCGCCTTTATCTGCGCGGCGGCGGGCGGATCGAGGTGATGGTGGGGGATGTGACAACGTTTGACCTTATGACCTGCGAGGCCCCCTGATGCGCCTGACCTGTCCCCTCTGCGGCAACCGCGACCGGCGCGAGTTCTATTACTACGGGGCCGATGACTGGCTGGAGCGGCCCGATGCGGCGGAGCCCGTGCCGGTCTGGGCCGACTGGATCCACCTGCGCGACAACCCGGCGGGGATGACGCGCGACCTTTGGTATCACGAGCAGGGCTGCGGCGCCTGGCTGGCGGTGACGCGGGATACGGTGACCCATGCCATCCATGGGGTTGAGGTGATCGCGCCGACCGAACCGGCGGCACCTGCGGCGGGCACGGGAGCCTCCGGCGGGGATATTTCGGCAAAGTCGAAAACGCCAAGGAAGAAGAAGGGGACCTCCGATGCGGCTTGACCGGGGCGGGCTGATCGACCGCAATCGTCCGGTCACGTTCCGGTTCGACGGGCGGTCGTACCTGGGGTGCCAGGGCGACACGCTGGCCTCGGCCCTTCTGGCCAATGGCGTGCGGGTGGTCGGGCGCAGCTTCAAGTACCACCGTCCGCGCGGCGTGCTGACCGCCGGATCCGAGGAGCCGAACGCGCTGGTCGAGGTGATGGAGGACGGTCAGCAGACCCCGAACGTGCGCGCGACCGTGCAGGAGGTGTACGAGGGGCTGAACGCGCGGGGGCAGAATGCCTGGCCTTCAGTGAAGTGGGACGTGATGGAGGTCAATGACCTTCTGTCGCCGTTCCTGTCGGCGGGGTTCTACTACAAGACCTTCATGTGGCCCCGCGCCTTTTGGGAAAGCCTGTACGAACCGGTGATCCGCCGTGCGGCGGGGCTGGGGTCGCTGTCGGGGCGGCATGACGAGGGGGCCTATGAAAAGGCCCATGCCTTCTGCGACGTTCTTGTGATCGGGTCGGGGCCTGCGGGGCTGATGGCGGCGCTGGTGGCGGGGCGGTCGGGGGCGGACGTGATCCTGGCCGAGGAAGACGCCCGCATGGGCGGGCGGCTGCTGGCCGACCGGGGCATGATCGACGGCCAGCCGGGGGCGGACTGGGCGGCGGGGGTGGTGGCCGAACTGGGCGCGATGCCGAACGTGCGGCTGATGCCGCGCACGACGGTGACCGGGGCCTATGACGACGGCACCTATGGCGCGCTGGAGCGCGTGGGCCTGCATCTGGCCCCGCAGCCGAACCTGCCGCGCGAGTGTTTCTGGCGGATCGTGGCAAAGCGGACGGTTCTGGCGGCGGGTGCCCTGGAGCGGGCGATTGCGCATCCGGGCAACGACCGGCCCGGCATCATGATGGCCGGGGCGGTCAGGGCCTATGCCAACCGCTGGGGCGTGGCCACGGGCAAGAAGGTGGCGGTGTTCGCCAACAACGACAGCGCGCGGGCGACCGTGCGCGACCTGATCGCGGGGGGCGTCGATGTGGCCGCCGTGATCGACCCCCGGCCCGATGCCCCCGACGAACCCGGAACCCGCGTCTTCAAGGGCGCGCGGGTGGTGGGGGCCAAGGGGCGCATGGGCCTGAAGGAGATCATGATCGACGACGGCGCGCGCAGCTTCCGGTTCGAGGCCGATTGCCTGGCGCTGTCGGGCGGGTGGAACCCGACGGTGCACCTGACCTGCCACCTGGGCAAGCGCCCGGTCTGGCGCGAGGATATCGCGGCTTTCGTGCCGGGCGCGGATGCCGTGCCGGGGATGGTGCCTGCGGGGGCCTGCAACGGCACCTTCTCGACCGCCGGGTGCCTGGCGGCAGGGCAGGCGGCGGGGCTGGGCGCGCTAGCAGCGCTCGGGATCAAGCCCGCCGATGCGGGCTTGCCCGCCGCCGAGGACGAGGCCTATGCACTGTCGCCTCTGTGGGCCGTCGAAGGCAAGGGCCGGGCCTGGCTGGACTTTGCCAATGACGTGACGGTCAAGGATGTGAAGCTGTCGGCGCAGGAGGGGTTCGGCGCCAACGAGCACATGAAGCGCTACACGACCCAAGGGATGGCCCCCGACCAGGGCAAGAACTCGAACATCGGGGCGCTGGCGGTGCTGGCCGACGCCACCGGCAAGGGCATTCCCGACACTGGGACCACCACCTACCGCCCCCCCTTCGTGCCGGTGTCGATTGCGGCCATGGGGGCGGGGGCGCGCGGCAAGGGGTTCGTGCCGCAGCGGTTCACCACCAGCGACCAGGCCGCCCGCGACCGCGGCGCGCCGATGATCGAGGCGGGGATGTGGTACCGGCCGAGCTATTTCCCCAAACCGGGCGAGGCGACCTGGCGCGAGGCCTGCGACCGCGAGGTGGCGATGGTGCGGGGTGCCGTGGGCGTGGCCGATGTGTCCACGCTTGGCAAGATCGACGTGCAAGGTGCTGATGCGGCTGGGTTTCTCGATTTCGTGTATAGCAACACCTTCTCGACCCTGCCGGTCGGGCGCGTCCGTTATGGCCTGATGCTGCGCGAGGACGGGTTCGTGCTGGACGACGGCACCAGTGCCCGGCTGGCCGATGAACGCTATCTGATGACGACCACAACCGCCGCCGCCGGGCTGGTGATGCGGCACCTCGAATTCGTGCACCAGGCCTATTGCCGGGACATGGCGCTGCGCATCATCTCGGTCACCGAGACCTGGGCGCAGTTCGCCGTGGCGGGGCCGCGCGCGCGGGCACTGCTGGCGTCGATGGGGATCGTGCACGCGCTGCCCTTCATGGGGGTGATGCCGCTGTCGTTCGGCGGCGTCGCGGGGCGGCTGTTCCGCATCAGTTTCTCGGGCGAAGAGGGCTACGAGATCAGCGTGCCGTCGCGGTACGGGGCGGGGCTGTTCCGCGATCTGGTGGCGCGGGCCGAGACCATGGGCGGCGGGGCCTATGGCATGGAGGCGCTGAACGTCCTGCGCATCGAGAAGGGGTTCATCACCCACGCCGAGATCCACGGGCGCACCACCGCCTTCGACATCGGGATGGCGGGGATGGTCAGCGCGAAAAAGGACTGCATCGGCAAGGCCGCCTCGAAGCGCCCCGGCCTGCACGGACCCGAACGCGAGCAGCTGGTGGGCCTGCGCCCGCAGGGCGACGGGCCCTTGACGGCAGGCGCGCACCTGTTCAACCCCGGTGACGAGGCCCGGCGCGAGAACGACCAGGGCTATGTGACCTCGGTGGGGTATTCGCCGACGATGGGCGGATATCTGGGGCTGGCGTTCCTCAAGGACGGGCGCGCGCGGCACGGGGCCACGGTGCGGCTGGTCGATCACCTGCGCGGCATCGACGTGCTGTGCACGGTCTGCGACCCCGTGTTCCACGATCCCAAGGGGGAGAAGATGCGTGCCTGACCTGATCGCCACCCCCGCGCTGGACCACCCCCCCGTCACGCGGGGACAGGCCACATTGGCTGTCGTCGATCTGGGACGGATGACATCGATTGCGCCGTTTGCCGGGCAGGAGGGGGCGGTGCAGGCTGCGCTGTCCGGTTTGGGCCTCGACTTCCCCGCGCCAAACCGCATGCACGAAGGGCAGGGCGCGCGCATCATCTGGACCGGTCGCGCGCAGGCTTTTCTGATCGGGCCTGCGGCCCCGGACCTGGGCGGGCTGGCCGCCACCACCGACCAGACCGACGGCTGGGTCGCGCTGTCCCTGTCCGGCCCGTCGGCGGCGGATGTGCTGATGCGGCTGGTGCCGCTGGACCTGCGTGCTTTCGCGCCCGGCGATGCGGCGCGGTCGGGGCTGAACCACATGCCGCTGATCCTGTGGCGCGATGCGGCGGGATTCACCATCCTGACCTTCCGCTCGATGGCCCGCACCGCCTGGCACGAGATCGAGACGGCGATGGAGATGCTGGAGGCGCGGGCTCGGGTCGCGGGGCGCGCGTGACGCCCGCCGAGCTTGCCGAGTTGACCGACTGGCGGCGGGCGCTGCACCGGGTGCCGGAACTGTCGGGGGCCGAGGCGGAAACCGCGCGCGCGTTTGTCGCCATGGTCGAACCCACAGGGCCCGATCTGGTGGTGACGGGCCTGGGCGGGCATGGCGTGGCGGTGGTCTATCGAGGTGCCGCAGCGGGGCCGACGGTGATGATCCGGTCGGAACTCGACGCGCTGCCCATCGTGGAAACCGGCACCGCACCCTGGGTGTCGCAGCGCCCCGGCGTGGCGCATCTGTGCGGGCACGAGGGGCACCTGACGATCCTGGCGGGCGTGGCCCGTGCGCTGGGGCGAAAGCGGCCCGCGCGGGGTCGGGTGATCCTGCTGGCGCAACCGGCGGAAGAGGACGGGTCGGGTGCCGCGGCGGTGATCGCCGATCCCCGGTTCGCGCAGGTCACCCCCGACTGGGCCTTTGCGCTGCACAACATGCCGGGGGCGGTGTTGGGGGAATGCTGGCTGCAGCCGGGGCCGATGAACTGCGCGTCGCTGGGGCTGAAGATCGTGCTGGGGGGACGCACGGCGCATGCCGCCGAGCCGCACGCGGCGGTGTCGTCCGGCCCCGCCATCGCGTGCCTCATCCCCGGCCTGGCGTCCCTGGGTCAGGGGGGCGACCTGACCCCGGACTTTCGCCTTGTCACCGTCACCCATGTCCGCATGGGCGAGCCTGCCTTCGGCATCGCACCGGGGTCGGGCGAGGTCTGGGCCACGCTGCGGGCGTTGACCGACGACGGGCTGACCGGGCTTCTGGCCGAGGCCGAGGCGATGGCGCGGGCAGAGGCGGCGGCGGGGGGGCTGGCCCTTACGCTGAGCCACCACGACCATTTCGCCGCCTGCGCGAACGATCCGCAGGCGACGGAACATCTGGCCACCGCGATCCGCGCCCTGGGCATGCCCCTGTCGCAGGGCACCCTGCCGATGCGGGCGTCCGAGGATTTCGGGCGGTTCGGGGCGGTGGCGAAGGCCGCGATGGTGTGCCTCGGCGCGGGCGCAGGGCATCCCCGCCTGCACAACCCGGACTATGACTTTCCCGATGCGCTGATCGCGCCGGGCGTGGCGATCTTTGATCAGGTGATCCGCGATCTGCTGGGGTAGGCTGCGTGCTTGCACGCACCGCCCGTGGGAAACGGTGCGTGCAAGCACGCACCCTACCCCTCAATTCGACGCGGCCAGCGTGATCGACCCGCGCTTCGGTGTGTCGGAATTGGCGTCGATGAACCCCAGCACCAGCGGGCGGATGTTCAACCGCCAGCTTTTCCCGGCGAAGATGCCGTAGTGGCCCGCGCCGGGTTCCAGGTGGCTGGCCTTCTTGTCGGCCGGAAGCCCAGTCAGCATGTCCAGCGCCGCCACGCACTGGCCGGGGGCCGAGATGTCGTCGTTCGCCCCCTCGACCGTCATCACCGCGACCTTCGAGATGGCCCCGATGTCAACCGCCTTGCCCGCCACCACAAAGGCGTTCCGGGCAATCTCGCGGTTCTTGAAGATGCGCTCGACAGTCGACAGATAGAACTCGGCCGTCATGTCCATGACCGCCAAGTATTCGTCATAGAACCGGTTGTGCGCGTCGTGGTCGCCCGCCTCGCCCTGGGCCACCTTCATGACCTGCTCGGAGAAGGCCTTGGAATGACGCTCGGCGTTCATCGACATGAAGGACTGCAACTGCAACAGGCCGGGATAGACCAGCCGCCCCGCGCCCTTGTACTTGAAGCCCACCTGCTGGACGGCGATCTGCTCAAGCTGCCCCATGGTGATGCGGCGGCCGAAATCGGTCACTTCGGTCGCCGCCGCGTCCGGATCCACCGGCCCGCCGATCAGGGTCAGCGTGCGGGGTTGGGCGGCAGGGTCTTCGGCGGCCAGATAGGCTGTGGCGGCCAGTGTCAGGGGGGCGGGCTGGCAGACCGCGATGACATGGGTGTCAGGCCCGAGGTGGCGCATGAACTCGACCAGATACAGCGTGTAGTCCTCGACATCGAACTTGCCCGCGCTGACAGCAATGTCGCGGGCATTGTGCCAGTCGGTGACATAGACATCGGCGTCGGGCAGCAGACTGGCCACCGTGGACCGCAAGAGCGTCGCATAATGCCCCGACATCGGGGCCACCAGCAGCACCTTGCGCGCCATGGGCGACCGGCGGCGGACGAAGAACTGGATCAGGCTGCCAAACGGCTTGTCCACCACGGCCTTGACATCGACCAGGTGGTCCTGCCCGTCCGGCCCGACGATCGACCGGATGCCCCAGTCGGGTTTCTTGACCATGCGGGCAAAGCTGCGTTCGGTTACCTCGCCCCAGGCGGCCATCAGGGGCAGCATCGGATTGGGCGACAGGGCAAAGGCCGGGTAAGACGCCATCGCGCGCGCGGTGGCACCCAGCCATTCGTTCGTGTTGCGCGCACTTTCCATCAGGTCGTAGGTGAACATATACTTCACAGGACGTCTCCAAGCGTTTCCGGGCGGGGAATCGGCCCCTTCGTCGCTTTTCCCCCCGGCATGGCGACGTCATGTTGCGCAGGCTATCCTTGACGGATTGCGAATGCTGCGCAGCGGCAAGAATAGGGGGGATACATTCTTATGACAACAGATGCCAAGGTCGAAAGCGACCGTCTGGCCCGGCTGAACGCGAATCTTGCGCGGGTCGAGGAGTTGTCGCAACGCATGACCGCCGCCCTGTCGCGCCGAAAGAAGGCGGACGCCGCGCTGCACGGCCCCTCGCAGGATGTCTATGTCAAGGCCGCCGCCGCCTACATGGCTGAAATGATGCAGAATCCCTCCAAGATCATCGAGCATCAGGTGAACTACTGGGGCAAGACGCTGAAGCATTACGTCGAGGCACAGCAGGTGCTGGCCAAGGGCGAACTGAAGGCCCCGCCCGACCCCGGCCCCAAGGACCGGCGGTTTTCCAACCCGCTGTGGGACACGCATCCTTTCTTCAACTTCCTGAAACAGCAATATCTCGTGAACGCCGAGGCGATCACCGGGGCGATGGCGGGGCTCGAAATGCTCGATCCCGCCGACCGCCGCCGGGTGGAGTATTTCACCAAGCAGGTGGTCGACATGATGTCGCCCACGAATTTCCTCGGCACCAATCCCGACGCGCTGGAAAAGGCCGTGGCGACGGACGGCGACAGTCTGGTCAAGGGGCTGGAGAACCTCGTCCGCGACATCGAGGCCCACGAGGGCGACCTTCTGGTCACGCTGGCCGATCCGCAGGCGTTCAAGGTGGGCGGCAACATCGCCACGACGCCGGGGTCGGTGGTCTATCGCAACCGGATGCTGGAACTGATCCAGTACGCGCCGACGACCGAGACGGTCCATGCCACGCCCCTGATCATTTTCCCCCCCTGGATCAACAAGTTCTACATCCTGGACCTGAAGGCCCAGAACAGCCTGGTCAAGTGGATCGTGGACCAGGGGTTCACCCTGTTCGTGGTCAGCTGGGTCAACCCCGACGCCAGCTATGCCGAGGTGGGCCTGGACGACTACATCCATGACGGATACCTGCGCACCATGGCCGAGGTGCGCCGGATCACGGGCGAGAAGCAGGTCAATGCCGTCGGCTACTGCATCGCGGGCACCACGCTGTCGCTGACGCTGGCGCATCTGGCGCGGGCGGGCGACACGTCGGTCAAGTCGGCGACATTCTTCACGACGATGACCGACTTTTCGGACCAGGGGGAATTCGGCGTGTTCCTGAACGACGACTTCGTCGACGGGATCGAGCGGCAGGTGGCACAGGACGGCATCCTGGACAGCGCGTTCATGAGCCGGACCTTCAGCTTCCTGCGGTCGAACGACCTGATCTACCAACCGGCCATCCGCAGCTACATGATGGGCGAGGCCCCGCCCGCGTTCGACCTGCTGTACTGGAACGGCGACGGCACCAACCTGCCCGCCAAGATGGCGATGGATTACCTGCGGGGGCTGTGCCAGAATGACGGGCTGGCAAAGGGCACCTTTCCGGTGTTCGGCGAACCTGTGTCGCTGTCACAGGTCACTCTGCCGGTCTGCGCCATCGCCTGCGAGACCGATCATATCGCCGCCTGGAAGGCCAGCTTCAACGGCGTCCGGCAGATGGGAACCCCCGATAAGACCTTCATCCTGTCCCAGTCGGGCCATATCGCGGGCATCGTGAACCCGCCGTCCAAGGGCAAGTACGGGCATTACACCAACGACGGGCCGATGACGACGCCGGACGACTGGCTGAAGGGGGCGACCTTCACCGACGGAAGTTGGTGGCCGCGGTGGGGCGCGTGGCTGGCGGCGCAATCGGGTGGCCAGGTTCCGGCGCGCGTGCCGGGGCAGGGCAGCAACCTGACGCTGGACGCGGCCCCCGGAACCTATGTTGTCGCCAGGGCCGAGGCCTGACGCCACGTCATACCACCTATGCGCGAAATCATGCTGCGTTGCAGAAATTTCACTTGAATTGCTGCGGTGCAGCATCTATCTTGGCGTCATCAGGAAACAATGGCTGTGCAGGCCGCAGGATGGAGATGGACATGACCAAGACCCCCGATTTCACCAAGGTGATGCAGGACATGATGGCGGCGTTCCCGGTGGACGCCTCGGCGTTCCAGAACGCGTTCAAGACCAACGCCGCGATGGGCGAGAAGCTGTCGAAAGTGGCGCTGGAAGCCGCTGAAAAGTCGACCGAAATCTCGGCCGCGATGACCAAGTCGATGCTCGCCAAGCTGGGCGACGTGACCCGCGCCAAGACCGAGCCGACCGACTACACCAAGTCGATGACCGACTTCGCCTCGGCCACCGCCGAGATGGCCGCCGAGCATATGGCCGCCTTTGCCGAAGTGGCGAAGAAAGTGCAGATGGAAACGGTCGAGCTGATGCTGGCCGCCGGCAAGGACTTTTCCGAGGATGCGACCGCCGTCGTGAAGAAAGCCACGTCGGACGCGCAGGTTGCGGCCAAGAAAGTGACCGCCGCCGCCACTGCCGCCGCGCCGAAGTGATCTGATCCGGGCTCCGCGCGGACGACCCGTCCTCCCTGTCGGACTGCCGCGCGTGATGGGCGGGCTTCCCCCGGAAGCCCGCCCTTTCTTTTTGCGGATGCGTCACATAGACTTGCTGCACCGCAACACGGGGGGTTCGATGGCCGACACCGACAAGCCGCTTCTGATCAAGCGCTATGCCAGCCGCCGGTTGTACAACACCGAGACGTCCGACTATGTCACGCTCGAGGATATCGCGGGCTTCATCCGCGCGGGCCGCGAGGTGCAGATCATCGACCTCAAGTCGGGCGACGACCTGACGCGCCAGTATCTGTTGCAGATCGTGGCCGAGCACGAGGCCAAGGGCGACAACGTGCTGCCCCTGGGGGTGCTGACCGACCTGGTGCGCAGCTACACGACCGAGATGCAGTCGGTGGTGCCCGCGTTCCTGGCGGCGTCGTTCGACATGCTGCGCGACGGGCAGTCGAAGATGATCGAGAACCTGGGCGCGATCCCCAACCCGATGGCCGCGATGCCGGGGTTCGAGGCGATGCGGAAAAGCCAGGAAGCCTTCATGAAGACGATGATGGCGGGCCTGCCGGTGCCCGGCTGGCCGGTGCCGACCCCCAAGGCCGACGCGCCGAAGGATGCCGACGAACTGGCCCAGATCAAGAAACAGCTGGCCGACCTTCAGTCGAAGCTGGCGAAACTGTAGACTGACCCCGACCGACTGGGGCGACGATCGCCCCGGCGAAGGCCGGGGCCCCGTTCACTTGCGCGCGACACCTTCGCCGGGACGAGCGGGCTGGAACGGTCAGCAAGGGCAACGGCCCATCAGTTCTCGACCCGGAAATAGCGCAGGGCGACGACCGGCTCCTGCCGCGTCTTGTCGATCTCGCTTTTCATGAACGGCACCAGGGCGCGCGCGGTGACGCCGTTCGGCACTGCGTCCAGCCGTGTGACCGGCTGTTCGGTGACCACCGCCAGGATCAGTTGCGGCGTCGGTTCCGCCCCGGCGGCCAGGTTCACCGTGAACGAGAAGCTGACCGTGCCGTCCGACCCGCGCGAGATGAAGTTCTTGAGGTTGGTGGCCGTGCCCTTGCCGCTGATCAGGAACAGCGACACGGCCCGGCCCGCCAGTCCGTCCACCCGCCCTGACAGAAGTTCGCCGCTTTTCAGCACGATGCTGGGGTTGTCGACCGCCAGGGCGACCGGGATCGCATTCGCGGGGGGCAGCGTCTTCATGTAGTCGACGATGGGACACTGGGGCGGGTTCACGACCCGGACGTCGATGTTCGGCTCGACACCATGGGCGGCGGAATAGGCCGACAGCAGCGCCGAGAAGGGGGCGACCGACGTCCCGAACCCCTCGATCGACAGGGGCGTGCCGGTGCCGGGCTGGGGTGCCAGGTACACGCACTCGGCCGCAGGATAGTCTGCAAGCCAGGCCAGTTGCGCCGACCGTGGATCGGTCGGTGCGGGATCGGGGGCAGGTGCGGGCGTCGGGGTTGGCGTTGGTGTCGGGGTCGGCGCAGGATCGGGCGTCGGCGTCGGCGCAGGTGTGGGTGTCGGCGCAGGATCAGGCGTCGGGGCGGGTGTCGGCGTCGGTGTGGGCGTCGGCGCAGGCGCAGGATCGGGCGTCGGCGTTGGCGCAGGCGTGGGTGTCGGTGCCGGGTCGGGCGTCGGTGTGGGTGTCGGTGTCGGCGTGGGGGCAGGGGTCTCGCCGCCCGCCACCTCGGTCTTCGGGCCGATCAGGCCGCCGAAATAGGCCCCGGCCCCGCCGCCCACCACGATCAGCGCCATCAGCGCGGCAATCATCCCGCCGCTGCCGGACTTCTTCTGTTGTTCCTGCTTCGGCGGGGGATTGTTCGACGGAATCCCCACGAACACCTCGTTCGCGCGGCCTGCAGCGGCGGGCGGGGCCGTCTGCTGCGCCCTCGGCAGGCTGCCCTTCGGGGCCGACCCCTGCGCCGAGGATGCGGCCGCCTGGGCCGCGATGGCCGAGGCCGACACGATGCGCGTGCGGTCGGAATCGTCCTCTTCCGCAGCGGCCTGGGCGGGAATCTGGTCGGGATTGTCGATCAGCTGGATCACGTCGGCCATGCTGGCGGGCCGGTTGTTCGGATCGGGTTCCAGCATGTGCGACAGCAGCGGACGCAGCGCCGGATAGATCGCCGACAGGTCGGGCACCGAATTGCGCGCGCGCACCGCCTCGACGATCGACTTGCCCATGTTCATGACGCGGCCCTGGCAGGCCGCGACCATCATCAGCGCCAGCGAATAGATGTCGGTGCGGGCGTCGATCTCGCCGCCGAAAGCGCCCAGCTGTTCGGGTGCGACAAAGCTGAACTTGCCCGCGAACTGCCCCTGCAGCAGCGTCTTGTCGCCCTTCATCGACGACTTGGCGATGCCGAAGTCGATGATCTTGGCATGGGCGACAACGCCGTCTTCCAGGATCACGTTGTCGGGCGACAGGTCGCGGTGGATGACGCCGACGTTGTGCGCCTTGTCCAGCCCCGAGGCGAGGCGGCGCAGCAGGATGCGCACCTCTTGCTCGGACATCGGACCCTGCTTCATGCGGTCGTTCATCGAGGTGCCCTCGACAAACTCCATGATCAGCGAGGGACGACCGATCTCGGGGTCGTTGGTAAAGACGTGGTAACGCACGATGGCGTCGTGCTGAAGGCGGCCCAGAACCTTGGCCTCTTTCTGGAAAAGGGCCACGATCATCTCTTCCTGCGCCAGATGGGGCAGGACGATCTTGATCGCGACGGGGTCGCCCGTGTGGATGTTGCGGCCGCGGTAGACCTCGCCCATGCCGCCCTTGGAGATCAGCTGCTCGATCTCGTAGGTGCCCATGATGCGGGTGCCCGCCGTCACGGCGGTGATGATGCGCTGGCCGCCCGGACTGGTGAACGACGTGCCCGTCAGCCCCGTTCCCGTCATGCCCGTTCCCGTCATGCCCGTTCCCGTCATGCCCGTGCGCGGTGACGTCGTGCCCTGCCGCGCGCCGCCATAACTGGTGCCCGGAACCGGCGGGTTGGTCTTGTCATCGGACATGGGCGTCAGTCTTCCGCTTTCCAGTCATCGGCGGCGACCAGGGGTATCCCCGGCCGCGTGCGTTCATCTTCCAACTCAGGGCTCTCGTCGGTCAGGCAGCGGACGACGATGACCGTCACATTATCACGGGCACCACGGGACAGTGTCAACTCGATCAGCTTGTCGCAGGTCTCCTGCGCGCCGGGGTGGTGCAGGGCTGCGGCAATCTCGTCATCCGTGACATGGCCGGTCAGCCCGTCCGAACACAAGAGGAACGTGTCGTCGGGGCGCAGGGTACCATACTTCTCGTCCGTCTCGGGATGTTCGAAGACACCGATGGCGCGGGTGATCACGTTCTTGCGCGGCCAGTTCGCGGCCTGTTCGGGGGTGATGCTGCCGGTCCGCAGCAGTTCGTTCACTTCGGTGTGGTCGGTCGTCATCTGGTGCAGCACGCCGTCGCGGTACAGGTAGATGCGGCTGTCCCCCGCCCAGATGCAGGCAAAGTGATGCTCGAACGTCAGAAGCGCCACCAGCGTCGCCCCGATGGTCGCCCCGCCCAGCCGTTCGGACTGCTGGCGGATTTCGCCATGCGCCACCATCAGGCGGTCGACGAAGCGGCACTTCAGGTCATGCGCCGAGGTCGGGATGCCAACCCAGTTGGCGCTTTCGGCGATCTTGCGGCTGGCGAAGTCGCCCGCCTTGTGGCCGCCCATGCCGTCGGCCACCAGCCACAGCCCCGAGGCCGGTCGCGCGAGGAAACAATCTTCGTTGTGGTTGCGGACGCGCCCCGGATGCGTGGTGGCCCCGGTGTCGAAGACGAACTGCACTTCGAGCATATCTCCCCCCGCACCCCGAAAATCAACCCGCCCGCAGCGGCAGTTGTAAATCACATGACGGCGAGAATAGGCGCAATTTTCGCTGTCGGCAAATCGAAGCTGCGGGTCGGGCACGGGAAAGTTCGCAGGGTCCGCCGCCATGATCGCGCCCCCCTGCAAGACAGAAGGGGCCGATACGGTGATCGGCCCCTTCCATGTCTTTTCCGGCGACCCGGCCGCGACGTCAGAAGGTCAGACGCACCTGCGCCGTCACGCTGACGCTGTCCGAGACGTTCTTGCCGAACCGGGTGTCCAGACGGATGCTGGTGTTCAGCTGGCTTGCCCCCGCGGGACCGTTCTCGAGGATCTTGATGTAGTTCCACCCCACGCTCGCCTCGCCGAAGCCGCCGAGGTTGTCGATGTCGATGGTCTCGACTGTGCCGGTTCCGAACGCCTCGATCGAGTCGGGGGTGAACGTCGCCTTCCGGTTCTTGGCAAAGTCCTTGTAGTAGTTGCCGCTGACGAAGAACGCGTTGGCCGATCCGGCCTCTTCGTTGACAATGTTCTTGGACAGCGTTCCGCCGATGAAGGCCACGCTGGAGTTGTAGGAGTTCAGGCGCAGCGTTCCGCTGTTGGCGGCCACCGCCTCGGGCGTCGCGCCGACACCGTCGATGTCGATGCTCGAGTCCCCGGTCCGGGTCAGCGAGAACCCGGCGGTCGGGACGAAGAACAACGTGTCATCGGAGCCGACCGGCATGCTGTAGCTCACGCGCGCGGTGACGTTGGTTGAATCTGACCGGAACGTCTGTTCGCCGAACCCGATCAGCCCGTCGTCCAGACCGTCCCCGTTCACGTCGAGACCGGTCAGGCCGACCTCGCTCAGGTCAAAGTCGGTCGAGTCATAGCGCAACTGGATATCGGCCTGCAGGCCGTCCCGGCTGCCTGCGGCATAGATGCCGAAGTAGGTCTGCGAGAAGTCAGTTGAGGTTCGGCTGGACAGCAGATCCATGCCGCCCGCGCCGGGAACGAACACATCCTGCGTCGTGTCGCCGCCGTTGTAGCCGATCAACGCACCGATGGACCCGTCCCAGCCATCGAAAAACCGTCCGTCGTTGCAGCCGAAGTCATAGCCGGCCTGCACTCCGTAATAGTTCGAGCTGACGGTCGAGGTGTTCCTGCGGAACAGGTTCTCGCCGACGCTCCCCTGGCTGGAGCCTTCGACCGTGGCACGGCCGACCAGACCGCGCATGTAGCCGCCCTGGAAACAGCCTTCTTCGGCGGCCAAACCGCTGGTGAAGGGGCTGGACGGCCGGTTGACCACGTTGGAGATCAGCGACTGCACGACCGAGGTCGAGGCAGCGACACCCCCGATGCCGCCCGAGCTTTGCGCGACCACTTGCAGGTCGTCGCCGTTTGCCTCCAGCACCTGCACGACAGCGCCGCCGGTGTTGGCCAACACGAAGGTGTCGGCATTGAAGGCGTCTGTGGCATTGTCCGCAGTCAGGATCGTAGCCCGGTCGCCCACGCTGAAGCTGGCGCTCAGATCGTCCAATTCGAAGGTTATGCTGCTCACGTCCTGCGTGACATTCCCATCAACAACAATCCTGTCAGAACTGCTGATGGTCGGGTCGACAAGATCTGCGGTGCCGAAGTTTGTGTTGAGCCGATAGATGCCCCCCGTGAGCGAGCCGGTCACCGCAAGCACATCGGACGAGTCCGTATCCTGCATGTCGACGGTGCCGTTGTTGACCATTCCGCCGGACGTCACGGTCAACACATCTGCGATGCCGCCCGTGTTCATCAGGATGGTGCCGTCGTTTGTCAGGGTGTCGTTGATGAAGGACGCGCCAGAAGAAGTCAGCGTCGCATCCGTCGCGATGGTGAAAGCCCCGCCGATGGTGCCCCGGGTCAGCAGGAACGAACCCGCATTGTGCTCCACGACCGCAGTAAGCACGCTGTCTATCACGGTCACGTCGCCGTCGTTGGTAAGGGTTCCAAGGGTGGTCGGATCGCCGTCCGTCGTCTCTCCAAGGTCGAAGTCGCCGAGGATCACATTCAGATTGCCAGCCGCGTTGTTGTCAAAGTCGCCGCCGTTGCCCTCGAGGCCACCGGCGGTAACGGTGAAGTCGCCGTTGTTCTCGACCGACCCGCCCAGCGTGCCCTCCATGTTGACGGTGCCGTCGTTGGTCAGCGTGCCGGTGGTCGCCACCGTGCCGGTCGAGGTCAGGGTGGCATCGTCGGCAACAGTGCCACCGGTAGCGCCTGTCCCGCCCGCAGCGAGTGTGCCCGTGACGAGCACAGGCCCGTCGTCCACGATGAAGAGGCCGTCGCCGCCAAGCGTGCCCGAGATTTCGCCCCCTTCCAGCGTCTTGAGACCGGTCGCCGACACATCTCCGGCCATGTCGCCGCCCGACTGCGTGTAGGTATCCACAGTCAACACCCCCGCGCCTGCGACCGTCCCGTCTTCCAGCGTCAGCGACGCGATGGTGTCGGCCCCCGTCGTCGTCAGCGTGCCGGTGCCCGACACGGTGACGGCCTCGTCATTGGCGATGCCGGTGCCGTCGTTCGTCAGGTTCCCCGCGCTGACGGTGATGATGTTGCCGCTGGTGTCGACGCTGCCCGCGCCGGTCAGGTTCACGGTACCGCCCGACACGGTCAGGCTGGCGGCGTTGACGATGGTGCCGGTGACGCCGGTGATGCCCGACGATGCGACAATGGCCCCGGTGCCGTCCAGCGTTCCCGCAATGGTGCCGCCCAGCAGCGTCTGCATTCCCGATGCGGTGACCGACGTGCCAGTTCCGATGGTGGTCGCGGCCCCGCCGGACTGGGTGAAGGTTGTGGTGTTGATGTCGATGCCGCCCGCCGTGGCGCCGCCCGACTGGACGAAGGTCCCGGTGGCAATGGTTCCCGTGCCGTTCACTATGCCCGCCGTCTGCACGAGCGCGGTGACCGTCTCGTCTGCCACGGGGGCGGCCCCGTTCACCGTCAGGGTGCCCGCGACATTCACGACCGGGGTGGCCGACAGACCGCCGCCGTCGGTGACCAGCGTGCCATTCACGTTGACCGTGCTCGACGCGATCGAACCTGCGTCGTTCGCCGTGATGGTGGCCCCGGCATTGACCGTCGTAGTGCCGCCGAAGCCCTGCGCGGTGGTGACATCCGTGGTGCCGCCGGCCACGGTCAGCCCGCCCGCACCAGACGACGTGCCCGCCAGGGTCGAGGCGGCCGAGACTGTCAGGGTGCCGTTCAGCGTCAGCGCGCCTTCGTTGGAGATGCTGGCAATCGCCTCGGCCCCAAGCCGGGCCGCGCCGCCCGCGTTCACATCCAGCGTGGCCCCCAAAGCCAGCGCCCCGCCGTCGGTGGTCAGCGTTCCGCTGTTGTTCACGGTCACGAGCGTCGAATCGATGCTGCCGGTGATGGCAAGGGTGCCGCCGTCCACGGTGGTGTTGCCAAGATAGGTGCTGTCGCCGGTCAGCGTCTGCGTGTCGGTGCCGATCTTCTGCAGGAACCCGGTGCCCGAAATCGCGCCGCCGAAGGTTGAATTGATATCGCTGCTGTCTTCGTTGTCGCCGACGACCAGTCCAGCCGGGCCGGTCAGGGCGATGATCCCCGCAGTGCCCGAAAGTTCGCCGGCCGTCAGCGTCGCCAGCACGTTGGTCGTGCCGCCGTTGGCGACCAGCGATCCCACCGTCTCGGCGACGTTCACGTTCACGGTGCCCGTTCCGCTGACGGTGAGCGCTGCCGTGTTCGACAGGTTGGAGGTCGTGTTCAGGTCCAGCGTGCCGCCCGAAACGGTCGTGGCCCCGCCCACCGCGCCGGTGTTGGCAAAGGTGCCTCCGGTCACACCGAGCGTGGTCGTGATCGTGCCCGCGTTGCTGCCCGTCCCGGCAGAGGTGGCGCTGGCGACGGTGCCGCCGGCGTCGTTGGTGAAGGTGCCGCCGACATTGTTCGTGATGGCCCCGGCGGTGCCGCCGGACTGGTTGGTGAACGCGCCGAAGCTGTTCACGGTGACACCCGCCACCGTGCCGCTGTTGGTCATCGTGCCGCTGTTGATCGCCGAGCCAGTGACCGTGGCCGCCGAGGTGATCGACCCCGTCACGTCCAGCGTGCCGCCGTCAACCGTGGCCCCGCCGGCAAAGGTGTTGGTCCCGCCCAGCGTCGTCACGCTGTCGCCGGTCACCGTCAGCCCGCCCGCGCCGGTGATGTTGCCCGAGATGTCCGAGATGTTGTCGGCCGGCAGCAACCCGCCCTGCAGCGTCAGTTCCGTGTTCACGCCGGTCAGCTGCACGTTGCCGGTCCCCGACAGGGCGGCGATGGTCTCTGACCCCGTCAGGATCACGGACCCGACGTTCGTCACCACCGCGTCACCTGTGCCCGAGCCGACCAGCGCCCCGCCATCGGTGCGCAGCGTCGCCCCCGCGCCGGTTTCGAGGTCGGTCGAGGCGATGGTGCCCGTGGCCCCGGTGATCGCCAGGATCCCGCCCGTCACGTCCACGGTCCCGCTGTAGGTGTTCGCGCCCGTCAGCGTGAAGGTGCCGGTGCCGACCTTGGTCAGCCCGCCCGCACCCGCGACGTTGCCCGCGTAAGCGGTCGAGCCGTTGTTGCCGCCCGTGGTCAGCGCCGCATCGACCTGCACCGTGCCGCCGATGCCCGACAGCGAGCCGATGATCTCGGCCGCGTTGATGTCCAGCGTGCCGCCGTCCACCGTCACGTTCGCGGTGTCCGACAGGTCGGACCCCGCATCCAGCACGACCGAACCGTCGGTCACCACGGTGGCTCCGGTCACATCGCCGGTGTTGGTGAAGGTGCCGGTCGAATTGTGCGTCAGGCTGGCCAGCGTGCCAGTATTGGCCCCGGTTCCCGCGCCGCTGTTGGTCAGCGCGCCTGCGGTTCCGTTGTTCTCGAAGTTTCCGGCGTTGCCGACGTCGGCCATCGCACCGTCGTTCACCACCTCGCCACCCGCGCCGATGGTGGTGTCGGTCTGCACGTCGCCTGCGGCACCGACGTTGAAGCTGCCGCCGGTGACGGCCAGCGTGCCGGTGCCGTCGATGGTCCCGTTGGTGCCGTTGAAGTTGCCGGGGTTCAGGGCGCTTGCCGCGCCGTTGACCGTCAGGGTCGTGCCCGCACCGGTCAGGGTGATCGTGCCGTTCGCGATCCCGGAAGACGCGGCGTTGACGACAGTGCCGACCGTTTCGGACCCGGTGAACGTGACCTGCCCGTCAGCCGCCAGCACCGTGTTCGCCGCCTGCAGCGCGCCGCCGTCGGTCGAGAACGTCGCCCCTGCCGCAGAACCGACCGCCGTCGCGTTGACCTGACCGCCGCCTGTGATCGACAGTTCGCTGCCCGCGCCGGTGGCCCCCATGACGCCGGTGAATCCCGTGCCGTCGCCAGTCAGTTCCAGTTCTGCCGAACCGCTGTTGATCAGTGTCCCCGTGCCCAGCAGCACGCCTGCAAAGGTCGTGTCCTGCCCGCCTACGATGTCCAGTTCCGAGGCGCCGACATCCACCGTCGCATCCGCCGCCGCCGAGGACAGCGCGCCGATGGCCTCGTCCGCCGCGACGCCCAGCGTGGTGCCGCTGCCCAGGACCACCTCGACCGCGTCGTCCAGCGCGGCACCGTTCGCCAGCACGATGGTGCCGCCGGTGATCGTCAGGTCGCCCGTGAAGGTGTTGGTGCCCGACAGCGTCAGTTCGCCGTCGCCGATCTTTTCCAGCGGACGGCCCGCCGCATCCTCCGTGATGTCGCCCGACTGCTCGGCGGCACCGGTCGTCACCTGCACCTGCGTGGTGTCGCTGGCAATCTCGATGGCGGCGGCGTTGTTCACCGTGTCGGCATAGTCGATGACCGACCCGTCGGTGACGATCTGCCCGGTCGCCCCGCCCGCCGCGGTGTCGGATTCCAGCCGCAGCGTGCCCGACACCGTGATGTCGCCGCCAAAGCTGTTGTTGCCCGACAGAACCAGCGTGCTGCCGGTGTCCACGTCGATGCCGCCGTCGATGGCGATGTCACCCGCCAGCGTATGCGTGCCGCCGGTGGTGGCCAGCCCGCCCTGGCCGTTGATGGCACCGGCTTGTTCCGAGGTGACCGTGCCGCCCGCCAGCGTCAGCACGGTGCCCGCGCCGTTCAGGTTGATCGTGCCGGTGCCGGGCCCGGCGAAGGTGTTGTTGGTCAGGTAGGCGACCGTCTCGTCGCCGTCGATGTTGATCGTGCCGTCGGCGATCACGCCCACATCGGCGTTGGTCAGCACACCGCCCCCGATGGTCATGGTGGCACCCGTGCCCGCCCCGACCGCCGACGCGTCCAGCGTACTGCCCGCCGCCAGCACGACCTCGCCGGCCGAGGCCCCGACCGTGCCGGTGAAGCCCGATCCGTCGCCCGACAGCGTCAGCACACCCGTGCCGTCCTTCGAGAAGATCGCCGTCGCACCGCCCACCAGCGCGCCTGCAAAGGTGCTGTCGGTCCCGCTGTTGGTGGTGAACCCGGTGTTCCCGATGTCCAGCGTGCCGCCCGCGCTGCCGGACAGCAGCCCCACGGTTTCGTTGGCGCTGTCCGAGGTCAGCGTGCCCGACGGGCCGATGTTCACGTCGGTCGCGTTGCCGATGGCATCGCCGCCCGAGATGTCAAGCTCGCCCGACAGGATGTCGATGCCGTTCGAGGTGATCGCGCCTGTCACGGTCGTCGTGCCGGTCTGCACCAGCGCCACCCCGGTGCCCGACAGCGTGCCGCTGATGGTGCCGCCGTTGAGGAATGCCGTGCCCACCGACTCGACCAGCCCCGCCATGTCGCCGCCGGTCTGGGTGAAGGTGTCGGCGGTGACCTGGCCGACACCGTCGATGGTGCCGCCCGACTGCGTCAGCGACGCGATGGTCTCGGCCCCGGTGTTGGTGAAGGTGCCGGCAACGCTGACCCGTTCGTCATCGTTGATGCCGTCCGCACCGGCGTTGGTCAGCGCGCCGCCCGCGTTCACGGCAACCGTGTCGGTCGCCGTGTTGACCGAACCGCCGTCGATGTTCAGCGTGCCGGTCGCGACCGTCACGCTGGCGGTGCCGGTGATGGTTCCGGTCAGCTCGGTCGTGCCGGTCGCGACCGTCACCGCGCCGACCCCGTCCAGCGTGCCCGCGATGGTGCCGCCGTTCAGCGACTGCGAGGCGTTGGCCGTGACTGTCGTGCCCGCCGCGATGGTCGCGCCGCCCGACTGGGTGAAGGTCTGCGCGTCGATGGACACCGTGCCGCCCGTGGTTCCGCCCGACTGGGTGAACCCGTCGTTCAGGGTCAGCGTCGATGTGCCGTTCACCGTGCCGCCGGTCTGGTCCAGTGCGCCGATGTCGTCGTCGTCGTTCACGGTCAGCGTGCCGGTGCCCGACACGGTGACCGTGCCCGTGTTGGACAGGTCGGAGTTCAGCAGCACGACCGCGCCGCCCGACACCTCGGTGTCGCCCGTGACAATGCCGGTATCGACGCCGCCGACATTCGTGGTGCCTGCGGTGTTGGTCAGCGAGGTGACGGTTCCGGCGATGCTGGCCAGGCCTGCGTTCGTCAGCGCCCCTGCCGTGCCGCCCACGGTGACGTTGCCCTGGTTGTCGATGTCGGCGGCCGAGGACGTGCCCTGCACCGTCACGGTGCCGCCTGTCCCGATCTCCATGTTGCTGACGATGCTGCCGCCGCTGCCGATGATCAGCGTGCCCTCGGTGACAACGGTGGTGCCGGTATAGGTGTTGGTCCCGGTCAGCTGCAGGCTGCCGGTGCCGATCTTCTCGATCCCGTGCGGGCCGGTGGTCTCGACGATGTTCCCGGTCTGGGTGGCGCTGTCGGCGGCCAGAACCTCAAGCTGCGTGTCGTCCGAATCGAGGTTGATTTCCGAGGCGACCGATACCGCGTCGGCATAGCTGATCACCGACCCGGTGGTGGTGATCGACCCCGTCACGGCAGCGTTGCTTTCGATGCGCAGCGTGCCGTCGGTGGCCAGCGTCACGTCGCCGTCGATGCTGCCGGTCACCGTGGTGGTGCCGGTCTGGATCGTGGTCGCCCCCGCCCCTTCCAGAACGCCCGAGATGACCCCTCCCTCCAGCGTCTTGTCGCCCGAGGCCGAGAGCGTCCCTGCCATGTCGCCGCCGGTCTGGCCAAAGGTCGTGGCGGTCAGCGTGGCCCCGCCCCCGATGGTGCCGCCCGACTGGATGACGCCGCCCACGGTGTCGGCGGCGTTCACGGTCAGCGTGCCGCCCGAGACCGTCACGGTGCCCGCATCGGCCAGATCGGTGCCCGCGTTGAGGTTCAGCGCGCCGCCGGACACGGCGGTGTCGCCGCCGACGATTCCGGCATTGTCAAAGGTGCCGCCGGTCACGTCCAGCGTGCCGGTGATCTCGCCGTCATTGGTGCCGGTGCCCGACGAGGTGACGTTGCCGTCCAGGACCGAGGTCGCATTGACGTTCAGGGTTCCGACCGTGCTGGTCACGTTCCCCGTCAGGCTGCCGTCCAGCGTCAGCCGTCCGCCCGCCTGAACCTCGGCGTCGCCCGAGATCGACCCCGCCGCGCCGACCTGCACCACGCCGGTGCCGCTGACCGTGACGCCCGTGGTCGCCGACAGGTTGCCGTCGATGGTCAGCGTGCCGTCGCTGACCGCCACCGTATCGACGGTCGAGGCATCAGCCGCGCCCAGCGTCGGCTGGTTCGCCAGCCCGCCATCGTCCAGCACCACGGCCCCGCCCGCCGCCGGGGCGACATCGCCGTCCCAGTTGGTGCCGGTCAGATAGTCGCCGTCCGTCTCGCCGTCCCAGGTCTGTGCCATCGCCCCGCCGGACAGGGCCAGCGACACACCGGTCGCAAGGATGAACACCAGTTCGGTGGCGCGCCCCAGGCGGCAGCGGTGACCCAGGCTGCGCTGGCGGATGCCGATCTGGCGGACGACGATAGGGGAGTTGGTCGGCATGATGTCATGTCCTGCAGAGGCCAGACGTCGCACGCTGTCCGGCGCGGAGAAACTTTGCGAAGTTATGCCAAGCGGTCACAAGAACGGCAACCGAAAATCGGCCAGACACTAGCTGTGGTGGAACTGTGGCGGCGCGGTGTTCCATTTCGGACACGCGCGCTGCCGGTGCAGCATCGCCCGCGCGCCGTCAGTCTTTCCAGAGCGTGCGGCGCGCGTGGTCGATCAGCGCGTGATCCAGCGCGTTGTTCTCGGCCAGAAGGCGCGCAAGGTCGGGCCCGATCTCGACCGGTTCTTCCGCCTCGGTCCGGTTCAGGTGCAGGGTCGAGGGGTCGAAGGTCGGCCAGACCTCGCGCACGCGGGCGGCAAAGCGCAGCATGCCGCGTCCGAAACGTTCGACCTCGCCGACATGGCTGATCACGCCCAGACCCTCGATCGCGCGTTCCAGTTCGGGGGCAGAGCGGCGCACGAAACCGGCCAGCCGGACACAGTGGAAGTTGCGGCACTGCCGGTCACCGGGCACCGCAAGGCGTCCGCGCACATAGCCCTCGAAGTCGGTCTTGGCGGCCAGGTGCACGCCCATCCGGTCGTTGTCGCGGGCAACGGTCTGACGCCGCTCGAATTGATAGGCCGACCGGATCCGCGCAACCGGGTCGCGCAGGAACAATACGGAAATCACGCGCACGCCCGGAATCACCGGCACAGGGCCGGTCGCGGTATGGCTGGAAAAGGCCACGGCATCGGGATTCGCCGCAATCCAGTCGCTGACGGCAGCACTGTTGTTGCCGCCGGCGAACTCGGCCGAAACCCAGCGACCGGGAAAATTCCGTTTCAGAATGCCGTCGAAAGAGGTGCCGGCATTCTTGAAGAGATGGTAGTGGAGAATGACGGTCCTGTCTGCCAACCCGGTAACACCCTGATTTCGCTACGTTCTGCTTCTACTCGTACAGGTCATGACTGAACCCCTTATCGGCGCATCTAGGCCGGTTCCATGACGTTTGCAAGATGTTGATTAATTGTGCAGCGGGATACTGTCACGGGCCTGTCACGCAACTGTCGAGCGAAAGGCATCATGGCGCAACCCGTGCACGTCGCCCCTCGATCAGCGCACAGCCGGTCAGCGCCGATTCCGGCAGCGGCATGCGGCTGGTCCTGACCTCCCAGCCCGCCGCCTGCAACTGGCGCACCAGCGCTGCCAGCCGCGCGGGGTCGGCGCGCGCCGTGCCGGGGGCCATGCCGACGGGCGGGCAGGCCACCAGCAGGCGCGTCACGCCGGACCCAAGCCCGTCCAGCGCGGCCATCAGCGCGGCAGATGCGGCGTCGTCCAGGGCCAGCCGCAGCGCCGCGATCCCGGCTGTCGCCGGGGCAGCCAGACAGCCCCGCGCCGTCAGGACTGCCGTCAGCCCGGCCATGTCGCCCGGCACGGCCACCCCCGGCAGCGCGCCGTCGGCCATCCGGTCCAGCGCCATACCCTCGCGCAGGCCGGCCATGCGGGCCAGGGCAGACGCCAGGACCCGCTCGGCCGACCCCGGCGCCTCGGGGGCGCGGGACAGGCTGTCGGGCTGGTCGTCGTGCAGGAAGCGGCGGTTTTCGGCCACCCCGGTCAGCGCGCAGCGCCCCGAAAACGGGGCCGCCCCCGCCTTGGCCACCAGCCGCAGGAGGCGCTTCTTCGTGGTCGCGGGCGAGTATTCGCGGCGCACGAACGCAAGGCCGGCCTGGCTCAGGTCGGCCCACAATTCGGCATCGTCGCACAACCGCTCTACCGCCGCCGCAAAGTCGGGGGCCGCGTCCGCGATCAGAACTTCGCTGCCGTCCTTGAGGCCCATCCCCTCTGCCCCGACGCCGGTGGACACGACCGGCACCCCGGCGGCCAGCGACGACCCGATCTTGCCCTTGATGCCTGCGCCGTATTGCAGCGGCACCACGGTGGCGATGCGCGCCGACAGGAACCCGTCCAGATCGGGCACGAACCCCTCGACCCGGACATTGGGCAGGTCCAGCGCCAGGATCTCGGGTGGCGGCTTGGACCCGACGATGTGGAACACCAGCTCGGGCATGCGCGCGTGCAGCAGCGGCCAGATCGTCTTGAGGAAATGGAACACCGCATCGACGTTGGGCTTGTGTTGGTAGCCGCCGACAAAGGCGATGCCGGTCCGCCCCGCGCGGGGCGGCACGTCGGCCAGCGTGGGCATCACCAGCGGCAGCACGGTAAAGCTGTCGCGGATGCCTTCGGCGCGCAGGTAGGACAGCTCGTAGGTCGACACCAATGCGGTTTCGGTGGCGAGGCCGATCACCTCAAGCTCGCGGTGCCTGATCTGGCCCACCTTCTCCATGTCCCCGGGCGAGGCCCCCTTCAGCCGCGCCTCGCGTTCGGCCCGCAGGAAGTGCAGGTCGGCGGGCAGGAAGATCACCGGCGTCTCGGGGTGCAACTGGCGCAGCATGTCGATGTACAGCCCGCCCTCGGCAAAGCGGCACAGCATGAACAGGTCGAAATCCCCGGCCCGTGCCCGCAGATAGACCGACAGGTCGCGCACATAGGGCGCATGGATCACCTCGGCCCCCTGCGCCTGCAAGTCGGTCCCGTAATGTCCGCCCAGAAGCAGGTTGTGCGGCGCGAAGGTCACCTCGTAGCCCAGTTCCACCAGCAGCTTCACATGCCACCAGGCGATCACCGACCCGGCATCCTTGTCGGGTTCCGGCACCATGTGGTCGATCATCAGGATGCGCGGGCGGCGGGTGCGGGGGATCGTGCGCGGGTGGATCGTCTGCGACGTCTGGTGGTTTTCCAGCGCGAAATCCCACCGCTTGCGCAGCTTTTCGAAGTTCACCACCTGATAGGCCTTGATGCCGCTGTCGGTGGAGGTGCCGGAACTCACCCCCTCGAAATGCACGATCACCGAGGCCGGCTGATAGATCACCCGCCAGCCAAGGTTGCGCAGGCGCATGGCCAGGTCGGTATCCTCGCAATAGGCCGGGGCATAGTGCTCGTCGAACCCGCCCACGTCGCGCCAGACCGCCGCGGGCACCAGGATCGCCGCCCCCGAGATATAGTCGGCATCGCGGCGCAGGTTGAATCCGGGGTCCTGCGGGTCGGCGTTGCGGCCCAGGTTCGCACCGCCCCCGTCGGCCCAGACGAACCCGCCCGCCTCTTGCAGGGTGCCGTCGGGATAGACGAGCTTGGACCCCACCAGCCCCGCCTCGGGTGCCGCACGCGCCACGTCCAGCAGCCGGTCGATCCAGCCGGGCAGCACGGCGGTGTCGTTGTTCAGGAAGAACAGGTAGGGGGCATCGGCCCGCGTCGCCGCATTGTTGCACGACCGCAGGAAGCCCATGTTCTGCGGATTGCGGATATAGGTCACGCCGGGCAGCGCGCCGAAGAAGCCTTGCGTCTCGTCATCCGATCCGTCGTCGGCGATGATCACCTGCAGGCGCGCGCCATCCCCCGCGCGCAGGATCGACCACAGGCAACGCAGGGTATAGAGGAACTGGTTGTATACCGGCACGATGACGCTGACCTGCGGTTCCTCGGCCCCCAGCTCTCCCGCCCGCGCCGCCACCTCGGCGCGCACCTCGTCCCAGCTTTCGAAGTCGTCGGCCCAGACGGGTTCGCGCAGGCGGCGGTTCTCGTACTGGCCATAGGCCAGATAGTGCAGCAGCGGCGGCCCGGGATAGTCGGCAGCCACCTCGGGGTGGCGCGTGACATAGAAGCGGTCGGGAAAGCGCGGGGCCAGCGTCACCCACACCTCGCGCCCCCAGCGCATGTAATGCTCCAGCGGCGTCAGGTCGCCCATCACATGGCCGTAACGCGCCCGGTACAGCGCGGTGTCGAACCAGCGGTTGGGGTCGATCCCCGCCGCCGCCCCCGTGGTCAGGTAATGCTGCGCGCAGGGCACGCCGCCGGTCCCCTCGGGGCCCAGCTGGCGCAGGTAATGCACCGGATCGACCAGGGGCGAGGTCAGCGCCCGTTCGGGCGTGGCCGTCAGCAGCGCCTGGTCCAGCACCGTCATCTCATGCGATTTTTCCGCATGCCCCGGCCAGCGTTCGACGGCATAGCGGGAATCGAACAGGGGATGGACCTGCATCGTCTGGTCCGGGTCTGCGCAGTACTGCTCGACTACGCAGTGGTTCGGGGCAAGCCCGGCCATCTCATGCGCCCAGGCCACGTCGAACAGCGGATGCGGGGCAGGGCGCGCGGCCGGCGGGCGCAGGAACCAGGCCCCCAGCACCGCGTCCACCGGGGCATCGGCGGGCAGGCCCAGCCCCCTGGCCAGATACGCCATGTCAAAGAACGGACGCGGCCCCACGGGTTCGCGCGACATCAACAGGCCCAGCAGCGGATTGTCGAAAGGCAGCGGCCCCTTCAGCACGCCCCGCAGCCACTGCGGGGCCACCAAGGGATGCGGGCGGCGGTTCTCGGGTCCGCCCGAGGCGATGAAATGGGCCAGGGGATTGACCCCCGCCATCGCCACGTCCTTGTTCGTCTCAAGGTAGTAGCGCATCGAGAACAGGGGCGAGGGGTCGCGCAGTTCGGCCATGCCGGACGACATGTAATGCGTCAGCGGATCGATCTTGGCCGCCGCGACATCGACGTTCTGCGCCAGATACCAGGCCGGATCGAACAGGCCGTTGTAGCGCAGTGCGACGCCGACCGACTTGTCCGGGGCCCCCACGGGCGTCGCGACCAGGCCGGTCAGGGTTTGCGCCGCACCTTCCGGAAGGGCATTGCGGACCCTGCGCATGTAGTCCCGGATCATGCCCTGCGCGCCCCGTGCCTGTGCCTGTTCCGCCGCTTGTTGCGGGAAAGCCCCGGGGGTGTCAAGAAACCCCGGCCTGCCCGTCGGCACTGCCGCGCGGCGCAGGCACGGCCATGACCAGCGCCAGCACGCGCTCTGCCGCCGGGGTCAGCCCGGCCCCGGCCCGCGTGACCAGCCCGTAGGGCGCGACCTCGATCCCCATGTCGATGGGCAGGACCGCATAGGGCGCGTCAGGGTCGCCCGCGAACCGCATCGTCACCGCGCGGGCCAGGGGGGCGATGGCGTCGGACTGCTGCACCAGGGCCAGCGTGAACAGGAACGACGATGTCGCCAGCAGCCCCGGCGGGTCGGGCAGGCCCAGCACATGCAGCCGGTCCGTCACGGTGCGGTGCAGGATCGTCTCGGACGGCGGCATGATCCAGTCATGGGACAGCAGCGCCTCGGGGCGCAGCGGGCGTTCCGCCAGCAGGGGATGCCCGCGCCTGACCAGCAGGGCGACGGGCTCGGACTCGACATGCACGAAGCGCAGGCGCGCGGCCTCGTCCCCGGCGGGCAGGCGGGCCAGCGCGAAATCGAGGCTGCCCGCCAGGATCTGCTGGCACAGCACGTCGCTGGTCGCCACTACCACCTCGACCTGCAAGGGCGCATCGGCGGCCCGCAGCGCGGCGATGGCGGGCAGGACGCGGTCCATCGCCGGCCCCGTCACCGCGCCCAGCCGCACCTGGCCCGCCTGGCCGCCCGCGATCTCGGCCAGTTCGCGGCCGGCATCCTCGATCTCGATCAGCACCTGTGCCGCCCGCCGCGCCAGGGCCGCACCGCCCGGCGTCAGGACCAGCCCCCGCCCCGTGCGCTGGTGCAGCACGGCCCCCGCGATACGCTCGACCTCGGCCATCAGGCGGCTGGCGGCGGGCTGGGTGATGCCCATCTGCGCTGCCGCAGCGCCCATCTGGCCGGTGGTGCCCAGCGCCGCCAGCAGCCGCAGATGCGCCAGCTTCAATCCCCGCCGCAGCAGCATGACATACCCGTTTCGCAATGACCCAACGCGGAAACTGCATTTGACAGATATGGGCGCGCTTGTCACTTGTTGCCCTGTGCCCGCGCGAAGGGCTCACCGAATCCCGGCTGCAAGACCGGAACAGGGGCGGCCCCGCCGTCCGTCACATGGGAGGAGACCAGATGAAATTCCTGACCACGGCGCTGTCTGCGCTGGCCGTTGTCGCCGGACTTGCCGCCCCGGCCATGGCCCAAGACAAGGGCACCGTCGGCATCGCCATGCCCACCAAATCGTCCGCCCGCTGGATTTCCGACGGCAACGCGATGGTCGAGCAGTTCACGGCGGCCGGCTATGCCACCGACCTGCAATATGCCGAGGATGACATCCCGAACCAGCTGGCGCAGATCGAGAACATGATCACCAAGGGTGCCAATGTGCTGGTGATCGCGGCGATCGACGGCACGACATTGTCGAACGCGCTGGAAAATGCCGCCGCATCGGGGATCAAGATCGTGGCCTACGACCGCCTGATCCGCGAGTCGGGCAATGTCGACTACTATGCCACCTTCGACAACTTCCAGGTCGGCGTGCTGCAGGCGGAATCGCTGGTCAAGGGCCTGAAGGAACGCTTCCCTGACGTGAAGCCGTGGAACGTGGAACTGTTCGGCGGCAGCCCCGACGACAACAACGCCTTCTTCTTCTACAACGGTGCGATGTCGGTCCTGCAACCGATGATCGACGCGGGCGAAATCGTCATCCCCTCGGGACAGATGGGCATGGACGTGATCGGCACCCTGCGTTGGCAGGGCGAGGTAGCACAGGCGCGGATGGAAAACCTGTTGTCTGCCTACTACGCCGACAAGCCGCTGCACGGGGCGCTGTCGCCCTATGACGGGCTGTCGATCGGCATCCTGTCGGCGGTCAAGGGCGTGGGCTACGGCTCGGGCGACCTCAAGATGCCGATCGTCACCGGGCAGGACGCCGAAGTGCCGAGCGTCAAGTCGATGATCGCGGGCGAGCAGTACTCGACCGTGTTCAAGGACACCCGCGAACTGGCGCGCGTGACCGTCGGCATGGTCGACGCCCTGCTGGGCGGTGGTGCGCCCGAGATCAACGACACCACGACCTATGACAACGGCGTCAAGGTGGTGCCGTCCTACCTGCTGAAACCCAATTCGGTCGACGTCTCGAACTACGAGGCGATGCTGGTCGGGTCAGGCTACTACACTGCCGATCAGCTGAAGTAACCTTCAGAGTCAACGCGCTGCGCCGGGTTCTTCACAGGGCCCGGCGTTGCCGCAGGCCGTTGGGGGGATCATGCCGACCATCCTGGAAATGCGCGACATCGGGAAATCCTTTCCGGGGGTGCGGGCGCTCGACCATGTGAACCTGGACGTGGCGCAGGGCGAGATTCACGCCATCTGCGGCGAGAACGGGGCGGGGAAATCCACCCTCATGAAGGTGCTGTCGGGCGTCTATCCGCACGGCAGCTATGACGGCGACATCGTGTTCGAAGGGCAGGTGGCGCGGTTCCGCACCATCGCCGACAGCGAGGCCGCCGGAATCGTCATCATCCACCAGGAACTGGCGCTCGTGCCGCTCTTGTCCATCGCCGAGAACCTGTTCATGGGCAACGAACAGGCCAGGCGCGGCGTCATCAACTGGCCCGAGACCTTTCGCAAGACCGAGCGGCTGCTGCGCAAGGTCGGCCTGACCGAACCGCCGACGACCGAGGTCGGCAAGATCGGCGTGGGCAAGCAGCAGCTTGTGGAAATCGCCAAGGCCCTGGCCAAGGACGTGCGCCTGCTGATCCTGGACGAGCCGACGGCGGCCTTGCAGGAAAACGACAGCCAGAAGCTGCTGGACCTGCTGCTGGAACTGAAATCGCAGGGCGTCACGTCGATCATCATTTCGCACAAGCTGAACGAAATCAAGCGCGTGGCCGACCGGATTACAGTGATCCGCGACGGGGCCAGCGTGTCCACCCTGACCCGCGACGAGATCACCGAGGACCGCATCATCCGCGACATGGTGGGCCGCGACATGGCGCACCGGTACCCCGAGCGCACGCCCAACATCGGGCCGGTGCTGATGGAGGTGTCGGGTTGGAACGTCATGCACCCCGAGCAGAAAGGCCGCCGGATGATCCGCGATGCCGCGCTGACGGTGCGCGCGGGCGAGATCGTCGGCATCGCCGGCCTGATGGGATCGGGGCGCACCGAGTTTGCCATGAGCGTGTTTGGCCGCAGCTATGGGCGCGACATTGCGGGACAGGTGAAGATCAAGGGGCAACCCGTTGATACGTCAACCGTTCCCGCCGCGATCAAGGCGGGCCTGGCCTATGTGACCGAGGACCGCAAGGCCCTGGGCGTCGTGCTGGACGAGCCGATCCTGCGCAACATCAGCCTGGCCAACCTGGCCGGTATCGCCGCCAAGGGCATCCTGAACAAGGGCCGCGAACAGCAGGTCGCCGAGGACTACCGCCGCGCCATGTCGATCCGCACGCCGACCGTGTTCCAGAAGGTGGTGAACCTCTCGGGCGGCAACCAGCAGAAGGTGGTGCTGTCGAAGTGGCTGTTCACCGATCCGCAGGTGCTGATCCTGGACGAACCCACGCGCGGCATCGACGTGGGCGCGAAGTTCGAGATCTACACGATCATGAACGACCTTGCGGCGCAGGGCCGGGGCGTGGTCATGATCAGCAGCGAGATGCCCGAGCTTCTGGGCATGTGCGACCGCATCTATGTGATGAACGAAGGCCGGATCGTGGGTGAATTGTCCCGCGCCGAGGCCAGCCAGGAGCGGATCATGGGCATGATCCTGTCAAGCACGGGGAAAGCGGCATGAAGAAAGAACAGATTTCTTCGAAGAAATTTGCAAATTCCTTCGAAGGAATTTGGTCCGGGCGCGAGGGGCGGAGATGAGCGACGCGACGCAGGGACAGGCCAAGGGGCAAGGCGGGGCCTACCTTGCCGAACACCTGCGCGACTATGGCATGCTGATCGCGCTGGCGGTGATCGTGCTGTTCTTCGTTCTGGTCGTGCGCATCACCATCGACGTCGATTTCCTGTCGGCGCAGAACATCACCAACATCTTCCTGCAGAATTCCTACGTCGTGATCATGGCCCTGGGGATGCTTCTGGTCATCGTCGCAGGCCACATCGACCTGTCGGTGGGCTCGGTCGCGGCCTTTGTCGGGGCGGTGTCGGCGGTGCTGACGGTGAACCTCGGGCTGCCGGTCTGGGTGGTGATTCCGGCCTGCCTTGCGGTCGGCGCGGTGATCGGCGCGGCGCAGGGGTACTGGATCGCCTACTGGCGCATCCCGTCGTTCATCGTGACGCTGGCGGGGATGCTGGTGTTCCGCGGCCTGACGCTGTGGATGCTGGACGGGCAGAACATCGGGCCGTTCCCCAAGGCGTTCCAGTCCCTGTCCACCGGCTTCATCCCCGACCTGACGGGCGTCGGCAAGCCGAACCTGACGGCCATGGTCATCGTCACCGTGCTGGCGCTGGTGCTGGCCTGGGCGGGATGGCGCGCGCGCCAGCAGTCGCTGGCTTACGGGATGGCGACCGAGCCGCAGAACTTCTACGTCATCCGCACCCTGATCGTGACCGCTGCGCTGATCTTCGTTGCCTGGAAACTGGCCAGCTTCCGGGGCCTGCCGAACGTGCTGATCGTGATGGCGGTGCTGATCGGCCTCTATGCCTTCTTCACCGAAAACACCACGGCGGGACGGCGCATCTATGCCGTCGGCGGCAACCTCAAGGCCGCGCGCCTGTCGGGGATCAATGCCGACCGGCTGACCTTCCTGTGCTTCGTCAACATGGGGGTGCTGGCGGCGCTGGCGGGGATGATCGTGACGGCGCGGCTCAACTCCGCCACGCCCAAGGCGGGGGTGGGGTTCGAGCTGGACGTCATCGCCGCCGTGTTCATCGGTGGTGCCTCGATGGCGGGCGGGTCGGGCAAGATCGTGGGGGTCGTGGTCGGGGCCTTCATCATGGGGGTGATGAACAACGGCATGTCGATCCTGGGCATCGGCATCGACTATCAGCAGGTGATCAAGGGGCTGGTCCTGCTGGCCGCCGTGATCTTCGACGTCTACAACAAATCCAAGTAAGGCAAGACCATGACCTTCAAGCCCGCCTCCTGGCCCCGGCCCCTGCGCTCGCAGCACTGGTTCGGGGGCACGTCGCGCGACACGATCTATCACCGCGGCTGGATGAAGAACCAGGGCCTGCCGCATGACCTGTTCGACGGACGGCCCGTGATCGGCATCCTGAACACCTGGTCGGAACTGACCCCCTGCAACGCCCACCTGCGCGACCTGGCCGAGCGGGTGAAGCATGGCGTCTACGAGGCGGGCGGGTTTCCGGTCGAGGTGCCGGTGTTCAGCGTGTCGGAATCGGCCTTCCGCCCGACGGCGATGATGTTCCGCAACATCGCGGCGATGGCGGTCGAGGAGCAGATCCGGGGCCAGCCGATGGACGGCGTCGTGCTGCTGGTCGGCTGCGACAAGACCACGCCCTCGCTTCTGATGGGTGCGGCCAGCTGCGACCTGCCGGCCATCGCGGTATCCGGCGGGCCGATGCTGAACGGACGTTTCCGGGGCGAGGCGACGGGATCGGGCACCCACATCTGGCGCTTCTCCGAGGCGGTCAAGGCCGGCACGATGACCCAGGCCGATTTCCTCGAGGCCGAGGGCGGGATGAGCCGGTCCCCCGGTTCCTGCAACACCATGGGCACCGCCAGCACGATGGCCAGCATGGCCGAGGCGCTGGGGATGGCGCTGTCGGGCAATGCCGCCATCCCGGCGGTGGACAGCCGCCGCCGCGTCATGGCGCAGATGTCGGGCAGGCGCATCGTGCAGATGGTCAAGGACGACCTCAAGCCCAGCGACATCCTCACCCGCGACGCCTTCATGAACGCCATCCGCACCAACGCGGCCATCGGCGGGTCGACCAATGCCGTGATCCACCTCTTGGCCCTGGCGGGCCGCGTCGGGATCGACCTGACCCTTGACGACTGGGATGCCTGGGGCCGTGACGTGCCGACGATCGTGAACCTGCTGCCCTCGGGCAAGTACCTGATGGAAGAGTTCTTCTATGCCGGCGGCCTGCCCGTGGTGATCAAGCGGCTGGGCGAAGCGGGGCTTTTGGCCAACGACGCGCTGACCGTGTCGGGAGAAACTGCCTGGAACCAGGTCAAGGATGTGGTCAACCACAACCCCGACGTGATCCTGCCGGCCGACAAGGCGCTGACGCAATCGGGCGGCGTCGTGGTGCTGCGCGGCAACCTCGCCCCCAGGGGGGCGGTCCTGAAACCCTCGGCGGCGACCCCGCACCTGATGGTGCACCGGGGCCGGGCGGTGGTGTTCGAGGACATCGACGACTACAAGGCCCGCATCAACGACGACGCGCTGGACATCGACGAGACCTGCGTGATGGTGCTGAAGAACTGCGGTCCCAAGGGCTATCCGGGGATGGCCGAGGTCGGCAACATGGGCCTGCCGCCCAAGGTGCTGAAAAAGGGCATAACCGACATGGTGCGGATCAGCGACGCGCGGATGTCGGGCACGGCCTATGGCACCGTGGTGTTGCACACGTCGCCCGAGGCGGCGGCGGGCGGGCCGCTGGCGGTGGTGCGCGACGGCGACATGATCGAGCTGGACGTGCCGGGCCGCCGTATCCACCTGGATATCCCCGAGGCCGAACTGGCCGCGCGTCTGGCGGCCTGGGTGGCTCCGGTGCAGGAACCGCCGTCGGGTTATGCCATGCTGCACCACCGCCATGTGACGGGGGCCGATACCGGAGCCGACCTCGACTTCCTCAAGGGCTGTCGCGGGGCCCCGGTGGGGAGGGATTCGCATTGAAGGTGGCCCTTGTCGGCATCGGCAAGATCGCGGTGGACCAGCACGTCCCCGCCATTGCCGCCAGCCCCGACTGGGACCTGGTGGCGACCGTGTCGCGCAAGGGCGCGGTCGACGGGGTGCAGGCCTTCACCGACTTCGCGACGTTCCTGGAAAAGCGCCCCGATGTGACGGTCGTCTCGCTCTGCCTGCCGCCGCAGCCGCGCTATCCCTACGCCGAGGCGGCGCTGCGAGCGGGCCGCCATGTGATGCTGGAAAAGCCGCCGGGCCAGACCATCGCCGAGGTGATGGCGCTGGAGGATCTGGCGGAACGGATGGGCGTCACGCTCTACGCCACCTGGCATTCGCGCATGGCCGGGGCGGTGGCGGCGGCAAAGGCCTGGCTGGCCGACAAGGGCGTGACCCGCGCCCACATCACCTGGCGCGAGGATGTGCGGCACTGGCATCCCGGCCAGGACTGGGTGTTCGAGCCCGGCGGCATGGGCGTCTTCGATCCGGGCATCAACGCCCTGTCGATCTTGACCGAGATTCTGCCCATGCCGGTGCATGTCACCGCCGCCGACCTGGAGTTTCCCGAAAACCGCCAGACCCCCATCGCCGCGCGCCTGACCTTCAGCGGCGGCGTGAGCGCCGATTTCGACTGGCGTCAGACCGGCCCGCAGACCTGGGACATCGAGGTGTCGATGGACGCGGGCGACATGGCGCTGCGGATGGGCGGCAACGTGCTGGAGGTGGACGGGCAGACGTCGGGCGAGCGTTCGATCATGGGCGAATACCCCGCGCTCTATGCCCGGATGGCGGCGCTGGTGAAGGCCCGCCGGTCCGAGGTGGACCTGTCGCCGATGGTGCATGTCGCCGACGCGCTGACGCTGGGCCGCCGGATCGTGACCGACGCCTTCCATTTCTGAACGGTCGGTGCCGCCGGAGGTAGGGTGCGTGCTTGCACGCACCGCTTGGCGCGAACGGTGCGTGCAAGCACGCACTCTACCGCCCGGTTTTCGGGCATGTCGCGGGTTGTCGCGGCCGCTCTGCCGAAAATCCCTGCGCTTGTGCCGAATCGTGTCACACGTTTACCATCCGGTCAAAGAACCAACGGGGAGAGTGACATGACGAACCTGAAGTTGCCGCGTCGCGGCCTGCTGATGGGTGGGGCGGCGCTGGCGGGGGCGGGGCTGTTGCCGCGCATGACCTGGGGCCAGACGCCGATCAAGATGGCGGGCATCTACACCGTGCCGGTCGAACAGCAATGGGTCAGCCGCATCCACAAGGCCGCCGAGGCGGCGGTCGCGGCGGGGCAGGTGGAATACACCTATACCGAGAACACCGCCAACACCGACTATCCCCGCGTCATGCGCGAATATGCCGAAGGCGGCGCGAAACTGATCGTGGGCGAGATTTTCGGGGCCGAGGCCGAGGCGCGCGAGGTCTGCCTGGAATACCCGGAGGTGGCGTTCCTGCTCGGGTCGTCCTTCCTGCCGGACGCGACGCCGAACCTGGGCGTGTTCGACAACTACATCCAGGACGCGAGCTATCTGTCGGGCATCATCGCAGGCGCGATGACCGCCAGCGGAAAGATCGGCATGGTCGGCGGCTTCCCCATCCCCGAGGTCAACCGCCTGATGAACGCCTTCATGGCGGGCGTGCGCGAAACCCGCGCGGACGCGACGTTCCAGGTCAGCTTCATCGGGTCGTGGTTCGATCCGCCCAAGGCCAAGGAAACGGCATTCGCCATGATCGACGGCGGGGCCGACCTGCTGTACGCCGAACGCTTCGGCGTGTCGGACGCGGCCAAGGAACGCGGCATCCTGGCCATCGGCAACGTCATCGACACCCAAGGGGACTATCCCGATACCGTGGTGGCCTCGGCCCTGTGGCACTTCGAGCCGACGCTGCAGGCGGCGATTGCCGCCGTGACGGCGGGGTCGTTCGCCGCCGCCGACTATGGCCAGTATTCGTTCATGAAGGCAGGCGGCTCTTCGCTGGCACCGCTTGGCACCTTCGAGGCCAAGGTGCCCCAGGCCGCCAAGGATCTGGTCGCGGCCCGACAGGCGGGGATCCTCGACGGCAGCTTTGCCGTCGCCATCGACTATTCCGAGCCGAAATCGTCGTGACCGAAGCGACAGCGGCGCAGGACATCGTCCTGCGCCTCGACGGCATCACCCGGCGTTTCGGCGCGACGCTGGCCAATGACGGCGTGTCGCTGACCCTGGCGCGGGGGCAGGTTCTGGCGCTCTTGGGCGAGAACGGGGCGGGCAAGACCACGCTGATGAACATCCTGTTCGGCCAGTATCTGGCCGATGCGGGCACCATCACGGTCATGGGGCGGCCCCTGCCCCCCGGCAATCCGCGCGCGGCCCTGGCGGCGGGGCTGGGCATGGTGCACCAGCACTTCACCCTGGCCGAGCAGATGTCGGTGCTGGACAACATCCTTCTGGGCACGGTGCCGCTGTGGCGTCCGTCGCTGGACCGCGCGGCGGCGCGGGCGCGGCTGGCCACCCTGTCGCGGGATTTCGGATTGCAGGTGAACCCCGAGGCCCGCATCGCGGCCCTGTCGGTGGGCGAACGGCAGCGCGTCGAGATCCTCAAGGCGCTGTGGCGCGACACGCGCATCCTGATCCTGGACGAGCCGACCGCCGTGCTGACCCCGCAAGAGGCCGAGGCGCTGTTCGCCACGCTGCGCCGGGCGGTGGCGCGCGGGCTGTCGGTGGTGTTCATCAGCCACAAGCTGCACGAGGTGATGGCGCTGGCCGACACCTGCGTGGTGTTGCGCCATGGCCGGGTCGTGGGGCAGGTCGCCACGCGCGACACCACGCCCGAGCGGCTGGCGGCGATGATGGTGGGTGCCGATGTGGCGCTGCCGGTGGCCGCGCCGGGCCGTCCGGGTGCGGCGCGGCTGTCGCTGGCGTCGGTGTCCACGGCGGCGGCAGGCACGGCGACGCCGTTGCGGGATGTCACGCTGGACCTGCGGGCCGGCGTGATCACCGGGCTGGCGGGGGTGTCGGGCAACGGGCAGGCGGCGCTTGCCGACCTGATCTCGGGCCTTGTGCGCCCGGTGTCGGGCAGCCTGACGGTGGATGGTGCAGCGGCGGCCTGGACCCCCCGCGCCGCCGTGCACGCGGGCATCGCCCGCATCCCCGAGGATCGCCACCGGACCGGCACCGTCGCCGATTTCACCCTGACCGAGAATGCCATCCTGGAAACCTATGCCCAGGCCCCGTTCAGCCGCCGGGGCCTGATGGACTGGCGCGCCGCCCGCGCCTTTGCCGCCCGCATCATCGCCGCCTACGACCTGCGCGGGCAGGGCCCCGAGGGGCGCATCCGCCTGCTGTCGGGGGGCAACATGCAGAAGCTGATCCTGGGGCGCACGCTGGAACAGGGGCCGCGCATCATCCTGGCGAACCAGCCCACGCGGGGGCTGGACGTGGGGGCCATCGCCTATGTCCACGCGCGCCTGATCGCGGCACGCGATGCCGGGGCGGCGGTGTTGCTGATTTCCGAGGATCTTGAGGAAATCATGCGCCTGGCGGATGTTCTTCATGTGATGTCGCAAGGTCGCCTCTCAGACCCCTTTGCGCGCGGCGAAAAGTCGGTCGCGCAGATCGGCCTGATGATGGCCGGGCAGGGCCTGTCGCATGCGGCTTGACCCGATCGAGAATCCCACTTTGGCCCGCCGCCTGGGCCTGCCTGCCCTGGCCCTGGGCGCGACCGTCGCGGTCGCGATGGCGCTGGCCGCCACCGCAGGGGCCGATCCGCTGGCGACGCTGGGGCTGATCGTGACGGGGGCGGCGGGGTCGAAGTTCGCGCTGCTGGAAACCCTGAACCGCGCGACGCCCCTGATCTTCACCGGGCTGGCCGTCGCCGTGGCCTTTCGCGCGCGGCTGTGGAACATCGGGGCCGAGGCGCAGCTGTACGCGGGCGCGGTGGTGACGGTGGTGCTGGGCACAGGTGCGCTGGCCGCCCCCTGGGGCCTGCCGGTGATGGCGGTGGCGGCGGTGGCGGCGGGCGCGCTGGTGCTCTTGGGGCCGGTGATCCTGAAGACGCGCCTCGGCGTGGACGAGGTGGTGACGACGCTGCTGCTGAACTTCGTGATGCTGTTGCTGGTATCGTGGCTGCTGGAAGGGCCGATGAAGGACCCCGCCGGCATGGGCTGGCCCAAGTCCGCGCCCCTGGACCGCGACCTGCGCCTGCCGCGCATCGTGGACGGGCTGCGCCTGCACTGGGGCTTTGCGCTGGCGCTGATCGCCGCCGGTCTGGTGTGGTTCGTCCAGACCCGCACCACGCTGGGGTACGAGATGCGGGCCGTGGGCGCGAACATCCGTGCGGCCCGGTTTGCGGGCATCCCCGTGAACGGCGTGCTGGTCAAGACTGCGCTTCTGTCGGGCGGGCTGGCGGCGATGGCGGGGTTTTCCGAGGTGGCGGGGCTGAAGGGCCACCTGTCGGCCGACCTGTCGCCGGGGTTCGGCTATACCGGCATCATCGTCGCCATGCTGGCGCTGCTGCACCCGCTGGGCGTGGTCGCCACGGCGATCTTCGTCGCGGGCGTCTTCGTGGGCGCGGACAGCATGAGCCGGGCGGCGGATGTGCCGACCTACATCGCCGACATGCTGCTGGCGACGGCGCTTCTGACCATGGTGCTGGCCCTGGGTCTGACGCGCTGGCGCGTGGTGCGGGGATGAGCGCGCTGTTCGACATCCTGCTGACCGCCAGCTTCTGGACCGCCGCCGTGCGCATCGCGACGCCGCTGATCTTTGCCACGCTGGGCGAGCTGATCTGCGAACGCGCGGGCGTGCTGAACCTCGGCATCGAGGGGATCATGGTGATCGGGGCTTTTACCGGCTGGATCACGGTCTGGGCGGGGCTGCCGCTGTGGTGGGGGGTCGGCAGCGCCATGGCGGCGGGCATGGCCTTCGGGTTGCTGCACGGGGTGCTGACGGTGCCTTTCGGGCTGTCGCAGCATGTGGTGGGGCTGGGGATCACGCTTCTGGCCACATCGACCGCGTCCTTCGCCTATCGCCTGATCCTGCCCGAGGTCACCAGCCCGCCCAGGATCGAACCCTTCGCGGTCTGGGAGGTGCCGGTGCTGGCAGAGATTCCGCTGCTGGGGCCCGCCCTGTTCGCGCAGACACCGCTGACCTATGCGGCCTTCGTCACGGCGGGGCTGGTGACGCTGGTGCTGTACCGCACGCCGCTGGGCCTGGCGATCCGCGCCGTGGGCGAGAACCCGGCGGCGGTGGCGGCGCAGGGGCAGTCGGTCAGCGCCTTGCGCGTCGGCGCGGTGGTCGCAGGCTCGGGGTTGATGGCGGTGGGGGGGGCGTTCCTGACGCTGTCGGCGTTCTCGTCCTTCTTCTTCGAGATGGTGAACGGGCGCGGCTGGATCTGCGTGGCGCTGGTGGTCTTCGGGGCCTGGCGTCCGGGCAAGGCGGTGCTGGGGGCGCTGCTGTTCGCGGCCTTTGACGCGCTGCAGATCCGGCTGCAGCAGACCCCCATCGGCCAGCTTGTGCCCTACCAGGCGTTCCTGGCCGCGCCCTATCTGCTGTCGATCCTGGCGCTGGTCGCGATGTCGCGCCGCGCCGAGGTGCCCGCCGCCCTGATGATCCCGTGGCGCAAGGGCGAGCGGTAGACGGCCCCGCACAGCGCGCGGCCCCCCCTCACCCCGACCCTCTCCCCCGAGGGGAGAGGGGGCGATGCGGCACCGGCAGCGCCCGCCTGTGCCGCCTGCGCAGGGGCGACCATCATGCAGACGGCGGGGGCTGGCCTTGCGGCGCGGGCGATGGTCTGTACGCTGCGGCGGGAATCGGCAGGAGACAGTCATGGCCCTCAGTTACCGGGCGCGGCGCAGGTGGTCGCTGGTGATCCTGCTGGTCGGGCTGCCGCTGTACATCGTGGCGGCGGTCAGCCTGGTGAACTGGCTGGACCGCCCGGCCCTGTGGGTCGAGTTCCTGGTCTATGTGGGCCTGGGGTTCCTGTGGATGGTCCCGTTCCGTTTCGTGTTTCGCGGGATCGGCCAGCCCGACCCGGGTGCCCCGCCCCGTGACCGGGGCGGGCGCTGATCAACCCGCGACCTTCTTCGCCTCGGCCATCATCCGCGACGATCCGGGCAGCGCATAGAGGCCCGCGCGCACCTTTTCGATCCGGCCATGGCGCAAGAGGCGGCCGAAGTCCTGCAGCATCTCGTCCCGCTTGCCCTCGGCGTCGGGCAGGGCGGTGCCCACCTGGCGCAGCATGTAGGGGCGCGACACGTGGGGCCGTCCTTCGACGCAGGCGGCATAGGCGACCGCCGCCTCGAGCAGGTCGGGCAGATCCTGCGCGCCCAGACGCTCGGCAAACTCGGCAAAGCCCTGCGCGGGCGAGAACATGTTCTCATCCTCGTCGGCATCGTCCGCATCGGCGTCGACCTGGGGTTCGGGGGAAACAGCCAGGGCGCTGGCGGCGATGCGGCGGGGACGGATCGGGACCGCCGTCGGCTCGGGGCGGTCGATGCGCTGCGCGGACACCAGCACCAGGGGTGCCGGACGCAGCGGCACGGCGGTGACCTCGCGCGTTTCGCTGGGGGCCGGGCGGCGCGGGCGCACGACCCGTTCCAGGTCGCTGCGATAGGCGTTCAGGCGCGTGGCCTCGCCCTGGTCCTCGGCGCCGCCTGTCGCGCGGCGGTCGGCGGCGGTGGCGGCGACGGCGGCCTTCAGATGTTCGATGGCGGCCAGGCGGCGGCGGCTTTCGGCCCCGTCGAGCTGGCTGTTGGTCTGGTCGATCAGCCGCTGCACCGAGGTTTCGGCGGCCACCTCGGGCAGTTGCGGGCGCAGCGGAGCCTCGGCCTTGACCGCGTCGAGTTCGCGGGCAAGGTCGGCCTCGGCCTCGGGCGTCAGTGTGCTGGCGGGGGACGGTGCCGGTTCGGCACGGCGGATCTTGATGACCCGGGCGCGGGCGCGCTGCACCTTGGCCGGGGCGACCGTCGGTTCGGGCAGGTCGTCGGTGGCGGCCTCGTCGGCAGGTGCGTCGTCGGCAGATGCGACGGCGGCGGCCGGGACCGGATCGGCCTCGGGGGCGTCGGGTGCAACCTCTTCGGCGGGCGCGGGGCTGTCGGCGTTGGAGGCCGCCGCGGCGGCAAGCGCCTCGTCCTGCGGAAGGGCGACGGAGGGTTCGTCGTCTTCGGCCATCGGGGCGGCATCGGGGGCACCTTGGGCAGGCTCGTCGGCGGCGGTTGCCGCCAGCAGGGCCGCCTCGAAGGCCGCATCGTCGGCTTCCTCGTCGGCCTCGGCGTCGGGCATCGCGATGTCTTCCGCCGCTGCGGCAGCCGAGATGTCGGCCTCCTCGACCAGCGCGGCCAGTAGTGCGTCTTCGTCGAAGTCGGGCTCGCCGTCGCTGTCGGCAGCGGGCGGAGTGGTGTCGACGGGGTCGGCCAGGGCCGCCGCAAGCGACTGCATCAGGTCGTCTTCGTCGGTGTCGACCTGCGCATCGTCTTCCGGCGCGTCGTCCTGGGGCTGGCCCCAGTCTTCCACGGCTTCGGCCATCAGGGCGGGAATGTCCGCCGCTTCGCCCGCGTCTTCCACCGCATCCTCGGTCCAGGCGTCGGCCATCGCCGCCGCAAGTTCGGGGTCGGCACGTTCCGGGTCCCCTGCCTCTGGCGCGACGTCATCCGCAGCGTCGGGAAGCGACGCGGCGGCGGTCACGGCAATCTCTTCGGCGATGTCCTGGACAGGCTCGGGGACGGGTTCCGCCGGAACGTCGAGTGCGGCGACTTCGGCGGCGGGTTCCGCGACCGGGTCGTCCTGGTGCGCGGTGGCGACGTCGGCCCGGGTTTCGGCGACCTGCGGCGCAGGGTCGGCTTCGGGTTCGGCCACAGCCTCGGGCTGTGCGGGTGCCACGGGAACCTCGGCCACCACCGGCGGCTCGGGTGCCACCACGGGGGCGACAGCGACCGGCGCGGCGGGTTCGGACAGGATTTCGGCCTCTTCCGGCATCGGCATCAGGGCGGGCGCGGCGCTGGCGGCATGGCGCAGGCGCTGCAGCTTGGCCGCGACGCTTTCGGACAGGGGCGAGGCGGCGGCGGGCACATAGGCGGGCGCATAGGACGGCGCCGGGGCCGGCGAGGCGGCCCCCTCGGCGCGCAGGATCACGCCGTTGTCCTGCACCCGCGCCTCGACCCGGCGATGCACCTCGCGTTCGGCGATGCGGTGCAGCATGGCGGGGTCGGGCTGCGGCGGTTCGGCCCCGAAGTAGCGGTCGTCGGCAGCCAGGTCGCGGAAGTATTCAGCGATGGACTTCATCGTCGAGAACGGATCGTCGAAGCCTTCCAGCGTGCAACTGAAAGTGCCATAGGAGACCGTCAAGATTTTGCTCGGACCGACCATCGGCGCATACCTTCTGTTTCTTCTCGCCACTTCAATCTACCCCAAGCCTGTTCCTTTCCGTGGACAGACGGGGGTCATTTGAAGGATTGATTGTGGCCCCGCATCCTTGACCGTGCCTTAATCGGGAACAGTATCCGCATGAATCAGCCGATTGTCGATGCCCGCGCCGGAGTCACGCTGGTGGCCGGGGGGCCGGTCACGGGGCGTGACCTTGGTATGGCGCTGGCCCGCGCGCCGGTGCTGGTGGCCGCCGACGGGGGCGCGGACCGGGCCTTGGCGCTGGGGGCCGTGCCGGTCGCGGTGATCGGCGATTTCGACAGCATCGGTCCGGCGGCACGGGCGCGACTGGCGGGCGTTTGCCATGAGGTTGCCGAACAGGAGACGACCGATTTCGACAAGGCGCTGCGCAGCATCCGCGCGCCCTTCGTCATCGCGCTGGGCGTGCTGGGCGGGCGGGTCGATCACGAACTGGCGGCGCTGTCGGCGCTGGCAGGACAGGCGATGCCCGTGGTCGCGCTGGGGCGCGAGGATGTGGTGTTCGCGGCCCCGGCGGACCTGACGCTGCGCCTGCGGGCGGGCGACAGGCTGTCGCTGTACCCGCTGGGGCCGGTCACGGGGCAGAGCCGGGGCCTCGACTGGCCCATAGACGGGCTGGTGCTGTCGCCGCAGGGCAGGCTTGGCACCTCGAACCGGGTGACGGCGGGGACGGTCACCCTGGCGTTCGACGCGCCGGGCACGCTGGTGATCCTGCCGCGCGCGCGGCTGGATGCCGCGCTGCGCGCGCTCAGCCCCGCAGCACCGCGCGGCGGCGGGCGGCCAGCCGCTCGCGGTGGATGACATAGAGGCCCGAGCCGCAGATCACCGCGATCCCCGCCCAGGTCAGCAGGTTGGGAAAGTCGCCGAAGACGGCATAGCCGAGCGCCACCGCCGTCACGATCTCGAAATAATGCAGTGGGGCCAGGGTGGCCGAAGGGGCAAAGGTCAGGGCATAGGTCATGCAGATGTGGCTGACGGCGGCCCAGACCCCGACGCCCAGCAGCCAGAGCCAGGCCAGCCCGACCGGCATGATCGGGTCGAGCGTCGCGCTGCCGCTGCCGTCGGCCAGCAGCAGGATCGGCAGGCACAGCAGGGTGCCCGCGACCGAGGTTCCCGCCTGCATGACGACCGGATGCATGGTGGGCGCGATGGCGCGGGTGACCACCATGTAGAAGGCAAAGGTGAACGCCGTGACCAGCGGCAGCAGCGCCACCGTGCCGAACGCCGTCAGCGACGGCTGGATCACCAGCAGCGCCCCCGCGAACCCCACCCCGCAGGCGGCGATGCGGCGCGGACCCACCTCGTCGCCGAACAGCACGCGCCCCAGGATCAGCACGACGAATGGCTCGACAAAGGCGATGGCCAGGGCATCGGCGACCGGCATCACCGCCAGGGCCGCGACGAAGGTGAAGGTGGACAGCATCAGGAACAGCGCGCGCAGCGCCAGCATGGCCACCTGGCGCGGGGGCAGGGCCAGCGACAGGCCCATGGCCCAGGCCACCGGCAGCATCAGCATGCCCTGGATCAGGAACCGCGCCATGGTGATCTGGCCGACCGGGACGGTGGCCGCCGCCAGCTTGGCCGCGACATCCATCAGGGGCGCGATCACGCAGAAGACCAGCATTAGGGCGACGCCGGGCAGGGTACGGTCGGGGGCAAGCGTCATCATGGTGCCGCAGGGGCTATCCTGCCGCCGCCCCCGCTGCCATCCCGAAAACGCCGGGACCGGCCAGGCGGCGACGCCATTCCGGGGGTTTCGCTGCCGCGCGGGGCGGGGAACACTCAGCGGCGCGATTCGCCGGGACAGATGGGGGAAGGAGGGGGCGACGGTGCTGGTGATCCACGGGGCGGGGCTAGTTATCCTCGAGGTGCCCAAGACCGGCAGCCAGGCGCTGCGGGCCCTGCTGGGAAACCGGGCGCGGGCGAACTGGGCCGGTGCGCCGCGCCACATCGGCATCGGGGCCTATCACGGCAAGTACGCGGCGGCCCTGGCGGCAGAGATCGGGCGCGCCCCTGAAACCGTCGCGGTGATCCGCGACCCCATCGACCGGCTGCAGAGCTGGCACCGTTACCTGCAGCGCGACCGTGTCGCAGGCGGCGCGCGCAGCACGCGCGGGATCGGGTTCGACGCCTTTGTGCAGGCGGTCCTGTCGCCCGATCCGCCGCCCCATGCCCGGGTCGGGCGGCAGGACCGGCAGGTCGGCTGGGACGGCGCGCGGGCCGCCGTCGACCACCTGTTCGCCTATGACCGGCTGGACCTGCTGCTGGCGTTCCTGTCGCCGTTCATCCCCCGCGCCGGGGTGCTGCCCGCGCGCAACCTGTCGCCCCGCGTCGCCGCCGGGGGGCTGTCGCCCGCAACCGAAGCAGCCCTGCGCGACCGCCACGCGGCCGAGTTCGCGCTCTACGCCGCCGTGGTGCGCGAGGGGTATCTGGGGCGGGGGTGAGGCCATCGGACTTGGCCCGTCGACCGGGCTGCAACACTGCCGCCGTGGGGTAGGGTGCGTGCTTGCACGCACCGGCCGGCGCGCGCGGTGCGTGCAAGCACCCACCCGACGTCACGGCGCACCAGGCCCCGCGCGGATTCAGTCGTCATGGCGCAGGGTGCCGTGGCCCGCCCCGGCACCGCAGCGGAGCGTCGCCGCCGATTGATCGGCCACAGCGGGGGCAGGGCTTGGCAAGGGCAAGCCTGCGCGTGTAAGCAGGGCCAAGGGCAAGGAGAAGGCCGGCGTGAGCAATCCCGACAGTTTCATCGAAGAGGTGACCGAGGAGGTTCGCCGCGACCGCCTGTTCGCGCTGTTCCGCAAGTATGGCTGGATCGCGGTGGTGGCGATCCTGGCGGTGGTGGGCGGGGCGGCCTGGACGGAATGGCAAAAGGCCCGCGCGCGCGCCACGGCGCAGGCATTCGGCGACGGCCTGCTGGCGGCGCTGGACGCCGACACGCCCGAGGCGCGGCGTGCGGCCCTGACGGCCGTCCCTGCCGACGACGCGCGGCGCGCGGTGCAGTTCTTGCTCGCCGCCTCGGACCCCGGCCAGGACCGCGTGGCGACGCTGGCCGCACTCGACGCGCTGATCGCCGATCCGGGCGCAGGCCTGCCCTATCGTGATCTGGCGACCTTGCGCCGCGTCATCCTGATGGGCTCGGACCTGCCCGCCGCCGAGCGCCGCGCGGCACTCGACCCCCTGGCCACGCCGGGCCGCGCCTTCCGTCCGCTGGCGGTCGAGCAGCTGGCCTATCTGGCGCTGGAAACCGGCGACCGCGCAGCGGCGGTCACCGCCCTGTCCGGGCTGGTCGAGGATCAGGAGGCACCCCCCGGACTGCGCCGCAGGGCATCGCAGATGCTGCTGGCGCTTGGTGAAAAGCCGGACCCGGCAGATGCCGCCTCCCCGCCCGGAGGCGACGTTGCGCAGGACTGATGGGCACAGCCACGGGGGACACCCAGCGATGACGATGCGGCCTGTGGCGTGGACGTTGGGGCTGGCCGGGGTGTTGCTGCTGACGGCATGCGCCCCGCGCGAGGTGGTGCTGGAGGGCGAGCGTTTCGACACCCGCGCCGACCTGTCCGCCAGCGAACCGGTCGAGGGCGCGGCCCCTCTGGTCGACACGACGAACCTGGTGGCGAACCGGGCCGAACCCGTCGGCCTGCCGCCCGTGCAGGGCAACGCCGACTGGCCGCAGCGCGCGGGCAACGTGCGCCACCTGCCCCCCCACGCCAGCCTGTCGGGCGCGCCCGTGCGGGTCTGGACGGCGGATGTGGGCGCGGGCAACAGTCGGCGGTCGCGCATCTCGGCGGCCCCCGTGGTGGCGGGCGGGCGCGTCTTCACCATCGACGCCGAATCGCGCGTGACCGCCGTTTCCACCGGTGGCGCGGTGCTGTGGTCGGTGCCGCTGACGCCCGATTTCGACGGCACCGTGCTGTCCGGCGGCGGCCTCGCCTTTGGCGAGGGGCGGCTGTTCGCGACGACAAGCTATGGCGAGATCGTGGCGCTTGACCCCGCATCGGGGGCCGTCGCCTGGCGGCAGCGGCTGACCTCGACCATCACCGGGGCCCCGGCGGTGGACGGCGGCGTGGTCTATGCGGTCGGGCGCGACAGTTCCGGCTGGGCGGTGCGCGCCGACACCGGGCGCGTGCTGTGGACCGTGCCGGGCACGCCGACCGCCTCGGGGATGCTGGCGTCCTCGGCTCCGGCCGTGGCGGGTGCCACGGTCATGTTCCCCTTCGCCAGCGGCGAGGTTTCGGCGGTGGAACGCGAAACCGGCACTCCCCAATGGACATCCACGGTCGCAGGCGAACGCCGGGGCCGGGCCTATGCCGGGGTCAGCGAAATCACCGGCGATCCGGTGGTGGCGGGGGCGGTCACCTATGTCGGCAACCAGTCGGGCCGCACCATGGCGGTCGAGACCGAGACCGGCAAGCGGCTGTGGACGGCCAGGGACGGGGCCTATGGCCCGGTGCTGGTGGTCGGTGGCGCCGTCTATCTGGTGAACGACGAGGCCCGTCTTGTGCGGCTGGATGCGGCCACCGGCGACACCGTCTGGTCCGTGGAGATGCCCTATTTCCTCAAGGACAAGCCCCGCAAGCGGCAGGAAATCACGGCGCATTTCGGTCCGGTGCTGGCGGGCGGGCGGCTGGTCGTGGTGTCGGGCGACGGGCTGGTCCGGCTGTTCAACCCCGTGGACGGCACGATGACGGCAACCGCCGAGATTCCCGGCGGGGCGGCCAGCCAGCCCGCGCTGGCGGGGGGCCTGCTGTTCGTGCTGGGGGCCAAGGGGCAACTTCACGCTTTCCGCTGACGCACGCCCCGTGTAAGGCAGCGCCTTTCGCAATGAGGGCGACATGAGCTTTACCCTGGCCATCATCGGCCGCCCCAACGTGGGCAAATCGACGCTGTTCAACCGCCTGGTGGGCCGCAAGCTGGCGCTGGTTGACGACCAGCCCGGCGTCACCCGCGACCTGCGCGAGGGGGACGCGCGCCTCTATGACCTGCGCTTTACCGTGATCGACACGGCGGGGCTGGAAGAGGTCACCGACGATTCCTTGCAGGGCCGGATGCGTCGCCTGACCGAACGCGCGGTCGACATGGCCGACGTCAGCCTGTTCCTGATCGACGGGCGCGTGGGTGTCACGCCCTCGGACGGAACCTTTGCCGACATCCTGCGGAAAAAGGGCGCGCGGGTGATCCTGGGGGTCAACAAGGCCGAGGGCCGCGCGGGGGATGCGGGCGCGCTGGAGGGCTGGTCGCTGGGCCTGGGGGAGCCCTTGCGCCTGTCCGCCGAGCATGGCGAGGGGATGGACGACCTCTATCGGCTGCTGAAACCGCTGGAGGCCGAGTTTGCCCCGCGCGAGGCCGAGAACACGCCCCTGACCGACCAGGACGTGACCGACGAGGAGGCCGAGACCGAGGCCGACCCCGAGGCGCATCGCCCCACCGCACAGAAACCCCTCCAGATCGCCGTCATCGGTCGCCCCAATGCCGGGAAATCCACGCTGATCAACAAGATCCTCGGGTTCGACCGCCTGCTGACCGGCCCTGAACCCGGCATCACCCGCGATTCGATCTCGATCCGCACCGAGTGGGCGGGCACGCCCATCCGTATCTTCGACACCGCCGGCATGCGGAAAAAGGCGCGCGTGGTCGAGAAGCTGGAAAAGCTGTCAGTCGCCGACGGCCTGCGCGCCGTGCGGTTCGCCGAGGTGGTGGTGGTCCTGCTGGACGTGGAGATTCCCTTCGAGACGCAGGACCTGCGCATCGCCGACTTCGCCGAGACTGAGGGGCGGGCGGTGGTGGTCGCCGTCAACAAGTGGGACCTCGAGGGCGAGAAACAGGAAAAGCTGGCCGAACTGAAGGAAATGTTCGACCGCCTGCTGCCCCAGTTGCGGGGGGCGCCTTTGGTCACAGTGTCGGGCAAGACCGGGCGCGGATTGGACCGCCTGCACGACGCCATCCGCCGCGCGCATGACGTCTGGAACCGCCGCATCCCGACCGCGCGGCTGAATTCATGGCTCGGTGCCATGGTCGAGGCCCACCCCCCGCCGGCCCCCGGCGGCAGGCGGATCAAGCTGCGCTACATGACCCAGGTGAAGACCCGCCCCCCCGGCTTCGTGGTGATGTGCAGCCACCCCGAGGACGTGCCCGACAGCTATCGCCGCTATCTAGTGAACGGCCTGCGCGACCATTTCGAGATGCCGGGGACGCCGATCCGCCTGATGCTGCGCAGCCAGGCGGCGGCGAACCCGTACAAGAACACGAAGAACTGGGGGACGCCGAGCCGGTTGCGGAAGCATCTGGAATAGGGTTTGTAGATGTCACTCGTCGGAAACGAACGCACGAAGCTGTTGGCCAACGCCCTCGACCGGGCCTCGACGGCCTGCTTCACGGTCGGGGTGGCCACGCCTCTGGCGGCATGGCTCTACAATATTGGCGGGTTTGGTGCGGCCACATCGCCCGCGTCGCTTGCGCCGGGCGTTCTGGGTTGGATTCTGGCCGCTTTTGTCCTACATATGGTGGCGCAGATGGTGCTGCGACGACTGAAAGGTTGATGGCGATGGACTGGAACCTCTACCTGTTTGCCAACGTCGGAATGCCCATGCTGGTGATAGCCATCGGCATCGCTGCATATTACATCCATGGCCGCTACATGGACCGCGTCGATGCGGAAGAGGCGGCAGAGGCCGCTGCCAAGCGGCCCGCCGAGTAGGTGGTGGTCCGGCGACATCACAATCGCCGGTTCCACGGTGCTGCGACAGCGGCAGGGTTGCTGAACGGCCTGCGCGACCATTTCGAGATGCCGGGCGCGCCGATCAGGCTGTTCCTGCGCAGCCAGGCCGCCTCGAACCCATACAAGAACACGAAGAACTGGGGGACGCCGAGCCGGTTGCGGAAGCATCTGGAGTAGGGGGACAAGCTCCTTTATAGAAGGGGGAACAAATCCTACCCGATGAGGTAACACCGTGACATCGCCGCGTACCTACAGGCTGACATTCACGCATCGCGAACTGACCCTGATCGCAAAGGGACTTCGCGCGGCCATCAAGGACAGCACCACGGATCACGCGGCGTATGACGAGACCACCGGTCTGGCCCGGCGATGTGAGCAAATGGTGCGTGGTGGACCAGGTGCAGAAATACCTACCTGAGGGGTAACTATAGGCGCGCGCGCTTAAACACACCTATTCCTGCGACGGAAGCACGGCGCACTCATGCGCACCCTACTCAATGAAGCAATGAACTTTTCTAATCACTTTAGTCTGAATGTAGCTCCTCTTCCTCCCCAAGCTCGCCTAAAATAAACATAAAAAACCGATTGAATGAAATTCCGTCTCTCCTTAGCTTGAGATACTGCCTCTTTAGCTCATCCACCCGGTGAATATTGCTTTCACTCACAAGATAACCGAATGGTATTCCAGCGCTTTCGTCGATCATCACCACAAATGCCACGGCCTCACCATTTAATTGTCCGGTACCGATATAGACTCTCTCCATAAGACGTGGATCGTTTTCGCTGCGGTCTACCGCGTTACATGCAATCGTTCCAACGACGATGTTGTTTCTTTGCAAAACCGCAGAAACTGAACCCCTGCAATACTCGCTAATTGTGGAAACACCATTGATCTTTGCAAAGATATAGTTGAGTATCTTAAACAAGAATAACCTCCATCCCGAAGCAAGTGCCAGTTTGAAAATAGCATTGCGCAGCAAGGAAGTCGATGGCGTGGTCTGAATGCGTAGAGTGGGTTTCAACCCACCGTTGCCCACTGGTGGGTTAAAACCCACCCTACGCAAGATCGCGACCGACTGTCCCTGACCTACTCCGCCGCGATCGTGATCACCGGCTCCATGCTGTAGAGGATGTCGTCCGACAGGTGGCACTTGATCTGGTGGCCGTTGTCCAGCGTCTTGTTCGCGGGCATCACCGTGTCGCACAACCCGCCCGGCACCTGCGACTTCCACCGGCAGCGGGTCTGGAAGGGGCAGCCGGGGGGTGGGTTCATGGCGGAGGGGATGTCGCCCTCCAGCACGATGCGCTTCTTCTTCACCTTGGTGTCGGCGATGGGGACGGCCGACAGGAGCGCCTCGGTGTAGGGGTGGTAGGGGGGCTGGAACACCTGGTCGGTGGTGCCCAGTTCCACCACATGGCCGAGGTACATCACCATCACCCGGTCGCTGAGATACCGCACGATGGACAGGTCATGCGAAATGAACAGCAGCGTCGTGCGGTTCTTGCGCTGGATGTCCATCAGAAGGTCGGTCACGGCAGCCTGCACGCTGACGTCCAGCGCCGACACGGGTTCATCCGCCACCACCACCTTGGCCCCCCCGGCAAAGGCCCGCGCGATGCCGACGCGCTGTTTCTGGCCGCCCGACAACTGGCGCGGCATGCGTTCGGCGAACTGGCGGGGCAGTTTCACCAGGTCCAGAAGCTCCAGCATCCGGTTGCGGCGGTCCTCGTCCGACTTGCCCTCGCCGAAAATCTCCAGCGCGCGGATGATCTGGCGGCCGACGGTCATCGACGGGTTCAGCGTGTCGAAGGGGTTCTGGAACACCATCTGCACCGACGACACCGTATCGACGCTGCGCTTTTCGATGGCGGTGTCCTGGATGTCCTGGTTGTAGAGGAAAATCTTGCCTGAGGTGGCGGTTTCCAGCCCCATCAGCACCTTGGCGAAGGTCGACTTGCCGCAGCCCGATTCGCCCACGATGGCCAAAGTCTCGCCCTCGCGCGCCTCGAAACTCAAGGTCTCGTTCGCCTTGACCACCTTCTTGACGCCACCGCCGAAGGCCCCCTTGGACACTTCGTAGTACTTGCGCAAATCCTCCATGCGCAGCACGACGTCGCCCACGGGCGTCTTCTCGGCCCCCTTGACGACGACCGGGGGCTTGTCCCAGTCGATCTCGGCCCATTTCACGCAGCGCGATCCGTGGCGGTCACCGTAGGGCACCGGAGACATCGGCACCTCGGCGGCATCGCATCGCCCCTTCTCGAAATAGCTGCAGCGCGGGCCGAAGTTGCACCCGTTCGGGCGTTCGTGGGGCAGGGGGAAGTTGCCGGGAATGGCGACCAGCGGGCGGCTGTTCTTGTCGGCACCGGGCAGGGGGATACTGCGGAACAGCGCCTGCGTGTAGGGATGGCGCATCTTGTCGAAGACTTCGCGCACATTGCCCGTTTCCACCGCCTCGCCCGAATACATCACGCAGAGGCGGTCGCAGACGTCCATCACCAACCCGAGGTTGTGGCTGATGAACAGCATCGAGGTGCCGTACTTGTGGCCCAGGTCCTTGACGAGATCGACGATCCCCGCCTCGACCGTCACGTCCAGCGCGGTGGTGGGTTCGTCCAGGATCAGGAGTGCCGGCTTTGACATCAGCGCCATGGCGATGACGATGCGCTGCTGCTGGCCGCCCGACAGCTGGTGCGGATAGGCGTTGATGATGCGGTCCGGGTCGGGCAGGCGCACGTCGGCGACGATCTGGCGCGCCAGCTTCCAGGCGTCGTCCTTGCTCATCCCTTCGTGAATCATCGGCACCTCGGCCAGTTGCGCGCCGATCTTCATCGCCGGGTTCAGGGACGCCATCGGTTCCTGATAGATCATGGCAATCTCGGACCCGCGCAGCTGGCGCAGCTCGTCGTCGCCCATGCCGACGAGATCACGGCCCTTGAACTTGATGGACCCGGCCACGATGCGCCCGTTTTTGCCCAGGTCGCGCATGACGGCGAGTGCCACGGTGGACTTGCCGCAGCCCGATTCGCCGACCAGCCCCATCGCCTCGCCCGCCATGACGGTGCAGGAGAAATCCATCACCGCCGGAATCTCGCGCAGGCGGGTGAAAAAGCTGATCGACAGGTTGGTGATCTCGAGGATGGGCTTGGTCTTGTCCCAGTCGGCGGCATTCGTCATGGCGGGCCTCGTGCTAGCGATGGGTGCAGGACCGGGGGCCAGTCCCCGGACCCCCGGGATACTTGGGGACAACAGAAGGGCGCATCAGTCGCGCAGGCTTTCTTCGCGCAGGCCATCGGCGAGGAGGTTCAGGCCGAGGACCAGGCTCATCAGCGACAGGGCGGGCACGATCGCGGGGTGGGGGAACAGCGACAGAAGCTTGCGCCCGTCGTCAATGGTCGAGCCCCAGTCCGGGCTGTCGGGCGACACGCCGAGGCCGAAGAAGCCGAGGGTGCCGAGAAGGATCGTCGTGTAGCCGATGCGCAGGCAGAAATCGACGATCAGGGGGCCGCGCGCGTTGGGCAGAATCTCCCACAGCATGATGTACCAGGGGCCTTCGCCGCGCGTCTGCCCGGCGGCCACATAGTCGCGCGCGCGAATGTCCATGACGATGCCGCGCACGATGCGGTAGACGGTGGGCGAGTTCACGAAGACCACCGAGACGAAGACGTTCAGCAGGTTCGGGTCCATCGAGAAGACGCCCGTCGGGTCCAGGTTGAACGCCAGCCCCGAATAGGCCCAGAGGCCGATCACCAGCGTGATCCCGACATAGATGTTGCGCTTCGGCGGGTCGGTGAAGTAGCGCGCGTTGAAGAAGATGATGAAGAAGATGATCGGGAACAGGAACAGCACGGCCGCCAGAACGACGGGGATGCCGGTGTCGCGGATCTCGGGCGTGACCAGCAGGTAGAACAGCAGGATCACCGGGAAGGCCAGCACCAAGTTTGACACGAAGGACAGGATGGTGTCCAATTTGCCGCCGAAGTAGCCGGCGGGCAGGCCGAGCGTCACGCCGACCATGAAAGCAAAGGCCGTGGCGGCAGGGGCGATGGACAGCACCGACCGCGCCCCCATCACCATGCGGCTGAACACGTCGCGCGCCAGGTGGTCGCCGCCCAAGAGGTAGTAGGCATAGATGCCCTCCGCCGGGTTTTCCACCGCCGAGCCGGGCACGGCGTTCTTCAGCCCCGACAGTTGCGCCAGCGGATCGTGCGTGACGATCATGTCGGCGAAGAACGCGGCAAAGACCCAGAACATCACGATGGCAAAGCCGGTCATGCCGACGGGGCTGTCGAACAGCTTGCCATAGAGGCCGAGGCGGCGCTTGAACTTGAAGGACAGGGCGAATGTCACGGCCAGGGCGATCCAGACCGGCAGGAACTGGGTTGAAGCCCGGCCCACGATGCCCTTGGCCTCGGTCGGCAGGACCAGACCCAGCAGAATGTAGGCCAGCACCACCGCCACCACGAGGTAGAGGCCGAAGGTCATCGCCAGCGTCACATAGTCGGACAGGCCGCGTGTCCGCGCCGCCGCGCCGCCACCGACGGCCTGCACCGTGCCCTCGGTCTCAAGCCCGAACAGGGCGGCGAAGGCCAGCAGGATGCGGGCCAGGAAGGCCAGCAGCATCAGGGCGAAGCCGGCCATCAGAAGGGGGTTCAGGACGGGGCCGAGCGATCCGGTCCAGGTCAGGGGTTCCATGCGCGTACCTCCTCAGGCCAGCCGGATGCGGGGGTTCAGATAGACATAGCCGATGTCCGAGATCAGCTGCGTCACCAGCACCACGAACACGGCGACGACCGAACAGCCCAAAAGCAGGTTGATGTCGTTGTTCCCGGCGGCCTGCACCAGCGTCCAGCCGAAGCCCTTGTAGTTGAACAGGGTTTCCACGATCACGACACCGTTCAGAAGCCAGGGAAACTGCAGCATGATCACCGTGAAGGGCGCGATCAGCGCATTGCGCAGGGCATGGCGCATGACCACCTGGCGGAAGGCCACGCCCTTGAGCCGCGCGGTGCGGATGTATTGCTGCACCATCACCTCGGTCATCGAGGCGCGCGTCATGCGGGCGATGTAGCCGATGCCATAGAGCGCGATGGTCAGCACCGGCAGGCCGAAGTTCCACAGGGTGATTTGGTCCATGGCGGACGTGGCGGTGCCGAGGAACAGCGTCTTGCTGTCGATCCAGCCCCATTCGTTCAACAGCGGCGACAGCCCCACGACGGGCGAGGCCAGCAGCGCCACCAGGATCACGCCCGACACGTATTCGGGCGTGGCGGTCGAGGCGATGGAGAAGGTCGACAGCGACCGGTCCAGCCGCGACCCTTCGCGCATGCCCGACAGCACCCCGATGATCAGCGAGGCGGGCACCATCACCAGCATCACCGCCAGCATCAGCCAGCCGGTCGAGGCCAGCTTGTCCGACAGCGAGGTCAGGACGGGGGCCTTGAAGAACGTCGATTGCCCCCAGTCGCCCTGGATGATGCCGCAATAACGCGGGGCAAAGGCCGGGTCGGCCCCGTCGCGGATGCAGCGGCCGCGCATCACGCCCTTTTCGTCGGTGCGCGTCCAGCCCGGCAGCGCGCCCAGCCACTGGCCATAGCGCCCGATCATCGATCCGCCGTGGCCGTTCTGGACGATCCATTCGGCGACCGAGTCGTCGGTCATCCGCACCGACCCTTCGGTGCGCGCCAGCTTTTCCAGGTTCGGGGCCAGGTTCGTCAGGAAGAACACGACGAAGGTCAGGGCAAAGGCCGTCAGGATCATCAGGCCAAGGCGTCGCAGGACAAATTTCAGCATGGGGCTACCTCTGCGCCAATGGGGCAAGGTGGCGGTCCGACAGGGGGACCGGCGACATCATCTCGGGCAGGAAAGGGGGTACCGGGGGCGGGGCCATGGCCCCGCCCCCGGCAGCAACGGCGGGTCAGGCGGACACCGACCACTTGTAGTGGTGATGCTCGAACGAGGGGTGCATCTCGACGTTCACGCCTTCGCGGGCATGGCGGAACAGCGAGCGCCAGAACGGGTTGATGATCACGCCTTCGTCCTGGACGATGGTCTGCAGCGTCACCATCACCTCGCGCCGGGCATCGGCATCGGCCAGCGACAGCGCCTTGGCCATCGCCGCGTCGAACTCGGCGTTGGCCATGCCGGTCTCGTTCCACGACCCCGTCGAGGTATAGGCGAGCGACATGTTCTGCACCGCCAGCGGGCGGTGGTTCCATGTGGTGGACGAGAACGGGTACTTCTGCCAGTCGTTCCAGAAGGTCGATCCCGGCATGACGGTGTGCTTGATGTTCATGCCGGCCGCCGAAAGCTGGGCCTGCACCGCCGCCGTCGTCGCCTGTTCCCAGCCGTCGTCCAGCGAGATCACCTCGAACTCGGTGTCGGTCAGGCCTGCCGCGGCAAGGGCCGGTGCCAGACCGGCGGAGTTGACCGTCTGGGGCGGCAGTTTCGCATACTCGGGGTGGACCGGGCAGGCGTGGTGGTTTTCCGCCGTGGTGCCCAGGTTGTTGTAGCCGAGTTCCAGCACCACCGCCGGGTCAATCGCCAACTGGATCGCCTGACGCAGCGCCTTGTCCTTGTAGAGGTCGGAGGAGGCCGAGTTCATCCGCACCACGATGGTCGATGCCGTCACCGCCTCGAGCTTCTTCCAGCCAAGTGCATCCATCTGCTCGATGAAGTCGCCGACCGATTCATAGTTGCAGTCGACCTCGTCCGATCCGGCCAGCGCCAGCATCGCCGAGGGGTCGGTGCCGAAATCGATGTAGTGGATCTCGTCCAGGGGCGGTGTTCCGCCCCACCAGGTATGGCCCTCGGCGCGTACCAGAACGACGCGCTCGCCCACCGACACTTCCTTGGGCACATAGGGGCCGGTGCCGATCGGGTTGGTTGCGGGATCCTGGCCATCGACCAGGCTGGCGTGGGTTATCGCGCAGGGATAGTCGGCGACGTTGGCGACGATGGCCACGTCGGGTGCCGACAGCACCAGCTTGACCGTCATGTCATCGATCTTGACCACCGCGCCGTCGCGCAGCGTCTTGGTTTCCGGGTTCTGCAGGCCGGGGAAGCGCGAGGCCGTCGAACTGCCCTCGACATTGCCGTCGGCCCAGCGGGTGATGTTGCGGACCACGTCATCGGCGGTGAACGCATCGCCGTTGTTCCAGGTGACGCCGGGGCGGAGCTTGAACGTGTATTCGGTGGCGTCGGCGTTGGCCTCCCAGCTTTCCAGAAGGCGGCCTTCAAAGCTGCCGTCGGGGTTGTACTGGATCAGGTATTCCAGCCAGCCGCGATAGATGTTCGCGATCTGCGGCCAGTCGGTCAGGCGCGGGTCCTTGGTGCCCTTCACCTCCATCGCGCAGCGGACGATGCCGCCCTGCTTGGCCTCCTGCGCGCGGGCGACGCCCGGCAGTCCGATCAGTCCATAGGCCGTGGCTGCCGACAGCCCGAGGGCGGTCGAACGCGTCAGGAATTCGCGCCGGTCCATCAGGCCGGCACGGTGTTCACGGGCAAACATCTCGGCAGCGGGATGCAGGAACCCGGAAGCCGGGGTTTTGTCGGTCATCGTCGTCTCCCTATCGTGTCGGGGCCCGGCGCAGACGGCTGGCGTGCCGACGTGGTGTTCTTTTGTGGCTCTTCCCGGGGCCTTGGATACGCCGGAACCGGCGTGAACCCGCGACCCGGGACGCCCGCGTATTGCGCATGGTTTTTTCCTGCACGTCAATCGCCGCTTTCGCCCCATGAGGGTCGGTTTGCGACATGAGCCCGGTAACCTTGTTCCGAAAGCGACATTGCCGCAGGCCCTGTCACAGAAACGTTCAGGGCGCGCGGCGGAACGCCGAAGGCGACTTGCCGGTCCGGTTGTGGAAGGCGCGGGTGAAATAGGCGGCCGAAGTGAACCCCAGGCTGCCCGCGATCTGCCAGACCGGCAGGTCGGTTTCGGACAGAAGCCTGCGCGCCTCGAAGATCAGCCGGTCGTGCAGCAGGGCCGAGGCGGGCTTGCCCGAGGCCAGGCGGCAGCAGCGCGTCAGGTGCGTGGGCGTGACACCCAGGGCGGCGGCGAAATCGCCCACGCCCATCCCCGACCGGAAGTCGCGCTCCAAGAGCGCCGCATAGCGTGCCACCAGCCGCCGCGCGGCATCGGGCGGGGCGGTGTCGGCGGCGGCGCGCTCGACCTGGCGTTCCAGCCAGACACCCAGAAGCCCCAGGTAGTGCCGCACCGCGCGGTCGGCACCGGGGCTGGACGAGGCCATCTCGCGCCCGATGGTGTCGAGCGTGACGTTGATTTCCTGCTGCGCATGGGTTTCGCGGATGCGCAGGTGCTGGGGGTCCTTGGGCAGCGTCACCGTCGTGCCGCGCCCGAAAAACACCGCCGTGCCAAAGACCTGCGATCCCACCTCGAAGCCGTGCATGACGCCGGGCGGAATGAAGATCGCGTTGTTCGCGGTATAGCCGCGCGTCGCCCCCTGCACGGTGATCCGACCCTGGCCCTTGGTGAACCACAAAAGCAGCGGTTCCGAGATCGACCGCATCGCCTCGACCCGCCAGCGGCCCCCGGCGGCCAGGCGTGGAATGGCGATCAGCCGGACGGGGGTCGGGGCTGTGAGGTCCTGCATGAAGGGCGTACACCTGATGGGAGAGTCGCAAGGCGTCAGATAACCAGTCCTTTCGTGCTTCCCCAAGCAAAAAGATGACCCTTCCGTGATCTTCGCGCGGCGCGTTGCCGATGCGTCGGCGGCGGTCAGCCGGTGTCGATGATGCGCCAGTCCGCCATCCGCCCCCGGAACCAGGTGCGCTGCCGCTTGGCATACTGCCGGGTGGCCGCCTGGGCACCGGCCACCGCCTGCGCCAGGGTCGTCTCGCCGTGCAGATGGGCCACCAGTTGCGCGGCCCCGATGGCCCGCGCCCAGGGTGCCTGAGGTTGCCAACGGGGCAGGGCGGCCCGCACCTCGTCCAGTGCGCCCGCGTCCAGCATCGCCAGGAACCGCCGGTCGATCCGCGCGGCCAGGGCGTCGCGGTCGGGCATGACCAGCAGCGTCTCGGCCCGCGCCTTTGGCAACAGGGGCACCGTCGCCCCCCGCTGCCAGTCGGCCAGCCCCCGCCCGGTGGCGCGCAGCACCTCCCACGCGCGCTGCACCCGCGCCGGGTTCGCCCGGTCGATGGCCGCCGCCGTCGCGGCATCCAGATCGGCCAGCATCGCGGCCAGCCCGGCCTGGGCCAGCCGCGCATCCGCCTCGGCCCGCACCAACGCCGGGATCGGGGGAACCGGGGCCAGGCCCGTGGTCAGCGCCGTCAGGTACAGCCCCGTGCCGCCGACCACCACCACCGGCCGGTCCAGCAGCGGGGCCACCTCGCGCAGCCAGTGCCCGACCGAATAAGCCGCCCCGCGCGGCACATGGCCATACAGAGCGTGCGGCACCGCCGCCGCGTCGACGGCCGAGGGGCGCGCCGTCAGCACACGCCAGGCATCATGCACCTGCAGCGCATCGGCGTTCACCACCACGCGCCCGTCGCGCGCCGCCAAGTCCATCGCCAGGGCCGACTTGCCCGCCGCCGTCGGCCCCGCGATCACCACCGGCCTTTCGCGCGAGATGTCCGACAGCGACACCCGAAACCCCCGTTGTACCCGACCGCGTTTTCCACCATCTTGCGCCGCGATCCATCCAGTACGCAACCAACGGGGTCCGCGCCATGACGAAACCGCCGCTCGACCCCGCCTCGACCTATGCCCGCGTCATGCTGAAAATCTCGGGCGAGGCGCTGATGGGCGACCAGGGCTACGGCCTGCACCCCCCCACGGTGGCCCGCATCGCGCAAGAGGTGAAGTCGGTCCACGACATGGGCGTCGAGATCTGCATGGTGATCGGCGGCGGCAACATTTTCCGGGGCCTGCAAGGCAGCGCGCAGGGGATGGAGCGGACGACCGCCGACTACATGGGGATGCTCGCCACCGTGATGAACGCCCTGGCCATGCAGGCCGCCCTCGAATCGCTCGGCGTCTTTACCCGCGTCATCAGCGCGATCCCGATGGACCAGGTCTGCGAGCCCTACATCCGCCGCCGCGCCGTGCGGCACCTTGAGAAAAAGCGCGTCTGCATCTTTGCCGCCGGCACCGGCAACCCCTATTTCACCACCGACACGGCGGCGACTTTGCGTGCGAATGAAATGGCTTGCGAGGTGATCTTCAAGGGCACCAAGGTGGACGGCGTCTATGACAAGGACCCCAAGAAGCACGCCGACGCCAAACGCTACACCTCGGTGACCTACGACGAGGTGCTGCAGAAGAACCTGGGCGTGATGGACGCATCCGCCATCGCCCTCGCCCGCGACAACAGCCTGCCGATCATCGTGTTCTCGCTCGATGAGCCCGGCGGGTTCCGGGGGATTCTGGCGGGGCAGGGGACCTATACGCGGGTGGGGTAGGGCGCCCTTGTCTGGCGCGGTGACATGTGGCACATTCGGTATTGCCACCTGTCAGGTTTCCGGAGCGCCGCCATGCCGCTTGACCTTGCTGCCCGCGCCTTTGACGTTCTGGGCCTGCCTTGGGACGGACCGCCCGGAGAAATGACCGCACTGGACGTGCATGACCGGCTGTTGCGCGGCCTTCCGGCCAGTGCGCTGCTGGCCTTGGCCGACCGGTTGAAGGTGCTGCGCCTGGACGAGGCGCTTGGATCCGCGATCGGGATTTCGGAACGCACCTACCACCGCTGGAAGAAACAACCGCCGGATCAACCGCTTTCGCCAGAGGTCAGCAGCCGTTTGTGGAAATTCGCCGAGGTTCTGAACAGCGCCTGCGAGGTGTTCTCCACGCAGGAATCTGCAGAAGACTGGATGCGCCGCCCCGCGCTGGCGCTGGACGGTCGCCGACCGGTCGACCTGCTGGCAACGCAGGCCGGGGTCGAGGCGGTCGAGGAACTGATCGGACGATTGAAGTACGGCGTCTACACGTGAACCCTCTGCCACCGGTGTTCGGATCCGGCAATGTTCCGATCTGGCGGGTCGATCCTCTGCAATATGCCGCGACCTGGGACAGCGGCGAAGGGGCCCGGATGTTTGGCGGGCGCTGGAACCCCGCAGGACTTCGGGCGGTCTATCTGACGTTCGACCCTTCCACGGCCATTCTGGAAAACATCGTTCACCGCGGCCTGGCCGAGCTGGATGCCAAACCGCATGTCCTGACCCGTGCCATCCTGGGCGACCCCTCGCTTGTGCATATCGTGATGCCGTCCGAGGTGCCCAATCCGCACTGGCTGGTGCCGTCGCGCCCGACTGACGGACAGCAGGCGTTCGGTGCCGCCATGCTCGCCGCGCATGTGTTCGTCGCACTGCCGTCGGTCGTCTCACGCCATTCGTGGAACGTCATCTTCGACCCTGCCCGCGCGGCAGGGCGGTACGGCGCGGTCATGCAGGAACCCGTCGCCCTCGACCCCCGCCTGCATCCCGCCCCCTGACCTGCCCCCCCTACCCATCGCGTTCCTTCGCTGCTAGAACCACGCCCCAAGACGGAGGGAACCCATGGCCGACGACATCGACATCGACCTTGACGCGATCCAGCGGCGGATGGACGGCGCGATGAACAGCCTTCGCACCGAGTTCGGGTCACTTCGCACGGGCCGGGCCAGTGCCTCGATCCTCGAACCGATCCAGGTCGATGCCTATGGCCAGATGACGCCGATCAACCAGCTTGGCACCGTCAACGTGCCCGAACCGCGCATGGTGGTCATCAACGTCTGGGACAAGGGCATGGTCGCCAAGGTGGAAAAGGCCATCCGCGAAAGCGGCATCGGCATCAACCCGGTCACCGACGGCCCGCTGATCCGCCTGCCGATCCCCGAGCTGAACGAGGAACGCCGCAAGCAGTTGACCAAGGTCGCCGCGACCTATGCCGAGAATGCCCGCGTCGCCATCCGCAACGTGCGGCGTGACGGGATGGACCAGATCAAGAAGGCCAAGGCCGCCGGCCTGGGCGAGGACGACCAGAAGATGTATGCCGACGAGGTGCAGGACCTGACCGACAAGGCCATTGCCGCCGTCGACCGCGCGCTTGAAGGCAAGCAACAGGAAATCATGCAGGTCTAGGCCCGCACGCGAGGACCTGCCCTTGACCGCCGATCCCCCCCCCCGCCACGCCGACCACGTCGCCATCATCATGGACGGCAACGGTCGCTGGGCCACCAACCGTGGCTGGCCGCGCCTTGTCGGCCACCGCAAGGGGGCCGAGCGGGTGAAAGAGATTGTCCGCGTCGCCCCCGACATCGGCATCCGCTGGCTGACGATCTATGCCTTTTCGACCGAGAACTGGAAGCGGTCCACCGAAGAGGTTCTCGGCCTCATGTCGATCTTCGCCCGCTACATCCAGCGCGAGGCCGACCGTCTGGCGGCAGAGGGCGTGCGCATGCGCTTCATCGGCGACCGCACGCGGCTTGATCCGAAACTGCAGCGCCTGATGTCGGGGATCGAGGCACGGACGGCGGGCCTGACGCGGCTGAACCTGACCGTCGCCATCAATTATGGTGGCCGCGACGAGATCCTGCGCGCCGTCCGGGCCGTGGCGCGCGAGGCGGCCGAGGGGCGGCTCGACCCTGCCGACCTGACCGACGCGGCGCTGTCGGACTGGCTGGACACCAAGGGCATCCCCGACCCCGACCTGGTGATCCGAACATCCGGCGAGACGCGGACCTCGAACTTCCTGCCCTGGCAGTCGGCCTATGCCGAGTATGAGTTTACCCCGACCCTCTGGCCCGACTTCTCGACGGCCGAGCTTGTCGACATCCTGGCCCGGTTCGCCCGGCGCGAGCGCCGCTTCGGCGGGGTCGGGCGGTGAGCGATCCGGTGGCAACCCCTTCGGAACGCTGGCACGATCTGCGCACGCGGCTGCTGTCGGCGGCGGTGATGATCGCCATCGGCGCGGTCGAGGTCTGGCTGGGCGGGCCGACCTTTGCCGCGCTGGTGATCCTCTTGACGGCAGGCATGGTATGGGAGGTGGCGCGCATCACCGCGCCGTCGCAGCCAGGCGCGGCGCTGGTCATTGCGGCGGTCGCCGGGGCGGCGCTGCTGGTCATCTTCGTCAGCACGGCGGAGTTTACCGCCGCCCTGCTGCTGGCCCCCGGCCTGGCCCTGGCCCTGACACCCCGGCGCGACCGCAGGCTTGCGGCAGGATGGGCGGTGGCGGCGATGGTCGCGGGCTATGGCCTGGTCACGTTGCGCGAGGTCGGCGGGACCGGGGCGGTGCTGTGGCTGATCCTGGTCGTCGTCGCCTCGGACGTGACGGGATACTTTGTCGGGCGCATCGTCGGCGGGCCGAAGTTCTGGCCCCGCCTCAGCCCCAAGAAGACCTGGTCGGGCACCGTCGCGGGCTGGGCCGGTGCGGCGGCGGTGGGGGCGGGCTTTGCGGCGGCGGGGCTGGCCTCGTGGGGACTGGTCGTGCTGTCGCCGCTGGTGGCGCTGGCCGGACAGATGGGCGACATCGCGGAAAGCTGGCTCAAGCGGCGCGCGGGCGTCAAGGACAGCTCGCGCCTGATTCCGGGGCACGGCGGGCTGCTCGACCGCTTCGATGCGCTGACCGGGGCGGCGGTGGCGGTGATGGCGCTCGGGCTGTTCCTGAACCTGCCGTTGCCGCAGCCGATGCCTTTTGGCGAGGGAACGTTGCCGTGAAGGTCCACCCGGGCGCGCGTCATCGAAAGGGTTGCGACTCCCTCCCCCCCCGTGGGGGAGGGATGGGGTGGGGGGGCTC
>JBQTJI010000040.1:0-44096 GCA_052387255.1 Gemmobacter sp. | reverse complement strand
CTCGCTGGTGCCGCATCAGCGAGGAGCGCCCGCAAGGGAGCGACGAGCGGCGATTTCTGCTGGTTCAGGCCCGGCCCTGCCCCGTCCACATCCGCGAAATGTAGTCCGCCGTCATCAGATCCAGATGCGCGCCGCCGCCGTTCTTGGCGATGGTGATCTCGTCGCGTGTTTCGCGCGCGAAACGTCCCGACGCCAGGTCGTAGAAATCCGCGACCACGTCGGCCTCGGTGATCGCCCCCGACCGGATCGGGTCGATCAGTTCGCCGATGTGGTGGATCGTGGTCGCCCGCGAATCGACGAACACCCGCGCGCGGGCCATGGCCGTATCGTCCACCTCGCGCATGCCGGGGGCGTAGGCGCCGATCAGGTCCAGGTGCTGGCCGGGGCGCAGCCAGTCGCCCCGGACCAGCGGCGCGCGTGCCATGGTGGCGGTGCAGATGATGTCGGCCCGCCCGACCGCCGCCTGCAGGTCATCCACCACGGTCACGCCCGGCATCTCTGCCGCCAAGGCCGCGGCCCCGGTGCGGCTGCGGGTCCAGACGGCAATGCGCGCCTGCGGAAAGGCCGAGCCATAGGCCGCGATCATCGACCGGGCCACGGTGCCCGCGCCGACGATCAGGATCTCGCGGCTGTCGGGCCGCGCCAGGCGGCGGGCGGCCAGAAGGCTGTCGCCCGCCGTCTTCCACCTGGTCACCAGGTGGAAATCGACCAGCGCGGAAAGCCCCCCCGTGGCGTCGTCGTACAGCGTCACCGCGCCGTTGATGGCGGGCAGGCCCGCCTGTGCATTGCCGGGAAACAGCGTCGCGCACTTGACCAAGAGCCCCAGCCCCCCGATCCAGGCCGAGCGGTTCAGCAGCCGGTCCTCGCCCCGCGACAGCAGCACGTCCGCGATCTCGGCGCGCGGGCGGGCGTGGCCCGCGACCAGCGCCTCGGTCAGGCCCTCCCAGGTCAGCCGCGCCTCGGCCTCGGGTCCGATGATGGTGATTGCCATGTGGTTCCCCCTTGCTAGGTCCGGTCCGGTCCCCGGCGGCCCATCGTCTCGCGCCAGCCGATGTACAGGCCCGACCCGCAGATCAGCGCAATCCCGATCCAGGCCGTGGGCAGCGGCCACTCGCTGAATACGACCAGACCCCAGAAGATGGCCAGCGGCATCGCGGTGTATTCGAAGGGCGCGATCAGCCCCGCCTCGCCCAGCCGGTACGCCTGCGCGATCAGAAGGCCCCCGATCGATGACCCCAGGCCGGTGGCCAGGAACACCAGCCAGTCGGCGGCGGGCGGCCAGATCCAGGGGCGGAACAGGAAGGCCAGCGAGGCGTCCGACTGGTCGGCATAGCGCCCGTCGCCGAAGGCCAGCCCCATGGTGCCCGAGACGACGATGAACAGCGCCTGCACATAGAACGTCATCGCGACCGCGCCCTCGGTGCCCTTCAGGTGGCGGGTCATCATGTGCATGAAGGCATAGGCGAGCGCCGAGGCCAGCGGCAGGAACACCGCCACCTGCATCGCGCCGCCGGGCCGCAGCATGATGATGACGCCGACCAGCCCGACGCCGACGGCGGTCCAGCGGCGGGGGCCGACCTTCTCGCCCAGAAGCGGCACCGACAGGGCGGTGATCAAGAGGGGTGCCACAAAGAAGATGGCCGAGGTGTCGGCCAGCGGCAGCGCGGCGAGGCCGAGGAAGTAGAACAGGTTCGAGGTCACGACGAACGACGCGCGCAACAGATGCGCGCCGATGCGGCGGGTCCGCAGGGCGGCGAGGCCGCCGTGGAACGGCAGGATGCAGGCCACAAGGAAGGCCATGCCGATCAGCGACCGGAACAGGATCACCTGGTGCAGGGCATAGTCGCCGGACAGGGCCTTGATCGCCATGTCGTTGACCGAAAAGGCCAGCGACGCGCCGACGGCGCAGAGGATGCCGATCAGGGTCTGTCGCCGCAGGGCCTGGGTCGGGGCAATCGGGGCGGGATGGGCCGTCATGGCCCCGTTGTCGCCCGCCGCCAGGCCCCCCGTCTGTCCTTTCCGCGACGCCCGCTGTCCTGCCCGCGCCGTCTGGTCGTTCAGCGGTTGCGCCGCAGGGCCCCCCGGAACTCAGCCATCCGGAACGCGCCGATGGCAAAGCCCGTGGCGAAATAGGCCGCCGAACCGCCCGCCACCAGAAGGCCAAGCGCCACATACCGCCATCCGGGCGTACCGAGCGCCGGGCCGAGAAGGACGACCAGCCCCCACAGCACGGCCCCCATGGCAAGGGCCGCCACCACGATCCGCCAGAGCCGCCGCCGCAGCCGGTCGTCGAACGCGGCCTCGGGACCCATCGCGCGCGCCCCCCGCGCCAGTTGCCAGACCATGATCCACGCCGCCAGCGTGGTCGCCAGGGCCGCCGCCATGAACCCGATCACCGGCATCAGCCCGATGGCCACGGCGGCGTTGATCACCATCGACCAGACGGCATAGCGGAACGGCCGCCGCGTGTCCTCGCGCGCAAAGTACAGCGGCTGGAACACCTTGTGCAGCACGAAGGCGGGCAGGCCCAGGCCATAGGCGGCCAGTGCCAGCGCGGTGGCCGCCGTGTCGTCGGGACCGAAGGCCCCGCGCTGGAACAGCACCTCGCACAGGGGCAGCGCGATCACCACCAGCGCGACGGCGGCAGGAATGGTCAGGGCCAGCGCGAACTCGGCCCCTCGGTTGAAACTGTCGCGGCCCCCCTCCACGTCGCCCGCCCGCAGGCGACGCGACAGGTCGGGCAGCAGGACCGTGCCGATGGCGATGCCGACGACGCCCAGCGGCAACTGGTACAGCCGGTCGGCATAGGACAGCCAGGCCACCGCCCCCTCGGTAAAGCTGGCGACCTGCCTCCCGACCAGCAGGTTGACCTGCACCACGCCCCCCGCCAGCACGGCGGGGGCCGCGATCACCGCCAGCCGTTTCAGTTCGGGCGTCAGCCGGGGCAGGCCGGGGCGGAACCGGAACCCGGCCCGGTGCGCCGATACCCAGGTGAAGGCCAGTTGCGCCACCCCCGTCGCGGGCACCGTCCAGGCCAGCGTCAGCCCCATGTCCCATCCCGCCCGGTCGGCCAGCAGCATGGCGGCGATGAACATCAGGTTCATCAGGACGGGCACGAAGGACGCCTCGGTGAACCGCCCTTGCGTGTTCAGGACCCCCGACAGCAGGGCCACCAGCGAGATGAACAGGATGTAGCAAAAGCTGATCCGCCCGAAGGTCACCGCCAGGTCGAACCGCGCATCGCCCACAAAGCCGCTGGCCATCGCCCAGACCAGCCAGGGCATCGCCAGCGTGCCGATGACCGACACCACGATCAAGAGCCCCGCCATGCCGTTGAAGGCGTCGCGCGCAAAGCCTGCGGCATCCTCGCCCGCCTCGGCCTTCTTGGCGTACATCGGCACGAAGGCCATGTTGAACGCGCCCTCGGCAAAGAACCGGCGGAACATGTTGGGCAGGCTGAACGCGATCAGGAACGCCTCGGCCACCGGCCCCGCGCCCAGGTAGGCGGCCATCATGATGTCGCGCACGAACCCCGCGCCGCGCGACAGCAGCGTCCAGCCGCCGACGGTCAGGGCCGAGGAGATCAGGCGGATGGGTTTCATGCGATCCCCTCGATCACGGGCACGGCGCGGTCCCCTCTCCCCTTGGGGGAGAGGGTTAGGGTGAGGGGGCGGCGCGTTGCAGCAATTCGGGGTGCCGTCATTCCGGGGTCTGCGCCCGCGCCGCACCTTCGACAATCGCCGCGCGCAGCTTGCGCTCCAGCGCCTCCTGGCGGTGGCGGGCGTGCAGTTTCAGGCCGAACATGTCCTTGACATAGAAGGTGTCCACCACCTGCGCCCCGTAGGTCGCGATCACGGCAGAGGCGATGTAGATGTTGGCCCCCGCCAGCGTGCGCGCCAGGTCATAGAGCAGGCCGGGCCGGTCGCGGGTGTCGACCTCGATCAGGGTATAGATGTCGGACCCGTCGTTGTCGAAACTGATGTGCGTGGGAAAGCGGAACTCGCGGTCGCGCTTTTTCACCCGGTCGCGGTCCTTCAGCGCGTCGCGCGGCACGACCTGGCCCTTGAGCGTGCGGTCGATCAGGGTGCGCAGGCGCGGCAGGCGGGCCTCGTCATAGGGCCGCCCCTCGGCGTCCTGCACCCAGAACACCGCCGTGGCATAGCCGTCCTTCGAGGTATAGGTGCGCGCGTCCACCACGTTCGCACCGGACAGGGCCAGCGCCCCCGCCAGCCGGGAAAATATGCCCGGATGGTCGGCCAGCGCGAAGGCCGCGCGCGTCGCGTCGCGGTCGGGGTCGGGGTGCAGGTCGACGCGGATTTCGTCAGGTCCAAGGCCGCGCAGCAGGCGGGCAAAGACCGCCTGGGTATCGGTCGGCAGGCCCTGCCAGTAGGGCGCATAGTGGCGGGCGAGTTCGGTGGCCACGTCGGCGTCGGGCCAGCCGGTCAGGCGGGCGGCCAGCAGACGCTTGGCCTCGTCCTCGCGGTTCTCGCGGTTGACGGCCTCAAGGCCCCCGTCCAGAGCGGCGGCGGTGTCGCGGTACAGCTTGCGCAGCAGCATGGCCTTCCAGTTGTTCCAGGTGCCCGGCCCCACGCCGCGGATGTCGCAGACCGTCAGCACCGTCAGCAGGTCCAGCCGCCGCTTGGTCTTCACCGCCTTGGCAAAGTCGCGCAGCGTCCGGGGGTCGCTGAGGTCGCGCTTCTGCGCCATGTCGGACATGAGGAGGTGATAGCGGACCAGCCATTCCACCGTCTCGCACTCCTCGGGCGACAGGCCCAGGCGCGGGGCCACGCGGCGGGCGATCTGGGCCCCCAGGATCGAGTGATCCTCGGGCCGCCCCTTGCCGATGTCGTGCATCAGAAGCGCCACATACAGCACCCGGCGGTTGACCCCGGATTGCAGGATGCCGGAGGCGACGGGCAGTTCCTCGACCAATTCGCCGCGTTCGATCTGGGCCAGCACGCTGATCGTCTGGATCGTGTGCTCGTCCACCGTGTAGTGGTGGTAGACGTTGAACTGCATCATCGCGACGATGGGCTCGAACTCCGGGATGAAGGCCGACAGCACGCCCAGCTCGTTCATCCGCCGCAAGGGGCGTTCCGGGTTGCCGTGGCACAAGAGCATGTCGAGGAAGGTCTGCGCCGCCACCGGATCGGACCGCATGTCGTCGTCGACAAGGGCAAGATGGGTGGCGATGGCGCGCATCACGCTCGGGTGCAGGAGATAGCCCGAGCGCAGCCCCTCTTCGAACACGCGCAGAAGGTTCAGCTTGTCGGCGAAAAAGGTCGCGGGGTCGGCCACGTCGATCCGGCCCTGGATCACGCGGTAACCGGGGCGCACGGCCTTGCGGCGGCGGAAGAACCCGGCCAGCGTCGCCTCGCCCTTGACATGGCGCGCCTCGAGGCCGGTCAGGAAGATGCGGGTCAGCTCGCCCACCTTGGTGGCGTGGCGGAAGTAGTCCTGCATGAAATGCTCGACCGCCCGCCGCCCGCCGGCATCGCGGTAGCCCATCCGCGCCGCCACCTCGACCTGCAGGTCGAAGGCCAGCGTTTCGGTCGCGCGCCCGGTGACGTAGTGCAGATGACAGCGCACCGCCCAGAGGAAATCCTCGGCCCGCGCGAAGGTCTCGTATTCCTCGCGGCTGAACAGGCCCGCCGCCACCAGCCCCTCGGGTGACGAGACGCGGTTCAGGTACTTGCCGATCCAGTACAGCGTCTGCAGGTCGCGCAAGCCCCCCTTGCCCTCCTTGACGTTGGGCTCCAGCAGATAGCGCTGTCCGCCCTGCCGCTTGTGGCGCGCGCTGCGCTCGGCCAGCTTGGCCTCGATGAACTGCGGCCCGGAATTGCGGAACAGGTCGGACCACAGCCGCAGGCCCAGGTCGTCGGCCAGCGGGCGGTGCCCGGCGAGAAAGCGGTGTTCCAGCAGGGCGGTGCGGATGGTGATGTCGTCGCGCCCCAGCCGCAGGCAGTCCTTCACCGTGCGGCTGGCATGGCCGACCTTCAGCTTCAGGTCCCACAGCAGGTACAGCATCGTCTCGGTCACGCTTTCGGCCCAGGGCGTGATCTTCCAGGGGGACAGGAACAACAGGTCGACGTCCGAGTGGGGGGCCATCTCGGCCCGGCCATAGCCGCCGACGGCGATCACGGCCAACCGCTCGGCCTCGGTCGGTGTCGGGTTGCGGTGGCACAGCGTGGTGGCGATGGACAGGGCGGCACAGACCAGGCCGTCGGTCAGCCGGGACTGGGCCGCGATCAGCGGGCGGGCGTCGTGGGGCCGCGCGGCAAAGGCCGCTTCCAGGCGGCTGTTGGCCTGGGTACGCGCCTCGGCCAGGTGGCGCACGGCGACGGCCCGGCCCCTGGCGCCTGCGGGGGCGATGCCGGAGGCGGCAAGGTCATCCGCCGCGGCCCGCAGCAGGGCGGCGGCGTCGATCAGGTCATGCGGCGGCAGCGACGGGTCGGGGGCGGCGACCGCCGCAGCGTCAGAACCCTGCGCCGGCAAAGCTGCGCGGAGCGGGATCAATCACCACCACCTGGTTGTTGCGGATCTGGGCGATGGCCAGGCCCCGTTCGTTGGTGCCGTCGCCGCGCAGCCGGAAGATGCCGTTGACACCGACGAACCCCGCCCCTTGCGTCAGCGCAGCCCCGGTCAGCGCGTTCGACTGGCCGTTCTTGACCAGTGCCCCGATGGCCGCGATGCCGTCATAGGCCAGGCCCGAGATCGCCGAGGGCTGCGAGCCGAACGCCGCCTGATAGCGCGACTGGTATTGCTGGTACAGGACCGGATCGGGCAGCGCGAACCAGCCCCCCTGCAGGCTGGGCAGGGTCAGCATCTGCGGCGGAAAGTCCCAACGGGTCAGGCCGATGTAGCGCGTCGTGGCCGGGCTGACGCCGTTTTCCGCCAGAAGCTGCGTCACCAGCGGGATGGCCGTCACCCCCTCGCCGGTGAAGAACAGCGCCTGCGCGCCATTGGCGTTGGCGGCGGCGGCGATGCCCGGCACCGCCGCGACGATGCCGTTCTGCGACAGCTCGTAGCCGCCGGTCGCCACGACAGAGGCCCCCGCGCTGCGCACGCCCGCGTCGATGGCGGCGCGCCCGATCTCTCCGGCGGTCGACTTGTCATAGACCACCATGATGCGGCCCTGCCCCTGCCGCACGGCATAGCGGCCCAGCCGTGCGGCGGTGTTGCGGAAGGTCGGCCCCAGCACGAACAGGTTGCCGCCGGCCACCTCGGTGTTGTTCGAGAAGGACAGCACGTTGATCCCGCGCGGGGCCACGGCCAAGGCCACGGCGTTGGCCTCCTGCCCGCGCACCGGACCGAGGATGATCTTGGCCCCTTCGTTCACCGCGCGCAGCGCTACCGCCTGGGCCTGCGCGGGGTTGCTGGCGGTCTCGTAGACCCGAAGGTCGATGCGGACATTGCCGAGATCGGAAATCGCCAGGCGCGCGGCGTTCTGCAACTCGCGCGACAACTGCTCATCGCCCGGCAGCCCGCCCCCGCCCGGCACCAGCAGCGCCACCGGCACCGGGGCGTTGGTGTCGATCGCCGGACCGCCGCCGCCGCCAAGGCCGATCGTGGTGCAGGCGGCCAGCGTCAGGACCCCCATCACCTGGCCCAGCCGAACCAGCGGTCGGGCAAGCGGCTTGCAGGCGCGGTTCAGGAAGGACAACATGCAACATACCCCGTGGCGGTGCCGTGAATTTGCCCGCAGACTAGGCGGTTCCGCCCGCGAAGTAAACTTGCCAAGGAGCGCCCGATGCGCGACGAGACGCCTGCCGAGCGCCCGCCCGCCACCGCTCTGGCTGCCCGAGGTGCGGCACGGGGACCGCTGGAACCCGGCCTGCACCTGATCGCGACGCCGATCGGGGCGGCACGCGACATCACGCTGCGCGCGCTGGACATCCTGGCGAAGGCCGACGTGCTGGCGGCGGAAGACACACGGTCGCTGCGTCACCTGATGGAGATCCACGGCGTGCCGCTGGCCGGTCGGCCGCTGCTGGCCTACCACGACCACAACGGACCGGCGATGCGCCCGCGCCTGCTGGCCGCGCTGGCCGAGGGGCGGTCGGTCGCCTATGCGTCCGAGGCCGGCACCCCGCTGGTCGCCGACCCCGGATACCAGCTTGCGCGGGCGGCAGTCGCGGCCGGCCACACGCTGCGCGCGGCCCCCGGACCCTCGGCGGTGCTGGCGGCCCTGGCAGTGTCGGGGCTGCCCTCGGACCGCTTCCTGTTCGCAGGCTTTCCGCCCGCCACCGCCGCGGCGCGCGCGGCCTTCCTGGCCGAGATGGCTGAGGTGCAGGCAACGGTGATCCTGTTCGAATCGCCCAGGCGCATTAGCCGAACATTAATGGAATTGCGGGAAGCTTTCGGGGCAGGACGCGAGGCGGTGGTATGCCGGGAACTGACAAAACGCTTCGAAGAGGTCACGCGCGGAACGCTGGGGACACTGGCCGATGCGTTTTCGACAGGCACGGTGAAAGGGGAAATCGTGCTGCTGATCGGACGGCCCCCGCCGGTGACGGTGGCCGAGGATGATATCGACGACGCGCTGCGCACCGCCCTCTTGCAGGTTTCGGTAAAGGCGGCCGCAGCCGAGGTTTCTGCCAGCCTGGGCCTGCCCCGGCGCGAGGTCTACCAACGGGCGCTGCGGATCGCCGGGAAAGGAAGGGACTGATGGGCGGTGTTGTTTCGTATCGCGCGGGTCTGGCAGCCGAATCGGCCGTTGCGCGGCACTATGGCCGATCCGGGCGGGCGGTCGCGGCCACACGCTGGCGCGGCGAAGGGGGCGAGATCGACCTGATCGCGCGGGACGGGGCCGAGGTCATCTTCATCGAGGTCAAGCAGGCCAGGACCCATGCCTTTGCCGCCGAACGGGTCAGCCCCCGCCAGATGCAGCGCATCATGGCGGCGGCCAGCGAATTCCTGGCAGGCGAACCCGCGGGACAGGCCACGCCGGTCAGGTTCGATGTCGCGCTGGTGGATGGCTGCGGACAGATCGCGATCATCGAGAACGCCTTCGCGGCCTGAGGTCGGCAGCCGATTGCGGATCGCCCCGGCATCGGGCATTGAAGGGGCCGTCCTGGCGGAGGGTCCGATGTCGCTGAAGGTTGCCTTGCAGATGGACCCGATCGGGTCGGTCAACATCGATGCGGACAGCACGTTCCGCATCGCGCTCGAGGCGCAGGCGCGGGGGCATGCGTTGTTCTTCTACACGCCCGACCGGCTGGCGTTCCGCGAGGGGCGCGTGCTGGCGCGGGGCTGGCCGGTCGAGGTGCGGCGCGAACGCGGCAACCACGTCACCTATGGCGACGAGGCCGAGATCGACCTGGCCGACTGGGACGTCGTCTGGCTGCGGCAGGACCCGCCCTTCGACATGGGCTACATCACCACGACGCATATCCTCGAGATGATCCACCCGCGCACGCTCGTGGTGAACGATCCGTTCTGGGTGCGCAACAGCCCCGAGAAGCTGTTGGTGCTGCGGTTCCCTGCGCTGACCCCGCCGACGCTGGTGGCGCGCGATCTGGCCACGATCAAGGCGTTCCGCGCCGTGCATGGCGATGTGATCCTGAAGCCGCTCTATGGCAACGGGGGCGCGGGCGTGTTCCGGCTGGACCCGGCCGACCGCAACCTCGCCTCGCTGCACGAGCTGTTCATGGGCATCAACCGCGAGCCCCTGATCGTGCAGAAATACGTGCCCGCCGTGGTGCAGGGCGACAAGCGGGTGATCCTGGTCAACGGCGAACCCGTGGGCGCGATCAACCGCGTGCCGCAGGCGGGCGAGACACGGTCGAACCTGCATGTGGGCGGCCGCGCCGAGCCTGTCGGGCTGACCGACCGCGACCGCGCGATCTGCGCGGCCATCGGCCCCACGCTGCGCGAGAAGGGGCAGGTGTTCGTCGGCATCGACGTGATCGGCGACTGGCTGACCGAGATCAACGTCACTTCGCCCACCGGCATCCAGGAGCTGGAGCGGTTCGACGGCGTCAACGCCGCCGCCCGCATCTGGGAGGTGATCGAGGCGAAGCGCGCCTGAACCGCTCCTCAAGCCAGGCGGGGTTTAACGGGGGGTGGGCCGCCGCCGCCGGGGCAACCCGGAGGCGGGGGGGTGGGGCCGGATGGGGCCCCCCCGACCGCGTGTAAAGCCGTCAGGCTTGACGAGCGGACGAGAGCTGCCCTCACGCCTTGGTCCCGACAGCCAACCGGTAGCTCACCGCCTCGGCCACATGGGGCCGGGCCACGTCTGCCGCGCCGTCCAGATCGGCGATGGTGCGGGCCACGCGCAGCACGCGGTGATAGCCGCGCGCCGACAGCCCGAAGCGTTCGGCTACGCGCTGCAGCAGCGCGCGGCCTTCGGCATCGGGTGTCGCCACCTCTTCCAGCAGCGCGCCTTCGGCCTCGGCGTTCACGCGCACGCCCTGGGCCCCGGCGAAGCGGCGGGTCTGCACCGCGCGCGCCGCCGCCACGCGTGCGGCGACCATGGCCGAGGTGTCGCCGGTCGAGGGCAGGTCGAGGTCGGTCCAGGCCACAGGCGGCACTTCGACGCGCAGGTCGAAGCGGTCCATCAGCGGCCCCGAGATACGGCCGAGGTAGTCCTCGCCGCAGACCGGCACGCGGGCGCAGGCGCGGGCGGGATCGGTCATGTAGCCACACTTGCAGGGGTTGGCCGCCGCGACCAGCAGGAACCGGCAGGGATAGCGGATGTGGGCATTGGCGCGGGCCACGACGACCTCGCCGGTCTCGATCGGCTGGCGCAGGGTTTCCAGCACCTGGCGCGAAAACTCGGGAAACTCGTCCATGAACAGCACGCCATTGTGCGCGATGCTGATCTGGCCGGGCTTGGCCCCCTTGCCGCCGCCGACGATGGCGGCCATCGAGGCGGTGTGGTGGGGTTCGCAGAACGGCCTGGCCCGGCTGATCCCGCCCTCGGACAGGATGCCCGCCAGCGAATGGATCATCGAGGTTTCAAGGGCTTCCACCGCGGACAATGGCGGCAGGATGCCGGGCAGGCGGGCCGCCAGCATCGACTTGCCCGACCCCGGCGTGCCCACCATCAGCAGGTGATGCCGCCCCGCCGCCGCAATCTCCAGCGCGCGCTTGGCCCGTTCCTGTCCCTTGACGTCGCGAAAATCCCGCGCGCCCTGTTCCAGCGTCACTTCGCCCGCCTCGGCCGGGGTCAGGGGCTGCTGGCCGGTGTAGTGGCGCACCACCTCGTCCAACGTGGCGGCGGCCAGCACCTGGCAGGCACCGACCCAGGCCGCCTCGGGCCCGCAGGCGCGGGGACACAACAGCGTGCGGTCGTCCTCTGCCGCCGCCATGGCCGCCGGCAGCGCGCCCAGCACCGGGATCAGCCGCCCGTCCAGCGACAGCTCGCCGAGCGCCAGCGTGCCCTCGACCTCGTCCCTGGGGATGATCTCCAGCGCGGCCAGCAGCGCGAGCGCGATCGGCAGGTCGAAGTGCGACCCCTCTTTCGGCAGGTCGGCGGGCGAGAGGTTGACGATGATCCGCTTGGACGGCAGGGCGATGGACATCGCAGCCAGGGCCGCGCGGACCCGCTCCTTGGCCTCGCTCACCGCCTTGTCGGGCAGGCCGACCAGGCCGAAGTACGGCATGCCCGGTGCCACGGCACACTGCACCTCGACGATGCGCGCCTCGACCCCCTCGAAGGCCACCGTAAAGGCGCGCGCCACCATGTCCGTCCCCCGTTCATCTTCGTTAACGGGTTAGGCGCGAATGGTTTACGAACGGTAAAGGGCCATGAACCGCGGCCAGGCCTCGGCGTCGGCCACCGTCTTGTCGCGGCAAAACGCGTTGCAGAAGCCGTATCGCCGCCCGTCGAGTTCCAGCGCATGGGTCACGGGCTTGCCCGAATAGGGGCAGGCGGCGTTGACGGTGCCCGTCCCCTCGACCGCGCGGGCGGGCAGCGGTACGGGGCCGGGCCAGGGCCGTCGGGGATAGTCGCGGCGATAGAAGTCCTGGTCCGCGCCGTCCACCATCCCCATCGTGCGCCAGCGGCGGAACGACGGATGCGCCAGATGCGCCCGCACATAGGCCATCGCCGACGGCCCCACGGGCAGGTTGTAGGTGGCGATGCGGGTGGCGACGGGGGCGAAGAAGGCATCCGCTGCGGAATAGTCGCCGCAGAGCCAGTCACCTTTGGCCCCACTGACATCCTTTGCCCATGACCAGAGGACTTCCAGCCGCGCGAGGTCGGCCAGCACGGCATCTGGCGGCGCACAGTCGGTATAGCTGACGCGCAGGTTCATCGGGCAATAGGTGCGCAGCGCGCCGAACCCCACGTGCATCTCTGCGGCCAGCACGCGCGCGGTGGCACGGGCGACCGGGGCCTGCGGCCACAGCCCGGCGTCGGGGTGGCGCGTCGCCAGTTCCTCGGCAATCGCGATGGTCTCGGGCACCACGGCCCCCTCGGGGGTGCGCATCGTGGGTGCCGTGCGGGCGGGGTGATAGTCACGCAGCACGGTAGCCAGTTCGTCGGTGTACAGGCGCGCGCGGTGGACCTTCACTGCAATCCCGAAGGCGTCGAACAGCAGCCAGCCGCGCAGCGACCAGCTGGAATAGGCGCGGTCGCCGATCACGAGGTCATAGGTCATGTCCGTCTCCTTGGCGTCCCGCCCTGCATGGCAGGGGATCGCCCCTCCGTGAAACGCGGATTTGTGGGGTGATCCATCAGGGCCGGTGATTGATCGCATGGCTGCGCCAGCCGCTGCCGTCGCACGCGAGGCAGGTCACCGACAGGTTGTCGATGCGATGCGCGAACACCGCTTCGGGCGACAGCCCCTCGGCCCGCTGCAGGGCGGCAAGGATCGCGCCGAAATGGGCGGTGACGATGATGTCGCGACCCGGATGCGCGGCCAGCAGCCGGTCGATTGCGGCATCCACGCGGGCGGCCAGCATGTTCCAGCTTTCACCTTCGGGGGCGGCCACATCGCCCGGCACCTGCCAGAAGGCGCGGATGTGGTCCGGGGCTTCGGCTTCGACCTCGGCAAATGCGCGCATCTCCCAGGTGCCGAAATGGATCTCCCGCAGGTCGGCATCATGCGGCAGGCGTTCCCGCCTGCCCTGGATGGCATCCGCCGTGGCAATGGCGCGGGACAGATCCGACGATACCACGACCGCATCGCCCGGCAGATGCGCCGACAGGCGGGCAAGGGCGGCGTGGTCGGACAGGTCGGCGGGCAGGTCGGACCAGCCGACCATGCATTTCGCATGGGTCGGCCCGTGCCGCACCCACCAGAACCGTGTCACCATGGGGTCTCACCCTTCAGCACCAGGGGCAGCCCGGCCCAGACCGCCACCACCAGCCCCGCCTGTGCCGCCAGCCGCTGGTTCAGCCGCCCCTGCGCATCGCGGAAGGCGCGGGCCAGGGCGTTGTCGGGCACGATCGACAGGCCGACCTCGTTCGTCACCACCACCACCGGCGCGGCACAGGCGGCCAGTGCCCCCAGCAGCGCAGCCTCTTCCGCCGCGACATCGCTGCCGCCCAGCATCACGTTCGTCAGCCACAGCGTGGCGCAATCGAGCAGCACCACCGACCCCGCCGCCACGCCCGCCAGGGCGCCGGCCACGTCGCGCGGGGCCTCGACCGTGGTCCACCCGTTGCGCCGGTCCCGGTGCAGGGCGATACGGGTGCGCATCTCGTCATCCCAGGCCTCGGCGGTCGCCAGATAGACGCGCCGCAGGCCGGTTCGCTGCACCAGACCCTCGGCCAAGGCGGACTTTCCTGACGCAGCACCGCCGATCACCACCGTCAAGTGTGGCAGCGAAAGATTCTCGGAAACCATTGATCCGGTCACGACGTTGCTCCGTAAACTCTTTCTGAACAATCGGCGGGCCGGGACGGCACAACGATGGGGGTACCGATGGCACTCGACGGATATACCGACCAGCGCATGTCCCGCCAAGCGATGAAGGCCGAGCTTCTGGATGCCGAGACCGAGTTGCGGCTGGCCTATGCCTGGCGCGACCAGCGTGACGAGGCCGCCCTGCACCGCCTGATCACCGCCTACATGCGCCTGGCGATCAGCATGGCCGCCAAGTTCCGCCGCTACGGCGCGCCGATGAACGACCTGATCCAGGAGGCCAGCCTTGGCCTGATGAAGGCCGCCGACAAGTTCGACCCCGACCGGGGCGTGCGGTTTTCGACCTATGCTGTGTGGTGGATCAAGGCCTCGATCCAGGACTATGTGATGCGCAACTGGTCCCTGGTGCGCACCGGATCGACCAGCAGCCAGAAATCGCTGTTCTTCAACCTGCGCCGCGTCCAAGCCAAGCTTGAGCGTGAGGCATCGCAGGCCGGCGAGACGCTGGACGGCCACCAGCTGCGCGAGCGGATCGCGCAAGAGGTGGGCGTGCCGCTGGCCGATGTGGAAATGATGGAAGGGCGGCTGTCGGGGTCGGACTTTTCGCTGAACGCCACCCAGTCGGCCGAGGACGAGGGGCGCGAATGGATCGACGCGCTCGAGGATGACGGCGTGCAGGCCGCCGAAGTGGTCGAGACGCGCCACGACGCGACGCGCCTGCGCGGCTGGCTGGTGCATGCGATGGCGGCGCTCAACGCCCGCGAACGCTTCATCGTGACCGAGCGCAAGCTGCGCGAGGCCCCGCGCACGCTGGAATCGCTGGGCGAGGAACTCGGCCTGTCCAAGGAACGGGTCCGGCAACTGGAGGTCGCGGCCTTCGCCAAGATGCGCAAGAACCTGGAAGGCCAGTCGCGCGAGGTGTTCCACTTCCTGACGTGAGCGCAGGTTGAACTTGCCCCCGCCCCCGCCTAACCTTGCATAGCAGGGTCAGGGGGTCCGTTAGCGATGCTTGCCGGAAAACGCGTCCTTCTGATCGTCGGCGGTGGCATCGCCGCCTACAAGGCTCTGGAACTGGTGCGGCTTCTGACGAAAGAGGGCGCATCGGTCACTCCGGTGATGACCGCCGCCGCCGCCGCGTTCGTCACCCCCCTGTCGCTGTCGGCACTGGCCGGATCGAAGGTCTACCGCGACCTGTTCGATCTGACGGACGAGGCCGAGATGGGGCATATCCAGCTGTCCCGCGCCGCCGATCTGGTGGTGGTGGCCCCGGCGACCGCCGATCTGATGGCGAAGATGGCCCATGGCCATGCGAACGACCTGGCCTCGACCCTGCTTCTGGCGACCGACAAGCGCGTGCTGCTGGCCCCCGCGATGAACGTGCGGATGTGGAACCACCCCGCCACGCAGCGCAACCTTGCCATGCTTCTGGCCAACGGCGTGCTGACGGTCGGCCCCGACGAGGGCGACATGGCCTGCGGCGAATACGGGCCGGGGCGGATGGCGGAACCTGGGGCGATCCTCGCCGCGATCGACGCCGCGCTGTCCGACGGGCCGCTCAAGGGGCGGCATGTGATCGTCACCTCCGGCCCCACGCACGAACCCATCGATCCGGTGCGCTACATCGCCAACCGGTCGTCGGGCGCGCAGGGGGCGGCCATCGCCGTCGCCCTGCGCGACCTGGGGGCGCGCGTCACCTTCGTGACCGGCCCCGCCACCCATCCCGCGCCGCAAGGCGTCACCGTGGCCCAGATCGAAACCGCCGTGCAGATGCTGGCCGCCGTCGAGGCGGCCCTGCCCGCCGATGCCGCCGTCTGTGCGGCGGCGGTGGCGGACTGGCGGGTGGCCGAGGCCCCGGCGTCGAAGGTGAAGAAGGACGGCTCGGGCAAGCCCCCCGCGCTGCATCTGGTGGAAAACCCCGACATCCTGGCCACCCTGTCGCGCCACGCGCAGCGCCCCCGCCTTGTCATCGGCTTTGCCGCCGAGACCGACGACGTCATCGCCCATGCCTCTGCCAAGCGCCTGCGCAAGGGCTGCGACTGGATCGTCGCGAACGACGTCAGCCCCGGCACCGGCATCATGGGCGGCCCCGAGAACGCGGTGACCGTCATCGCCGAGGGCGGCGCAGAGGCATGGCCGCGCATGGCCAAGGAGGCCGTGGCACGGAAACTGGCCGCCATGATCGCCGACACCCTCGCATGACCGTCCCCGTGATCCTGATCCTGCGCGATGAAGGGGCCGATCCCGCCATCCCCCTGCCCGCCTATGCCACGCCCGGTGCCGCCGGGGCCGACCTGCGCGCCAACCTGCCGGCGGACCAGCGCCACGGCTTCACCCTGGCACCCCTGCAGCGCGCCGTGATCCCCACCGGCCTGCGCATGGAGATCCCGCCGGGGTTCGAGGTGCAGATCCGCCCCCGTTCGGGCTTGGCCCTGACCCATGGCATCACCCTGCCCAACACCCCCGGCACCATCGACAGCGACTATCGCGGGCCTTTGGGTGTGGCGCTGATCAACCTGTCCGACGCGCCCTATACCGTCGCCCATGGCGAGCGCATCGCCCAGATGATCCTGGCCCCGGTGGTGCAGGCATCGTTCGAAGTGGCAGTGGCCTTGTCCGAGACCCCGCGCGGAACCGGCGGCTTCGGGTCTACGGGAAGGACCTAAGCTTGCTGCCGTTCGTTGTCCTGTCGGTGGCGATCTGGAAGGGCGGTGCGTACTTCGGCGCGAAGACCCGCCAGCGCCTGGTGGCGATTGCCGTCCTCGCGGTGGCGTTGGCCGCGGGGGACGATGTCCGTGTCTGGTTGGTGCTTGGTCTGGCCGGGGCACTGGTCGCCGGTTACATCGAAATCCTGCGCCGCGTCAGGATCAGGGCCGCACCGGCTGCCCCCCTCCCCTCCGGCCCCTTCACCCCCTCCGAGCTTGACCGCTACGCCCGCCACATCACCCTGCGCGAGATCGGCGGCACCGGGCAGCGGCGGTTGAAGGATGCCAAGGTGCTGGTCGTCGGCGCGGGTGGGCTGGGGTCGCCGCTGCTGATGTATCTGGCGGCGGCGGGGGTGGGGCGGAGCGGGGTCATCGACGCCGACATGGTGGAAAACGCCAACCTCGCGCGCCAGATCATCCACGCCGACGCCCGGATCGGCATGCCCAAGGTGTTCTCGGCCGAAATCGCGATGAAGGCGCTGAACCCCTTTGTCGAGGTGCGCCCCTACCACCGCCGCCTGACCGAAGACATCGCCGGGGACCTGTTCGCCGAGTACGACCTGATCCTCGACGGGTCGGACAACTTCGACACCCGCTATCTCGTCAACCGGGTGGCCGTGGCAACGGGAAAACCCCTGATCGCCGCCGCCATCACGCAATGGGAGGGGCAGCTTTCACTGTACCATCCGGCGGCGGGCGGCCCCTGTTTCGCCTGCGTCTTCCCCCACCGCCCCGCCCCCGGCCTGGTGCCGACCTGCGCCGAGGCGGGGGTGGCCGGCCCCCTGCCCGGCGTGATCGGCGCGATGATGGCGCTTGAGGCGGTCAAGCACGTGACCGGCGCGGGCGAGACGCTGACGGGCCGCCTGATGATCCACGATGCCCTGCACGCCGAGACCCGCATGATCAGGGCAGGAAAGCGCGCCGACTGCGCGGTCTGCGGCACGACTACGCCTGCACCCCCACCGTCGCCGTCGCAGTGAACCCCGCCGCCGCATCGCCCGTCATCGCCATGGTCTGCGCCGCAATCTGCTCGGGCGTGTTGTCGCGGAACACCATGTCGCGGGCCATCGTCACCCCGCGCAAGGTGGCCACGCTGGCCGCATAGCGCGCGTCGGTCGCGTAGACCGAGGCCATCGCCGCCTCGGGCAACGCGACCTGCGAAATCAGCAGGCTCGCCTCCCCCGACACCGCCGCCTCGGGCGAGGAAAACACCTCGACATGCACATGCGGCCAGCGTCCGGGATAGCAGGCGGGCACGATGCTGGTGAACTGCACCACACCGTCGGCATCGGTGACGCCGACCCCGCGCAGATAGTTGCTGTCGTCCGTGTCGTAGATCGAATAGCGCCCCGCCGCATCGCAGTGCCAGACATAGACCGCATGCCCCGCCAGCGGCCTACAGGCCCCTCCCACGTCCACCAGCCGCAGGCGGATCACCATCGGCAAGCCGTCGGCCACCGCCGTCTGCCCGGCGAAACTGGTGCGGATATCGGTCCGCACCACGCCCGATTGCGTCAGCACGTTGACGGTCTGCCCCGCCCTGGCGTTGGTCCCGTCCGCCGGAAACGGGCCTGCCGTCTCGGCCGGACCCGCCACGCAGGTCGTCCCGTCCGCCGCCGTGCCCAGAACGTTCGCCTCTGCCCCGGACGGCCCGCCGCGCAGCGCGAACAGCCCCGATGCCCCGATGGCCAGCACCCCCGACCCCGCCAGCAGGCGACGCCGCGACAGGATCATCAGGTCGAACGCCAGTCCCCGGTCGTGGTCATGGTCGTGCCCTGCGGTATCGGTCATGGCGGTGCCCCGTTGCTGTCCCGGTGATGATACGCTGTACAGACCAGGTTCCGTCGCGGCAAAGGAACCCGTATCCCCCGCCGCCCGCTCAGGGCGGCTCCGGCGGCGGCGACAGCGCCTTGGTCTCGGTCGCGACGGACTGGATCGCCCCCCCGATGCGGGCGTCCGTCACCGCGCTGCCGTCCAGCCCCTGCGCGCGCGCCATGTCCAGCACCAGTTGCGACGTAGCCGCGCCGAACGCCGCCACCGCATTCTCCAGCCGCACGAGCCCGTCGTCCGCCTCGCGACCGAACCCTTCGGCCGCGCGCACCTGCGCGTCCAGCCCCGCCCCGCTGCCCAGTTCCGACAGCCGCCGGCGGTTGCGCGCCCCCATCGCCACATGGAACCGCGACTCGCGGCGCAGCGTGGCGACCTGCCGCGCCAGCCGCATGATGCCCTCCAGCCAGTCATCCAGGCGCGGCAGCAGGGGCTGCAGCGCCCGTCGCGATGCCCGTGCCGCCCGCGCCTCGGCCATCGCCAGACGCACGCGGTACTCGATCACGGTGCGCGCCAGGCGCGTCACCTCGGCATCGTCGGCCATCGTGTCGCCGAACCCACGGGCCAGCAGCGCGCGCCACAGCCCGTCGTCCCCGGCGCGGTCGCGCAGGTCCAGCGCCACCTTGCCGGCCAGCACCACGGCCCCCGCCCCGGCGGCCACGGCCCAGGTGCCGGGGTTCAGCAACCCCCGCGCTTCGGCCACCAGGCAGGTCACCGCCGCGATGCCCGACAGCCCGATCAGCACCGCGTTCGCGGGCGACACCAGCGCCGCCTCGATCCGCGCCAGCAGCAGGCGCCACCGCAGCGCCCGCGCGCTGGTCTGCCCCGAAGGTGGCAGTCCGTCCACCCTATTGCTCGGCCGAGATGCGCAGGTAGGCCTGCCCGATCGACGTTGGATCGGCGGCAAACACCGCCCCGTTCGATTCGGCCGCCAGCCGCGTCAGCACCTCCAGATCGGCCCCCTGCCCGAACGAGATGACAAAGATCCTCGGCCCCTCTTCGCCCTCGGTGGACAGCATGCAGGTCTGGAACATGCGCGTCTCGCTGACCTCGCCAACCGTGTCCGCGCCGTCGGACAGCAGCACGATCCCGTAAAGCCGGTTCTCGCCCCGTGCCCGGTCGCGCGCCGCCTCGTCGGCCATCATCCGCGTCGCCTTGCAGACCGTGCCGTACAGGTTGGTGCTGCCGTCGGCGTTCAGCCCCCGCGTCACGTCCTGCGCTCGCTCGCCCGTCGCCGATACTTCGCCCAGGGGCTGCACGAGAGCCATGCCGGTCGAGAATGCAAGCAGTCCGACACGGTCCTGCGGATGCAGCCGCGACAGGAATTCCGCCGTGGCCTCGGTCGCGGTCTTGATCGGCTCGCCTTTCATCGACCCCGAGGTGTCGAACACCACCAGCACGGTCGCCTTGCGCTTGGTCGTCAGGAACTGGTCGATGATCGCCTCGCCCACGTCCGGCGAAGGGATGTCAAGGTCGGGCACGGTCACGGGCGTCGCCGCCGGGTCGGTCCCGTTCTCGACGGTCAGCCCGCCACCGGGATTTGCCCCGCCCGCAAACGGGCGCACGTAATGGGCCGAGGCCAGCCCCTGCATCCGTTCGCCGCGCAGGAAATCGAGGAACAGCCCGGCCGCCTCGGCCTCGGCCGCATCGACCCAGGGCGCGCCGTCCAGGATGCAATAGGGCTGGTCCGACCAGAACGTGCCCTCTGCCGGAAAGAGGAACGCCAGGGGGTAGCGCAATTCGTCCCGCCGCTCCTGGTTGAACCGCACCGTCCCCTCCTCGAAGGCCGAGGTGACATGCAGGAACGCAGGTCCGCCCCGCGCCATGTTGGACAGAAGGTCGGTCGTGACCATGCCGTATTTCGCGGTGTTCTGCGCCAGGGCGCGCAGCGCCGCCTCGACCTGCGGATCATAGATGTCCTGCGGCGTGATGCCGGTGGTCTTGCCCAGCGTGGCATAGATCGCCTGTGCCAGGAACAGCAGGCCCGCCGAGGAATACTGCGGATGGGTGTGGCCCAGCCGCAGGCGGCCCCATTCCGGTCGGCCGTAGCGTGCCCAGCCTTCGGGATCGTTCGCCAGCTCGATCAGGGCGCGCATGCTGACCGGCTTGTCCGGCCAGCCCAGCGCCTCGGCCATCGGCCGCCACATCGCAAGGCCCACGGGGGTCAGCACCGTCGGCTGGCAGGGGGCCGAGGCGACGGGTCTGGGGTGCCCCCGGTTCCAGCGTTCGGCCAGCTGGTCGACCCAGGTCTGCTCGCCCGGCGACCAGACCACGGGCTGCAGGGTCTGGGCCGCAATCTGCAGCATGCTGTCGCCCGACAGCACGTTCGATGTCACGATCTCGATGGGGCGACCGTCGGCGGTGGTGATGCCCGCCGCCTTGAACTCGGCCACGCCTGCCGCCAGCCACTTGGCCTTGGTGACCGCACTTGCCACCGTGACAGTGACCGGTTCCTGCGCCACGCCGGGAAGCGCGGGCAGACCGCCCTTCATGCCGACCCCATAGATGGCACCACCGATGGCACCGGCAGCGACCAAAATGGCCAGAAAATTGCGCCGAGACCCCATGCCAGCCACTCCGATGCGTCGGGCGCAGGCTAGCAGCGGCAGGCCGGTGTCCGCAACGGATGTGGTTGGGCAGCGCGCAGGACGGACTGGAGCGGGCGGCGGGAATCGAACCCGCGTCTTTAGCTTGGAAGGCTAAGGTCTTACCATTACACAACGCCCGCTCGGGCGCGCCGGGGGCCGGGCCCCGCACGGTGACGCCATAGCCAAAACAGCGCCGCGCCGCAAGCCCGCGCAGGCCGGGCTGCCGTCACGCAAGCTTCATCCCACTGCATCGCTTCTGTCACATTGGACCGCTAGTTGCCCCCCAAGTGCGGTCTTGGGGGACGTGCCGATGCTGGAAGTCAGGGCGGTCACGCGCATGTTCGGCCCGAAGGCCGCCGTCGATCGCGTCAGCTTTGCCATAGACCACCCCGCCTTCGTCGGCATCATCGGGCGGTCGGGGGCCGGCAAATCGACCTTCCTGCGCATGATGAACCGCCTGACCGACGCCACCTCGGGCGAGATTCTGGTCGAGGGGCGCAACGTGCTGGCGCTCAAGGGCGCGCAGGCCCGCGCCTGGCAGTCCCATTGCGCGATGATCTTCCAGCAGTTCAACCTGGTGCCCCGGATGGACGTGGCCTCGAACGTGCTGCACGGCATCCTCAACCGCCGCTCGACCCTGCAGACGATGTTCAGCCTGTGGCCCCGCGCCGACATCCTGCGCGCCCTCGACATCCTCGACCGCCTCGGCATCGTCGAGCAGGCCCCGAAACGGGCCGAGGCGCTGTCGGGCGGCCAGCAGCAGCGCGTCGCCATCGCCCGCGCCCTGATGCAGGACCCCAGGATCATCCTCGCCGACGAACCCATCGCCAGCCTCGATCCGATGAACGCGCAGCTGGTGATGGACGCGCTCAAGAAGATCAACGTCGAGGATGGCCGCATGGTCATCGCCAACCTGCACACGCTGGACACCGCGCGGCGCTATTGCGACCGCGTGATCGGCATGCGCGACGGCCGCGTCGTGTTCGACGGCACGCCCGACCAGCTGTCCACAGGCGTCGCCCGCGAGATCTACGGTGCCGACGCAAGCTTCAACGAGGACGCAACCTCGACGGCGATCCCCGCTGATACCCGACCCGACCGCAGCTATGCGGCGCGGATGCTGACCTGACCACCCTCCAACAACCAACGGAGCCATGATGAAAACGCTGCTGACCACGCTTGCGCTGACCACCGCGCTGACCACCACCGCCTATGCCCAGGAGGCGATCACCGAATTCAACATCGGTATCCTCGGCGGCGAGAACGCCCAGGACCGGCTGACAAACAACGAATGCTTCCGCGCCTATGCCGAGGAAACCCTGGGTGTCCCGGTCAAGCTTTTCGCCCCCGCCGACTACGACGGGGTGATCCAGGGGTTGCTGGGCGGCACCATCGACATGGCATGGCTCGGGCCGTCAGCCTATGCCAAGGTGTACCTCACCAATCCCGAGGCGGTCGACGTGGCGCTGGTCAAGACCAACCTCGATGGTTCGTTCACCTATCACTCCATCGGCATCGCCCGCAAGGACAAGGGCATCGCCACGCTGGCCGACGCCAAGGGCAAGGTCTTTGGCTTCGGCGATCCGAATTCGGGATCGGGCTATCTGATCCCCTCGGTCGAAATCCCCGAAGCCCTCGGGATGCCCATGGAAGAGCATTTCGGCGAGGTGAAGTTCACCGGCGGACACGAGCAGACCATCGTCGCGGTCAACAACGGCGACATTGACGCCGGCGTGACCTGGGCCGACGGACAGGGCAACTGGGAAGACGGCTACAACTCGGGTGCGCTGCGCAAGGCAGTGGATGCGGGCCTGATCGACATGAACGACCTGGTCGAAATCTGGAAGTCGAAGCCGATCCCCGAAGGTCCGATCGTTCTGCGCCGCGCGTTGCCCGAAGCGGTCAAGACCAAAATGATCGACCTGACCATGGGGCTGATTGAGAAGGACAAGGAATGCACCTACAACATTGCTGCGGGTGAGACCTCCGGTTTCTCGAAGATCGACCATTCTTTCTACGAGTCGCTTGTCGAGGTCCGTCGCCGCCAGGACGGTTCGTGAACTCTCCCTGACACTTTCCGGGCCCCCGCTGCGGGGGCCCGGCCCTTGACGGCGGGGTTTTCATGGTCGACATCGCATTCGGTCCGGAACAGGGCCAACGCCCTAACCTCTCCGACACCCGCGAAGCTTATCTCGAAATGGTGCGCCGCAAGCGCATGTATGGCGGCATCCTGATGGTGCTGTTCGTGGGCCTCATGGCTTCGGGCTGGCTGCTTGCCGACGAACGCAACGCCGGCGGCTTCTGGAACGGGCTGCCCCAGGTGGTCGAGTTCCCCTCCGAAGTGCTGTCCGAGGCCTGGGAAAAGCGCGCCCTCCTGCCCGGCCTGTTCTGGGACCACATCCCTGCCCTGATCGAGACGCTGAACATCGCCGCCGTGGCCACCCTGATCGGGGCCATCGCCGCGATGGCGCTGTCGCTCTTGGCGACGCGGGGCCTGGCCCGCTGGCCACGGCTGATCCCGCTCTTCCGCCGCACGATGGATGCGCTGCGTGCGATCCCCGAAATCGTCATCGCCCTGGTGCTGATCTACATCCTCGGCGGCGGCCCGGTGCCCGCCGTCATCGCCATCGCGCTGCACACCGGCGGGGCACTGGGCAAGCTGTTCTCGGAAGTGGCCGAGAATGCCGACCTCAAGCCGGTCGAAGGTCTGGCCTCGGTCGGGGCCAACTGGTCACAGCGGATGTGGCTGGGCGTGATCCCGCAGGTCGCGCCCAACTGGCTGTCCTACGGCCTCTTGCGGTTCGAGATCAACGTGCGCGCCAGTGCCATCCTGGGCTTCGTCGGCGAAGGCGGCATCGGGCATGACCTCAAGCTGGCGATGCAGTGGGGGCAGGGGCGGTATGACGACGTTGTCGCGATCTTCCTCCTGCTGTTCCTGGCCATCGTCGTCATCGACCGCATTTCCGACCACTACCGCGAACGCCTGGTCAAGGGGCAGATGGCATGACCACCGCCGCCATTGCCGACACCGTCACCCGCAGCTTTGCCCGCAAGCGCCTGACGGCCTTCGCGGTCCCGGCCGCCATCATCGCCTATCTGCTCTATGCCGCGATCAGTTTCGACGTGGCCGGCCTGATGGGCCGCGCGCGGTTCGACAACGCGGCGATCCTGCTGTCCGACTTCTGGTCGCACAAGACGCATGTGACCCGCGACAACCGCACCGGCGATGTCGTCATCGCCATCGAGGGCGAAAGCAAGGGCACCTATCCGCCGGGGATGCGCCCCGACTGGGTGCGTGTCGCGGATGGCGTCACCACCATCGATCTGGGCACCGGCCATGTCGTCACCTACGACGACGCGGGCGCGCGCTACGTCGTGCCGGGCTACGGCACCATCGACATCCGCCCGGTGGACGGCAAGCCGGTTCTGACCGCGCCCGAACCCATCCCCGACTGGATCAGCGTCGCCGAGAACAAGGTGTCGGTCACCACCGACGCCGGCCGCTTCAGCTATTCCCGTGCCAGGACCGAGACGTTCAAGTACGAACCGGGATGGGAATTGTGGTTCTTCACCCTCGACAGCCCGTTCTACGGCAAGGGCTTCGGCGAACTGGTCGGGCTGGCCGTCGCGGGCGACCGGATCGATCCGGCACGCACGAACCTCGGCTACATGATCTCGGAGTTCTGGACCAACAAGATGTGGCGGCACGGCGATGTCGCCTGGGCAATCTTCGAGACCATCCTGATGGCCTTCCTCGGCACCATGTCGGCGGCGCTGGTGGCGCTGCCGCTGGGGTTCCTCGCCGCGCGCAACTTCATGCCGCTCGGGCCGCTGCGCTTTGCCGTGCGGCGGGTGTTCGACTTCATCCGCGGGGTCGACGGCCTGATCTGGACCATCATCCTGTCGCGCGCCTTCGGCCCGGGGCCGATGACCGGGGCCATCGCCATCGCGCTGACCGACACCGGCACCTTCGGCAAGACCTTTTCCGAGGCGCTCGAAAACATCGACGAGAAACAGGTCGAGGGGGTGAAGTCCACCGGAGCCAACGGCCTGCAGCGCGCCCGCTTCGGCGTCATCCCGCAGATCATGCCGGTGCTCATCAGCCAGGTGCTGTACTACCTCGAATCGAACACCCGCAGCGCCACGGTGATCGGGGCCATCGTCGGCGGCGGCATCGGCCTATTGCTGACCCAGGCGATTATCACCCAGAAGGACTGGGAAGAGGTGGCCTACTACATGGTGCTGATCGTCCTGATGGTGATGCTGATGGACAGCCTGTCGGGCTGGCTGCGGCGGCGGCTGATCAAGGGCTAGGCGGTGCAAACCTGCCCCTTCTCCGCCCCCCTTTTTCTGTCCCCAAGTATCCCACGGGGGGTCCGGGGGGTGTGAAACCCCCCGGCTTCCCGCAGGCGAAAGTTAACAGAATCCGAAGATGACGACGTAACCATCTGATTTTATTCAGACCACATTCTGTCCCCACGTGCGACAGCGAAAGTTCCCCGATGCCCAAGCTCTCCGCCACCGAACCCTTCCTCCATCCCGGCACGCAGATCGTGAACTCCGCCTTCGAGGGCTGGACCGAGATCGGCGAAGGGGCGCGGATCGTCAGTTCGACCTTCCACGCCTATGCTTACTGCGACCGCCTGGCCGACATCTCGAACACCACCGTGGGCCGCTTCGCCAACATCGCCGCGCTGACAAGGATCGGCCCGACCGACCACCCCTTCACCCACGCGGCGCAGCACCATTTCCTCTACCGGTCCTCGTACTACTGGGACGACGCCCCGGACGACCCCGCCTTCTTCGCCGCCCGCGCCGCCCGGCGCACCACGCTCGGCCCCGACTGCTGGATCGGCCACGGGGCCATCGTCAAGCCCGAGGTCACCGTCGGGGCGGGGGCCATCGTCGCCGCCGGGGCCGTCGTGACGCGCGACGTCGCCCCCTTCCTGATCGTCGCGGGCAACCCCGCCCGCCCCCTGCGCCCGCGCTTCGCCCCCGCCATCGCCGACCGCCTGCTGGCCCTGTCCTGGTGGACCTGGGACCACGCCCGCCTGCGCGCAGCCCTGCCCGACTTCCGCACGCTGCCCGCCGAGGCGTTTCTCGAAAGGTACGGCGGATAGGCGGGGCGCAAGTCGGTTTCCACGTGGGAACCGGCCCGGAAAACACGTGTTTTCCGGCTTGCGGCGGCGGTCGCGCGTCTGACCGGCCCTAGTCCGGGTTCACCGTCAGCGTCACCCGGTCGCCCGCGAACCAGGTCGTGCCATACTCGACCGGCACCCCGCCCGCGTCCACGTTCACCGCCACCGACCGCAGCACCGGCGACCCTTCGGCCACCTGCAGCGCCAGGGCCATCACGGCCCGGCACGACCGCGCCGCCAGCCGCGTCTCGGCCCGGGTGTAGTCGGTCAGCCCGCAGGCGGCCAGGGCCGCCGTGACCGACCCCTGCCCTTCCATCGCCGCCAAGAGCCCCGGAAACCGCGCCGCCGGGAACACCGACCGGAACACCGCCAGCGGCAGCCCGTCGGCCAGCGACACCCCCTCGACCACATGCACCGCCTCGCCCGGCTCCAGCCGCAGCGCCTCGGACTCGCGCGGGGCCGCCGTGCGCGTCTCGGCCCGCGTGAGGCGCCGCGACGGCGTCCGCCCCGAGGCCGCGACGTTCTGATGGAACCGCACGCGCCGTCCCAGCGGATAGTCGGTCGGCCGCGCCGCCACGAACACCCCCGCCCCCCGCCGCGCATGGACCAGCCCCGCCCCGGCCATCGCGCCCAGGGCGTGGCGCACGGTATGGCGGTTGACGCCGAACCGCGCCGCAAGTTCGGCCTCGGTCGGCAGCTTGTCGCCCGGCCGGTACAGCCCCTCGGCCAGTTCCGCCGACAGCGTGTCCGAAATCGCCTGCCACAGCGGACTGCGGGGCATATGACCCTCCGACACGAAATATTCACAACTTCGCGGTTGAGCGCCCGCCCGCAAGCGGATAGGATTTGTCTAGTTGTATAGTTCGCTAGACAACTTCGCAAGATGTCGAGATCATCATGGATGCCATCGTCGCTATGACACGCCAGGCTTGGATGTCCGTGCTGGCCAAGGCCGCCCCGGCGCGGCTGGCCGCCCTTGTGCCCGACCTGCCCGCCCATGCGCATCTGCGTCCGCCCGAGGTGGGCGCGGTGATGGTGCGGGGCCGGACGGGTGGCACGGGCACGCCGTTCAACCTGGGCGAGATGACCGTCACCCGCGCCTCGGTCCGGCTGGACTGCGGCACGGTGGGTCACGCCTGGGTGCAGGGCCGCGACCGGGGCCACGCAACGCGCGCCGCCGTGGTGGACGCGCTGATGCAGACCGACCGCGCCGCCGACATCACCGCCCACGTGATCGACGTGCTGGCGACCGAAGCACAGGCTCTGGGCACCACACGGGCCGCCAAGGCCGCCGCGACGAAAGTGGATTTCTTCACCATGGTGCGGGGAGAGGACGCATGACGACCGATGTCCTGTCGGGTGGGTTCGACGATGCCCCGGTGCAGTCGGCCCATGCCTTTCGCCACATCCTCGAGGCGATGGCCCGGCCCGGCACGATCCGCACCGTCACGGGCGCGGCCCCCCCGGCCCCGCTGTCGGTGGCGGCTGGAGTGGCGCTGCTGACCATGGTTGACGGCACGACGCCCCTGCATCTGGCCGGGGCGGCGGACTGCCGCGCCGTGCGGGACTGGATCGCGTTCCACATCGGTGCCCCGCTGGTCGCCGCAGAGGATGCCGATTTCGCCGTCGGCACCTGGGACGCGCTGCAGCCCGTCACCCGGTTCCGCATCGGCCAGCCCGACTATCCCGACCGCTCCGCCACGCTGATCGTGGAACTGGACCGCCTGACCAACCACGGCCCCTGCCTGACCGGCCCGGGTATCGCCACCGGCACCTGGTTGAGCCTGCCCGAGACGGCGGCGTTCCGGGCCAACCGGGCACCGTTTCCGCTGGGGTTCGACTGCCTGTTCACCTGCGGCGACCGGCTGGCCGGATTGCCCCGTTCTACCCGCGTGGAGGCGATCTGATGTATGTCGCGGTCAAGGGCGGCGAGCGTGCCATCGACAATGCCCATGCCTGGCTGGCCGAGGAGCGCCGGGGCGATCCTGGGGTGGCCGAGCTATCGCTGGACCAGATCCGCGAGCAGTTGAAACTGGCGGTCAACCGGGTGATGGCGGAAGGGTCGCTGTACGACCCCGACCTTGCCGCACTCGCCATCAAGCAGGCGCGGGGCGACCTGATCGAGGCGGTGTTCCTGATCCGCGCCTACCGCACCACGCTGCCGCGTCTTGCGGCGTCGCGCCCCGTCGATACCGCCGCGATGGCGGTGGACCGCCGCGTCAGCGCTACGTTCAAGGACCTGCCCGGCGGGCAGGTGCTGGGGCCGACCTTCGACTATACGCACCGCCTGCTGGACTTCAAGCTGGCCGCCGAGGGCCAGGTGCCGCCCGCCGCGACCGGTTCCGCGACGCCCGGCCCGGTCCCGCATGTCATGGACTTCCTCGACCGCGACGGGCTGATCGAACCTGCGCCCCACGACGACACCCCGCCCCCCGACCTGACCCGCGAACCGATGGAACTGCCTGCTTCGCGCGCCCTGCGGCTGCAGGCGATCACGCGGGGGGACGAAGGGTTCATCCTGTCGATGGCCTATTCCACGCAGCGCGGCTATGGCCGCACGCACGCCTTTGTCGGCGAGTTGCGGATCGGGCGGGTGGCGGTCGAGGTGGACATTCCCGAACTCGGGTTTCCGGTCCAGATCGGCGAGGTCGAACTGACCGAATGCGAGACGGTGAACCAGTTCACGGGATCGAAGACCGAGCCCGCGCAGTTCACGCGGGGCTATGGCCTGGTCTTCGGCCAGTCCGAGCGCAAGGCCATCGCCATGGGGCTGGTGGACCGGGCGCTGCGCTGGCAGGAACTGGGCGAGGATTTCACGGGGGCCCCGGCGCAGGACGAGGAATTCGTGCTGATGCACGCCGACAACATCCAGGCGACGGGGTTTCTGGAACATATCAAGCTGCCGCACTACGTCGATTTCCAGAGCGAACTGGAACTGGTGCGGCGGTTGCGGACGCAGAGCGCGCAGTTGCAGGAGGCGGCGGAATGACCGGGCGGAGGTCCCCCCTCACCCTGGCCCTCTCCCCCGAGGGGAGAGGGGACGGCGTGGCGCCCCCGGCCTTGCGTCGCGCACCTGCCCGCCGGTTCCGCATGTCGCGCAACGATCCGTGCAGTGCGTCCCCTCTCCCCTCGGGGGAGAGGGTCAGGGTGAGGGGGCGGATGCGGAAGGGCGACCTTTCCAGACGGTACGCGGAAGCCCTGGCGGTGAAGGAGCCCACGAAATGACCGCGTCCGTGGTGGTGTTCGACCTGGGTGGCGTGCTGATCGACTGGCAGCCGCATCTGGCGTGGATCGACGAGCTTGGGTCGCGCGCGGCGGTCGATGCCTTCATGGCGCGGGTCGATTTCAGGGCGCGCAACCTGCGCGCCGATGGCGGCGCGGCCTTTGCCGACCTGGCCGCCGAGATCGCCGACCCCGACGACCGCCGCCGCCTGGCGTCCTATGTCACGCGCTATGTGAACACGGTGCGCGACCCGGTGCCCGGCACCTGGGCGATCATCGACCGGCTGCGCGCGCGCGGTGTGCCCCTGCATGCCATCACCAACTGGTCGGCGGAAACCTGGCCCGGCGGCGTCGCGGCGCATCCCCGGCTGACAGAGGTGTTCGGCACCATCGTGGTCTCGGGACAGGAGCGGATGCTGAAACCCGATCCGCGCATCTATCGCTTGCTCTGCGATCGGGCCGGGGTGGCCGCGCAGGATTGCGTGTTCATTGACGACGCGCTGCACAACGTCGAGGGCGCACGGGCCGCGGGCATGGACGGCATCCATTTCACGGGTGCGGCGGCGCTGGAGACGGCGCTTGGCGAACGGGGGCTGCTGTGACTGACCAAGCCTACAATTTCGCCTACCTTGACGAGCAGACCAAGCGCATGATCCGCCGCGCGATCCTGAAGGGGATCGCCATCCCCGGCTATCAGGTGCCCTTCGCCAGCCGCGAGATGCCGATGCCCTATGGCTGGGGCACCGGGGGCGTGCAGGTGACCGCCGCCTGCCTGACCCCCGACGACGTGCTCAAGGTGATCGACCAGGGGGCCGACGACACGACGAACGCCGTCAGCATCCGCAAGTTCTTTCAGCGCACGGCGGGGGTTGCGGTGACTGAATCGACTTCAGAAGCCACCCTGATCCAGACCCGCCACCGCATTCCCGAAACGCCCCTGACCAAGGGGCAGATCCTAGTCTATCAGGTGCCGATCCCCGAACCCCTGCGCTTTCTTGAACCGCGCGAGACCGAGACGCGCAAGATGCACGAGCTTGAGGAATACGGGTTGATGCATGTGAAACTGTATGAGGATATCGCGCGCCACGGACAGATCGCCACGTCCTACGACTATCCGGTCAAGGTGGAGGGGCGCTATGTGATGGACCCGTCGCCGATCCCAAAGTTCGACAATCCCAAACTGTCGGACAATCCCGCGATCCAGTTGTTCGGCGCGGGGCGCGAGCAGCGCATCTATGCCCTGCCGCCCCATACCCGCGTTGTCAGCCTGGATTTCGACGATCATCCCTTCGTGGCGTCCAAGGCGCCGCATGACTGCGACCTGTGCGGCGCGCGCGACAGCTATCTGGACGAGGTGATCACCGACGATGCCGGTTCCCGGATGTATGTGTGCTCGGACACCGACCACTGCACCACCCGCCGCGGCGCGGGCCACAAGGGGCGGCTGGCGTGATGGGCGTGGTGCAGCAGATTGCGCTCGATGTCCCGCTTCTGGCCGTGCAGGGCCTGACCCGCCGCTACGGCCCCCGCATCGGTTGCGCCGACGTGTCGTTCGACCTGTACCCCGGCGAGGTTCTGGGCATCGTCGGCGAAAGCGGGTCGGGCAAGTCGACGCTGCTGTCCTGCCTTGCGGGCCACCAGCGGCCCGACCTCGGTCGCATCGCCTATGACGGGCGCGACGTGCTGGCGATGTCGGAAACCGAGCGGCGACGCCTGGGCCGCACCGACTGGGCCTATGTCCACCAGAACCCGCGCGACGGTTTGCGCATGGGGGTCAGCGCGGGCGGCAACGTGGGCGAACGGCTGATGGCGGTGGGTGCCCGGCACTATGGCAACATCCGGGGCCAGGCGCTGGACTGGCTGGGCCGGGTCGAGATTGCCGCCGACCGCATCGACGACCGGCCTTCCGCCTTCTCGGGGGGCATGCAGCAGCGCCTGCAGATCGCGCGCAACCTCGTGACCGGGCCGCGTCTGGTGTTCATGGACGAACCCACGGGCGGCCTCGATGTCAGCGTGCAGGCGCGCCTGCTGGACCTGTTGCGGGGCCTCGTGCGCGATCTCGGGCTGTCGGTGATCATCGTCACGCATGACCTGGCGGTGGTGCGGCTGCTGGCCGACCGGCTGATGGTGATGAAGGGCGGCCGCGTGGTGGAAGCGGGCCTGACCGACCAGGTGCTGGACGACCCCCAGCACGCCTATACCCAGTTGCTCGTCTCTTCCGTGTTGCAGGTATAGCGCCATGATCCGCATCGAGAACCTGTCCAAATCCTTTACCCTGCACAACCAGGGCGGCGCGGTGATCCCGGTGATGGCCGGTGCCAGCCTGACCGTCGCCCCCGGCGAATGCGTCGGGCTGACCGGGCGGTCGGGGGCGGGCAAGTCGACGCTGATGCGGATGGTCTGGGGCAACTACCTCGCCGCCGGGGGCAGCATCCGCGTCGGCGATACCGACGTGGCCGCCGCCGCACCGCGCCAGATCATCCGGCTGCGGCGCGACACCCTGGGCTATGTCAGCCAGTTCCTGCGCGTCGTCCCCCGCGTCCCGACCATCGACGTCGTGGCCGAACCCCTGCTGTCGCTCGGCACCCCGGCGGCACAGGCGCGCGACCGGGCGGCGGCCCTGCTGGCCCGCCTGAACATCCCCGAACGGCTGTGGAGCCTGTCGCCCACCACATTCTCGGGTGGCGAGCAGCAGCGGGTGAACATCGCGCGCGGCTTTGCCCATCCCTATCCCGCCCTTCTGCTGGACGAACCGACCGCCAGCCTGGACGCCACCAACCGCGCCGTGGTGCTGGACCTGATCGTCGAGGCCAAGGCGCGCGGCGCGGCGATCCTGGGCATCTTCCATGACGAAGGCGCGCGCGCGCAGGTCTGCGACCGGCTGGTGGACGTGACCGGGTTCACGCCGGGGCTGGCCGCATGATCTTTGCCGTGGTGGGGCCGTCGGGGGCGGGCAAGGACACGCTGATCGCGGGCGCACTTGCGGCGCGTCCCGACCTGCGGCTGGTCCGCCGCGTCATCACCCGGCCCACGCAGGCGGGCGGCGAGGACTACGACGGCGTGACCGAGGCCGAGTTCGCCGCCCGCAAGGCACGCGGCGACTTCGCGCTGGACTGGCAGGCGCACGGCCTGCATTACGGCATCCCGGCGGCGCAGGTCGCGGGTCCCGGCGACGTGATCTTCAACGGCAGCCGCGCGGCCCTGCCTGCCGCGCAGGCGCGGTTTCCCGACCTGGTGGTGATCCTGGTCACCGCCCCCGATGCCGTGCTGGCCGCCCGCCTGGCCGCGCGGGGGCGCGAGACGGCAGAGGTGATCCGCGACCGGCTGTCGCGCGCGGCCTTCCGCCTGCCGCCGGGGGTTGCCGCCACGACCGTGCTGAACGACACCACGCCAGAGGCGGGAATCGCCCGGATGCTGGCGGCCCTTGCCCCCCAGCCCGACGCCCACACAGGACCAGACCGATGACCGAGACGATCCTTGCCAATGCCGTGCTGGTGCTGCCCGGCGAAACCCAGGCCGGACAGATCCGGCTGACGGATGGCGTGATTGCCGACATCGCAGCGGGGCGGGACGTGCCGCCGGGGGCCATCGACTGCGGCGGCGACCTGGTGATGCCGGGGCTGATCGAGCTGCACACCGACAACCTGGAACGCCACATCGAACCCCGCCCCAAGGTCGACTGGCCTCACGCCGCCGCGATCATCGCGCATGACGCCGAACTGGCGTCGGTGGGCATCACCACGGTGTTCGACGCCCTGCGCGTGGGATCGGTGATCTCGTCCTCGACCTATCTCAAGTACGCGCGGGGGCTCGCGACCGAGCTTCTGGACCTGCGCGCCGCCGGTGCCCTGCGCATCGACCACCACCTGCACCTGCGCGCCGAAATCTGCTGCGAGACGCTGATCGAGGAGCTGGACGAATTCGGCCCCGGCGACAACGTGGGACTGATCAGCCTGATGGACCACACGCCGGGGCAACGCCAGTTCCGCGACATCTCGAAGCTGGAACACTATGTCCGGGGCAAGCACGGCTACAGCCAGGCGCAGTTCCTGGAACATGTCGCCAGCCAGCAGGCGCTGCAGGCGCAACTGGGGGCGGCGCACGAACGCGCCGCCGTGCAGGCGGCGGGGCGGCTGGGGGCGGTTCTGGCCAGCCACGACGACACGACCGAGGGTCAGGTCGCCGTGTCGGCGGGCCATGGCGTGCGCCTGGCCGAGTTTCCGACCACGGCCGAGGCTGCGCGCGCCTGCCACGACCACCGCATCCAGGTGATGATGGGCGCGCCGAACCTGATCCGGGGCGGGTCGCATTCGGGCAACGTCGCGGCGCTGGACCTGGCGAAAGAGGGCGTGCTCGACATCGTGTCGTCCGACTATGTGCCCTCGTCGCTGCTGTCGGCGGCGCTGATGCTGGGCGACCTGTGGGGCGACATGGCGCGCGGGATCAGTACCGTGACCGCCGCCCCGGCGCAGGCCACCGGGTTGCACGACCGGGGGAAACTGGGCCTGGGGCTGCGGGCCGACGTGATCCGCGTGGCCCGTGTCGGCATTGCCGGTGCCGTGCGCGGCTCCTGGGTGCAGGGCAACAGGGTGGCGTGAGGCGCGCCGTCCGGGTCGGGGTGTGGGCAGGGGAATGCCCCCTGCCCGACCGGGTCACAGCGCGTTGGCCTCGGTCGCGAAGATGCGCTTCCAGTTCGCTTCGCCCTTGTCGATGACCGTCGCCGTGTCCTTCAGGAACAGCCCCTCATGCGCCTTCTGGGTGCTGTTGAGGTAGAGTTGCCCGTCGACGATGGCAAAGAACTCGGGCATCGTCGCCACCTTCTTGCCCTTGGATGCACCGGCCGAGCACCAGCCGCCATAGGCCGGCGCGTATTTGACCGGATCGGCCTGGAACAGGTCGCGGTTCTCGGCCGAGGCGAAAATCCAGGTCGCGCCCTGATAGGTCGCGCTGTAGGCGGCGTCGCCCTTGGTGGGCGCGTTCAGCGTGTGATAGGCCACCACGTCATAGCCGCTGGCGGCAACGCCGTCGGTCAGGTAATGCTCGTCCACCGCAAACGCCGCCACCGGGGCGAAGGCCGCGAACGACATCACGGCAAGACGGATGGAAAGGGTTTTCAGAGTGGTCATGTGTCTCTCCTGTCGGGTCAGATTGACACCGCCGGACCGGTTCGCCCGGGCGGTCACAGCGCCTCTCCCACGGCCGCTGTATCTGGCAATCCGCTTGCGTAGACATAAGGTTACGGTGATTGCGCCGTGCTGACACAGGCGTGATCAACTGGTGATCGGCGCGTTATCGACGGCCCCCTACCAGCGCAGCAGGCGCGGCCCGGCCAACCACCCCAGCCCTGTCGCCAGTGCGATACCCCCCGTGTACCACAGCGCCACGAATGTCAGCGCCCCCTCGGTGCAGCCCAGCGAATAGGCCAGCGCCCCCAACCCCCCCGCCGCCAGCCCCGCCGCCGCCCCTGCCAGCCGCAGCCGCACCGGGGCCAGCACCCGCGCGCCCCACAGCATCGCCCCAAGTGCCGGCAGCGACAGGGCCAGGATGGCAAACGGGCAGATCAGCGCCGAGTGGCCCATGATGTAGCCGCCCCAGGTGTCGCGTGGCTGGCGCAGCAGGTCAACCAGCCCCACGACCGCCGCCATTACCAGAACCAGCAGCACCACCGCCGTCGGCCAGACCGCCGAGGCCCCGGGCCGCCCCGCCTGCCGCAGCAGCAAGGCGCCGCCCGCCGTCAGGGCCAGCGCATAGCTCAGCTTCGGCACCGTCGCGCTGACTGGCCAGAGGGCCGTCGGCACCAGACCCAGCACCAGGGCCACCGCGGCCACCATGACCGGCAGCGCCAGGGCCGCGCCAAGTCCCAGCCGCCCCGCGTCGTCCGGGCGGTCCGCCGCGCCGGCCCCCTGCGCCAGGATGCCGATCAGGTCGTCCGTCCTCATGGTTCCGCCCCCACGACCGCCATCAGCCGCTGCAATCCCCGGTGCACCCGCACCTTCAGCGTGGTGACCGTGATGCCCATCCGCGTTGCCGCCTCTTCGGTCGAATAGCCCTGGACCTTGACCAGTTCGATCGCCTGCCGCTGGCCGTCCGGCAAGGTGCCCAACAGCCGCCCCAGGTCACGCCGCGCGACCGCCGCATCCACCCCCTCGGCCCCCGCCGGAGACTCGACTTCGACGCCGTCCAGCGACTCGGGCACCCCCCGCCGCCCGCGCCGACGATAGAGGTCGGTCAGGCGATAGCGCGCCACGGCATGCAGCCAGTTCGACACCGGCAAGCCGGGGTCATGCGTCGCCCGCTTGAGATGGATGGCCAGCAACGTTTCCTGCACCATATCCTCCACGTCATCGGGCAACCCGCCCATGCGCGCCCGGAAATAGGCGCGCAAGCGCCGCGCGATCAAGGACAGGGCCGCCCGATAGGCAACCTCGTCCCCCTCGCACCCCGCCCGCCAGAGAGGAGCCAGCCGCGCCTCGAACCCGTCTTCGGCCATGTCCCCTCTATCGATGCCTGATCATACGCACGAAATCCGCAACAGGTTACGTCGTCCGCCGTCGCAAGACCATGCCGACCACGTGGCCCCCGGGCTTCCCGCCCAGGCGACACACGGGCTTGGCATTGCAGGTACCCGGGGCCCCAGACAACAGGCGAAAGGTCTACCTGCGCGTGATGCGCCCGTCCAGCATCGGCGACACCGGGCCGACCTTTGCCATGTAGTCCGCCGTCACATCGGCCAGGTCGGGACCGAAGTCATAGGCATTGGCGGCATCCGCGAACATCTTGAACCCGTCGCCCCCGGTGCGGACATAGTTGTTGGTCACCACCGAATAGGTCGTGGCAGGGTCGATCGGGGCCCAGGCATCGCCGCCCACCAGCACCATGACATCGCTGACCCGCGCCCCCGCCGGCTGTGCCGGATCGAAGGTGTACTGCAGACCGGCCACCTGCAGGAACCGGCCCGCGCCCTCTTCCACCTGGCTGACGCCGTTTTCCAGCGCCGCCACGATGGTGGCCCCGTCGGTCTGGAAGGTCGACAGCGTGTTCTGGAACGGCAGCACCGTCAGCACCTCGCCCATCGTCACCGGCCCGGCATCGATGCTGGCGCGCACGCCGCCGCCGTTCTGCAGCGCGATGGTCACGCCCTGGCCCCTGACCCGATCCAGCATCGCCTCGGCGATGATGTTGCCCATGGCGCATTCGATGGCCCGGCAATTGTCGCGCGACCCGTCCAGTTCCCCCGCCGATTCGGCGACGACGCGGTTCTTGATCTCTTCCAGCGGTGCCGCCAGTTCGGCGATGCGGGCGACGGTGGCGGCATCCTCGGTCACCTTGGCGTCCATGATCAGCGGCTCGCCCGCCGCCGAGACGATCCCCCCTTCGTCATTGAAGACCACGTTCAGTTCGCCCAGGAACTTGCCATAGGCATAGGCCGACACGATGGCCGTGGTGCCGACCATCGTCGGATAGGGGCCTTCGGACTCCTCGCTGGTGTTGGACAGGTAGGTGTTGGAGTGCCCGCCCACGATCACGTCGACACCCGTGGTGCCCGCCGCCACGGCCTGGTCGACGCCATAGCCGGAATGCGACAGCACGATGATCTTGTTGATCCCCGCCGCGGTCAGGGCGTCCACCTCGCCCTGCACGGCCCCCACCGGGTCGGTGAAGATCACGTTCGGGCCGGGGCTGGCAAGTTCGTCGGTGTCCTGCGGCGTCAGGCCGATCAGGCCGATCTTCTGGCCATCCTTCTCGATCACCGTGGACTTGGCGATCCTGCCTGCCAGGACTGGCTCGCCGCTGATATCCGCGTTCGACATCAGGATCGGAAACTTGACCGCCGCGACAAAGGCCGCGAGCACCGCAGGCCCGTCGTCGAATTCGTGGTTGCCCACGGTCATCGCGTCATAGCCCAGCTTGTTCATGAACTCGGCGGTCATCGTGCCCTTGTACTGGGTATAGAACAGCGTGCCCTGGAACTGGTCGCCGCCATCCAGCAGAATCGAATTGGGGTTGCGCGCCCGCGCATCGGCCAGCGCCGTCACCAGCCGCGCCGACCCGCCGAAACATTCGCCCTTGCCGTTGTCCTCGGCCGAACAGGTGTTGTCGAAGCCGGTGATCGGTTCGTACCGGTCGTGGAAATCGTTGGTGTGCAGGATGGTCAGGGCATAGTCGGCCTGCGCCACGCCTGCCGCCATCACGAAGGCGGTCGAAGAGAGAAGACGGAACAGCATGATGGAACCCCCTGTTGTCGGCTGGCTGTCACAATTCGGCCCGGGCGCGCCCGAGTCAACCTTTGAAGCTGTGACTATCCGGGTCGCGTGACCCCCGGATGACTGGCGGCGCGCGCCATGGCCATTGACCGGGCGGCGGGTGCGGTGCATGACGGCGGCCATGCTGATCTTCAAGATCTTCCGTCGCCCCGAATGGAACGCTCTGGTTGCGCAGGGCGAAACCCTTGGCGCGCCCGTGGACCTGGCCGACGGCTTCATCCATTTCTCGACCGCCGCCCAGGTGGCCGAGACGGCGGCGCGCCACTTTGCCACGGAAAGCGACCTGGTGCTCGTGGCGGTGGATGCCGACCGTCTGGGGGCCGCACTCAGGTGGGAACCCTCGCGCGGCGGGGCGCTGTTCCCCCACCTCTACCGCGCCCTGCGGATGGCCGACGTGATCTGGGACAAGTCGCTGCCGCTCGGGGCCAGCGGCCACATCTTTCCCGAGGTGCACATCTTCGCGGAAAGCCAGCGGTGAGCCTGACGGAACGCGCAGGCCTTGCCCTGCTGCACCGGATCGACCCCGAACGTGCCCATGCCCTGTCGCTGATCGCCCTGCGCGCAGGCCTCGCCCCCGGCCCCGGCCCGTTCACCTCGCCGCGCCTGGCCACCACGCTGGCCGGGATGGCGCTGCCCAATCCCGTGGGGCTGGCGGCGGGGTTCGACAAGAACGCGGTCGCGGTGGCACCCCTGTCCCGCGCCGGGTTCGGGTTCATCGAGGTGGGCGCGGCCACCCCCCTGCCCCAGGACGGCAACCCGCGTCCCCGCCTGTTCCGCCTGGCCGAGGATCGCGCCGCGATCAACCGCTTCGGCTTCAACAACCAGGGGGCCGCCGCCATCGCCGCCCGCCTGGCCCGGCGCGCACCGGGTATCCCCGTCGGCCTGAACCTCGGCGCGAACAAGACATCCGAAAACCGCGCGGCCGACTTCGCCCGCGTTCTGGCCACCTGCGGCGCGCATGTCGATTTCGCCACGGTGAACGTGTCGTCGCCCAACACCGAACGGCTGCGCGACCTGCAGGGACCGGCGGCGCTTGCGGCCCTGCTGGACGGCGTGATGCAGGCCAATGCCGCCCTCGCCCGCCCGATCCCTGTGTTCCTCAAGATCGCCCCCGACCTCGGCGACGACGACCTTGCCGCCATCGCCGAGGTTGCCGTGGCCGCCGGTCTGGCCGGCATCATCGCCACCAACACCACCCTGTCGCGCGACGGCCTGCGCAGCGCGCAGCGCAGCGAACCCGGCGGCCTGTCGGGCGCACCGCTGTTCCAGCGCGCGACCCGCGTCCTCGCCCGCCTGTCGCAGTTGACCGGCGGCACGCTGCCCCTGGTCGGCGTCGGCGGCATCGCCTCCGCCGAAGACGCCTACGCCAAGATCCGCGCCGGGGCCTCGGCAGTGCAGCTTTACACCGCGCTTGCCTGGCAGGGCCTTTCGCTCGCAGCCCGGATCGCGACGGGTCTCGATGCGCTGCTTGAACGCGACGGCCACGACGGCGTCGCCGACGCCGTCGGCAAGGATCGCGGCACCTTTCTCTGATCCTTCATTTCATCTGTTCCCAAATATCCCACGGGGGGTCCGGGGGGTGTGAAACCCCCCGGCCTCCGTCCCGCCGGCGCAGGTCAGGCCGCCTCGACCCTGACCTGGAAGCAGTTGTTCCGCGCCGACCGGACATGCACATAGGCCACGCGCGGATCGGCCAGCAGCGCCTCGGCCCGCCCCGGGATCGCAGCGGTCGCCACCACGGCCCCGGTGCCATAGACGATCCGGTCGTCCGGCCCGTATCCCCGCACGATGTAGTCCGGGCTGGCCAGCATGTCGGGCAGGGCCGCGCCGCCCCCCGCCGCGCAGGCGTCGGCGCACAGGAAGATCGGGCCGACCTCGGCATAGGGCTGCGGCACGGGGAACGGGCGGTGCGCCAGCACCAGCATCGCCGCACCCTCGGGAATCATCCCCAGGCAGTGGCGGCAGGGGTTGCCGGTGCCTTCCGCGACATGGCGCTCGGGCACCTGGCCGTTGGCATCGGGTGCGCCGGACTGCAAGGCGCGGACAAGGTCGGTCGGGATGGGATGGAAGCGGACGGTCATGCGGTGTCTCCTTGGTGATCACAGATGATCGCCTCTCGTGTCCCCGCAGGCGACCCGAACCTTGCGCCTTGCGCACGACCTCCGCCCCGAAGACCAAAATTCTTCCAAGAAAATTGGGGCCGGGTGCGGCGGTCCCGCCTATGTTGCCAGCAACGGCCCCATGACCCGGCCGCCCAGGATGTGCAGGTGGTAATGCGGCACCTCCTGCAGCGAATCCGGGCCTGCGTTGCCGATGATGCGGAACCCCCGACCGCCCTCGCCCGGACTGACGCCCAGCAGGGCACAGACCTCTGCCGCCGCGCGGTGGAAATCGACCAGTTCCTCGGCGCTTGCCGCGGCGGCGAAGTGATCGAAACAGACGTAGGGGCCCTTGGGAATGACCATCACATGCACCGGGGCCTGGGGCCGGATGTCGTGGAAGGCCAGCGTGTGCGCCGTCTCCAGCACCGTGCGGTTGGGAATCTCGCCGCGCAGGATGCGGGCGAAGACGTTCGTGGGATCATAGGCATAGGCCATCGCAGGCGTCCTTTCGCGGTCAGTCGACAAACAGGTGCGGCGTGGCCGCGATGCGGCGGGCAACGTCCGGCCCGGTCCCCAGGAAGGCGGCCAGGGCGGCGGCATTGTCCTCGACCGACGCGCCCTCGCGGATGTGGGACAGCCCGGCGAAATCGGCATCGCGGATGCGGTCGCTTTCGAACCGGACATCGTAGCGGATGGTCGGCAGCAGCCGTTCCAGCACCTCGCCCGGTGTCTTCTCTCCGGCCAGCCCGACCCGGCGCGCGTGTCCGATCAGGTAGTCGTCGGTCAGAACGCAGTCGACCTGCAGGAACCGCGTCCGCGCCTTGTCGCTGGCGAAATCGCGCATCAGGTCCACGTTCGCGGGGTCAATGCACAGGACCAGCGTGTCGGACTGCCACCAGTCGAACAGCATCCGCACCAGCGCCCGGCGGTGCCGCGTGCGCTTTTCCAGGGTGGTCTGGATGCCGCCCAGGTCGGGCAGCGGGCAGGACGTCTCGTTGAACAGATAGTCGACCGCCGGATAGCCTGTCTCCTGGCGCACCCGCTCGACCAGGCGCTTGGCGACGTGCCACTTCTTCGAGATCACCATCAGCAGCGTCCGCTCGCGCCCCAGGCTGCTTTCGGTTTCCCAGAAGCGGGGGGCGAAACGCCGCCCGATGCGGCCCCGCCCGGTCAGGAACTGGAACAGGCTGCGCCCCCCGCCCGAGATCGGAAAGGCCACACCCGTCGCGGCATAAAGCTGCCCCAGCCGCTGCTTCAGGTCCATCGCGTCGGGGCTGATCTTGCGGGCGAACAGATAGTCCTGTGACAGCAACAGGTCGTAGTGGTCGTTGTAGAAGGTCACCGGCATGCCGTAGTCGCTGAAGATCAGGAAGGTCAGCGTCCGCGTCCTGATCTCGGATTCCGGCACCAGATGGCGCACCAGCGTCTGAAAGAACGTCTCGTCCGGGATCCAGGTCGTGCGGAAGAACCGCATCACGTCGCGGCGCGCGGCACAGAAGGCCAGCAGCGCCTCGACCGTGCGGCGGCGCAGGCACCACCACTGGCTGCCGATCTGCACCTGGATGTCGGCGGGCACCCGGCGGGTCAGGTGCAGCCGGCGCTGCAGGTTCATCGAGGCATAGAACAGCGGCTTGTTGCTGCGTTCGTTGAACCAGTGGCGGTAGATCAGGCGTTCTTCCTTGATCCCGGTCTTGATCCAGTCCGACTTGAAGAAATCGAAGCTCTCGATGAAATCCGCATCTTCGCGGTCAAGGAAGTCATGGGCATACTCCGCCGACTTGATCGGCATGCAGTCGCCCGACAGCATGTAGAAATGGGTGGCGCGCGGAAAGGCCGCGACGGCGGCGCGCACGGCCTGCAGCGACGCCTCGACCAGCGACCACGCCCCCCAGCCGCAGCGCACCCGCCGCCGCGTGAACGCCACGCCGGGGTTCGGGTCCAGCGCGTCGCGGATGCGGTCATAGTCGGCCTGGGCGGCATTCGCGTCGAAATGGATCGCGACATAGTCGCCCGCCGCCGTCAGGCGACGCGCCTGGGCGATCACGCCCTCGGCGTCCTTGTGACAGAGAAGGATATAGGCGATCCTGGCCATGCGCAGAAAACCGTGAACCCCGTTTCGCCTCGAATGTTTCCCTAGACTGCTTTATCGGTCATTGAAAAGACAAACTATCTTTGCTTCTGTCCCGGCGGCGAAGCGGAGGGGCGGATGGGGTTTCCCGGCACCTGGATGACGGAAAGCGGCAGCGTGGTCTACCGCGTGGTGCCCAAATGCGCCTGCTCGACCATCGGGCAGGTGATGTACCATTCCGACCATGGCCGGTTCTTCGACGGCGACATCCACGATGCGACGACGGGCCTGCACAAATGGGCGCAAGAGGGCAGCCAGGCCGCCATCGAGGCCGCCGTGAAGGGGCGCAGCACCCTGACCTTCACCTGCGTGCGCAACCCCTACACCCGCATCCTGTCGTCGTTCTTCGACAAGATCTGCGGCATCCAGCGCAACGGCAAACGCTATCGCGGGAACCTGGTGCCGCTGCTGGTGCAGAAATACGGGGTCGAGGTGGGCGGGCCGGACGGGCGCGCGCCCTTCGACCAGATCGCCAGTTTCCGCCGGTTCCTGCTGTTCGTGCGCGACACGATCCGCTGGAAAAAGCCGATGGACCCCGACATCCACTGGTCGGCAATGTCGGGCCATATCAGCACCTTCATCGTGAACGGCGGGCGCTATGACCGCATCTTCTTTACCGAGGATTTCAACGCGGGCATGCAGTCGGTGCTGGACCGCGTGCCCGTCCGGCACAGGCTGGACGTGGCCACCATGCCCCGCTTCAACGAAAGCGAGGGGCACGGGCCGAAGCGGGAGCATCCGGTCGAGGCGTACTTCGACGACCTGTCGCGGCACCTGATGTGGGAGGTCTACAAGCGCGACTTCCAGCTTTTCCGGTATGACTTCGATGACCCGTCGAACAAGATGCCGAAGGGCGAGGTGGACCTGGCCGAGGTCCACGCGAAACTGGGCGATTAGGGGCTGTGGCACGGGCAGGACCGGGGGGTTTCACACCCCCCGGACCCCCCGTGGGATACTTGGGAACAGATGAAAGGGCAAGGTTTTGCAAGGGCTTGAGGGCGAGGCCGTGTTCACCGTGGCGATCGATGGGCCGGCGGCGGCGGGGAAAGGCACGATTGCGCGGGCGCTTGCGGCGCGGTTCGGGTTTGCGCATCTGGACACGGGGTTGCTCTATCGCGCGGTGGGGGCACTGGGGGGCGATCCGTTGGCGGCGGCGCGGTCGCTGACCGCGGCCGACCTGGCGCGGGACGACCTGCGCAGTCTGGCGGCAGGGCAGACGGCCAGTATCGTCGCGGCAATTCCCGAGGTGCGGGAGGCTCTTGCCGATTTTCAGCGGCGTTTCGCGCGCCAGCCGGGCGGCGCGGTGCTGGACGGGCGCGACATCGGCACGGTGATCTGCCCCGAGGCCGAGGTGAAGCTGTACGTCACCGCCAGTGCCGAGACGCGCGCCGACCGGCGCTGGCGCGAGGTGGGCGGGGACGCGGCGCAGGTGCTGGCCGAGGTGGTCGAGCGCGATGCGCGCGACACGGGGCGCGCCGACGCGCCGCTCCGCGCGGCAGAGGGGGCGCTGGTGCTGGACACGACCGCGATGAGCGTGGACGATGCCGTGGCCGCCGCCGTTGCCACCGTCTGGCGGGCGCTGGCCGAGCGTTAGGGAGGGGCCGATGGACCTGGGGTTGCGGGGCAGGGTGATCGTCGTCACCGGCGGGGGTGCGGGGATCGGCGGGGCGATCAGCTCGGTGCTGGCGGAAGAGGGGGCGGTGCCGGTGATCGTCACGCGGCGAGCACCTGATGCGTTGTTTATCAAAGAGTTACGCGATCTTTCTCCGAGCGCGGGCGTGGTCCTGGCCGACCTGTCCAGCGACGACGCCTGCCGCCGGGCGGCGGCAGAGGTACGTGCGGGGTGGGGGCCGGTCTGGGGGCTGGCGAACAACGCAGGAAGCAATGACGGGGTGGGGCTGGAGGCGGGGCCGGACGCGTTCCGTGCCTCGCTGGACCGGAACCTGACGCACTACTACACGCTGGCACACCTGTTCCTGGACGACCTGAGGGCATCGCGGGGGGCCATCGTCAACGTCAGTTCCAAGACGGCGGTGACGGGTCAGGGCAAGACCTCGGCCTATGTGGCTGCAAAGGCTGCACAATTGGGGCTGACCCGGGAATGGGCGGCGGCGCTGGCGGGCGACGGGGTGCGGGTGAATGCGGTGATCCCGGCAGAGGTCATGACGCCGATGTATGCGGCCTGGCTGTCGTCCATGCCCGACCCGCAGGCCGAGCGGGCGCGGATCGAGGCGCGCATTCCCCTGGGCCGCCGGATGACCACCGACCGGGAACTGGCCGATGCCGTGGTCTTTGCCCTGTCGCCCCGGTC